>SVTP01000002.1 GCA_015063725.1 Oscillospiraceae bacterium
TTTGCTACATCCTCATAATTCCACCACGACAACCCACCGCCGTGTAGAAGAATAATTGTATCAAGACAATGCTTTCCATATTCTATATACTTCATTTTTACACTCACTTGTAAATTCTTATTTATCGCTTGGATTTTTAACCACCCCCATTATACCACAAACCCCTCCATTTGTAAATACATTTTTTCGTCGCACCGCAAGGTGCGACATTTTTTTTGCGCCCGATATGATAAAATAAGAAAAAAGACAAAAAAGAGGAGTGAGAAAATGCTAAAAAAGGGTGGACAAGTCTCGTATGAGCAAAAGGAAGATACACTTGTGGTGCATATTGGCGGCGAGATCGATCATCACAGTGCCGTAGAGGTGCGCACCGAAATTGATGCGCGCATCATTGCCACAACGCCCGCGCGCGTACTGTTGGAGCTTTCCGCAGTCGATTTTATGGATAGCTCAGGGCTCGGGCTCATCATGGGGCGCTTTGCGCTTATCAAAAAGTGCGGCGGAACACTCGCGCTGCTTGATCCAAGCCCAGCGGTTATGAAAATGATCAAGCTGGCAGGCATGGACCGCATGGTTTCTATTTTGAAAACAAAAGTGAAAGGAATATAAAACAATGAAGAACAACAGAGTCGATTTCAGCGCGGCGGTAGAGAATGAAATGAAGCTTATTTTGCCGTCGCTGTCGGTCAACGAGGGCATGGCACGCGCGGCAGTTGCCGCCTTTTGCGCACAGCTCAACCCTACCGCGGTGGAGCTTGCCGACATCAAATGCGCCGTCTCCGAGGCGGTCACAAACTGCATCGTGCACGCTTACCGAGAGGAAGTGGGAGAGATCACCATCGAGGTCAAGCTCTGCGAGGGGAGGCTTGTCTGCATCGATATTCGTGACCGCGGGTGCGGTATTGAGAATATCAAGCAAGCGCGCGAGCCCCTCTTTACCACTGATGCCGCAGGCGAGCGGAGCGGCATGGGCTTTACGGTTATGGAGAGCTTTTGCGACGAGCTCCGCGTCAGCAGCCGCAAGGACCGCGGCACCACAGTCACCCTGCTCAAACGGTTACATAAATAATGCACAAAATTCTACCCTAAACGGATGCAATGTATTTCAAATCATTTTGCCGCCTTTGGCGGCTCACCTCATCAGTCACCTATCGGTGACAGCTTCTCCTCAAGGAGAAGCCTGAATTTAAGTTCTGCGCTATAAAATTTACAAAAAAGATGGATGAACGTTTTTGTGGCGCAACTAGCCAAAGCCTTCCCCTTGAGGGGAAGGGGGACCGCGCGAGCGGTGGATGAGGTGACGGATGCGGAGCATCCGTTTAGAACAGAGCAGTGAATGAGGTAAGAAATGGAAACAAGCACACTCTACGAGCGCAACCAAGAGTTGTTGCGCCGCGCAAGCGAGGGAGACAGCGAAGCCGAGGCGGCACTCGTTGAGGAAAACCTCGGGCTTGTGCGCAAGGTCGCGCGCCGCTTTCTCGACCGTGGAACCGAATATGAGGATCTCGTGCAGATCGGCACGATCGGCATGATCAAAGCCATCCGTTCTTTCTCACCCGAGAGGGGAACGGTCTTTTCCACGTACGCCGTGCCGCTCATCATCGGGGAGATCCGCAGGCATCTGCGCGATGAGGGGCCCATCAAGGTCAGCCGCATTTATAAGCGGCAGGGTATGATGCTGATGTGCGAAAAGAACCGCATCGCCGCCGAGGAGGGCAGAGAAGCAGGTGTTGCAGAGCTTGCCGCGCGATGCGGCGTGAGCGTAGAAGAAGCCGCAATCTCTTTGGATGCCATGTCGCCCGTGACCTCGCTTTCGGATTTCGTATACGGTGAAGATACCGTTACTTATGAAAACGTGATTCCCGACGAGGAGAGCGAGCGGGAAAGTGAGCGGATCTGTGACAGAGTCGCGCTCACGCAGTGCATCCACCGCTTGCCCGAGATGTGGCAAAAGATTGTGCTGATGCGCTATTTCAGAAACATGACACAACAACAAACGGCAACGGCATTGGGGCTGACGCAGGTCAAAATTTCAAGAGAGGAGAAAAAGCTGCTTGCTGCATTGCGGGAAGAGTTATCTTAATAAAATAATTGACAAACCGCCCGTTTTCTGCTATAATGAAAACGAGCGGTTTTGTTCCGCAATCCCGAAAGGAGCCGATCCCCAAATTGAAAAAAGTACTCCAATTCTTCCAAAAACTCGGCAGTGCCATTCTGTCACGTTTGCGTGCCTTTGCGTGGCGAAAGCTCATTCCGTGGGGCGCATTGCTCCTTAGCAGTTGCCTTTTCTTTTGCGCTTGTGTGCTTGCCATCAGTGCTGCCGTTTGTCATAAGACCGCACCGCGTATCACAACCGCCGAGGCTTTGCAAAATGCCGGTGAGCATTTCGATCTCATTCTTGTTCTCGGCTGCGCCGTGCGCCCCGACGGAACCCCCAGCCACATGCTCGAGGACCGCATCAAAACGGGCGTCTCACTCTATAGGGCAAGGCTTGCCGACGGCATTTTGATGAGCGGTGACCGTAGTGAGGGCTATGACGAGGTGGGAACAATGGAGCGTGTTGCCGAGGAGCTTGGTGTTCCCAAAGAGGTGATCACCATTGATCCCGAAGGCTACTCCACTTATGAAAGCATGGTCAATCTCCTGAAAGCGCACAAGGGCAAGCGTGTGTTGATCGTCACACAAAAGTATCACCTATACCGCGCGCTCTACATTGCCCAAAAGCTGGGCATTGATGCCTGGGGCGTGAGCGCTGACCTGCGCACCTACACCAAGCAGCTCAAATATGACCTGCGCGAGATCTTGGCGCGCATCAAGGATGTTTTTTGGGTGGAATACAATTCAAAATAAGAAAAACAGGAAAGCTCTTTTTGATAAAAGAGCTTTCTTTCTATTCATTGAATTTTTGACTTTTTTGTGAATTTCCACCCCAAAATCACCAATTTTGAGAAAAAATGTGATATAATATATATGTAGACAATGTGAAGGAGTTCAAAATTATGCAGCGAAACTTCAAAAAAGACGAATACGTATTTTATGAATCCGGCGGAATATGCAAGATTCTCGACGTTCAGTTCGCCCCGCTTGAGGGTATGCCTGCCGATAGAGAATATTACATTATGCGTTCCATTCACGATAAAAGTGGATTGATTTACGTTCCTAAGGACAATCAAAACATCTATATGCGTCCTCTCTTGAATGCATCCGGAGCAGAGGAACTTTTGTCACGCCTTTCGCAAATTTTGCCGATCATTGAGGCAAACGGCAAGCTTTTGCGCGCCAAGTATCTGGAAGCTATGCAAAAGCACGAGCCGGGCGAGTGGGTACGCATCATTAAAACGGCATACAATCGCAAAAATGAATTTCCCGATCGCATCCAGCGACTTTCCGAGGGCGAGCGCGATCTGGTTGCACGCGCAAAATGCTTCCTTTACACAGAGCTTTCGTTAGCACTTGACATTCCCGAAAAGGAGATGGCAGAGAGAATGGAGCAAGCCCTGCTTGCATCTTTTTAAACTGAATGAATATCAAAAAGCCGACGGTTTTAGCCGTCGGCTTTTTTGTTGTAATTATTTCAGAATTCTTCTGATCAGACTACCGGAAGTAGCTACTACCAGGGCAGCGGCAGCGGTTGCTACCAACAGAGCCTTTGCAGAGTAGCTCTTAACGTCGGTGGTCTCAAAGGTATCAATGGGTTCCTCATCATCGCTGTTGCGGAAGATCTCTATGCGAGTGGTGCGAGTTTGCTTGATATAGGGGTTGTAGTCGGTTGCTTTCAGATCGCAAATAATGCGGTCGATGGTGTTGCAGCAAGCATCCTTAACCTCTTGGCACTTGCGGACAAGAATTTCGCCTGTGCTTTCCTCAGCTTCTTCAGCCTCTTCAACTTCCTCGTCAACAATTTCGCCAACAACTTCCTCGGTGGGTTCTGCAGCTGCATCGCCTTCATCTTCAACAACTACGTCAACCGCATCAACGGGAGCCTCTTCGATAATAATTTCTTCGCCTTCGGCTACAACAGCCTCTTCAATGATCATGTTTTCGTTTTCCATGTTTATTTCCTCCGTTATATTATTGATAGGTTATGCAAATGATAGGGTACTTATGCAGCGGGAGCGGTCATTGTCACCGTTACGATAAATCCGCTGCGATTATCGCCCGAAATGGTATACGTGTAATTACTGGGCACATCCAAGGTTGTCAGTTCCTCATTGGATGCCGGAACGTAGTAAACTTCATAAGAGATTCCGTCAGCGGCTGCAATGGAGAGACGATTTGTTGAAGAATTATAATTATTCTGCAGAAGGTCGAGATATTCTTCCATACACAAATCATTTTGTGTCATGTACGTTGCGTGGGGGATACCAACGTAACGTAGGCAGTGCTTGTAATTGGAAACTTTCGTATAGCTTTCCTTGCCCTCCGGGTAGCGGATAACAAAACCAAATTTGTAGCAGTTTTGATAGATCCAATGATCAGTTTCTAAAAAATGATTGGCAGCTTGATACTTGATTGCCACACAGTAACCGGTGTGATGGTCGGAATATCCCGGTAGAACCGAAGAACCGAGTTTTTCTTGATCTGCTGTTGTTCTATAAGCCGAGGAAATAACAAAGTATGCGTCCTCATCAAGCTCATAGTACTTATACATCATTTCGTTAAAAGCGTCCAAGGTTTTTGTCTCTAATTTTTCAACTCCGGGAACAGGGCTGTAAATTCTGTTGCCATTGGGCTTTTTAACAATTTTTTCACTGATCAAAGGGAGTGAAACACCAACAGGGAATTTATATTCGTTTTCGGTGTTCACCAATATAAGCGGACCGGCGTGGACATTATACGTGTGCTCAGTCCTTTGCGTAAAAACAATGTTGTTTACATGTTCAGGGGGCGTATCAGGATCGTTGGGGGTATCAGGTGCATCAATGATGGCGTTGGCGATTGCAAAACCGCCAAGCACCAACAACGAAATCAAAATGAGTGCCACCGTAGCAAACATGGCAAGCAACACAATGCGCTGGGTCATGCGACGCTTGGCGCGAACCTTTGTTTGGCTGCGGCGAATGGTATTAAAGCTGCGGGGTTGCTGTGTCGCTTTGTTTCCCATGCCGTGTGTTGCTCCTTTCATGAGAAGTTAGGCGAATCAGCCTTCAAGTGCGTCCTTGATAGAGAAGTCCATGCGTCCCTTCTTGTCAAGTCCGATATATTTTACCTTAACAACGTCGCCAAGCTTGAGTACATCCTCAACCTTTTCAATGCGACGAGGTGCAATCTTGGAGATGTGAACCATGCCTTCCTTACCGGGGGCATATTCAACAAAGCATCCAAATTCTTTAATGCCGGTAACGGTACCGGTGTAAACTGCACCAACAACAGGCTCAAATACGATAGCATCGATATAAGCCTTGGCAGCCTCTGCCTGATCGGCGTTGATAGCGGCAATACGAATGGTGCCATCGTCCTCAATGTCGATCTTCGCGCCGGTGTCAGCAACGATCTTCTGAATAACAGAACCGCCCTTGCCGATAACCTCGCGGATCTTGTCGGGATCGATCTTCATGGTGGTCATCTTGGGAGCATAGCGGGAAACCTCTGCACGAGGAGCCTCGATAGCCTTCAGGATGACTTCATCGATGATATAATCACGACCTGCGTGGGTCATTTCAAACGCTCTCTTAATGATCTCGGGGGTAAGACCGTCGATCTTGAGGTCCATTTGAATGGAGGTGATACCCTTGTGAGTACCTGCAACCTTAAAGTCCATGTCACCGTAGAAGTCCTCGAGACCTTGAATGTCGATCATGGTATCCCAAGAGCCGTCCTCAGCGGTGATCAGACCGCAGGAGATACCTGCAACGGGAGCCTTGATCGGAACACCTGCATCCATCAGTGCCAGAGTAGAGCCGCAAACGGAGCCTTGAGAGGTAGAACCGTTGGAGGATACAACATCGGATACCAGACGGATTGCGTAGGGGAACTCTTCCTCGGAGGGAAGAACGGGAACAAGGGATCTTTCAGCAAGAGCACCGTGACCGATCTCGCGACGGCCGGGGCTTCTGACAGGCTTGGCTTCACCGGTGGAGAAGCCGGGCATGTTGTAGTGGTGCATATATCTCTTGGAGGTCTCGTTGTCAATGCCGTCAAGCATTTGCGCCTCGGAGAGAGTACCAAGGGTTGCAACGGTCAAAACCTGAGTTTGACCTCTGGTGAACAGACCCGAGCCGTGAGTGCGGGGCAGAACGCCAACCTCACTGCCGAGGGGACGGATCTGATCCATGCTACGACCGTCAACACGCTTCTTGTCGACAAGCAGCCAGCGGCGAACGATCTTCTTTTGGATCTTGTAGATGAGCTCCTCCATAATGTTCGGAAGCTCAGGATACTTTTCGGTAAAGTTTTCAAGGATGGCATCCTTAACGGGAACCATTCTTGCGTCTCTTACGTTCTTGTCATCGGTGTCAAGAGCGTTCATAACATCCTTTTCGCAGAAAGCGAAGATCTCGTCGAACATATCGTGATCGAGCTCGCAGGAGGGATATTCAAACTTTTTCTTGCCGATCTCGTCGATAATGCCATTGATGAAGCCGAGAAGGTCCTTGATTTCCTCGTGAGCCTTCATAATCGCCTCAAACATGGTGTCGTCGTCAACCTCGTTAGCACCTGCCTCGATCATAACGACCTTTTCCATGGATGCTGCAACGGTGAGCTGCAGATCGCTCTTCTTTTGCTCTTCAGCGGTGGGGTTGAGGACGATCTTGCCGTCTACCAAGCCCATAAACGCGCCGCCGATGGGGCCGTTCCACGGGATGTCGGAGATTGCCAGAGCGGTGGAAGCACCGATCATTGCGGTGATCTCGGGGGAGCAGTCAGGGTCAACCGACATAACAACAAGAGTGAGAGCCACGTCGTTTCTCAGATCCTTGGGGAAGAGAGGACGAATGGGACGGTCGATTACGCGAGAGGTCAGAACTGCCTTTTCGCTGGGCTTGCCTTCACGCTTGAGGTAGCCGCCGGGGATCTTGCCGGCTGCATACATTCTCTCGTCAAAGTCAACGGAGAGGGGAAGGAAGTCGATGCCGTCGCGGGGCTTTTCAGATGCGGTTGCGCAGCAGAGAACTGCGGTGTCGCCGTAGCGGCAGAGAACAGAGCCGTTTGCAAGGCCTGCCATCTTACCGGTCTCAATTACAAGGGGTCTGCCAGCGTAGGTGTACTTGAACACCTTGTAATTTTTAAAATTCATGGGTTCGCTTTTGGTAATGTTCATTTTCTTTTACATTCCTCCGTTTTCATATTTGGGTTGCTCTCGCGGAGGTTTAGCACTTAACCGCAGGTCGGAAAAAATGGGAACTCTCCGGCACACGGTTAACTGCTAATCCGACCGTGAGAAGGGGGTTTTTGAGAAAAAAACAAACAAGGAGTGAGGGCAGTGACAAAACTGCCGCTGCTCTCAACTCCCAATGTTTGCTTTACTTTCTCAAGCCGAGCTTGCTGACGATCGCGCGGTAACGCTCGATGTCGTTCTTTTGCAGGTAGTTCAACAGACTTCTTCTGTGACCAATCATCTTTTGCAGACCGCGGCGGCTGTGGAAATCCTTTTTGTTAGCCTTGAGGTGCTCGGTCAGGTTAGCGATGCGGTTGGTCAGGATAGCAATTTGTACCTCGGGAGAACCTGTGTCACCCTCGTGGGTAGCGTATTGCTCGATGATGTTGAGTTTTACTTCTTTCTGCATGGTTTTTTCACCTTTCAAAAAATATTTATTTACGTTTCACTCAGCAATCGGCGGGTGAAAAAGCTGCTGAACAGCCTCGTATCCGAAAACCGAGCTCACGCATACGACAGTATTATACCACACTTTTTTTATTTTGTAAATACTTTTTCAAAATTTTTTTACTATATTTATATACTTTTATAATATATTTCCCACTTTTTCACCCTAAAACCACACCGCTTTTCCATTTTGTGGAAAAGAAGAACGAGACAAAACAAAAGAAACAGAAAATGTAGGGATCGGCGTCCTCGACGGTCCCTACAAGTTAAAAGATAAATTTTGCAATGAATGTCCGTCCATCCGCAAACTAACAAATCCATTTTTGCTTTTTTGTGCGAGTGCTTTTTGGAAGGGGTGCGGGGAGACCCTTTTCGCGAAAAAGGTCTCCCCGCAGTTCTTATAAAAATCAAATCAATAATTCTCAGCGTGTAATTCGAAATAGCTTTGAGGATGAGCGCAGGTGGGGCAAACGTCGGGGGCATTGGTACCAACAACGATGTGGCCGCAGTTACGGCATTCCCAAACCTTAACTTCGCTCTTCTTGAAAACTTCAGCGGTTTCTACGTTCTTGAGGAGCGCGCGATATCTTTCCTCGTGATGCTTTTCAACAGCAGCAACCAGACGGAACTTTTCAGCCAGCTCATGGAAGCCTTCTTCATCAGCGGTCTTTGCAAAGCCCTCGTACATATCGGTCCACTCGTAGTTTTCACCCTCAGCAGCAGCGCCGAGGTTTTGAGCGGTGTCACCCAGACCGTTGAGCTCTTTGAACCACAACTTAGCGTGTTCTTTCTCATTGTCGGCAGTCTTGAGGAACAGGGCAGCGATCTGCTCGTAGCCCTCTTTCTTTGCAACGGATGCAAAGTAGGTGTACTTGTTTCTTGCTTGGGACTCACCTGCGAAAGCAGCCTCGAGGTTCTTTTCGGTTTGTGTGCCGGAGTATTTGTTGGGGTTCTTGGATTCCTCTGCAATCAGCTCAAGCTTATTACCCTTGAGACCGCACTTGGGGCAAACGGGCTCTACACCGTCAGCTACGTCAAAAACCTCACCGCAAATCAAGCATCTGTACTTTTTCATTGTTTTGTTCTCCTTTTTAATTATGTGTTTTTTTAGATTTTTTAAGATTGTAGAATTTGTTGGCATTCTCTGCATCTGCCGTAAAAGTTGATTTCCTGAGACTCCACTTCAAAGTCGTAGTCAGTCGGCAGAGCAGGCCGTACGTTGGTGTGCAAATCGATGATTTTTGAACACCGTTTGCAAACAAAGTGGTAATGACCGTCGGTAATCGCGTCGTAATGCGTCACCTCGTCGGGGAAGAAGAGCTTGACGATTCTTCCTTCCTCTGCAAGAACTGCCAAATTACGGAACACGGTTGCACGCCCGATGCCGGGCTGCTCGCCTCGCAGATATTCGTAAACCTCTTCTGCCGTGGGGTGATACAATCGCATCAGAGCCTCATAGACGATCTCGCGTTGCTTTGTGGAACGTCTTTTCATTCGGTTTGCTCCTTATTGAGATTTGGTATCGATAAGAGTATACCATAGCAAAAGCCGTTTGTCAATAGGTTTTTGCAAAAAAAATAAAAATATTTTTGAAAAAAGAGCAAAAATCCCATTTACAAAAAAAGCCTACTATGTTATAATATATATAACAACCGATTTTTTTGGGAGAAATGAGGAAAAAAACAGGATGCAGACCGAAGCAACACTTTGCAATTGGATAGACGACCTTGTAGAATATGCAATCGAGAACGAGCTTGCAGAGGAGTGCGACCGCGTCTTTTTGTGCAACCGTATTTCGCGCGAGCTGGGCATCCTGACGTTTGCCCCCGATAGGGACAGGGAAGTCTGCCACGATCTGGAGACCATCCTTGCAGCCCTTTGCGATTTTGCGCAAACGATGGGCATTATCCCCGATGATAGCATAACCGAAAGAGACCTATTCGATACACACCTGATGGGCATCCTGACACCGCGCCCCGGCGAGGTGCAGAGCAAGTTCCGCTCCCTGTATGAGGAGTCGCCCCAAAAGGCAACCGACTATTATTATCATATCTCCCGCGCGTCCGATTATATTCGCACCTACCGCGTAAAAAAGGATGTTAAATGGATCTATAGCGGAAAATACGGAGATCTTGATATCACCATCAACCTCTCCAAGCCCGAAAAAGATCCCCGTGCCATTGCCGCCGCAAAAATGACTGTGGCAAGCGGATATCCCAAATGCGCCCTTTGCCGCGAGAATGAGGGCTTTGCAGGGAGCCTGACACAGGCAGCAAGAGAGAATCTGCGACTGATCCCTATGACGCTTGCTGAGGAGCAGTGGTTCCTGCAGTATTCCCCCTACGTTTATTATAACGAGCATTGCATCGCGCTTTCTGCCAAGCACACCCCCATGTGCATCAATCGCTCTACCTTTGTCAAGCAATTGGATTTTGTAGAACAATTCCCACACTATATGCTGGGTGCGAACGCCGACCTTCCCATTGTGGGCGGCTCCATTCTTTCGCACGACCACATGCAGGGCGGACGTTACACCTTTGCTATGGAGAGAGCGCCCATCGAAAAGGAATTGCACTTTGACGGATTTGAGGATGTTTCGGCAGGCATTGTGCGCTGGCCAATGTCGGTCATTCGCCTGCGCTCCCAAAAGCGCGAGAGCTTGATTGAGCTTTCCGACCGCATCCTTCGTGCTTGGCGCGCATACAGCGATCCCGAGGCATGCATTTTTGCCGCGACCAAGGGAGAGCCGCATAACACGATCACTCCCATCTCGCGCAGACGCGGTGAGGAATTTGAGATCGATCTTGTTTTGCGCAACAACCTGACAACCGACGAGCATCCGCTGGGCGTTTTCCATCCGCACGCGGACAAGCATAATATCAAAAAAGAAAACATTGGACTCATTGAGGTCATGGGACTTGCCGTCCTGCCCGCTCGCTTGTGCGAGGAGATGGACGTTCTGGCTGACTATCTGGCGCAGGGCAAGGATATCACACTCGATGAGCGCACCGCAAAGCACGCCGCGTGGGTGAGTGCCTTTGCATCCAACTATCAATTCTCCTACGACAACGCAGGCGAGATTTTGCAAAAGGAGATCGGCCGCACCTTTGAAGCGGTGCTTGAGGATGCAGGCGTTTACAAATGCACAAAAGAGGGAAGAGAAGCCTTTTTGCGCTTTGCCAAAACTGTGAAATAAGAGAAAAATACATATAAAAGAGGAACGACAGATGAAAAAGAATTTGAGAAGTATGATCGAATCCTGGCAAGAAAGCTCCGCACAGATCCTGGTGGATATGAACCAATACGATCTGATCGAAAGCACGGGTATGAAGCCCGATCTTGCACACAAAAAGAATGCACACATGAGTGCGGCTTGGCGCCTTCGTGAACTTGACCGCGTTGTCATCCCTATGGGTGGCTCCGATCTTTCGGGCGTGCGTTACCTCACCTTTTCGGTTTGTGCCGCAGGTGCTATGGGCGCATCCTTCCGTTTGACCTTCAGCAATAGCCACACGGGTGAGAGCACAGGCGGTTATGAAACCACGATTTGCATCGCAAAGGATGGTTGGAACGATTATCGCCTTGAAATTCCTTTTTTGCACAGCACAGGCAAGTGCGCCGGTTGGAATGATATCGGCAGCATTATCTTCGAGGCTCTGAACGTGCCTACCGAGGGACGTTCTCCCGTTCTTTACTTTGATAGCTTTTACGTTTATGAGAGCGAGATCGCTCCCGTCTATGCAAGAATCCCCGAGCTCAAGGGCGCGGCAGTATTCTCCAAAACGGGTAACTTCTCCATCATCGACCGCAAGCGCATTCCCAACTCTATTGACGATTCTGAGGCTAAGCCCTTTGAAGAAAAAGGCGTTCTTTGGTTACCTATGGCACCCGTCGCGGCAGGCATCGCATTCTCTTGCGTGGTCGATAACCGCGCACTCACCCTTTCCTTTACGTATCGCCGCAAAAAGTATGCATTCTCTGCAAACTCCAATCGCGTAACCGTTGATGGCGTAGAGAGCCCCCTCGGCTTCTTCCCGAAGGAGAGAGGCGGCATCCTGTTCTTCCCGGCAGACTACGTCCGTGAGTTCTTCCGTTGGAGACAGATCTTTGTTGACGGTATGGGACTGATCATTCTTTCCAACCGTAAAAACATTTTCCAAAGCGGACGTGACAGCGCCATCCTCTGGCAGCTCGTTGCGGCTACCACCTTCCATCGCCCCGAGGCAGATCGCGTTCTTTCCGACCTGCGACGTCGCTTCAGTGCATCCCGCGGCAGACTCCTGCTCTCTTATGACGAGTTGATGCAGCTCCGCCGCAAAGCAAAGGAAGAGCCCACGCTTGCAGGCTACCTCAAGGCGCTTAAGGCAGAATACGGAACAACGTCCGAGGCGTTCAAGTCCGAGCCTATCGTTACCGCAAAGCCGCGCACCGCGCAAGCTCTGGCAGATGACCTTGCGCTCTCCGCCGAAAAGATCATCGCTTTCTCCACCCTTTACCGTGTAACGGGTGATAAGAAATACTGTGAACGTGCTGCACTTGAATGCGAAGCACTTGGCAATTTCAAGGATTGGAACTCGCAGCTGATGTCCTCTGTAGGCACGGTTGCTCTGGCAGTTGCTATCTGCTATGACTGGTGCCATCATGTTTGGAGCGAGGGCAGAAAGGCGATCGTTGAACGCGCACTCCTTCGCAACGCAATGAGAGTCGGTCTGGAATGCTATGACGGTAAGAGACATATGTGGATCGCCGGCGGAACCGCAGCAGCAGTTGTCAATGCAGGTATGCTTGCAACCGCGCTGGCTCTGGCTGACATTTATCCCGAAACCGCGCTCAAGCTCATCAACCGTGTCCTGCGCAACGTTGAGGCTTGCTTTGCAGCCTATGCACCCGATGGCGGATACAGTGAAGGCGTTGCTGCATGGGAAAAGAGCTCCCGTTCTCTCGCACTTCTTATCGCAATGCTGCAAAAGGCTTGCGGCAGCGACTATGGACTTGCATCTGCTCCCGGCTTCGCTGCAACGGGATACTTTGCAATTGCTACCGAAACCGCAAACGGTATGTGGAATTTCCACAACAGTGCGGCAGAAGCTACCGACACCTCTATGATGTTCTGGCTTGGCGAGCAATACGGTGATGCAACCTACACAACCCTGCGTCACCAGCAGCTCGCAAGCGGTGCAAAGCGCGTCAGCCCCTTTGATATTCTTTTCTATGCACCTCTCGATGAATCCTTCAAAGTTGCACTGCCGCAGGATACCGTTTACCGTAAGGCAGGACTTGCCATTATGCGCTCCGGTTGGGAGAAGGACGATACCTTTGTCGGTCTGCACGGCGGTGCCAATGACGAGGTCAACGGCGACCTGGATGCAGGCAGTGTAATCTTGGATATGGCAGGCGTACGTTTCTTTGCAGAAACCGGCGGTATCGAAACGCTCCCTGTTATGATGCGCCGTCGCGCCGCAGGACAAAACACCATCGTTGTCAATCCCGCAGCCGAGCCCGCACCCGATCAAGCACCTCATGCCAATGCAAAGATCGTTGAAATGAAGGGACGCAAGGATCACATCTATGCAGTTGTCGACATGACAGATACTAACAAGGATATCCTGCGTGGCAAGCGCGGCGTTATGCTGACTGATAACCGCACAACGGTTGTGATTCAAGATGAGCTGGTTCTCAAGGCGCCCGGTGAAATTCTTTGGACGGTTTACACTCCTGCAGAGGTTGAACTCTTGAACGGTGCCAAGATTGCTAAACTGACTGT
The DNA here is from genome assembly GCA_015063725.1 of Oscillospiraceae bacterium. Lineage (GTDB taxonomy): Bacteria > Bacillota > Clostridia > Oscillospirales > CAG-272 > UMGS1865. Next base: position 13,530 of record SVTP01000002.1, read on the forward strand.
TGGCGAAAAAGTCCTCAAATGCCAGATCGGTGGTTTTGGAAAAGCAAAGTTTGCAGCCGAAAAGGTAGAGAACAGCGACCTGACACGTCTTTATATCAAAGCCGAGGTCAAGGACCGCCTGCGCCTCTCTGTTGCCGCAAAGGTGATCGGCGAGGGTGAGGATTTTGCCCAGAAGCTCTATGACGTTACCCCCATCAGCACATGGGGCGATGCCGAATAATCAATCATAAACCAAAAAAGAGCACGCAGATTGCGTGCTCTTTTTATTATTCAATTCATTATTTAGCAGCTTTAACAGCATCCTCGGTGCCGAACCAAATCATTTTACCAGATTTCTCAACAACGTAGCCGGAATCTTCGTCGATTTCATCTTCAATTTCTTTTTTGATCTCTTCCCAAGCATCTTTTGCAGCGTCAGTATCTTCAAAATAGATAATGGTAATGGAATCAATATTGATGCCTACTCTTTTGTATGCTGTTACTACGTCGGTAACATCTTTGGGGTCAATACCAGCAAAGAGTGCAGAAATGCTGGATTCATCGTGACCGGCAGTGTAACCGTTTTTCTCCAATGCAGCAACCGCCTTTTCGGGGTTGGAGTTGGGAGCATTGCAGGAAGCAAGCATAACAACCGAGAGGGTGAGTACGAGTGCCAGAGCAATCAGTTTGATCATTTTTTTCATAATAAAGTCTCCTTTCAAAATGCGTATTTTTTGGATACATCCATATTATATCAAAAAAACGCACTTTTGTCAATACAAAAATGCGTTTTTCTAAAAAATATTTAAAAAGGATCGGTTATTTATGAATTAATAGTAGAAATAATTTACCCCGACCTCTTTCATGCTCGGCGCCTTGGCATAAACCTTTTGGTTGAGCTCGATCTGCGCGCGATAAGGCTCTGTATGATTGGAGAAAAGATCTCCTGTCAAAAGAGCTTCAAAGCCCGAGAACCAAACGTCGTTCGCTTCCAGCTCGTAGGCGTTTTCAGTGGGGGCGCATTTCATCAGAATATGATAACCCGATGGAGAAGAGATCATAATCACGTCGCCTACCTTTACGTTCGGGTCGGAAAGCTTTTCCACAATGGTGTCAAGGTAGAGATAATCCTGATTGGATGCCGAATAATTCATCCCTTTTTGCAGGTAATAACCGTCGGTGTAAATAGCGGCTTGAGTGTCATCACTCTCGGCATTCGCACGGGCAACAAAAGTGTCTTTAGCCACACCCTGCAGGCTTTGGTGCAAATCGTTGGCGCGTTCCTCCAATTTTTCGAGCTCATCCTCGGTCATGGGCTTGGTCACGTAGGATTCACCGTTTGCATCGATCTTGTAAGAGGGCTGACCGTTTTTGGTATCGTAGGAGATGTGTGTGCGTGTTTCGTCGGTGTAATATACAATTTGTCCCTTGCCGTCTGTCTCAATCTTTCCTGTGGCATCGGTGTGGGTAAATTCGGTCTCCTTATAAAGGATCTTATTGGTGGCGGTGTTATAGTAAATGGTGTCACCGTTCTTGTCGGTTTCATACACGTAGGTATAATTGGCAAGGAAAAGCTGATAAAAATGCACGTAATGATCGTTTACGTATTGATTTTTGATGTTGGGACCCGTGGTGGAGTAGATGTGCTCCTGTACGGCTTTGAACTTTGCTTTAATGGTGTAATACTCCTTGAGCATTTTGTAGTTTACGCCAAACTCGGCAAGCACCGAGTTGAGCTTGGTCTTGGAGCCGTCACCGTCGGTCTTGATCAATTCGTCCATTAGATCCTCGATCTCCTCCTTGGCGCTCTCGCTCAATTCCAAATCGAACTTATCAAACAAATAAAGGGAGAGCAGGTAGCTCTTGCAATCCTCAAGCACCTTTTTGCGATAAAAATCGTTGGCAGTCTCCAATGTTTTGCCGTCATAGGTGTCTTGAATATCCCAAAAGGCATCTTGCGAGGGGCGAAGACTCTGCAGTGTGCCATTGTAGGCATCCAGGGTGCCCTTGGTTGCCGATAGCATCAACTCGTAAAGGTTGACCGAGATGGAGTAGGTCTTGCCGTCAGCCTTCAAGGTCAGGAGCTTTTTGCCGCTCGTACAAGAGGAGAGGGGAAGAGCCAGCATCAGGACAACGACAAAGATCGCCGTAATGCGAACAAACATCTTTTTCATATAGGATAGATCCTTTCCGTTAAAGAACTTCTTTTATCATTATACAGGATAAATGTGATAGACGTTATGCGTTTGTATGACCGATTTCCATATATTTTTCAAACAATTTGTGAATAAAGGAGAGCGGTGCATCCTCTTTTTGCAGGCGCAAAAGGATGTGTGCTTCACCGGTCAGAATGACGCGCAAGCGCCCGGGCCAGAGCTCGGAAAGCTCCGACCATGCATCAAAATCCAGCTTTTGCGGCGTGATGTGAATGCCTGCCGTATCCTGACGGACAGAGGTTACACCGCAGCGTGAGGCGAGTGTGTGAATGAGCGCGATGCGCAACAGATTTTGCACAGGTGCGGGTGGCTCACCAAAGCGGTCGATGAGCTCGTCGGTCATATCCGAAAGATCCTCTTCGCTCGCGATGAGTGCAATTCTCTTATAAAGCGAAATACGCTGAGCGGGGAAGGGGACGTAGCGCTCGGGCAGGTAAGCGTCAAACTGCAACGAGACGGTGCAGTCTACCTCTTCGACGGGCGCCTCACCCTTTTCTTCGAGCACCGCGCGGTTGAGCAGCTTGATATAAAGATCGTAACCAACGGCATCCAGATGTCCGTGCTGCTCCGAGCCCAAAAGGTTGCCCGCGCCGCGAATTTCCATATCGCGCAGAGCGATCTTAAATCCCGCGCCAAACTCGGCGTATTCGCGTATCGCTTCCAAGCGCTTTTGCGCAACCTCGGGAATGGATTTGTAAGCAGGGTAAGTGAAATACGCATAGGCGCGGCGTGCCGAACGACCGATGCGGCCGCGTATCTGATGGAGCTGCGAAAGCCCCAGACGGTGTGCGTTTTCCACAATTAACGTATTTGCGTTGGGGATATCAACGCCTGTTTCGATGATGGTGGTACAAACAAGAATATCGATCTCGCCTGCAAGCATCTGCTCCCAAATGCGCTCCAGCTCTTCCTTGTCCATCTGCCCGTGCGCTACGGTGATGCGCGCCTCGGGAATGGCGGAGCAGAGCTTTGCCGCCGCCACGTTGATGTTTTCTACGTTGTTAAAGAGATAGAACACCTGACCGCCGCGGCGCAATTCACGTCGGATGGCTTCTTCAATAATGAGATCGTCTTTTTCAAGAACGTAGGTCTGCACAGGCAAACGGTCGCTCGGGGCATCGTCAAGAATGGAGATGTCGCGAATGCCGCCCATTGCCATGTTGAGCGTGCGGGGAATAGGAGTAGCCGAAAGAGAGAGGCAGTCCACACCCGAGGAGAGCTGCTTGAGCTTTTCCTTTTGCACAACGCCAAAGCGTTGCTCCTCGTCAATGATCACAAGTCCAAGGTCGTGGAATTTGACGTCCTTGGAGAGCAGACGGTGCGTTCCGACAATGATGTCAACGTCACCGCGAGCAAGGCGTGAGAGTGCCTTTGCTTGCTGCTTGGGAGTGCGAAAACGCGATACCATCTCCACGTTTACGGCAAAAGCGCGCATACGGCTGACAATGGTTTGATAGTGTTGCAGAGCGAGCAGAGTGGTAGGAACGAGAAGTGCCACCTGCTTGCCGCCAAGCACCGCCTTGTAGGCGGCGCGCAGAGCAACCTCGGTCTTACCGTAGCCTACGTCACCGCAAAGCAAACGGTCCATTGGAACCGCCTTCATCATATCGCCCTTGATCTCGTCGGCTGCCGTCAGCTGACTGTCGGTCTCCTCAAAGGTAAAGGCATCCTCAAATGCCTTTTGATAACTGTCGTCAGAGGGGAAAGCGTGTCCCGGTCGACGCATACGCTCGGCATACAAACGAATGAGGTCCTTTGCAATGTCCTTTGCCGCAGATGATGCACGGGCTTTTGCCTTTTTCCAGCTTTCACCCCCCATTTTGGAGAGCTTGACAAGTCCGTCATCGGCGTGTGCACCGATATATTTGGATACCTTATCCAACTTTTCAACGGGTACGAACAATTTGTCCGAGCCCGCATACTGAATTCCGATATAATCGCGCGTAATTCCTTCACAGGTCAGCGATTCAATGCCCGTGTAGCGACCAATGCCGTAGGTTTCGTGCACCACAAAGTCGCCTGTTTCCAGCTCGGCATAGGAAAGAATACTCTTGGTGCCTTTCTTTCTTTTTTTACGTGCCCCTGCCATGGCAGAGAGTGAAAGAGAGCCACCACGTGCATCGGGGCGAGCCGAAAGAACGGCGAACGCGGGGACAGGGAGTTCAAATCCGGAAAGCGCGTTTTTGTAGAGGATGGCAACCGTTCCGCGCGCCATATCGGCGGCGTTTTCGGGCTCGTCGACCACCACAAAAGCAGCCTCGCGCAGGGTGTCGGCAAGTGTGTCTGCCTCTGTCGCGTTTTCGGCTAAAATCAAGCAACGGTAGCCACTTTGCACGTATCCGTGCAGATCCTCAAGAAAGAGGGGCAGGTTATCCGCATACGACACCGTGTGTCTTGTACGGAAACCAAACAAGCCACCCAAGCGACGCTCTCCAAAGGAGTGCGCAATCGAATCGACGTGAACCGATACGTTAGCATCGCAAAAGCGGTCAAACATCACCGCAGGCTTTGCGTAATCGGTGTATTTGGGCGAGATCGTGCCGCTCTCCAAAAGGTCGGTAATGCTTTGCGCAAGATGCCACTCCGACGCCTTGATGCGATCCATCGTTGCATTGGTGTTTTTGACGCAAACAAGGGACGTGGCTGTAAAATAATCGGTCAGGGATGCTTTTTCGGGGTAGATCAGCGTGACGTATTTATCCAAAAAGTGCACGTCACTGCCGTTTGCAACCGCATCCTCAACCGCGCGGATCTCCTTAAGGATCTCGGTGGTCGCTTGCTCGCTCTTGTTGGCTTTCAGTTGGGACGTGAGCGCTTTTTTGAGCGCTTGCAAGGCATCGGGCGATGCCAAAAGCTCACGCGCAGGCGGGAAGGTCACACTCGAAATTTCTTCCACAGCGCGTTGTGTTTCAGGGTCAAAAATGACCATTCTGTCAATTTCGTCACCAAAGAACTCAATACGAATGGCGTTGGCACCGTTCTTTGTGCCGCCGTCGGCATCGGTGAAGCGACCGTTGGGGGGATAGATGTCCACAATGCCACCACGCAGGGCAAACTGACCGGGGCTATCCACAAGATCGGCGCGCGCATAGCCTGCAGCGACGAGCCGACTTGCCAAAGCCTTTGGCTCGATCTGCTCGACGGTGTCAATGCAGAGCATATTCTCTTTTAAGCATTGAGGGGGAATGGTATATCCCAGCATGGCATCCGGCGTTGTGATAACGGCATCAAAGTTGCCGTCAAGAATGCCCGACAACACGCGAAGCCTCTCATGCTCATACTCATGGGAGGCGGTAATGTTATAAAAGGTGAGGTCGCGCGACATATAAAACGCTGACGAGAGACCGCAACGCTCCAGAACGCCGCAGAGCTTTACACACTCTTTTTCCTCAGGACAGACCACAAGAGCAGGGAAGTTGCCCCGCAGCTTTTTGGTGTCCTCAATGAGCGACACGAGAAAAGCATCCGATGCGCCGTCGCACATTCCACTAGCCAAGATGGGCAGAGGGTTGATGCGAAAATTCTCGTTTACGGTGCGCAAAAGCTGACGGTATTCGGGATCCTCGCGAATACAACTTGTTAAAATGCTCATACGTTATGCTTTCTTCTCCTCGGGAGAATAAGAGTTGCAAATTTGTTGTGCTGCCGCAATGTCACCTGCAAGCAGCTTCAAAAGTCCTTCGTGGGCGCATCCAAAGCTGTCAAACAGCGTCTTTTGCTCGTCGGGCGTGAATTCCGAGACCACCCACGCGGCAAGATCGTAATCGGGGTGAGGCTTTTCGCCAACGCCGATGCGAATGCGAGGGAAGTCATCTCGAGCGAGCTGATAAATAATGTCGCCAAGTCCCTTTTGACCGCCCGAGCTTCCTTTTGCGCGAACACGAATTTTACCGGGCTTTTGCGCTATGTCATCCGAAATAACAATAAGGTGAGAAGGATCGATCTTATAAAAGTCCATCACTTCCTTAACGGCGGTACCGGAATGGTTCATAAAGGTTTGGGGCTTGAGGAGCAGTACGCGCTGTCCGGCAATCTGTCCCTCACCGCAAAGGGAATGAAACTTGGAACGATCAATGCGAATATTCTCTTTTTCTGCAATGTAATCCAAGCACAAAAAGCCCGCGTTGTGACGGGTGTTAAAGTACTTTTTGCCGGGGTTCCCAAGTCCCACCACGATCCAGGAGATGGGGGAGAGGGGAGCCTCTTCCTTTTTTGCAATTTTTTTAAACAGATCAAAAATATCCGCCATACAAACCTCACATTCCTGCGTTTTGCGACAAAAACGCAAAAGGGCGCCCGACTCCAAAGGAGTCCGCCGCAATTTTTCTATCGCAAACATTATACAATACAAAACGCCCACTGTCAAACAAATTTTCTCCAAAAGCGCTCCTGTTCACAAAATGTTTACAAAAATCCTGCTATTAATAGTCAAAAAACTTCAAAAAACTATGGAAAAATTGGCAAAGATATGATATAATAGATTGTCAAATTTGCAATAAGAGGGCACGGATGTCCAGTCCGGAGCTCTCCTTCATTGTGTCAAAAAATATTTTTAATATAAAATTGGAGGAATTTGAAAAATGGCAAAGAAATATTGCTATCTGTTTTCCGAAGGCAACGCAAACATGCGTGAGATCCTTGGCGGTAAGGGTGCTAACCTTGCAGAAATGACCAACATCGGTCTTCCTGTACCTCAGGGCTTCACCATCTCTACCGAGGCTTGCACACAGTACTACGAGGACGGCCGTCAGATCAATGATGACATCATGGCTGAGATCATGATCTACATTGAGAAGATGGAAGCGATCACCGGCAAGAAGTTCGGCGATCTTGAGAACCCCCTGCTCGTATCTGTTCGTTCCGGCGCACGTGCATCCATGCCCGGTATGATGGACACCATCCTCAACCTCGGTCTTAACGAAGAGGTTGTTGAGGTTATGGCAAAGAAGTCCGGCAATGCTCGTTGGGCTTATGACTGCTACCGCAGATTTATCCAGATGTACTCCGACGTCGTTATGGAAGTTGGTAAAAAGTACTTCGAGGAACTCATCGACAAGATGAAGGAAGAAAAGGGCGTTAAGCTTGACGTTGAGCTGACCGCTGATGACCTCAAGGAGCTGGCTAACCAGTTCAAGGCTGAATACAAGTCCAAGCTTGGCGAAGATTTCCCGAGCGATCCTAAGGTTCAGCTGATCGGTGCAGTTAAGGCTGTATTCCGTTCTTGGGATAACCCCCGTGCAAACGTTTACCGCCGCGACAACGACATCCCCTACTCTTGGGGTACTGCCGTTAACGTACAGGCAATGGCATTCGGTAACATGGGCGACAACTGCGGCACCGGTGTAGCATTCACCCGTGACCCCGCAACCGGCGAAAAGAAGCTGATGGGTGAGTTCCTGACCAACGCACAAGGTGAAGACGTTGTTGCAGGCGTTCGTACTCCCATGCCCATCGAAGAAATGGCTAATAAATTCCCCGCAGCATTCGAGCAATTCAAGAATGTTTGCGAGATCCTTGAAAACCACTACCACGATATGCAGGATATGGAGTTCACCATTGAAAATGAAAAGCTCTATATGCTCCAGACTCGTAACGGTAAGAGAACCGCTCCCGCAGCTCTGCAGATCGCTGTTGATCTCGTAGCGGAAGGTCACAAGACCAAGGAAGAGGCAGTTCTGATGATCGATCCCCGTAACCTTGACACCCTCCTGCATCCTCAATTCGATGCAAAGGCTCTCAAGGCTGCAAAGCCCATGGGCCGCGGTCTTGGCGCATCTCCCGGTGCTGCTTGCGGTCAGATCGTATTCTCCGCAGAGGATGCTGAGACTTGGAAGAACGCCGGCAAGAAGGTCGTTCTCGTTCGTCTCGAGACCTCTCCCGAGGATATCACCGGTATGAAGGCAGCTCAGGGTATCCTGACTGTTCGCGGCGGTATGACCTCTCACGCAGCAGTTGTTGCTCGTGGTATGGGTAAGTGCTGCGTTTCCGGTTGTGGCGAAATCGCTATGGACGAAGAGAACAAGCAATTCACTCTGGCAGGCAAGACCTTCCACGAGGGTGATTGCATCTCTATCGACGGTTCCACCGGTAACATCTACGACGGTCTCATTCCCACCGTTGACGCTGAGATCTCCGGCAACTTCGGCACCATTATGGGCTGGGCTGACGAGTTCCGTACTCTCAAGGTTCGCACCAATGCTGATACTCCCGCAGACGCTAAGAAGGCTCGCGAGCTGGGCGCTGAAGGTATCGGTTTGTGCCGCACCGAGCATATGTTCTTCGAGGCAGACAGAATCGCTGCTTTCCGTGAGATGATCTGCTCCGACACCGCTGAAGAGAGAGAAGTAGCTCTCGCAAAGATCCTGCCTTACCAACAAGGCGACTTCGAGAAGCTCTACGAAGCACTCGAGGGCAACCCCGTTTGCATCCGTTTCCTCGATCCTCCGCTCCATGAGTTCGTTCCCACCACTGAGGAAGACATCGCAACTCTTGCAAAAGCACAAGGCAAGAGCGTTGAAGATATCAAGGCTATCATCGCATCTCTGCACGAGTTCAACCCCATGATGGGCCACCGTGGATGCCGTCTGGCAGTCACCTATCCCGAAATCGCAAAAATGCAAACCGCTGCAGTTATCCGCGCCGCTATTAACGTTCAAAAGAACCATCCCACTTGGAACGTTAAGCCCGAGATCATGATTCCTCTGGTAGGCGACGTTAAGGAGCTGAAGTACGTTAAGTCCGTTGTTGTTGATACTGCAAACGCAGAGATCGCAGCAGCAGGCGTAGAGCTTGAGTACGAAGTTGGTACCATGATCGAAATTCCTCGTGCATGCCTTACCGCTGACGAGATCGCTGCTAACGCAGACTTCTTCTGCTTCGGCACCAACGACCTTACCCAGATGACCTACGGCTTCTCCCGTGATGACGCCGGTAAGTTCCTCTCTGCATACTACGATGCAAAGATCTTCGAAAACGATCCTTTCGCAAAGCTCGACCAAACCGGTGTTGGTAAGCTGATGAACATGGCAATCTCTCTCGGCCGTCCCGTAAACTCCAACCTGCACGTTGGTATCTGCGGTGAGCACGGTGGTGACCCCACATCCGTAGAGTTCTGCCATAGCATTGGCCTCGACTATGTATCTTGCTCTCCCTTCCGCGTACCGATCGCTCGCCTTGCTGCAGCTCAGGCCGCTATTAAGCAGAAGTAATACAAGTCCCCGTTTGTGAAAAAATAAGTGTATTTTCCATCACCCCTGCGAACCCGCAGGGGTGATTTTGTATTGTTAAAAAACTTCTTGCATTTTTGCGTGAATTGTGTTATAATAAAAGTACCGAAGCAAAGGAGAAACACCTTATGAGTATCTTTAAAAAATTTCTCAAGCTTAAGCCAAAAATTCAGGAAGCCTCCGAAAAAAAGGAAGAGTGTTGGTATAACAATGCTCACGAGCAAGGAGAAAACCACGATGCGCTCCCTATGGATGCAGCAGGGTCTGTCAATCTGTTTGAGTACGGTCAAACAAAAAACAGTGCCAATCATTAATTCAAAAAAATTTAAGAAGGCCACACGTTTTGCGTAGCTTTCTTTTTTTACGCCAAACGCACCGACAGGAGAGGGAAGGGCACAATGCAAATCTCACCAAATTTAAAAAGACAAATTCGGTAATCTTCAACAAACTTTCCTTATATTATAGTACGCTTATTGACAAAGTGTCTAATTTGTGTTATGATATAAACAAGGGCCGTCTCTCATTTTTTGTGCGACACCCCAAAAACATTAAGGCAGAATTTTCTGCAAAGAAAAGGAGAAAAACCATGAAATTCGTCAAAGTCATGTGTGTCATTCTGGTCATCCTTACGGTTCTCATGATTCCCGTAAACGTAGTTGTCAGAATGTTCGACAACACACTCTCCCTCCTCGTTCCCGGCAACACCTTCTGGAAGCTTGAGAACGCAGACGCAAACGCCATCTACTTTAAGGGCGATTACGAAAGCGAAGAAGCAAGACTGGCAGCAGGTACCGACCTTTGCTACCGTGTAGAGGCAGAAGGCGCAGCACTTCTTCTCAACAACGGCGCGCTTCCTCTGGCATCCGGTGCAAAGGTAAGCACACTTTCCACCAACTCCATTAACCTTACCTATGGCGGTACCGGTTCCGGTAACGTTGATGCTTCTAAGGCAGATAACCTCAAAGCAGCACTTGAAAAGTCCGGCTTTGCAGTAAATACCACCCTTTGGGATTGGTACAACGGCAAGGATGCTCAAAAGATTCTCAAGGAAATGACTAAGGCAGCAGGCGCTTCCGAAGGCGAAAGTGCAGTTCTTGCAGGTCAAGCTCCCATTCTTGAGATCGACATCGATAAGTATCCCGAAGACGTAAAGAACTCCATCTGTGAGTACGGTGATGCTGTTATCATTACCTTCTCCCGCGTTGGCGGTGAAGGCTATGATTGCTCTTTCCCCGACTATGAGGGACAGGCAAACGCACAAAACTATCTTGAACTCGACGAACGCGAGAAAAAGCTCCTCAACTTTGCAAACAACCTCAAAAAAGAAGGCAAGATCTCCAGCATCGTTGTTCTTATCAACACCTCCAATGCACTTGAGGTCGACTTCCTCAACGATTACGAGATCGACGCTTGCCTTTGGGTTGGCGGTCTCGGCATTGCAGGTACCAATGCAGTAACCGATATCCTTGCAGGTAAGGTGAACCCCTCCGGTAGCCTTGTAGACACCTACTGCTACGATAACTTCACCTCTCCCGCAATGCAAAACTTCGTTGCACAAACCTACCAAGGCTTCAACGGTCAAATTCCCGAAAATGCTTCCACCTACATGATCTATCAGGAAGGCATTTACGTTGGCTACAAATACTACGAGACCCGCTATGCAGATGCCGTTATGGGCACCGGCAACGCAGGTGACTACGCAGCACAATACGGCAAAGAGGTAGCATTCCCCTTCGGTTACGGTCTGTCCTACACCGAGTTCACCTACAGTGACCTCGCAGTAGAGAAGGGCACCAACGAAAATGGCGAAGCTTGCTACAACGTAACGCTTACCGTTACCAACACCGGCGCGGTTGCAGGCAAAGAGACTGTACAGATCTATCTCTCTTCTCCCTACACCGACTATGATATTGTTAACAAGATCGAAAAGGCAGCAGTTCAACTCATCGGCTTTGGCAAGACCAAGGTTCTGGCAGCAGGCGAATCCGAGACTGTCACCATCGTTGTTGACGAGCGCGATATGGCTGCTTACGACGCATTTGGAGCAGGCACCTACATTCTGGATGCAGGTACCTACTACCTCACCGCTGCAACCGACTCCCACAACGCTGTAAACAACGTTCTCGCTGCAAAGGGCTTTACCACTGCTGACGGCATGGATGCAGAAGGCAACGCAGCTCTCGTTTATAACTGGGATATGGACTTCGATAAGGAAACCTATTCCAAGTCTCTGAACGGCACCGAAATCAAGAACCAACTGCAAGATGCAGATCCCAACGTATACTTTGGTGAAGGCACCGTAACCTTCCTTTCCAGAAACGACTGGACCGGCACTTGGCCCACCGAGAGCGTTAAGCTCAACCTCATCGACAGCATGGTAAAAGAGTTGACCGAAGGTCGCTGGGCTACCATGGGTGAGGAATACTTCACCGTTCCCGAGGAATGGAAGAACATGCCCGTTCTTGACGCAAAGAACGGTCTGACTTTGTACGATATGTTCGATATGGACGAGGACAAGGACGGCGTTAAGGCAGCAAAGGATTATGACGATCCCGCATGGAATGAACTTCTCAAAAATGTAACCCTTGATGAACTGATCCAGCTGGGCGACTGCTTCCACTGGAGACATCCCGTTCCCTCTGTAAACGCTCCCGGTTCCCGTGACGAAAACGGCCCTCAGGGACTTACCGTTTCTCTCTTCGGCTCCGGTCTTGGCGCAGAAGCAACCGCTTTCACCTCCGAGGACGTTATGGCTGCAACCTTCAACCTTGATTTGATGTATGAGGTTGGCGTTATGATCGGTAACGACTGTGTTGACGCAAAGGTTTCCTGCCTCTACGGTCCCGGCGCAAACACCCACCGCACACCTTACGGCGGACGTAACTTCGAGTATTACTCCGAGGATGGCTTCCTGGCAGGTGAGATGGGCGGCATCGAGGTTAAGGGTATTCGCTCCAAGGGTGTTGACGTTGTTATGAAGCACTTTGCTCTGAATGACTGCGAGCAAGATCGTCTCGGTCAGGCTGCATGGCTCACCGAGCAGGCTGCACGTGAGATTTATCTCAAGGCATTCCAAAAGGCACTCGAAGAAAACGACGGACTCGGCGGCGTTATGACCGCTTACACCCGTTGGGGTACCACTTGGTCCGGTATGCACCAAGGTCTTATGACCGGCATTCTTCGCGGCGAGTGGGGCAACAAGGCAATGAGCATCACCGATAACATTCTCGTTACCTACTGTAACGGTGCCGATGCAGTTCTTGCAGGCGGCGTTACCTGCTTCGATGCTATGCTTCCTTACGCAGTAAACGCACTCAAGGATGAAAAGGACGATCCCGTAGTTGTTAACGCAATGGTTGAGGCTATGCACCACAACCTCTACACCATCATCAACTCCGCAGCAATGAACGGTGTTGGCGCTGATACCACCGTTAAGGCAGTAACCCCCGGTATTATCAACATTATCACCATTGCTACCATTGTTATCGTTGTACTGATGGTATTGTTCTTCATCATTAAGGCAAAAATGAAGAAGAACAGAAAAGCAAAGGAATACTACTACTATTACTAATCAAGCAATTCCCCAAAAGACATTGCATGAATTTAACAAGTCTCCCTGTCCGTGATAGGGCAGGGAGACACTTGTATTACAGGAGCTTTTATGAGAAGAGAGCAGCTTATCAATAAAAATTGGCTTTTCCGTTATCATGACGGCAGCGAAAAAGCAATCGATATTCCGCACACGTGGAACAATATCGACGGTCAGGACGGCGGCGATGACTACTACCGCGGCACCTGCTATTACGAAAAGGACTTTACCGCTCCCGAGCTTGCGGACGATGAAAGACTTTACATCGAGTTTGCAGGCGTCAACGCATCGGCAAAGGTCATTCTCAACGGCAAGACTGTCATCACCCACGATGGCGGATACTCCACCTTCCGTGCAGACATCACCGACTGCCTTATGGCAGAGAACCATATGGTGGTAGAGGTGGATAACTCCAAAAACGACAGAGTTTATCCCCAAAAGGCAGACTTCACCTTTTACGGCGGCATCTACCGCGACGTAAAGCTGATTGTTGTTAATCAATATCACTTTGATATGGACCACTTTGGCGGCAAAGGACTTGCTGTTTGCCCTGAGGTCGGCGGTGAGGATGCTGCCGTTTGGGTAAGAAGCTGGCACAACGCCGAGGATGGCAAGGTCAGCATTCTCCTCAAGGATGCCGATGGCAAGATCGTTGGTACGGGTGACGATACCGACGAGACCATTGTTATCGAAAAAGCGCACCTCTGGCACGGCATCGAGGATCCCTATCTCTACACCTGCGAGGCAACCCTTTCGGTCAACGGAAAAGAGGTCGACTTTGTTTCCTGCCGCTTTGGCGTGCGTTCCTTCCGCATCGACGCACAAAAGGGATTTATTCTCAACGGCAAGGAATACCCCCTGCGTGGTGTTTGCCGCCATCAGGACTGGCGCGGCATCGGCAACGCGATCACAAAAGAGCATCACGATACCGATATGGCGATCATCCGCGAGGTAGGTGCTAATACCATCCGCCTGGCGCACTATCAGCACGACCAGTATTTTTACGATCTGTGCGACGAGTACGGCATGGTCGTTTGGGCGGAGATCCCGTATATCTCCGAGCATATGCCAAACGGACGTGAGAACACCGTGAGCCAGATGAAGGAGCTGATCGTTCAGTGCTACAACCATCCGTCCATTTGCGTGTGGGGCATTTCCAACGAGATCACCATTTCCACCAAAAAGAGAGCAGACATGCTCGATAACCACAAAATGCTCAACGATCTGATCCACGAAATGGATCCCAGCCGCCCCACAACGCTTGCTTGCTATGCGATGTGCGCGCCCTTCGATCCCGTGGGACACCTTTCGGACGTTGTCAGCTGGAACCTCTATCTCGGCTGGTACACTCCCTTTATGTGGCTGAACAATCTGTGGGTAGACTACTTCCATAAGAGATATCCCAACCGTTGCCTCGGCTACTCCGAGTATGGCTGCGAGTGTATGCCCAATCTGCATTCCTCTCATCCGCGCCGCGGCGACCAGAGCGAAGAATACCAATGCAAATACAACGAGTATATGCTCAAATTCTTCGATAAACGCCCCTTTATGTGGGCAACACACCTTTGGAATATGTTTGACTTTGCCGCCGATGCAAGAAATCAAGGCGGCGAGCCCGGCATGAACCACAAGGGGCTTGTCACCTTTGACAGACAGACAAAGAAGGATAGCTTCTACCTCTACAAAGCATGGTGGAGCCGTGAGCCCTTCGTTTACATTACAGGCAGACGCTATGTTGATAGGGCAGAGAAGAAAACCACCGTTAAGGTCTACTCCAACTGTCCCGAGGTTACGCTTTATGTCAACGGCGAAAAGTTTGCAACACAAACAGGAAGTAAAGTTTTCCGCTTTCGCGTACCTCTAAAAGGCAAAGTTGAAATCAAAGCTGTTGCAGGAGAACAAAACGACAAAATCAGCATCCGTCACACAAAACTTCCCAATCCCAAGTATAAGCTTGGAAAAAAGCTTGCCGGCGGCGGCAACTGGACCTGATCGGCAAAAGGAGAATATGGTATGAATGAAACAAACGGCATCAACCGTGCCAAATTTTATCAATTAGCACTGTTCCCAATGAACAACGGTGCAACAAACGTATATTTTGTATTGATCCTCTCCTATATTGCAACCTTTGGCAACAAGGTATTGGCAATTGGAATGGTATTTGCATCCTTTATGGTTACGGGTATGCGCGTTTTCGATGCCATTACCGACCCTATCATTGGTGCGATTATGGACAAAACCGATGGCAAATTCGGCAAATTCCGTCCCTTTATGGTTATCGGTAATGCCATTATGGCAATTTCGGTTATCGCACTCTACATTCTAACGCCCCTTGTGCCCGCTACCATGATGTGGTTGCGCTACACTCTGTTTATCTTTCTCTATGCCATTTGGGTAATCGGCTATACTTTCCAAACCTCGGTTACACGTTCGGCACAACCTGTTCTTACCAACGACCCCAAGCAACGTCCGCTCTTCACCGTTTTTAACACCATCGCATCGCTCGTAGGCATGGGTGCCATGCAGTTTGTCGGTCCTATTATTGCAGGTAACGGCATTGCAGGGGACTACAACCGAACCTGGTTTGCCATTATGACTCCCATTGGAGTGATCATCTCTATTATTCTTACCGTTCTTGCTATCATCGGTATTTGGGAAAAAGACCAAACCAAGTATTTTGGTATTGGCGGTCAGCAAGAGCAGCTGAAGCTGAGAGAATACGTTGATATCGTTAAGCACAACAAACCTCTGCAACGCTTAATGGTTGCAGGCGGTGGCTGTAAGCTCGCACTCTCGATTGCTACCAATCTCACCGTTCTTTGTATGCTTTACGGCTGCATGACGCAGTTTGGTACGCATATCGAGATGCTTCCCAGTGCAACTGATCCCAACAGGCTTGTAGAAACCGTAGTTTCGGATAACCATTACGATAACCTTTACCTTATCATGATGGTTATGGGTTATGTGTTCTCGGCACCTTTTTTCCTTCTCACCGTTCGCACCTCGCAAAAGCACGGTCAAAAGAAGTCTTTGATGACCTACGTAGCCGTTGCATTTGCATCCTATGTTGGTGTGTTGGTAATGTTGCTGCTTTGGAAGTTTGGCGATCCCGCGTGGAACCTCAGCATTTTTGAGGGAACGCTCTTCGGACCCGATTTTAAGATTACCATCAATCTCTATACAATTCTGTTCATTATTTTCTTTGGTATTGGCTACGGTGCCTATTATGCCACGGCGGATATGCCCATCCCGATGGTTGCCGACTGTGCCGACTATGAGACCTACCGTTCCGGTAAGTTTATCCCCGGCATTATGGGAACGCTCTTCTCGCTTGTCGATAAGCTCGTTTCTTCGCTTTCTGCAACGGTTGTTTCCATAGCACTTCTGTTTATCGGTGTTAAGGATCTTCCCACCAAAGCGACTCCGTACGTTGACGGAATGAACTGGGTAGTCATTGCACTGTTCTGCCTCGTTCCTATGCTCGCTTGGGCGTTGACACTGTTCTCAATGAAGGGCTATTCGCTTGACGGACAAAAAATCAAGACCATTCAAGCCGTTAATGCAGCACGTAAAGCGGCAGTTGCAAACGGTATGTCTATGGAAGAAGCCATGGCTACTATCACCGACGAGACCGTTGCTACAGCAGCAGAGCAAACCCAAGAGGCTTAAAATCAATCACATATTAAAAAAAGCGCCCTCGCGTGTTAGCGAGGGTGCTTTTATTTCTCAAAACACTTGCAAAACATCGCGATTTGTGCTACAATAAAAGGGAAGTCCAAACCGACCATTCTACTTTATGACAGGAGGAACCAAAATGAAAAGACTTTTGTGCATAGTTTTAACATTGGCATGCTTGTTGGCGATCGCTTCGTGTGAGCTGCTGAAAACCCCGGATTCTTCCGGAACAGTCAACACAACAACTCTTGCTCCAACCGAAACCACACCCGATGCAACCACACCCGAAAAAGCGCCCGATGCAACTACACCAGAAAAAGCACCCGATGAAACAAAGCCCGAAAATCCCCCCGCAGAGGAACTCATTGCCGTCCGTGTAAAATTCAAGTCCGGCGGTATTCACGAGGTTGAAGAAACCCTCAAGGTAGAAACGCCCTGCACCTTTAACCAAGTGTATTCCGAATTTGTCAAAAAGCACTATCTGGAGACGTTTTCGCTGATTCCGCACCTCAACGGCGAGGTGGTAGACATCAACGAAATCATTTATCTGCAAGACGGCGACTACATCTATTTGGAAGAATACTCCGGCATGCCCGGGGAAGGTCCCGTATGTCCACACGTCTGGATTAGCGGTTCTTGCGAAAAATGCGGCGCAGTATGTGAGCATAACGAATGGGACGATAACCGCCAATGCCTCGTTTGCGGTGCTATGCTGGGCGTAGATATGCTCCACTTTGAAATTTATGAAAACGGCGAATATCAAACCTATTTGCAAGGCATCGAGACCACGCTCCGCGATCTTGCTTTAACATGGTACGGCTACTATCCTTGGGAATATTTAGAGGCAAATTACGAGTTCTACTTCAACGGTGTTCTCATTACCGACGGCTCCTACCCAATTACCGAGAGCGGCAGACTCGAGCTGATCTCCCGCACCTACGAATAACCGATATTTCACAACCGTATAACAAAAACGGGACTTTTCTCCTGAAAGGTCCCGTTAGTTTTATTTGATTTTAAATCTCTTCTGCCATCTGACAAAATAAACGGTTATGAGCCGCGTCAGGCAGAGGTCATAAAGGACAAATGCAAAAACGCCAAGAAGGAGCGTAGCGGCGATCATTACCCAACCGCCCGTTGTTTCCAAAAGGGCAGGGGCAAACAACCACATCACTCCCCAAATGACAAGGAGAGAGACGGTAAGCACGCCCATTTTGATAGCCCATGCGGGAATACGAGCCATGCGTCGCTCGATTTTCTGCTTAAGGATGGGGTAGTATCCTGTCAGGAGTGCGTAAAAAAGGACAGGGGTTTTGAGCGGCAGGAGCAGGAGCGCGATGGTCGAGGTCACGATCCATATGAGCCAAGGGTAAACGCCGCCAATCTCAATTACGGCATACACCGTTAACAGAGAGGCGATCACCGCAACGGTGATGTCAAGCACCTCAATCACAGCACCAAGTCCCAATATCACAACCCCCAGGGCGCAAAGCATTGCGCTAACGGTCAGATATTTGACCTGCGTGGAAGTTTTTTTCGACATAACGTCCCCCGTATCAGCAACAACGGATCAGGTCGCCGCCCATCATCTCGCAGCAGCAGTCGGCGCAAATGAGCTGGGAACAACAGTTCAGGGTGTCATCGGTGCGCGATGCCGTGTGGTAGCCGTAGCCATAGCTTGCTGTTTGTGCGCGGAGCTGATCGCGTGCGGCGCGGTATTCCTGATTGTAGGGATCCATCGCACAGGCGCGATCAAACATATTTTGCGCATCTGTAAAGTAGCCGCGCTTGTAAACGGTGCAACCCATCAGGAAGAACCATTCGGCGTTTTGCATATTAGAGGGCATCGAGCGCAGGATCTGCTCGGCTTGCATGATCTCGTTGTCATTGATCAGCTTGCGAACCTCTGCAAAGCGAGCGTCGCCCGAGGCGGAGTTGGCGCTTGGGTTGCCGTTGTAGCGGTAGTTGCCGTTTTGTGACTGTGCACCACCCGCACGCATTTTTTGAATCTCCTCATAAGCCGCGTTGACCTCTTGCATCTTGTCGTTTGCAAGATCGGCAAGATCACTGTCGCGGTATTTGTCGGGGTGATATTTGCGAGCCAGATCACGGTAAGCTTTTTTTACTTCTTCATCGGTGGCGTTGGGGGATACGCCCAATACCTCATACGGATTTTTCATGTTTGTCGGTTTCACCTTTCCAAGTTTTTTGCAAGATACGTTCGGCTACCTTTGGTAGACCAAGATAAAGAATATTGCAAAGAATTTCTTTTATTTCGGGAGCAGGGAAGTGATCTATGAGCAAGAATGCACCCTCTGCATCGGCAAGATAGCGCGTAAGGGAGACGGCAATGCTCGCGGCATTCTCCTCTGTCACCCTGTCACCAAACAGGCGCACAAAGGGGTTAAATGAGCCGCTGGCAAGGTCGTCGCGGTAATCGTCGGCGGCGTCCACCAAATAGATCCAATGACCGATCGCGCGCCCAAACGAGGCGGCAATGCGTGCTTCCGTCCCTGCAAGCCCCTCGGCACAAATGGCTGCCATCAGGTTGCCAAAAATCGCGGCGGGAGCATCCGCACTCGGTGCGGCACTCTCATCCTTTTCGTATTGTCGCAGCTCCTGCAAAAGCGTCTTTACAGTGGCATCCAATTCGGGGTGACGGCGCCTTGCGCGACGGTAAGCCGAGGAGAAGAACCCCGATGCCGCTCTTGCGCGCAACCGTTTCAATCCTTTTTCATCGTCCATGTCGTCGCGGCATTTGTGATAGGTCAAAATGGCAGACGCATCTGCACAGTAGGCGAGAGTGGGGGAGTCAATTGCCATGTTCCGCTTTTTGAGGGGGTGAACAAAGCACCGCTTTTTTTGGAGCGTGATCTGTTCGTTTGTCAAGGACATTCGAAAAGCCGCCAAAAATGCGAAATCATAGCTGAGCGAGAGACGAGAGCATTGACCGGTGCATTTGCCCATCTGGCGGCAAAGACCGCAATAAAGGGCGCGATAGCATTCTCCGTCGCGCAAGCGCAATTCGGGCGCATCGGTGCGAATGTAACCCAGCATCTCATCACTCCCTTCTACAAGTTTGTCCTCATCTATATATCATAACGCATTTATCTGTAAATTGCAAGAATATTTTGTGTTTTTTTAAAAAACTTTTCCTATCTTTTCCTTTTTTCGAAGAAAGAAAATAAAAAAATCGAAAAAAATTGCAAAAAAGCTATTGACAAACGGGGGAAAATGGTGTATAATACCATAGAAAACAAAGCAGGGCTCTCCGCTCTCACCTACCTGCAACAGGGCAGTCGGGTTAATAAACGCCTTATTCCACTATCTTAAGTGGTACTTGTGCCGTGCGGAGACCTGTGTCTTTGTACGGTTATTTTTTTCGCTTGGAGGTGTTTAACTATTAGCGCAAAAGAGAAAGAAAACCTGCTCAATGAGGAAATTACCGCAAAGGAAGTGCGCCTGATCGGTGCCAATGGCGAAACGCTTGGCATCATGAGCTCCGAAAAAGCTTTGGAGACCGCGTATGACCAGGGTATGGACCTTGTTCTGATGTCAGGGCAGGCAAATCCCCCCGTATGCAAAATTATGGACTACGGCAAGTTCCGTTTCGAGCGTGAAAAACGCGAAAAGGAAGCTAAAAAGAAGCAGCAGACCATCGAGCTTAAAGAAATTCAGCTCTCCTGCCGCATCGATACCCACGATTTTGAAACAAAAGCAAACCACGCTCGCCGCTTCCTCAGCGACGGCAACAAGGTGCGCGTTGTTATGAAGTTCAAGGGCAGAGAAATGAGCCATATGAACATCGGTAAAGAGATCCTTGAAAAGTTCGAGGAAGCTTGCTCAGAGTTGGGAACGGTCGACAAAAAGCCTGTTCTTGACGGCAGATTTATGAGCATGGTTATCTCACCTGTTAAGGCGAAATAATCAAAACCGTACCGCAAAAACTTATTACCAAGTATATTATACTTCGGCTCGCGCCGAAAGAGAAAAGGAGTTAGAAAAATGGGCAAAATCAAAACACATAAGGCTTCTGCCAAGAGATTTTCCGTTACTGCAAACGGCAAGGTCAAAATGTTCCACACCTCTCACCGCCACAACACCGGTAAAAAGGACGCAAAGAGAATCAGACATCTGCGTTCCAGCGCAATCGTTGACGGTAAGATCGCAACCAACCTCAAGACGTTGGTTCTGAAGTAATAAGAAAGGGAGGAATTAGAAAATGGCAAGAGTTAAGGGCGCAATGATGACGCGCAAGAGAAGAAAGTCCACACTCAAGGCTGCTAAGGGTTACTGGGGTGCAAAATCCAAGCACTTTAAGATGGCTAAGCAAGCCGTAATGAAGAGCGGCAACTACGCATATGTCGGCAGAAAGCAAAAGAAGAGAGATTTCCGTTCTCTCTGGATCACCAGAATCTCCGCACAAGCAAAGGTTAACGGAATGAACTATTCCACCCTTATGCACGGTTTGAAGCTGGCAGGCATCGAGCTCAACCGCAAGATGCTCGCTGAGATCGCAGTTTCCGATAAGGAAGCATTTGCAGCTCTCTGCGCACAAGCAAAGGCAGCGCTTTAATTGTGATAAAAAACCCGATGTTAGCATCGGGTTTTTGTCATACATAGATGCTTTTTTGCGCCGTTTTTCGGCGCAAAAAAGCGCGTAAAACAAGCCCAAAGGAGGCAAAAATCAATGCTTTTTTCAGGGGAGATCATCCGTTCCAGACAAAACAAAAACATTGTGGAGCTCTGCAAATTGACCGACCGAAAAGCAAGAGAGGCAACAAGAACCTTTCGCTTTGACGGCATCAAACTGCTTGAGGAAGCCATCAAGAACGACGTGGAGATCTGCGCCGTCTTTTTGTCCGTTTCGGCACAGGAGCGCGTGCTTGATTTTCTGCACGCACGCTTCGGCACGAGCTATGAGGATAGAATAGAGAGGTGCTTCCTTGTATCGGATGATATTTTTGAAAAAATTTCTGAAGAAAAATCGCCAGAAGGCGTAATAACTATTGCAAAATATATTGACAAATTGCAAAAAAATGCTACAATATATAATAGCGTTAATTTTTTGCAGATGAAAAACGAGCATATCGTGCTGCTCGAATCGGTGCGTGATCCCTCTAATGTGGGGGCAATCATTCGCTCGGCTGCCGCAATCGGTATCGACCGCTTGATTTTGAGCGCCGACTGCGCCGATATTTACCATCCGCGCGCTGTGCGTGGCTCTATGGGCACGGTCTTTAATCAACGCATTGACCGCGTGACCGACCTTGCCACTACCATCCGGGAGATGCGCGAGAGCGGTCGCCGCGTGTTTGCCGCCGCACTCGATGAGAGAGCCCTGTCGCTTGGCGAGTTTGAGATTCTCGCAGGCGATGCCGTTGTCATCGGCAACGAGGGGCACGGACTTTCTAAGGAAGTGATCGCCGCCTGCACAGGCAGCGTCATCATTCCCATGAGCGAGCGCGCAGAGTCCTTTAACGCCGCCGTTGCAGCTTCCATCCTGATGTGGGAGTTTGCAAAGGGCAAGTAATTTTGAATTTTGAAAAAGAGAGGGGGAGAGACAGTGAAAAGCAAGGACACTTTGTATTGGATATGGTTATCCGAAGCGCTTGGCGCAGGTTCTTCTGCATTTCGTCGGTTGATCTCCCTTTACGATACGCCTTTTGATATCTTTCGCACCGAGGAGACCGAGCTTGAGCAGGTTCCGGGCTTGACCGAGCGAGCTAAGCGTGCGCTCTGTGATAAGAGTCTGCAACGCGCCACCGAGATCCTTGACAAGTGCGAGCGAGAGGGCATCGGCGTCCTTTGCTATGACGAGGATGCTTATCCGCGCGCCCTGCGCGAGATTCAAAAGCCGCCAATGCTTTTGTACTATCGCGGTAACCTGCCCGATTTCAACCGCAATCTTTGCGTGGGGATCGTGGGAACGCGCAGTATGAGTGCATACGGAATGAAACAAGCGTATAAAATGTCGTATGAGCTTGCCTCTGCGGGCGCGTTTATCGTCAGCGGTATGGCAAAGGGAATCGACGGTGTTGCGGCTGCCGCCACACTCAAGGCAAACGGCACCACGGTAGCAGTCCTTGGCTGCGGTGTGGATATTCCGTATCCCACACATCACCGCAATCTCTATCAGGCAATCGCGCAAAGCGGCGTCGTTCTCTCCGAGTTTGCACCGGGCACCCGTCCCGTGGGCTATCACTTCCCGTTGCGCAACCGTATCATTAGCGGTCTTTCGCAAGCAACCGTTGTGGTTGAGGCGGGCATCGGGAGCGGATCTCTCATCACCGCAAAAGAGGCGATCCTGCAAGGCAGAGACGTCTTTGCCATCCCTGCCAACGTAGGCAGCAAGGGAGCGGACGGCACCAACGGGCTTTTGCGCGACGGCGCACGCATGGCACTTGCGGCAGAGGATATTCTGACCTCGTATCAATACACCTATGCCGAGTCGCTGACCTTGGAAAAGTACGAGGCGAGCAAATCCTTGGAGAGCATCGACCTCTCACACCTGGCGTCTCTTGGCGTCATTGAACTCTCGGGCGGCGCTTCTGGCGAGACGAAAATGAACCTTGCTCCCGCAACTCCCGAGCCCAAAGAGAAAAAGCCGACACAGCGCCGCACAGCTTCCTCAAAGCAAAAGGAGTCCCAAAAGCCTTTGGCGACAGAGCCAAAGACCGAGGGGGAAGAGTATAAGAGTGCTCCGCCCGCACCGCAAAGAGCGATCCCCGCGGCAACGCTTGCAACCCTGACACCGGCGCAAAAGGCGATCCTGGAAGCGATCCCCGATGACGGCACACTTTCTGCCGATGCGATCTACGCACTCGAAGCACCGCGTGCCGATCTTATGGCGGCGCTCACCATGCTTGAGATCATGGGGCTTGTGCAAAAGCTGCCCGGATCTCTTTACAAAAAGGCATAATCTGATTTTGACAACGAGAACACGAAGAAATATACAGAACCGAACCAACGAAAGGAACGAAAAGAATGGCAACTAATCTGGTGATACTCGAGTCCCCTTCAAAGGCGTTGACCGTAAAGGGCTATCTCGGAACCAACTACAAGGTAATCGCATCCATCGGCCACGTGCGCGATCTTCCCAAAAGCACGCTGGGCGTGGATATTGAAAACGACTTTGAAGCACATTATATCAACATTCGCGGCAAAGGAGACCTTATCAAAGAGATCCGCAAGAGCGCGAAGGCTGCAAACAAGATCTTCCTCGCAACCGACCCTGACCGCGAAGGAGAAGCCATCGCATGGCATCTTGCCGCGGCACTCGATATTCCCGTAGAGAAGACACAACGCATCTGCTTCAACGAGGTTACAAAGTCAGCTGTCAAGGCGGCGATCAAAAACCCCAGACAGATCGACATGAACCTTGTCAACTCCCAACAAACGCGCCGCATCCTGGACCGCATTTTGGGATATAAGCTCAGCCCCCTGCTTTGGAAGAACGTAAAGAGCGGTCTCTCCGCAGGACGTGTGCAGTCGGTAGCCACCAAGATCATTGTTGAGCGCGAAGAAGAGATCCAAAAATTCGTTCCTGAAGAATACTGGACCATTGAAACCCAACTCACAGGTCCCGATGGCAAGACCTTTCGTGTGCACTTTGTAGGCACAGAGGAGGGCAAGATGGCGCTCTCCTGTGAGGCAGAAGCAAAGGCAGTTGCCGCTGCCGTAAACGGTCAGCCCTACACGGTGGCATCCGTTCGCCGCGCCAGCAAGCAAAAGAACCCTGCCGCCCCCTTTACCACATCCACCTTGCAACAAGAGGCATTCCGCAAGCTCGGCTTCCAGTCCCAGCGCACCATGAAGGTGGCGCAGGAGCTTTACGAAGGTATTAACCTCGGCTCCGAGTTTGGCGGCACCCAAGGTCTTATCACTTATATGCGTACCGACTCCGTTCGCGTTTCTGCCGATGCGCAAAACGCAGCACGTGACTTTATCGTCAGCAAGTACGGCGCACAGTATTGCCCCGAAACGGCGAGAGTTTACAAATCCCGCGCAGGCGCGCAGGACGCGCACGAAGCGATCCGTCCCTCTCGCGTAGAGCTTGAGCCTGCACTCATCCGCCGCAATCTTACCCCCGATCAGTTCAAGCTTTACAAGCTCATCTGGGAGTGCTTCATCGCAAGCCAGATGGAGTCTGCAACTCTGAATACCATCAGCGTTGATTTCAATGCCGCAGGCTACCTCTTCCGCACAAGCGGTTACTCGGTTGCGTTCCAAGGCTACATGGCAGTTTATGAAGCCACCGAGGAAGCAAACGCAAACGACCACGAGCCCAAGGCAATCAAGGATATCCGCCTGCCCGAACTGGAGAAGGGCGACAAGCTCACAGCAGAGGATGCTGACTTGACACAGCACTTTACCGAGCCCCCCGTCAGATATAACGATGCATCCCTTATCAAGATGCTCAAGGATCTTGACATCGGCCGTCCCAGCACCTATGCCACCATCATCAGTACCATCATCACGCGCAACTACGTCAAGCGCGAGGGCAAGGCATTTGTTCCCACGCCCCTTGGCAAGGTAACCAATCAGCTCATGGAACAAAATTTCCCTACCATCGTTGACTATGGCTTTACCGCAGAAATGGAGCGCGACCTCGATAAGATCGAAGAGGGCGATGCAGAAATGCTCGCAGTCCTCAAAAAGTTCTGGGCAGACTTCTCCCAACAGCTGGAGGAAGCCGAGAAGAACATTGGCGAAAAGAGCATTGAGATCCCCCCCGAGGAGACCGACATCATTTGCGATAAGTGCGGCAGCCGCATGATCGTTCGCAACGGTCGCTTTGGCAAGTTTGCCGCTTGCCCCAACTATCCCAACTGCCGCAACACCAAGCCCCTGACTCCCCCCGAGGCAGAAAAGCCGGAGGAAGCAGAGCAAACATCTCCCGAGGAAGAGCCCAAGGCCAAAAAAACTCCCGTTATCGCTGATTTCAAATGCGAAAAGTGTGGCGGTGATATGGTTCTCCGTACAGGCAAGTTCGGCAGCTTCTATGCTTGCGCCAACTATCCCCAGTGCCGCTTCACTAAGGCGCGCGTACGCGACCTTGGCGCAAAGTGCCCCAAGTGCGAGGCAAAGATCGTTACCAAATACGGTCGCAACCGCACCGTTTTCTACAGCTGCGAGCGCTATCCCGAGTGTGATTTCTCCTCTTGGGACGTTCCCACCAACGAGACCTGCCCGCAATGCGGCAAGATGCTCTTCCGCAAAAAGGGCAAGAACCTGCTCGTTTGCCACGACGAGGCTTGCAAATACAGCCGAGAGGTCCCCAAGACCGCGGCAGAGCAAACAGAAGAATAAGCATGCAAAATCAACACATCAACATCTACGGTGCGGGGCTTGCGGGCTGTGAGGCAGCCTGGCAAGCCGCCCAGCGTGGCGTCAAGGTCAAGCTCTTTGAAATGAAGCCCCACAAAATGACACCCGCACACCATACAAACGGCTTTGCCGAGCTGGTCTGCTCCAACTCTTTGCGCTCCGACTGCACCTCAAACGCGGTGGGATTGCTTAAAGAGGAGATGCGCCGCTTCGGCTCGCTGATCATGCAGGCGGCAGATGCCACGCGCGTCCCCGCAGGCTCGGCGTTGGCTGTTGACCGCACCCTGTTTTCACAGTATATCACCGACCGCATCCGCAATCATCCCAACATCGAGGTGATTGAGGCGGAGGTTTCCACCGTTGAGGAGGGAACCGTTACCGTCATTGCAACGGGACCCTTGACGTCGGATGCTATGGCAGACTATATCGCAGGCGAGCTCGGCTGCGGCAAGTTGCATTTCTTTGATGCCGCCGCCCCCATAGTTGATGCTGCCACCATCAACATGGACGTCGCCTTTTTCGCATCCCGCTACGATAAGGGAGATGCAGACTATATCAACTGCCCGATGAACAAGGAGCAGTACGATGCCTTTTGGCAAGCGCTCACAACTGCCGAAGAAGCACAACTCAAGGAGTTTGACAAAGAAAGCCAAAAGAATGTCAAAGTGTTTGAAGGGTGTATGCCCGTTGAGGTAATGGCGCGCCGCGGCTATGATACGTTGCGTTACGGACCTCTCAAGCCCGTTGGACTGATCGATCCGCGCGTGGGCGAGGAGTTTTACGCCGTTGTTCAGCTTCGCAAGGAGAATCGCGAGGCAACCATGTTCAACCTCGTCGGCTTCCAGACGCACCTGACCTTTCCGGAGCAGAGAAGAGTATTCCGCATGATCCCCGGACTTGAGAATGCAGAATTCTTGCGCTACGGCGTGATGCACCGCAATACCTACCTCAACTCTCCCGGGCTCTTGGATAATACCTACGCGATGAACGCGCATCCCAACGTCTTTTTTGCAGGGCAAATGACGGGCGTTGAGGGCTACGTCGAATCCGCAGGCAGCGGACTGCTCGCCGGCATCAACGCGGCAAAGCGCGCTCTCGGTCAGGACAAGCTCATACTCCCCGAGGAGACGATGCTTGGCGCTATGGCAGGATATGTCAGTCACGGCGGTGTAGGTGACTTTGCGCCTATGAACGCAAACTTTGGCATTGTCAATCCGCTTGGCTATCGCGTCAAGGGGGGCAAAGCCGCAAAAAATGAAAAACTCGCAGAGCGCGCACTCGCCATTATCGACGAGGCAGTCGCAACGCTTTAAAAACAACAAAAATTTGAACAAGGAGGTGCAATATGGCTATTTCTCTTGATGTGCTGCAAGAGCGCATTGGCTATCGCTTTGGCGATGTCCGCTATCTGGAGCGCGCAATCACACACTCGTCTTATTCCAACGAAACAGGCGCGCGCAATCACCATCTGCTTTGCAACGAGCGGTTGGAGTTTTTGGGAGATTCCGTGCTCTCCTTGGTGGTCAGCAACTATCTCTACACGCATTTTTCCGAGTACCCCGAGGGAACGCTCACACGCATCCGCTCGGCGGTCGTTTGTGAAGCCGCCCTTGCTTCCTTTGCCGAAAAGATCGGACTGGGCGAATTTCTTTTACTCGGTCGCGGCGAGGCGCAAAACGGCGGAGCCGAAAAGCCCGCCATCTTAGCCGATGCCTTCGAGGCGCTTCTTGCGGCAATTTATCTTGACGCAGGCGCCGAGGACGGCATGCAGTCGGTGGCAAAATTTTTGTTGCCGCTGGTCAAGTCCGCCATGGATGCTTTGCCCGAGGTGGGAGACGTTCGCATCGACAGCAAATCGCGCTTGCAGGAGTTCATCCAGCAGGATCGCGAGCAAAAAGAGGTGCTGGAATATCGCCTGACAGGGGAGAGCGGTCCCGACCACAACAAGACCTTTACGGTCGATCTGTATCTTGGCGCAAACTGCATCGGCAGCGGCAAGGGGCACTCCAAAAAAGCAGCCGAGCAAGCCGCCGCAAAGGCAGCGCTCTCGCTGTTCGGGCTCATCTGATATGCGCCACGTCAACATTCCCGTTTTCATTCCGCACCTTGGTTGTCCCAATCAGTGCGTGTTTTGCAACCAACGCTCCATCTCCGAGCACCAATCCTTCTCCGAAGAGGGAGTGAGGGCGGAGATCGAGCAGGTTTTGTCTACTCTTGTTCCCGAGGACGAAGCCGAAATTGCCTTTTTCGGTGGTTCGTTTACGGGCATTGACCGAGGACTAATGTGCCGTCTTTTGGATCTGGCACAGACCTACGTCAAAGAGGGCAGAGTAGCCTCTATTCGCCTTTCCACAAGACCCGACTATATCAATGCCGAAATTCTGTCCATTCTTTCGCGCTACTCGGTCAAAACCATCGAGCTTGGGCTGCAAAGCATGGATGACGCCGTCCTTCTGGCTTGCCGTCGCGGGCATACCGCAAGGGAAGCAGAGGTGGCTTGCCGTGCTGTTGTTGCGGCAGGGTTCTCTCTTGTGGGGCAAATGATGATAGGGTTGCCGAGCGCCACGCCCGAGAGTGAGATGCAAACGGCACAAAAAATATGCGACTTGGGTGCATCCGCCGTACGGATCTATCCCACCGTCGTCTTTTACGATACCCCCCTTTGTGAAATGACACAACACGGGCTTTATGCGCCGCTTTCGGTCAAGGAAGCCGTCGAGCGGACTGCACCCGTGTTGCAGCTCTTTCGCGCGCGCGCGATCCCGTGCATACGCGTAGGACTGTGCGCAACCGAGTCCCTGACCTCACCCGAGGCGGTCCTGGCAGGACCAAACCATCCCGCCCTTGGCGAGATGATCCTTGGGGAATGTCTTTACCAAAAACTCAAAGAAAAGGTCCTGCAATTGGGACTGGCAGGGCAAAGGATCATTTTGGAGGTTCCCCCGCGGGAGCTCTCCGCCACCGTCGGTCAACACCGATGCAACATTGAAAAATTACAGCGCGAAACGGGAGCAACCGTTCATCGCGTAGTCGCTTGTGAGGGCATTGCGGAATGCCGCGTGCGTCCGCACTCACAAAAAACGGTTTAGGAGGATGTGACAGTGTACTTAAAGTCATTGGAAATGCAAGGCTTCAAATCTTTCCCCGATAAGACCAAGCTCGTGTTTGAAACCGAGACAAAGGTCGACTTGTTGGCGGAAGACGTTGGAGAGAACCACGGCGTTACGGTCATCGTAGGCCCTAACGGCTCGGGTAAATCGAACATTGCCGACGCTATGCGTTGGGTACTTGGCGAAATCTCGTCCAAGAGCCTGCGCGGTAGCAAAATGGAGGACGTTATCTTTGGCGGTGCCGACAGCCGTCGCCCCATGGGATACGCCGAGGTATCGGTCACCTTCGATAACCGCGGAGAATTTGCAAAATTGGATTGCCCCTACGATGAGGTTACGGTCACCCGCCGTTACTATCGCTCGGGCGACAGTGAATACTTCATCAACCGCAAGGGCGTACGCCTGAAGGATATCTATGAGCTCTTTATGAATACGGGTGTTGGCCGTGACGGTTACTCCATCATCGGTCAGGGACGTATCGCCGAGATGGTATCCCGTAAGAGCGAGGAACGCCGCAGCGTGTTTGAGGATGCTTCGGGTATTGCAAAATACCGCTATAAAAAGAACGAGGCAGAGCGTAAGCTCAAGGCGACCGAGGACAATATGACGCGCGCAAACGATATCTTTCTTGAGGTATCGGCGCAGGTAGGACCTCTCCAGAAGGAAGCCGAAAAGGCCAAAAAGGCAATTGAGCTGATGGAGAACAAAAAGCGCGCCGACGTCAGCCTGTGGTTGTATGACACCGAAAAGCTGCACGACGAGCTTGCCGCCGCCGAGGAGGCAATGAAGCACGCGACCTTTGATTTGCAAATGGCAGAGGATGCCATCCAGTCTTTGGAGACGCAAAACGCAAAGCTGTTCGAGGCATCGCAAAGCAGCAAGAAAGAGTCGGAGGAGCTCCTGACACAGATCCGTGAGCAGACCGAGCTCTGCCACCAGCTTGAGAGTGAATATCGCGTAGCCGAGAACACCATTTCCCACGCCAAGGATCTCATTGCCGCAACCGAGGGCAGTGTAGGCGGTACCGAAAAGGCACTGCAAAACGAAATGGATGCTTGCGCCAAGCACACCGCACACATCGCAGAGCTGCAAGCGAGCGGTGAGGTGCTCACAGGCGAGCAGGAAAAGCTCACCCTTGAGCAAACTCATTTGACCGAAAAGGCGAGCGAGCTTGAGGCAAATGTCGCACAGGCGCTTGAGGACATTCGCAACCTTGAGAACGAAGCCGTTGACGTCAAGGTTCGCATTTCGGTTCTCGAAAATGCCAAAAACTCCGATACCGACAAAAACAGCTCGGCACTGACCGAGCTTGAGGGCTACCGCAAGATCTCCGACGAGCTTTCCGAGCAGTGTGCCGTCAAGGAGAGAGCGGTTGCCGCATACGATGCAGAGATCGCAAGCATCGACGGTGAGATCTCCAAGCATGAGCAAACCCTCACCGATGCTACCGCGGCGCTCAAATCCAGCACCGCAAAGCTGAACAACGAGACCTTCCGCCGCGATTCCGTTGCGCAAAGAATTGCCACCTTCAAATCCATGGAGGAGCACTTTGAGGGATATTCCAATGCTGTCCGTTACGTTATGAAGCAGTATGGGGAGGGGAAGATCACCGATGCACACGGAGCCCCCTCGGGCACCATCTACGGTCCTCTTTCCAAGGTCATCTCGGTAGGTGATAAGTACCTGACCGCCATTGAGATCGCACTTGGCGCAAACCTGCAAAACATTGTTGTTGAGGATGAAGCCACCGCAAAGGCGGCAATGCACACCCTCAAGCGCGGAGAGGCAGGCAGAGCGACCTTCTTCCCGCTCACTTCTATGAAGGCAAGCGAGACCACAAAAGAGATCACCGAGGCAGCAGGCTTTGAGGGCTACGTCGGCGTTGCCGACAGTCTGGTCGATGCCAAAAAAGAGTTCAAGCAGGTGCTCTCCTCGTTGCTTGGCAGAATCGTTGTGTTTGATAACATCGAACACGCAAGCGTTATGGCAAAGGCGCTGCACTACCGCGTGCGCGTTGTCACCCTTGACGGTCAGCAGATCAACGCAGGCGGCTCCTTTACGGGTGGTTCCGTGCGTACAGGCAACGGAATCCTCTCCAGAGCCGGTGAGATCAAGCGCCTGGAGGCAGAGCTTGCCGAGCGCAAGGCTGCCGTCCAAAAGCTCGAGGCAGAGGTTGCCAAGCTGACCGAGCAGGTAGGGGCTGCCGAGGATGATAAATACGCCGCTGAGGATCGTCGCGAGCTCATCGCCGTCCTCCGCAACACCGAGAACACCCAGCTCGATCAGCTTCGCGCCAAAAAGGATGCCAACGATACGCTCCTTTCCAAGCTCCGTGCCGATATGCAGGAGTACGAAAACGCGAAGATCAAATACGAGGAAGAAATCGAAGCTCTTACCAACGAAGCCAAGACGCTCCGTCACCGCATCGGTGAGATGACCGATTTCCGTATGGAAAAGGACGCCGAGCGCGGCGAGGTTCTGTTGCGCCTTGACGAGATCGCAAAGGCTTTGACCGAGCTCTATATCCGCATCAGCGAAAACCAAAAGGATATTGAAACGGCAACTATGCTCAAAACTGCATCCGAGGAGAGAATTGAGACCTTCAGTCAGGAAAAGATGATGCTCTCCGGTCGTATCAATACCCAAGAGGAACAGATCAGACAAACCACCGAGGCGATGGAAAAGAACCGCGCGGATCATACCGCCGCCACTGCCGAATTGGAACGCCTGAACGAAAAGCGCGGAGCGGTAGAGAAGGATAACTTCGAGTTCGAGCGCAAGCTCAACGAGCTCAACGCAAAGCTGCGCGACCGCATGAATCACAAGGAGCTTGTCTTCCGCGAGCATACCAAGTGCGAGTCCAAGCTTCTCAATCTGCGCGATACGCAGGATAAGCTTGCCACAAAGCTTTGGGATGACTACGAGCTCACCCGCACCGATGCGGTGGCTCTCGGCTATCCTCCCATCACCAAGGAGAATCGCGCCGAAATGATGGCACTGCAAACCGAGTGCCGCAACAAGCTGCGTGTTATCGGTCACGTTGACCTTGACGCAGTGAACAAATACGAAGAAGTCAAGGTGCGCTACGATTACATGAGCGCACAAATAGGCGACCTGGAAGCCGCAAGAAAAGAACTCAACGGCATCATCAGCCAGCTCGAGGTTGAAATGAAGGCATCCTTTATCGATTCCTTCAACAAGATCAACGAGCACTTCGGCAAGGTCTTTGCCGAGCTGTTTGGCGGTGGCTCTGCCGAGCTTTCTCTCTCCGATCCCGAGAACGTACTCGAGAGCGGAATCGAGATCAAAGCCGCACCTCCCGGCAAGATTATCAAAAACCTGATGCAACTCTCCGGTGGTGAGCAGGCATTTGTCGGTGTTGCACTGTTCTTTGCAACCATTCAGGTCAACCCCACACCGTTCTGCATTCTGGACGAGATCGAGGCAGCGTTGGACGAGGTCAACGTCGAGCGTTTGGCACAGTACATCAAGCGCTATTCCCACGGCACGCAGTTCATCATGATCACGCACCGCCGCGGTACAATGGCTGCTGCCGATAGACTCTACGGCGTAACCATGCCCGAGCACGGTATCTCCAAGATCCTGATGCTGGACGTAAATGATATTTCCAAGAAAGAAGGAGAAGAGTGGAATGGGATTTTTGGATAAGCTCTTTGGCAAAAAGAAGCGCGAACAAGAACAACAAGCCCAAGAGGAACTCCGTAAAATAGAGGCCGCAAAGGCCGAGGCAGAAGCCAAAGCAAAAGCCGAGGCAGAAGCCAAGGCAAAAGCCGAGGCAGAAGCCAAAGCAAAAGCCGAGGCAGAAGCCAAAGCAAAAGCCGAGGCAGAAGCCAAAGCAAAAGCCGAGGCAGAAGCCAAGGCAAAAGCCGAAGCAGAAGCCAAGGCAAAAGCCGAAGCAGAAGCCAAGGCAAAAGCCGAAGCGGAAGCCAAGGCAAAGGCAGAGGCAGAAGCCAAAGCAAAAGCCGAAGCAGAAGCAAAGGCAAAAGCCGAGGCAGAAGCCAAAGCAAAAGCCGAAGCAGAAGCCAAAGCAAAAGCCGAGGCAGAAGCCAAAGCAAAAGCCGAGGCAGAAGCCAAAGCAAAAGCCGAGGCAGAAGCCAAAGCAAAAGCCGAGGCAGAAGCCAAGGCACAAGCCGAAGCAGAAGCTAAGGCAAAAGCCGAAGCAGAAGCTAAGGCAAAAGCCGAAGCGGAAGCCAAGGCAGAAGCCAAGGCAAAAGCCGAAGCGGAAGCCAAGGCAAAAGCCGAGGCAGAAGCCAAGGCAAAAGCAGAGGCAGAAGCCAAAGCAAAAGCCGAGGCAGAAGCCAAAGCAAAAGCCGAAGCAGAAGCCAAAGCAAAAGCCGAAGCGGAAGCCAAGGCACAAGCCGAGGCAGAAGCCAAAGCAAAAGCCGAAGCAGAAGCCAAGACTGCAGAAGAAGAGCCCGAGGTCATGACCGAGGAAACGCGTAAAAAAGAGAAGAAGTCTTTTTGGAGCCGCGTTCGTGAAGGGCTCACCAAAACCAAAAATGCATTATTTGGACAAATAGACGATCTGCTCAAAAACTTTGTCAAGGTTGACGAGGACCTTCTCGAAGAGCTCGAAGAGATCCTCATCTGTGCCGACGTTGGCGTCAATGCCGCCGAGGATATCATCGATGAGCTTCGCGAGCAGATCAAGGACGGACGCCTAAAAGAAAAGGAACAGGTCACAAAAACCCTGCATACCATTCTTGAGGGAATGATCGGTGAGGGGGAAGACCTCAAGCTTGAAACCTCGCCCTCTGTCATCCTTGTTATCGGTGTCAACGGCGTTGGTAAGACCACGTCCATTGGTAAGATCTCCAACCGCCTGCGCAAAGAGGGCAAAAAGGTCATTGTTGCCGCGGCTGATACCTTCCGTGCCGCCGCCATCGATCAGCTTGCCGTTTGGTGCGAGCGTGCCAAGGTCGAGCTTGTCCGTCAAAACGAGGGCAGTGATCCTGCCGCCGTTGTATTTGATGCTTGCCACGTGGCAAAGAATAAAAAAGCTGACGTTCTTATCATCGACACCGCAGGACGTCTGCACAATAAGACAAACCTGATGAACGAGCTTGCAAAGATCAATCGTGTCATCGACCGCGAGCTTCCCGGTGTTTCTCGTGAGAACCTGTTGGTGCTTGATGCTACCACAGGTCAGAACGCTATCCTGCAAGCCAAGGAGTTCAAAAATGCCGCACAGCTTACCGGTCTTATTTTGAATAAGCTCGACGGAACTGCCAAGGGCGGCATCGTTATCTCCATTCGCCGTGAGCTCAATATTCCCGTCAAATTTATCGGCGTGGGAGAGAAGCTCGACGATATGCAGGAGTTCGACCAGAGCGAGTTTGTCAAGGCTTTGTTTGAGTAAGGAGAACTGTTTTGAAGATCGTTCTTGCATCCCGAAACAAAAAGAAAATAGAAGAATTGCGCCAGCTGCTCTCCGAGCTTCTCGCAGACGTTGAGGTGCTCTCGCTCGATGATGTCGGCATTGTGGGCGACATCGAAGAGAACGGCACCACCTTTGAGGAGAACGCACTCATCAAGGCGCGCGTCGCGGCAGAGAGCGGATACATCGGCGTTGCCGATGATTCGGGACTGACCGTTGACGCCCTTGGCGGAGAGCCCGGCGTATACAGCGCGCGATATGCGGCAAAATGTCATTTTGCGGGAGATCACGACGACGAGGGCAACAACCAATGCCTGCTTTACAATCTGCGTGACGTACCCGACGGGGAGCGCGGTGGGGCATACGTTTGTGCCGTTGCCTGCGCTTTTCCCGATGGGCGCGAGTTTGTGGTGCGCGGCGAGTCCCGCGGCATCCTCTTGCGTGAGTATCACGGTACGGGCGGCTTTGGCTACGATCCGTTGTTCTATTTTCCGCAGTTTGGCAAAACCTTTGCCGAGGTCACACCTGCCCAAAAGCACTCGGTGTCTCACCGCGGTATCGCCATTCGTGCATTTGCAAAAAAATTGAAAGAGTATCTGTAACAACAAAAATATGAAATTTAGCGAATTTTTCACTGCTCCCACCATTCGCTCCACTGCCATCCGCATGGGCATTATCGTGGGTGCGATCATGGCGATGTTCACCAATATCGATTGGAGATACGCCGTCCTGACAGGTGCCGTTGTGGCACTTCTGGCATCCGTGCTGTTGCCTCTCTTTATGTATATCAAGCTTTTGCCTTACAAGAGGTTTAAAGAATCGCTTGGGCGCACCATTCTTCTGGATGCTCCCGTGCGCTTTCTGGCAAAGCGGGGAATGGTCGGGGGATTTTTCCTTCTGACCGAGAGCAACATGGTGCTTCTTTCCGACGAGAAAGAAAAGCCAGCACTGGAGCTTTCCCAAAAAGACGTCCAGTCCGTCGCCCTTGGCGAGGATGTTGGCGTTGTTGACATTTATCTTGACCAAAAACAGTTTATCAGGTTTGTTTCCGTCATTGACGAGGAGATCGTAGAAACCCTCGAAAAGCATGGCTGGAATGTAACCCGTCGAAAGGATTTTTATGATCACATCTAAGCAAAGAGCCTATTTGCGCAGTCTTGCCAACCCTCTGCCCACCA
Source organism: Oscillospiraceae bacterium (assembly GCA_015063725.1). Taxonomy (GTDB): domain Bacteria; phylum Bacillota; class Clostridia; order Oscillospirales; family CAG-272; genus UMGS1865. Next base: position 49,231 of record SVTP01000002.1, read on the forward strand.
TTATGCAGATCGGCAAGGGGGGGCTCACCGAGAATCTTCTCAAAACCGTTTCCGATGCGCTCGAGGCGCGCGAGCTGATCAAGCTGCACGTGCTGGAGAACAGCGGTGAGGATGCCTACACGCTCCTGCAGGATCTTGCCGAGCGCCTTGGTGCCGAGCCCGTAGCGGTTGTCGGTCGCAAGATCGTTCTTTACCGCGCATCCGAAAAGAAGCCCGTTATCGAGCTGCCCCAAAAATGACACGCATCGGTATTTACGGCGGCACCTTTTCGCCGCCCCACAACGGGCATATTGCTGCAGCCAAGGCTTTTATGGAGCAAATGTGGCTGGATTTTCTCTATGTCATTCCTACAGGTACACCGCCGCACAAGGAAATGGACGTTTCTATGAACGCCCCCCATCGACTTGAAATGTGCCGCAGAGCTTTCTCGGGCATTGAAGGCATTTACGTCAGTGATATGGAAATGCGCCGCGAGGGACGTAGCTATACCGTTGACACCTTGCGCGAGCTTGCCGGCGAGGACCGCCGACTGTTCCTGCTTTGCGGAACCGATATGATGCTCACCTTGGATCAATGGCGCGAGCCCGAGGAGATCTTCAAGCTCTCCTATCCCGTCTACATCCGACGCGAAAAGGATGCCATCCTCGATGCAAAAATTGTGCAAAAAATTGCCGACTACAACCAAAAGTACGGCAAGGTCGTGCGTCGCATCGTCACCGAGCCCATCGAGCTTTCCTCCAGCCTGATCCGCGAAAAGCTGAAGAATGGGGAAGACGTCTCCGGGCTCATCCCCGCATCGGTAGAAAAATACATTCGTGACAACCATTTATACGTTTAACGGGGAGAGAGGCAGAGCATAATGATAAAGATCACCGAAAAAATGCTGCATTCTCTTCGTGAGGAAGTCAAGGGCAGTATGTCCGAACGACGCTTTGCACATACGGCGGCGGTTGAAGAGATGGTGGCACGCTTGTGTGCGCTCTACTGTCCCGAATACACACTCCCGCTCCGTGCGGCGGCACTGTTGCATGACCTGACAAAGGAGCTCACCCCCGAGGAGCAAGAAGCACTTTGCCAAGCCTACGGTATTCCTGTTGACGAGGCGCAAAGACGTTCCCCAAAAACCTACCACGCCAAAACGGGAGCGGCACGCATCACACGCGATTTTCCCACGTTTGCCGACCCTATCATCGTCAACGCAGTGCGTTGGCACACCACAGGGCATGAGGGAATGACGCTGACCGAAAAGCTGTTGTACCTTGCCGACTATATTGATGACACCCGCACGTTCCCATCCTGCGTTCTTCTGCGCCGTTACTTTTTTGGCGCGGAGCCTGAATTGATGACACCGGAGGAACGCGAGCGGCATCTGCGTGCAACGCTTTTGCTTTCTTTTGAGCACACGCTCAAGGATCTTGCCGCCGAGGGGGCACCCATCGACGAGGATACCATCCGCGCACGCAATTCGCTCCTGGCAGAGGAGAGAGGCAACCAAACGTAATCAAAATTGAAAAAACTCTCATCGTTACATATTTTCCAAGTGAGGTGCAATGATGAGAAGCTATATCAGAATTTGCGGCATTGTGATCGCCGTCCTCTTGTGTGCAACCGCCTTTTTTGTGGGGGCAGCGGAGCCGAGCGAGGCAGAGCCCGCAGGTGTTTTTCCAAAGGACCGCATCACGCGCATACTCCTTATGGGGTGCGACCGCGCATCGGGGCTTGCAGACAGTATTCTTGTTGTCAGCATCAACGAGAGTGAGAAGCAAGTATCTATTCTGCAAATTCCGCGCGATACCTATGCGGAATACACCGAAAAAGCATATAAAAAGATCAACGGTGCACTTTCGGCACTTGGTGAGGAGGGTATCAAAGACTTTTTCTCGCAAGCCCTCGGTGTGCCCATCCACCACTTTGCCGTTGTCAAGCTCGATCTGTTTTGCAAAATGGTCGATGCCGTAGGCGGAGTGGAGATCGATATTCCGCAAGATATGGAATACCACGATCCCGCACAAGATCTGCATATCTCACTTAAGGCAGGCGTTCAGCACCTTGACGGCAAGACCGCCGAGCACTTTGTGCGTTACCGCGCAGGCTATGTCAATGCCGACCTTGGCAGATTGGATGCGCAAAAGCTGTTTTTGCGCGCCTTTGCAAAACGCTGCCGCGCCTTGGGCGCGCAGGACTATTTCCGTCTGGCAGGCGCATCACTCACGGGTGTGCAGACCGACATCGGCATTGCAGAGGCAGTCCGCATCGGCGGAATTTTACGCGAGTGCGATCCCGAGACAGTCCCCATGCAAACGCTTGCAGGGCAGGCAGTAAAAGGACAGAGCGGCGCGTGGTATTACGTCCTCAACCGCGAGGGCGCGTGCCGACAGATCAATGAGATGACCTATCCCGAGATCTCGATCGAGCCCTTGGATTTTGATGCTGACGGTCTGTTTGACCGCACACAAAATCCGCAATTTCACAACGTCTATACGGCGGCGGAGAGGGAACTTCCGCTCGTCTTCAATCCCTATTGAAAGGAAGCATACAAATAATGGATCAAACAATGCAAGAAAAAATCCCCGCGATCAATCAAGAATCCACGTCCGAAGAGATGGCACACGCCATTTTTGACGTGCTGGATGCCAAAAAAGCGTACAAGCTCAAGGTGCTTCGTGTCAACGATCAAACCGTCATCACCGACTATTTTGTCATTGCCACGGGTAACTCCAACACACACGTCAAATCCCTTGGCGGTGAGGTAGAATACAAGCTCTCCCTGTGCGGCATCGATCCCTTGCACTACGAGGGCAGAGATAGCGACGGCTGGGTGGTTATCGACTACGGCCACGTCATGGTGCACATCTTCAGCCGCGATCAACGCGATTTTTATCAACTTGAAAAACTTTACGGCGACGCCGAGGAAATACATTTTGTTGGCATTGATGAAGCCGCAGAGGCTGCCGACAAGGAGGAACAAATATGAAATACGATTTTAAACAGATTGAAGCCAAATGGCAAAAGAGATGGGAAGAGGAGCACGCCTTTGAAGCACAGGACAACAGCTCCAAGCCCAAGTACTATACCCTTGTTGAGTTCCCGTATCCCAGCGGACACGGCATGCACGTAGGCCACATCAAGGCATATTCCGGCCTTGAGGTCGTCTCCCGCAAGAGAAGAATGCAGGGCTATAACGTATTGTTCCCGATCGGCTTTGATGCATACGGTCTTCCCACCGAGAACACCGCTATCAAGGATAATCTCCACCCCAGAATCGTCACCGACCGCAACATCGAAAAGTTTACATCCCAGCTCAAAAGAGTTGGTTTCTCCTTTGACTGGTCGCGCGTAGTGGATACCACCGAGGAGGATTACTACCGCTGGACGCAGTGGATCTTCCTCAAAATGTTCGAAAACGGACTTGTTTTCCGCGACAATGCACTCGTCAACTATTGCCCCAGCTGCAAGGTCGTTCTTTCCAACGAGGATTCCCAGGGCGGTGAGTGCGATATCTGCCACAGTGCCATCGTGCAAAAGTCCAAAACCGTTTGGTATCTGCGCATCACCGAGTATGCGGACAAGCTTTTGCAAGGACTTGAGGAGGTCGACTATCTCCCCAACGTAAAGCAGCAGCAGGTCAACTGGATCGGCAAATCCACCGGCGCGTTCGTCAATTTCTCACTCAAGGAGATCGACGAAAAGCTCCGCATCTATACCACTCGCCCCGATACGCTCTTTGGCGTAACCTTTATGGTCATCGCGCCCGAGCATCCCATCATCGAGGCAAACAGAGATAAGATCGCCAACATCGAATCCCTTGACGCTTACCGCGAGGAGTGCGCAAAGAAGACCGAGTTCGAGCGCACCCAGCTGGTTAAGGATAAGACCGGCGTTTGCATCCAAGGTCTTACCGCCATCAACCCCGTTTCGGGTAAGGAAATCCCGATCTACATTTCCGACTACGTTATGATGGGCTACGGTACGGGCGCTATTATGGCAGTTCCCGCACACGACGAGCGCGACTGGGCGTTTGCAAAGAAGTTTGGCATCGACATTGTTGAGGTCATCAAGGGCGGCGACATCACCACCGGCGCATACACAGGCGACGGAGAGATGGTCAACTCCGACTTCCTCAACGGCTTTGACAATAAGAAGGACTCCATCGCGCGCATGATCGAGCACCTCTCCCAAGAGGGCATCGGTGAGATGGGCGTGCAGTACAAGATGAAGGACTGGGCATTCAACCGACAAAGATATTGGGGTGAGCCCATCCCGATCGTTCACTGTCCCGCGTGCGGCATCGTTCCCGTTCCTTACAGTGAGCTTCCTCTGCGCCTGCCCGAGGTCAAGAACTTTGAGCCCGGCGAGGGCGGTGAGAGCCCCTTGGCAAAAATCGAGTCCTATGTCAACTGCAAGTGCCCCAAGTGCGGCGGTGCTGCAAAGAGAGAGACCGACACCATGCCGCAGTGGGCAGGCTCTTCCTGGTACTTCCTGCGCTATATCGATCCTCACAACACCGAGGCGCTGGCTGATCCCGAAAAGCTCAAGTATTGGATGCCCGTTGACTGGTACAACGGCGGTATGGAGCACGTTACGCGCCATATGATCTATTCCCGTTTCTGGCACAAATTCCTTTATGATCTGGGCGTAGTTCCCGTAGCAGAGCCTTACGCAAAGAGAACCGCACAAGGCCTTATTCTCGGCTCCGACGGTGAAAAGATGTCCAAATCCCGCGGAAACGTAGTAGACCCCAACGATATGGTCGACGTTTTCGGTGCAGACGTTCTGCGCACCTACGTCCTCTTTATGGGGGACTACGGCAGTGCCGCTCCTTGGAACGAGAGCTCCATGAAGGGCTGCAAACGCTTCCTTGAAAGATTTGCCGATTTGATGGATCTTGCAAAGGGAAGTGGCGAGACTCCCAACCTGACCTCGTCCATTCACAAGGTCATCAAAAAGGTATCCCTTGATATTGAAGAGCTTAAGTTCAACACTGCCATCGCGGCAATGATGGGACTGATCAACGAGATCAACGATAAGGGTGCGCTCACACGCGATGAGCTTGGCATCCTCGTGCGCCTGCTTTGCCCCTTCGCTCCTCACCTGGCTGAGGAGATGTGGCAAGACCTTGGTGGCAAGGGACTTTGCTCCTTGGCAGAATGGCCTGCATGGGACGAAGCCAAGACTGTGGATAGTACCGTCGAGGTCGCTGTTCAGGTCAACGGCAAGGTTCGCGCAACGGTTGAGCTGCCCCTGAACTGTCCTGCAGCCGATGCAATTGCAACCGCAAAGGCAAACGAAAAGATCGTTCCCTTTATCGAGGGCAAAACTGTTATCAAGGAAATCAGCATTCCCAATAAGATCATCAACATTGTTGTCAAATGAGAGGGAATATCCTGATCCTTTGTGAGGATGCCACCTTTGCGCGTATGTTGGAGCTGGAGCTTTCATCTATGCACTTTTCAGTCGCGATGAATGCCGCTCCAAACGCGCGCGAGAACGACTTGATCCTCGTAGACCTTGACAGCGCATCCATCCCGCAAAAGGTGGGGGAGAGCACGCGCATCGTCGGCTTTACAAGACACTTTGAGGTGTCGGGGCTGGATGCCAGAAGGCGTTGCTCTATGATTTTGCACCGCCCGTTCCAAATGCGCGTTTTGCGCGAGGAGGTCGCACACCTCGAAGCTTCCGAGCATCGGGAGCAAAAGGGTGACACCAACGCTCTCGTACTTTCCCTGAACGGTAACACGCTCACGCTTGGTGAGGCGACCGTTACCCTGCGTCCCAAGGAGAGCGCGGTGATGTCCTGCTTGCTTGCCAATCGCGGCTCTGCCGTCTCGCGCGAAATGCTTTCTGCTTTTGTTGGGGAGTCGACAACCAACAAAACAGACGTACACGTCTGCTACCTGCGCCGCAAGATCGCAACCGTCACCGAGCGCGCAATCATCAAAACCGTGCGCAACAAAGGTTATCAAATTGACTAAAAAATGGAAGACCCCAGGCGGGGTTTTCCATTTTTTGTTAAAAATATTGACAAATACATAAAAACGTGCTATAATATGGATGAGTCCGAATTATTTAAGGAGGGTGACGTTATGAATCGTACAGTGCAAAGACAGTTCTGCCGAATGCAAAACGTGTTTAGATGCCACCTACAATACCGCGGAGGGCAACTAAAAATTGTAAGTTAAGAGCGCAACGGTAGAGCTGTTATAGCCTATCTTTGCGCTCTTTTTGGCTTTTTACGCTTTGTTTTTGATTTTAGGAGGTTATTATGAAAAGATTTATCTTATTTTTGCTGATCGGGGCGCTGTTGCTTCTGCCCCTTTCGGGGTGCTTTGCTGACAACAAGCAAAATGAAGGAACCACGCCTAACAACACAACCGAAAATACGACGCCGGAGAATACCGAGCCGGACTATAACCCCGGCCCCGATGAGACCACACCGGAAGTGACAACACCTGATAATCCCCCCGAAGCAACCACACCGCCCGAAAACAATCAAAACAATCCTACAACGGCTACCGGTGAAGAATTGGATAAAAACAGTGATTTAATTGTGGCATTGGTTACCTATTTGCAAGAGCGTAATATGGATATTCTTATGCCCCCCGTGTCCTTTACGACCCAAATTTACGATATTAAACAAGGAAACCAACCGCTTCACGTTGCTTTTGATCCCGACGATTATTATTTTGTTTGTGCTTACAATAATAAGAAATTTAATTATGATGATTGCACATGGGTGAGATATCAGGACGAGACTGCCATTCAAGAATACTACAATGGTATAAAATTGGAGAAAGCTTTTCAAATCAACAGATCATTATCGGTAACCGATATTCTTCCCAGTGATAAACCTGTTCCTGATATGGAGCATTTCAGCCTCTACGAACCGGTATTTGAAAATGGTATTAATATCGCTGATGCTGAAATTTTTGATCAAACTTTTATTTATTTGAATGATTCAACCGACGAAACAATTTATTATTCTATCGGAAAATATGATTACAAGATGCTTGTAATCCCGTGTGTCTACTTTGAAAACCAATACTATCTTTCTTTCCGCCATTATGTAATTGATTTCGACGGAAAACAAGTTGAAAAAGGCAGTTATGAAGGTATGTTTGGAGATTATTGTGATGTCTTAAGCGACAAGGCAGTAGCGGAAAAATACAGTGTTACTAATGATGGTGGCTTTACATGGTTTTATGTCTTAGTTCCACTTGAAGACTTTGTGAATGGTGTTTTGAAATGATCCTCAATGAAAACATTAAAAAACAGAGAGGTTCACAGTATATGAAGTGAAATAAGAAGTTTATTGCTTTAGTTATAGTTTCATCTATAATCGTAAATTTTTCTCTCATTAGTTTGATTTCTGTTTCTGCGCATTCGACGATGTTGAATATAAAATATGATTCTTGCCGGCACTTTGCAATTCTATCACCCCGAGGACGTTCCCGTAACGCAATAACAAATACCTCCTATTGGATGCCGCCGCGTGCGGCATCCTTTTTCTTTTCTTTTTTGTTTTATTCTCTTTACAAAATCTGCTTCTTGTGGTATAATGTAAAGAAGAAAAAGAGAAGGGAGTGATACCGTGGAAAAGAACTGCCAAAGTGATGAACTGTTTATGCGTGTTGCATTATCCGAGGCGGCAAAAGCGGCAGAATTGGGAGAGATCCCCGTAGGAGCAGTTCTTGTCAGAAACGGCGAAATCCTTTGCGCTACGCACAATCTGTGCGAAGAGCTCCACGATGCCACTGCCCACGCCGAGCGATTGGCAATCTCCCAAGCAGGGCAAATGACGGGCAGTTGGCGGCTTTCCGATTGCACCCTCTACGTCACTCTTGAGCCTTGCCCGATGTGCACAGGCGCGGCAATCAACGCGCGCATCGGCCGCATCGTTTATGCGGCAAAGGATCCACGCGCGGGAGCTTGCGAAAGTCTTGTCAAATTGCCCGCATACCCTTTGGAGTCCACCCCCATTTGCGAGGGAGGACTTTTCGAGGAAGAAGCCCTCTCGATGCTCCGATCCTTCTTTTTGAAAAAAAGAAGCGAGAAAAAATCATAAACTTGCAGCTTTCCTCTTTACAAGCCGACAAAAATCGGCTATAATATTGATACTGTTATGTAAATCCCCCCGAAAGGTTGGTTTTGTTATGTCTGAGATGAAAATTCCGGAAGGTTACCGTTCATTTTTGAGCTTCCGTCAAACCGAGCTCGCCATCAAAAAGGTCAAGGACTTTTTCGAACGCGATCTGTCGGTTCAACTCAATATTCTGCGCGTGTCTGCGCCCTTGTTTGTCTCCCCTGAGAGCGGTCTGAACGATAATCTCAACGGCACCGAACGCACCGTGCGTTTCGACCTCCCCGGCGGACAAGACCTTGAAATTGTGCAATCTCTTGCAAAATGGAAGAGACACGCACTCAATATGTATGATTTTGGTCCCGGTGAAGGACTTTACACCGACATGAACGCCATCCGCCGCGACGAGACCACCGACAACATTCACTCCATTTACGTGGACCAATGGGACTGGGAAAAGATCATTACCAAGGAGCAGAGAAACGAGACCACTCTGCGCGAGGCAGTCGAGGCGATCTACCGTGCCCTGCATCATACCGAAAATTACATTGTAAACGAGTATGACTTCATCGGTAAGTTGCTGCCCGAAAACATTACCTTTATCACAGCACAGGAGCTTGAGGATCGCTATCCCGACAAGACTCCCAAGGAGCGCGAGTATCTTGCGGCAAAGAAATACGGTGCTATCTTCCTTTCGCAAATCGGCGGCAAGCTGAAGAGCGGCAAGCCCCACGACGGCAGAGCCCCCGACTATGACGATTGGACGCTCAACGGTGACATTATCATTTACTATCCCATCCTTGATATCGCGCTTGAGCTTTCCTCCATGGGCGTGCGTGTAGATGAAGAAGCGCTCATTCGTCAGTTGAACGAGCGAGGATGCCCCGAAAGAGCGGAGCTGGAATTCCACAAAGCGCTCCTGAATGGGGAACTGCCGTACACCATTGGCGGCGGTATTGGACAATCCAGACTTTGTATGTTCTTTTTGCGCAAGGCGCACATCGGCGAGGTACAGTCCTCGTACTGGACGCCCGAAGAAGTAGAGCATTGTCGCGAAAAGGGCGTTTACTTGCTGTAAGTTCAAAATTTAAGAAAACTTGCCGCGAGCAAGCATTTGAAAAAAGAAAACACGCAAGCGTGTTAGACCAAAACTTTCTCACGCGAAGCACAATAATTTGATATTACAGAAAGGAGACCACATTATGCAACACACCAAACGACTTACAACCCTCGTTTTGGCAATGCTTTTGGCAGTGTCTCTTTTCTTGTTGCCGTCCTGCAAAGAGCCTGAGGCTCCCGTGCTCAAAACCAAAAACCTCACCTGGCCCGTCTCGTTTGCTTTGCCGAGCGCTGAGCAGTTTGTTGAGTCTGTTCCCGAGGGGTATACCATCTCTCTTGCCGAAAAATACAACGTTTCCTCTTTGGGAACCCATCCCGTTTCTCTGGTGCTGACTGACGAAAAGGGAAGAGAATTTACTTATACTGCTTCTCTTACGCTGGTCAACGATAATACACCGCCCACCATCAGCGGTGTGCGTGATTTGATTGCCTATATTGGCAGAGGAGTCTCTTATTATTCGGGGGTTACCGCTACCGATAATTGCGATGCAGGCGTCACTCTTACCGTTGATACATCTGCCGTAAACCTCAAGGAGGCAAACATTTACAACGTTGTCTATCGCGCCACCGATGCCGCAGGCAACGTTACCGAGGTTACATGTACTCTCTCGGTTTATGAGGAGGAAATCACCGAGGCAATGCTGTATGACCTCATCGATCCCATTCTTGACGACATTTTTTGGGACGGTATGACCACCGTTCAAAAGCTGCGCGCCATTTATGACTACGTTTACGATAACACCGCATATGTTTCCACGTCCGATAAGAGTGGTTGGGTGCGTGCCGCTTACGATGGATTGATGAACAGAAGCGGCGATTGCTTTACCTATTTTGCGCTTTCCAAGGCGATGATGGAGCGCGTGGGCATTCAAAACATGGACATTCAGCGCTCGCCCGAGATTGCGGCTATGGTCAATGAGCGCCACTATTGGAGCCTTGTTAACATCGGCACCCAAGCCAACCCACAGTGGTATCATTTTGACTCCTGCCACTTGAGCGGAATGCCCAAGCCTTGGGGCTTTTTGATGACCGATGATCAACTGTTGCAATATAGTGAGTGGCGCGAGAACGCCGACGGAATTTCAGGTTATTTTTACGCCTATGACAATGCGGCGTATCCGCCCACGTCCACCCAAATCTTCACCCCGTATCATCATTGAGAGGAGGACAGTATGCAAACCAATATTCTGGAATACTTGGAGGCAACCGCCCCCCGTCTGCCCGATAAAATTGCTTATTCCGACGGAACCGACCACCTCACGTTTTCCGAGCTTTCTCACCACGCGCGTGCACTGGGAAGTGCTCTGGCAGAGAAGGGATACTACCGCCGCCCCATTGCGGTGCTGATGAAAAAGCACCCGAGCACAGTTGCCGCTTTTTACGGCTGCGTGTATGCAGGATGCTTTTATGTGCCGCTGGATATTGAAATGCCCATCTCGCGCATCGAGCTCATTTTAGAGAACGCACAGCCTGCGGCAATCATCACCGACAAAAAGGGAAGTGCCATCGCCGAAAACTTACATTTCGATGGCGAAATTCTCTCCGGTGAAACCTTGTTCGAAAACGAAATCAACGATGCCGCCCTGCAAACAATCCGCGCTAAACAGATTGATACTGATCCCATCTACATCGTTTTCACATCGGGCTCTACCGGCATCCCCAAGGGAGTGGTTGCTTGCCACCGCTCGGTCATTGATTATATCGAAAACCTTTCCGAGGAGCTCGGCTTCTCGGAGGAAAGCATCTTTGCCAACCAAACGCCCCTCTTTTTTGATGCCCCCCTCAAGGAGCTCATGCCCGTCATCAAATTCGGTGCTACGGCATACCTTGTTCCCAAAAAATATTTTGCGTTTCCCATGTCGCTCTGCGATTTTCTCAACAAGCACAAAATCAACACCGTCTGCTGGGTTGTCTCGGCGCTGACCATGATCTCGGGTATGGGACTTCTCGAAAAGAACCCGCCCAAATATCTCACCACCATCGCGTTTGGCAGTGAGGTCTTTCCGCCCAGCCAGTACGCCATGTGGCGCAAAGCGTTCCCAAACGCCAAATTCTTCAACCTCTACGGTCCCACCGAGGCAACGGGAATGTCCTGTGTTTGGCCCGCTACGCGCGAGTTGGAGGAAGGCGAATCCGTGCCCATCGGTCACCCCTTCCGCAACACCGACCTGATGCTCATTCGCGAGGACGGAACCGAAGCAGAGGAAGGCGAGATCGGTGAGATCTATCTGCGCGGCACTTGCGTGACGATGGGATATTACAACGATCCCGCACGCACCGATGAAGCATTTGTGCAAAATCCGTTGCAAAACGCCTATCCCGAGCGCGTATACCGCACGGGCGACCTTGCCTACCGCAACGCGAGAGGGGAGCTCGTATTCGTCTGTCGCCGCGACGCGCAGATCAAGCACATGGGGCATCGCATTGAGCTTGGCGAAATTGAAGCCGCCGCACAAAAGTGCGAGGGCGTCAGCCGCGCTTGCTGCCTCTACGATCCTATCACAAGCCGCATCAAGCTCTTTTATGCAGGCGAGACCGAAAAGGAGGTCCTCACCGCCTACCTGCGCGAGCATCTGCCAAAATATATGATGCCCGCCGCCCTCTGCCACCTGCCCGTCCTGCCCTTGACTCCCAACGGCAAAATTGACCGCCGCGCCCTGGCGGAGATTATTTTATAACATCAAAAAGGATAGCCATAGGCTATCCTTTTTTTACTCCCCAAAACATCGCATTTCTATTGACATTATATAATAAATATGGTATAATATATTTGTGTTTTTGAGTTTTCAAAATATCGAATTTTACATACGAGGAGGACGGGAAATGCGACTGGATAAATTGCTTTCGGAATGTGGAATTGCAAGCCGTAAAGAAACTGCAAAAGCCGCAAAGGCAGGGCAGATCACAGTCAACGGCATCCCCGCCACCAAAGCAGATATGCAGGTCGATCCCATAGCCGACGTCGTCACTTTTTGCGGCAGAGCCGTCAAGTGGCGCGAGTTCGTCTACGTGATGCTCAACAAGCCCGACGGCTACGTCAGCGCCACCGAGGATTCTCGCGGTGAACAAGTCGTGACGTCACTTCTTCCCGAGGAATACCAAAAGATGGGACTGTTCCCCTGCGGTCGCCTCGATAAGCATACGCTGGGGTTGATGCTCCTGACCAACGACGGGCAGCTCTCGCATCGCTTGCTTTCCCCCAAACGACACGTTGCAAAAACCTACGCCTTCCGCGTCAAGTTTCCGCTTTCCGAAAAGGATGTTTCCGAACTCCAAAGCGGCGTCGACATTGGCGGCTACCTCACCAAGCCCTGCACCGTTACATTGACAGACGAAAGGGAAGGGCGCATCACCCTCACCGAGGGCAAATACCATCAGATCAAACTGATGATGGAAGCCGTCCACAATCAAATTACCTACCTCGAGCGCATCACCTTTGGTCCCTTATCGCTGGATCCCGCACTTTCGCGTGGCGAATGGCGAGAACTCACCGACGGGGAAATTGCCGCGCTCAACCAATCATAAATTCTATGTCCCAACAGAAAGGAACTGCTACAACGATGAACATTATTGAAAAACTCTCGCAAGAATTTAACATCAAGGTCGAGCACGTCGAAAAGACGGTTGAGCTCATCGACGAGGGCAACACCATCCCCTTTATCGCGCGTTACCGTAAAGAGGTTACGGGTAGCCTTGACGACAATATCCTGCGTGACCTGAACGACCGTCTCAACTTCTTGCGCAACATCGAAAAGAGAAAGCAAGAGGTCTTTGACCTCATTTCCGCTCAGGAAAAGATGACTCCCGAAATCGAAGCAGCCATTCAAGCAGCTGTTACCATTACCGAGGTTGACGATATCTACCGTCCCTTCCGCCCGCACCGCAAAACGCGTGCATCCGTGGCAAGAGAAAAGGGACTCGAGCCCCTCGCCGCCCTCATCATCGCGCAAGAGCCCACCTACGATCCCGCAATCGAGGTGCAAGCCGAAGCATTCATCGATGAAGAAAAGGGCGTTGCATCTGTTGAAGATGCCATCCAAGGAGCAAAAGACATTATCGCCGAGGATATTTCCGATAACGCCGAGTTCCGCAAAGAGCTCCGCCGCCTGACCTTTGAGTTTGGTACACTTTGCACCAAGGCAGCAAAAGAGGAGGACTCCGTATATTCGCAATATTACGAGTACGCCGAGGCACTCAAAAAGGTGCTTCCTCACCGCGTTCTCGCCATCAACCGCGGAGAAAAAGAGGATTTTCTCAAGGTCAACATCACCATCGCACCCGAAATCGTGCTCAACTACCTCTTCTCGCAGATCCTGCTGAACAACCAAAGCCCTGCAGAGAAGTATGTTTCCGCAGCGATCCTTGATAGCTACGACCGTCTCATCGCGCCTTCCATTGAGCGCGAGATCCGCAGTGACATCTTTGATAACGCCTGCGAGGGCGCCATCAAGGTGTTTGCCGATAACCTGAGCCACCTTCTCATGGCGTCCCCCCTGAAGGGAAAGACCGTTCTTGGCTTTGACCCCGGCTACGCACACGGCTGCAAGCTCGCAGTTGTTGATAAGACCGGTAAGGTCGTTGACACCGCCGTTATCTATCCCGTTAAGCCCCGCGAAGAGATTGAGAAGAGCAAATCCATTATGAAGCGCCTCATCACCCGTCACAAGGTTGACGTCATCGCCATCGGTAACGGTACGGCATCCAAGGAGAGCGAGATCTTTGTTGCAAATCTCCTCAAAGAGATCCCCGAGGACACCAAATATATCGTTGTCAGCGAGGCAGGCGCATCCATCTACTCGGCATCCAAGCTTGCCGCTGAGGAGTTCCCGGAATTTGACGTTATGCAGAGAAGTGCAGTTTCCATCGCAAGACGCTTGCAGGATCCTCTTGCAGAACTGATCAAGATCGATCCCAAGGGCATCGGCGTCGGTCAGTATCAGCACGATATGAAGCAGGCACGCCTTGACGAGGCCCTCGGTGGCGTGGTAGAGGATTGCGTAAACGCCGTCGGCGTTGATATCAACACCGCATCCTACTCGCTCCTGTCCTATATTTCGGGCATCAATATCACCTCCGCACGCAATATCGTTAAGTACCGCGAGGAGAATGGCGAGTTCACCAACCGCGCACAGCTCCTCAAGGTTCCGCGCATTGGTGCAAAGGCATACGAGCAGGCAGCAGGCTTTTTGCGTGTTCCCGGCGGTAAGGAGATCTTCGATAACACCGGCGTGCACCCCGAATCCTACGAGGCAGCCGCAACCCTGCTTGCAAACTTCGGCTACACCAAAGAGGATGTAGCACAGGGCAACCTCAAGGACCTCGGCTCCAAGGTTGAGGGAGAGGGAATTGCCAACGTTGCCGCAAAGCTCGGTATTGGCGAGCCCACTCTGAAGGACATCGTCAGCGAGCTGGAAAAGCCCGGTCGTGACGTCCGTGATACGCTTCCTCCCCCCATTCTGCGCGATGACATCCTCGGCATTGAGGATCTTAAGCCCGACATGGAATTGACAGGAACCGTGCGCAACGTTATCGACTTTGGCGCATTCGTTGACATCGGCGTCCACCAGGACGGACTTGTGCATATCTCGCAGCTTTCCGATAAGTTTGTCAAGCACCCCTCCGACGTTGTTAAGGTTGGAGACGCCGTAAAGGTACGCGTTCTCAGTGTTGATATCGCAAAAAAACGTATCTCCCTTACTATGAGAAGTCGCCAAAAGGCATAATTTAATAAATTAAAAACAGGCGGTGTTTTCCATCCAGAGAACACCGCCTGAATTTTTAAATATTGTGCAGATTGCACAATAAAAAAGTGGAAATTTTGGGAGAAAAACATCTTCCAATTTTGGGGGAAATCTGTTATAATATATACGATAAAAATTATGCCTCGCAAGAGGCGCCAAGGAGGTCAATGATTATGGCAAGTTTATCCCTCAGACACATTTATAAGAAGTATCCGGGTGGCGTTACCGCAGTTTCCGACTTCAACCTGGAAGTTAAAGATAAAGAATTTTTGGTATTGGTAGGTCCTTCCGGTTGCGGTAAGTCCACCACACTCCGTATGATCGCAGGTCTTGAAGAGATCACTGAGGGTGAACTCTTTATTGGTGACCGTCTTGTAAACGACGTAGCTCCTAAGGATCGTAAGATCGCAATGGTATTCCAGAACTACGCTCTGTACCCCCATATGTCCGTATTTGAGAACATGGCATTCGGTCTGAAGCTGAGCAAGGTTCCCAAGGAGACCATTAAGAAAAAGGTTGAGGAAGCAGCTCGCGTCCTTGATATCACCCACCTTCTCGACCGTAAGCCCAAGGCTCTTTCCGGTGGTCAGAAGCAGCGTGTAGCACTCGGCCGTGCTATCGTTCGTGATCCTCTGGTATTCCTTCTTGACGAGCCTCTCTCCAACCTCGATGCAAAGCTCCGTGCAACCATGAGAACCGAGCTTACCAAACTTCACAACCGCGTTGAAACCACCTTCGTATACGTAACGCACGACCAGGTAGAGGCTATGACCATGGCTACCAGAATCGTTGTTATGAAGGACGGTCTCATCCAACAGGTAGATACTCCTCAAACTCTGTACGATAACCCTGTAAACATCTTCGTAGCAGGCTTTATCGGCACACCTCAAATGAACTTCCTCAACGGCTCTCTCGTCAGAAAGGAAGACGGTGTTTACTTCGTATACGAGGGCAACGAGCTCAAGTTGCCTCAGGATAAGGCAGAAGCAGAAGCTCTGCAAGAGTACATCGGCCAAGAGGTTGTTGCAGGACTCCGTCCCGAGTGTATCCATGATGACGAGCTCTCCATCTCCAAGTGCCACGGCGCTACCGTTGAGTGCGACGTTGATGTTACCGAGCTTATGGGTGCAGAAATTTACCTCTACCTCACCGTTGGTGAAGAGGGCAGACTCACCGCTCGTGTTTCTTCCAGATCCACCACCAGAGCCGGCGAAAAGATCACCGTTGGCTTCGATATGGACAGAATGCACTTCTTCGATAAAGACACCGAGCGTTGCTTCCTGCACTAATTTGAATAAAATCGCCCAACCTTCAAACGAAGGTTGGGCTTTTTGTTTAACCGTTGAAAAATTCAAAAAAAAATGCTATAATGATAAAAAAGTTCCAACCTTTTTCAATTTGTGTGTCTATATGGGTGAAAGCTTTCAACGAGGTACAAACAAGTGAAACGACAAGATGCCGAAAAAATCATAACCGAATATCTTGGCCCCATATTTGGATTTGCGCTCAAGCGTTGCAAAAGCGTGCAGGATGCAGAGGACCTTTCGCAGGAGATCGTTCTGCGTGCCTTTCGTGCGCTTTTGTTTAAGGACGATATCGACAGCCACGCTAAATTTATCTGGACGGTCGCGCACAACACCTTGAACAATTACTATCGCGATTCTGCCAAAAGCGTCATAGGTGTATCCATTGATGAGGTGGCAGAGCTGCTCGCCGATCCCGATTCTGTTTGTGATAGTGACGACAATGCCGATACCATTCGCAAATTGCAGAGCGAGATCGCATATCTTTCAAAGCTGCAACGCAAAATCGTGGTTGCCTATTATTTTGAAAACCGCAAGCAGGCAGATATTGCAAAAGATTTGAATATCCCTCTCGGCACGGTTAAGTGGCACTTGTTTGAAGCGAAAAAAGAATTGAAACGAGGTATGGATACTATGAGAAAAACAAGTGAGTTGAAATTTAATCCCATCAAATTTAATTACTATGGTATCAATGGCAACGTTGGTAAAAAATCCCCGGACGAGTTCTTCCGTTCCACTCTGTCGCAAAATATCTGTTACTGTGTGCGTAATACGGCAAAGACGGTTCATGAAATCGCCGACGATCTTGGCGTTTCCCCGGTGTACGTAGAGACAGAGGTAGAAATTCTTGAAGAATACGGCTTTTTGAAGCAAACAGGGGAGAAGTATATCGTTAATTTCGTTATCAACGAGCCAACAGCAGAGCTGCTCACCATGCAAAACGATATGTATAAGCGCGCAGCTGAGTTGTTTGCAAATGATCTGTATGATGAACTGACCTCTTCCGGTATTCTCGATGATCCGGACATTCGGTGCGAACAGACAGATGCCCCTATTTCTTTAACCGAATCCCCCAAAGCAGATCGCAATTTTATTCTGTGGTCGTTGATTCCTTATATTGCTGCTTGCTCCGGTGAAAAGCTGATGGATAAGCGCATTTCCTTTGAGGAAGTTGCTACGATCCGTCCGGACGGTGCACATAACATCTTTCATGCATCTGTTGTTTCGGATGAAATGATTCTTCCCGATGACTATGTGTATATGAATAATTGGTGCGGTCCTATGTGGAATGGGGGAGATCACCAGATGATGTGGCAAATTGACTCGGAATGGTCAAACCGAGCATCGGTAAAGGATAGAGACGTTCCCGAGGAACAGGAGCGAACAATCACTCTCCTGAATTGGGAAAAATACAATTCAGTCGCCAAACGCGATTACGCATGGCTTGCGGAGCGCGGCTATATCAAAACCAACGGAGATTATGACGGACATTTCAAATCTGCATGGCAGATCGTGATCTTGTCCAGCAAAGAGATCAAAAACAAGCTTCTTGCCATTGGTGAACGGATTAAAGAAAAATATCAAGCTGAATTTGAAAGCTTGAAAAAGCCCTACGCAAATGCGGTATTGGAGTCTGTTCCCGCACACTTGAAAAAGATCAAAGAGTACGAGCTGCAATTTCTGTTCCACTCTGACGGATGGTTCTTGCTTCACTGCATTGTTGCACTTTTGAACAACGGCAAGTTAAAGCAGCCCACCGAAGGGCAGAGAAAGGCGCTGACTACAATTATTCTTCCCAATTCATAAGAAAACACCGCCGAGAGCCGAACTGAGTAGCGAAAGCCTCCCTCCGGGAGGGAGGGGGACCGCGATAGCGGTGGAAGGAGCACGCGGTATTTTGGAATAGCACTTGCTATAAAACAATAATTCACCTATGCAAAAAGCCGATGGTGTGTACCATCGGCTTTTGTGATTATTAAATATTATTCTTCTTATTCTCCAACGCACGTATCAAATTTTCGGCATAAACGCAAAATCCTTCGGTGTTGGGGTGCAGGTCATCGGCAAAGTAGGTCTTTTCGTGGGGGATCATTTGCAGTCCGTCAATAACGGTGATGCCAAACTGATGCGCAGCATCGGCAATGGTGGCGCCCACCTCACGAATATGTCCAAAGGGGAGCTGGATGGTGTCAAAATCGCCGCACCAAATGGGCGTAATGACGTACAGCTGAGCCTCGGGGAAGAGCGTGAGCACCTTTTTGATGTACTCCTCGCAACGCAGATGAATGGCGTCAAGCGAGTGAAAACGCCGAGCATCGTTCGTTCCAAAGGCAACAAAAACGGTGTCGGGCTCAAAGTCGCCGCGGTCAAGCGTTGTGGGCTCAAAGAAAGAACCGCCCACGCCTTGAATCACACTTGCGGCGTTAAAATGGTCGCTGACCTGATACGCATAAGAGAGCGTTTCAACGTCCGAGTTCCACCCCTGCGTAATCGAGTCACCAAGAAAGAGGAACTTGCGCGCGAACTCGTGCGGACGTGCAACAGAACCGTCGGCAATCTCCAAAAGCTTAATGCCGGCGATCACGTCGTGGCAGGGCAGATGGATGGTTACGCGATGCAGCTTTTCATTGTTGGAGACGTCAATGAGCGTGTCCTCTCCCGCAGTAGCGTGAGAGTTTTCCAAAAGAATCCCGTCAACCTTTACCTCGTACTTGCCCGTGACAGTGGGGCGGAATTTCACCCAAGGCGAGTCGGTCCAAAAGTCCAGACGCACACCCGTCGAGGTTTTTGCGTTGCCGTAAATAAAGCTGTCGATAACCGAATAAGCATCGAGCTGCGCAGGTGTCATTTTGCAAAAATGCACGCCGTCAATATTTTCCCAAATCTGCATCGCACCCACGGCAATGCTCTCTATTTGTTTAAAGGAAAGTCGCATATCGTGTCTCCTTTTTCAAGAAACTTATTTAAGCGCAAAGAGGAATATATCAGATGTGTGTATTATAACACAAAATTGTCAAAAATGCAAGAGATTGCAAAAAAAGACGAAAAGAGAAGATAAAAGATTGCAAGAAAAATATGTTTTTCACTTGACAACTAAGAGATTTTGTATTATAATTGTAAGGCACCCAAGCAGGTGTAACTCAATGGCAGAGTGTCCGCTTCCCAAGCCGAATACGCGGGTTCGATTCCCGTCACCTGCTCCAAAAAAGCCCCCCTCGCACTGCGAGGGGGGCTTTTTTGGAGCAGGTGACGCTTTTCAAAATCGTGCGCGCTCTACGCCCGTGGCGAATTTGCAAAGCAAATTTGCGGCTCGATTGCAATAATCGAGCCTTGGTTCAGATTCCCGTCACTGCGAGGGGGTTCTTTTTTGGAATAGATGACGCTTTTCAAAATCGTGCGCGCCCTGCGCCCGCGGTGAATTTGCGAAGCAAATTTGCGGCTCGATTGCAATAATCGAGCCTTGGTTCAGATTCCCGTTAGCTATACTTCTTTTATCTCTTCTTCTTGCTTCTTCCCCAAAAACTGCGGCAGCTGTGCCAGCACGATTGCGGCGAACACAAGGGCGCAACCGCCAAACTCGCGCGGAGTGAGGGTGTTGCCCGAAATGATCCAACCGCCAAGCGCGGCAAATACGCTCTCCAAGCTCATGGTCAGAGAAGCGACGGGCGGCGCGGCGTATTTTTGACCGTAGATCTGCAATGTGTAAGCCACACCCGAGGACATAATACCCATATAAAGCAGCTGCGGTGCGGCGGCAAGCACGTTTGCCCACACGACCGTTTCAAAACAGAGGGCAAGGAGCCCAGAAAGAACACCGCCAAACAAAAACTGCAACGCTGAGAGCAATATCGGGCCAACGGGGTCGCCGTAGCGGTCGATGACAAGAATATGAAAGGTAAAGGTCAGGGCGCAACCAAGCATCAGGACGTCACCGAGATAGATGTTGTGCAGACCTTCCGAAAGGCTGAGCAGATAAATGCCACACATGGCAACTGCCACGGCAAACCAAATAAAAATACCGCTCTTTTTGCCAAAGAACATCGAAACCACGGGCACAAGCACCACGTAAAGCGCGGTGATAAAGCCTGCTCTTGCCTCGCTTGCCGAGCCGTCGGGGTAAACCGAGAGGCCGTATTGCTGAAAATTCACGCTCACCGTCAAAAGAATACCGCACAAAATGCCGCCAATGAGCATTTCGCGCATCTTTGCCTTTTCGGAGGGGAAGATGGGCTTCTTGGTCTTTGCGCGCTTGATGCCCAGCACCAAAAAGAGTGCCGCCGCGCCAATAAAGCAACGAATGGCGTTAAAGGCAAAGGGGGGGACGAGGTCGGCAGCTTGCGCCTGTGCCACAAAGGCAAGTCCCCAAATCAGGGCAGCCAGAGCAAGAATAGCACTACCCTTGAGGTTGTTGAGAAATTTCATAGAAATCAGTTCCTTTTCCCAAAATCAATACAACACATTATAGCATATTCCGCGCAAAAAATCAATGCTTTTACAAATATTATAAACTTTTCCGCTCCATCTTGCAAAAGGCGAAAAAAAATGCTATAATATATGCATAAGACAAAAGAGAGGAGGTATGCTTTTGTCACAACCGACACAAAAGACGATCATTGAGACCACCATGCGTCTGGTCGAACACAAGACCGTCAAAAAGATCACCGTGCGCGATATTGTAGAAGCCTGTGGCATTACACGCAATACCTTCTACTACTATTTCCACGATATATACGAGGTCCTCGAATACGCCCTTGCGGCAGGTATTGAGCGCATCGGCACAGAGAGCGAAACCTTTGAAGATTTCCTTACAGCAGCTTTTGCATTCTGCGTCGAATATCAAAAGGTACTCTATAATCTTTACCACTCGGTGGGGTATGAGATGCTTGCCGACTATCTCAAAAAGCAAACGCGTCCGCATCTGATGCGATATTTGCAAGACCTTGACGAAACCGAAGAAGATAAAAAGCTCCTTTGCGTGCTTTATGAGGAAGCCATGATAGGAACTCTGATGCGTTGGGTGTGCAATCCGCGCAGGACCACCGATCTGCAAGAGATCCAATCGGCTACCAAGTGTATTACGTCCTATTTGAGCAATGCGCTCCAAAAACATGCCTCCAATCAACAAAGTAAAGAGAGGGAAGAGATATGAATCAACAATACAACGCAAATAGAAACAGCGCCATCGTTAAAAGCGCAAAGATCATGCACCTGTGCTCAGCAGTCATCTTTTTGGTGGCAGGACTCCTTTTGGCACTCGTGCCGGATTTTGAAGATTCGGGCACATTCCGCAACACAGTCGTGGGCATTGCCAGCATCATCATTGGTGCTACGGGCATTTACGGCTATTTTTCCAACGATATGTACCGCTTGGCATTTCAGCTTGACTTTGCCCTCGGCATTTTCAATGTCATATTTGGCATTTTGCTCCTCATCAACCCTGTTCAGCTCTCTGTTCTTCTGCCAACAGCTGTATCTATCCTGACTCTGCTCGATGGCGGCAACAAATCGCAAATGGCAATCGAGGGGAAGCGATTCGGCATTCAAAAATGGTATCTCGTTCTCGTTTCTGCCGTTTTGGAGATCGCCGCAGGCGTTGTGCTCATTCTCTTGGCATATCATGGGCGTGACGTGCGCGCTTGGATGGGCGTTGCCATGGGACTTGTTGGTGTAACCAACTTCTGGACGACGATGTACACCGTTCGCGTACGCAACACAACGCACCACATTCTGCTCTCGCAAATGGGAGAGAGGAGTGACACCGAAAACAAATCTTAACAGAAAGGGAAGTACCCAATGCTTTATCTCAATTGTTTCGCATTTGCCGCCATTGCCTACCTTCTTGGCGGCATCAACGGCTCCATTATCCTCTCTCGCCTGGTTTACGGCGAGGACATTCGCCAGCTTGGAAGCAAAAACCCCGGTTTTACCAATTTTAAACGCATCCACGGCTTTGCCCCCGCAACCTTTGGCGTTATGGCAATCGACATTTGCAAAACGGTTCTCCCCGTTCTTGCCGCAAGACTTGCCATTGGATATTTACATGGAGAAGCCCAGCTTGGCGCAGCAGCAGCACTCCTTGGTTGCATGCTCGGTCACGCATTTCCCGTCTGGTACGGCTTCAAGGGCGGCAAGGCGGTGCTCACCTTTTTGGCAGGTGTTTGGTTTGTCAACTGGCTCGCGGGACTGATCTGCTTTGCCATTTTTCTCCTCATTCTGTTCACCGTCCGCTTTATGTCGGTGGCATCGATGAGCTTTGCGGTGCTTTTCCCCGTAGCCCTGTTCGCGCTCGGCTGCCGTAACGCTGTCACCTTGATCATCATGGCAGTGGCAGGCATTCTCGTCGTAGCCCGCCATCACCAAAACATCAGCCGCCTAAAGGCAGGAACAGAATCGAAATTTTATCTCAAAAAGAAAAAATAAAAGGGAATTCTACCCATACCAAAAAAGATCGCCCACGGCGGTCTTTTTTGTATCAAAAAATCCCAAAAATCTTCCTATTTCACATTGACAATCCTATCAAAAAAAGGTATAATATAATTTAGATAACTATAAGGAGTTTTGCATATGGAAACCTTACTCAAAATTTTGAACGGACTCCACCCCGACGTGGATTTTGTGTCAATCGACGACCTTTATGACGAGGGCGTGCTCGATTCCCTCGATATGGTTCGCCTTGTAACCGAGATCGGTATGGAGTTTGACGTGCAGATCCCCCCCGAGGAGCTCATTCCCGAAAACTTCCAAAACGTAAACACCATTTGGGCGCTGATTGAACGCCTTGACGAAGAATAAAACAGAATGCAATTTACGTCCTTTTCATTTATCCTCTTTGCGGCACTGACGCTGATAGTCTATTATCTCGTCCCGCGTCGCTCACAGTGGAAGGTTCTGTTGCTTTTTAGCTTGTTCTTTTATGCCTTTGCGGGAGCAGAGTATCTGTTCTTCATTCTCTATACTTGGTTTGTAACCTTCTTAACAGGGCATATTCTGCAGCATTTTGCCGACCGTGAGGATGCCTATGTGGAAGAAAACCGCGCCACGCTTTCCAAAGAGGAACGCAAAGCCTACCGCGCCAAAGAGAAAAAGAAGCGCAGACGTATCCTGACTGTGGGACTTGTCCTTGGCTTTGGTATGCTCGCAGTTCTCAAATACACCGCCTTTGCGGTGGGGAATATCAATGGCATTCTTTCGGCATTTGATGCCAAGACATTGACCGTTCCGTCGCTGCTTTTGCCGCTTGGCATCTCCTTTTACACCTTCCAATCTATGGGATATCTCATCGACGTCTACCGCAAAAAGGTGAGAGCCGAAAAAAATCCCGCAAAATTGATGCTGTTTGTCACCTTTTTCCCGCAACTGTTGCAAGGACCGATCAGCCGCTTTGGTGACTTGCAGGAGCAGCTGATGGGGCAGCACGCCTTTGACGGCGAGACCGTCCGCGCAGGACTGTTCCGCGTTGTGTGGGGATATTTCAAAAAGCTGATCGTAGCCGATACCGCCATGATCGGCATCAAGACGCTCATTGAGCAGTCGGACAAGTTCGACGGCATCTACGTTTTCTTGCTCATTCTTCTGTATTCTGCACAGATTTACGGCGACTTTACGGGCGGCATCGACATCACCATCGGTCTTTCCGAGGCGATGGGTATTCGACTTGCCGAAAACTTCAACCGTCCGTTCTCCTCTCGCTCCACAAAGGAGTATTGGAACCGCTGGCACATCACTATGGGCACGTGGTTCACCGATTACGTCTTTTATCCGCTCTCTGTCAGTCGTGGAATGCAAAAAATTACCTTTGGTGCAACCAAACGATTGGGACGTGGCTTTGGCATGCGCTTGCCCGTTTACACCGCAACGATTGCAACGTGGTTCTTTACGGGACTTTGGCACGGCGCGGGCTGGAACTTTATCGTTTGGGGACTGCTCAACTGTCTTGTCATCCTCGTCTCGCGCGAGTGCGAACCCCTTTACCGCCGCTTCTATAAAAAATTCCCAAGTCTGTCCGATTCTCGCATATGGCATGCATGGCAAGCAACAAGAACCTTCCTGCTCATGGGATTGATCCGCAGCCTTGACTGCTACCGCGACGTTCCCAAGACCTTCCGTCTGTGGGGCAGTATGCTTACAAAATGGAACGTGGGCGAGCTGTTTACGGGTGGACTCACCTCGTTTGGGCTTGGCATTCCCGAGTGGTGTGTGATCCTTGGCGGCATTGCCGTCATCAATCTTTTTGACCGTCTTGGCAGAGAGACACCTGTTCACCGTCGCGCGGCAAAGCGTCCCGTGATGTGGTTTGCCACCGTTTGCGCACTCCTCGTGCTCATCCTTATCTTTGGAGCATACGGCATCGGCTACGACGCATCGCAATTCATCTATCAACAATTCTAAAGGATACGTATGAAAAAAACACTCATTTTGTGCACCTGCATTTTGCTTGTCACCGTTCTTTGTCTGGGCTTTGTGCAAATGCTGGTCACACCCAAATATATGACAGATACGCTCGATGGCGCACTCATTGGGGAATACTACCGCGAAAAAACGCCCCATGATGTTGTATTCATCGGCGACTGCGAGGTCTATGAATGCTTCACACCGCCCACACTGTGGCAGGAGTACGGCATTACATCCTACGTGCGCGGCAGTGCACAGCAGCTCATCTGGCAATCCTACTATCTCATGGAGGAAACGCTCAAGCGTGAGAACCCTAAAGCAGTGGTCTTCAACGTGCTTTCCATCAAATACGGCGAGCCGCAAAACGAGGCATACAACCGCATGACGCTGGACGGCATGAAGTGGTCGGGCAGCAAGCTGCGCTCCATTTATGCGTCCAAAACCGAGGAAGAAAGCGTCATTTCCTACGTTTTTCCGCTCTTGCGCTACCACAGCCGTTGGAGCGACCTTACCAAGGAGGATTGGAAATACCTCTTCCACCGTGACACCGTCTCGCACAATGGGTACCTGATGCAAACGGGTGTCAAGCCCAAAACGAGCAACATACCGGGCAGACCTCTGGTCGACTACACCTTGCCCGAGATCGGCTTTGAGTATCTTGAAAAAATGCGCCTGCTCTGCGAAGAGAACGGCACGGAATTGATCCTGATCAAAGCCCCAACCAACGATTGGAAGTACTATTGGTACGACGAGTGGGATGCACAGATCACCGCTTGGGCAAACGAAAAGGGCGTTGACTATTACAACTTTATCCCCCTTGCCGCCGAAATTGGTCTTGATTGGAGTACCGATACTTATGACGGCGGCGTGCACCTCAACGTTTTTGGAGCCGAGAAGCTGACCTCTTATTTTGGCAAGATCCTTGCTGAAAAATACGGCATTTCCGACCGCCGCGGCGATGTTGAACTTGATACCGTCTGGGCAGATAAGGTTGCCATTTACCAAAAAGAAAGGAACGGAGAAACCCAATGAAAAAACTTTTGATATACCTCTTGCTCGCAACAGCACTGCTTTCTCTTGTTGCCTGCAAGGATAACAACACGCCCCCCGAAGAGGGAAAAAAGGTCTACACCTTTACCAGCGGCTCCACCAAAATTGCCGTCAATGCCGAGGCGGCCCCCATTGTAGCGGCTCTCGGTCAGTGGCGCGACTACGCCGAGTCTCCGTCCTGTGCCACTACGGGCCTCGATAAGATCTACATCTATCCCGGCTTTGAAATATACACCGTACCCGAGGGAGACAAGGACCGGATCAGTATGATTCGCCTCTACGATGATACCGTAGCAACCGAAGAGGGCATTCGCGTCGGAACTACAAGGGAGGCAGTGATCGCGGTATACGGAACCCCCGATCAAACGTATGATACCAACATTACCTACGAAGTGGTGGGGATGTATCTGCAATTTTCCTTGAAGGACGGCATTGTAACCAGTATTCAGTACGCTTAAACGGAATAAAGCGTAAAAGCTCTCCACAAGTTGGGGAGCTTTTTGTTTTGGTTGTCCCTTCATATTTTCTCTTTTTTATTCATAAAAAGGTAAAAAGGAGGCGATTATATTGAACACAATCACCCAAAAATTTGGGGCAACCGTACGCGAGGGATATCAGGTGCTCCTGCGTGCCGAGGCAGAGCTTATTCTGCCCGAGGGAAAGGATGTCATCGGCAACTATTACCGACTGCTTGGCGACAAATGTATGTCCTGGGCGACCGAGGTGTACGGCGAGCGCATCAGAAGTGAGTTTTTATCTCTTGACGATCTGCATGACCGCGCCCTCTGGCGTGCGCAAAAATACCGTTTTTTGATGCGGATTCCTTGGGCAACGGAGCATCATATTGCCATTCTTTGCGAATCCTATCTGTTGGGGCAGCGCACCGACGTGCAAAACAGCTATCACCGTCTGTCGCACATTTGGAACCTCGATGAAGAGAGCATATTGCCTATTCCGCAGGTTTTGGAGCTTTTTGAAAGCGGCATCAGACTGCGCGATCTGCCATTTATTCCAGACGGTATTTATCCCGAGGGTGGAGAGCTGATCTTTTATAAAAACCCCACGCTTGACACCCCATTGGCACAGTGCAAAAGCGCGTTGACACAAGATATTGAGAACGAAGGATGACAATTATATTATATACTATCGTTGTTAAATAAAAAAAATATATAAAAACGACAAAAATCCCTTGCAATCAAGGGGGAATTGTGGTATAATAATCAGTAAGGTTATTTTGTCAAAAAATACCAAATTTCCGACACTTTGTCGGGACAAAAATGACGGGAAACCGAATGGAGGTTTTTTATGTCAAGAGAATCAATCAAACTAATTAAACAAACCGAACAAGAGGCTGAGCGCATTTTGCGCGAAGCGCAAGAAAAGGCGGCACAAATGGTGGCTGATGCCAAAGAGAATGGCGAGGCTCTGTGTGAGAACACCGAGAGAGAGACCATTGCGGCGGCAAAGCAGGTTATCACACAATTGCGTGAACGCGCCGAGAATATGCGCGAGCGTCTTGACGCCGAGGCGCGCCAAGAGGCATCGGGAATGGTCCGTCAGGCAACCCTGCGCAAAAGAAGCGCCGAAAAAATCGTAATCAGGGGGTTAGCATCTAAATGTCGATAAGTACAATGAAAAAACTGACCGTCCTAGCTCACGCAAGCGACGCAGACGCCATTGTACGTAGGATGCTTCACCTGAAGTGTGTTGAGATACAACGATCTATACCCGAGGCAGGGGAGTTGAGTCTTGAACGCATCGAAAGCGATGGAAGACAAACAGAAATCAAGGAACGCATCTCCCGCATTGAGGCGGCAATGCCGCATCTTGCCAAGTATAGCACGCGCCGCGGTGGCATCGGTCGTCGCATACAGCGCCTTGACCGTGCGGCATTCGTTGCCGACGGCAGAGCGGAGCGCGCATATCTTACCGTTGAGCGTACTCTGGCGGCAAAGGCTCGCATGAACGAGATCATTGCCGAGCAAACGCGCAACGAGGGCATGATGCAAGCCCTTCTTCCTTGGTTGAACTACGATGCTCCCTTATGTGAGGGAGGTTCGGCACACACTGCCACGCAGCTTGGCAGCTGTTCGGTCAAATTATGCAACTTTGCAGCATTGGAGGCGGTAGGCGCATACGTCGAGGACGTCTCCGACGATGGCAAAACGCAATACTTTGCCATCACCTATCACCGCGAGGACGAGGAAGCCGTAACACGGGTACTCGACGCGTGTGATTTTCTCAAAATCAACTTTTCCGACATCTCTACCACGGCACAGGCAGCGTATGATCGCCTTGAGCAACGTCAGGCAACACTTGCCTCTGAGCAAGAAGGTCTTGTAGAAACCTTGATGGATCTTGCCGAGGCCTTGGATGATGTCGAGGTCTTGTATGACGTTGAGGCGACCAACCTCAATATCTGCTTGCAAAAGCAAAAGCTTTATCAAACGCAAAACTGCATCGTCCTGGCAGGGTGGCTGCCCGAGGCAGCGGAAGGGAAGGTCCTTGAGGGACTCTCCGCATTTGACTGTGCGTGTGAGATCTCCGAGCCCGAGGAGGGCGACGAGGTTCCCGTTCTGCTTCGCAACAATCCCTTCTCAAGCACGTTTGAGTGGGTCATTGAAATGTACTCTTACCCCAAATACGGCACGTTCGATCCCACGCTCATTATGAGTATCTTCTATTTCCTTATTTTCGGCTTGATGTTTGCCGACGTGGGATACGGACTGCTTTTGGTGCTGGCATGCTTTGGCGGTGTCAAGCTGCTCAATCCCAAAGAGGGACTGAAGCGCATGATGCTGATGTTTGGCTACTGCGGCATATCCTGTATCATTATGGGTGTTCTGTTTGGCGGATGGTTCGGTGACCTTCCCGTTGCCATCATGAACAACTTTTTCCCCGATAAGTTCGGTGGACAAGCCGAGAACACTCCCATCGGTCACTTCTTCAACAACGGTGTGTTCTTCAACCCCGTCAGTTCTTCCATTCCGTTCCTCTTTGTGGCACTGGGAATGGGAGAGGTGCACCTGATCGCAGGTATGGCAGTCAATATGGTACAAACCTGGAAGAAGGGCAACCCCATCGTAGCCCTTTGCGAAAACGTACCCTATTGGGTTATGTTTGCAGGCGTGGATATGATGGCACCTCTGGCAGCGGCAGGCATGATCTCAACCGAGCCTCTCGCACCCAAAACACAGGCATTGCTCGAAACACTTTCGGACGTTGGACTTTGGGTTATGGTCGCAGGCATTGCAATGATCCTGTTCCTCAAGGGAGTGGGGCAAAAGACAGTTTTCGCTTGGCTCGTCAAGGGCTTGGGAGGCTTGTATTCGCTCATCAGCTTTGCATCCGATCTGTTATCCTATTCCCGTATTCTGGCACTCGGACTTGTGGCAAGCGTTATTGCACAGGTTATCAATATGCTCACAAGCATGGGCGCCAAGGGTGCCATCGGCTTCATCTTCATGCTTATCGTCATGATACTGGGGCACGGGCTCAACCTTGCCATCAACCTGCTCGGTACGTTTGTACACGCGGCGCGTCTGCAATATATCGAGTTCTTCGGTAAATTCTACGAGGATGGCGGCGAGGCATTCAAACCTGCACTTCCGGCAGAGGAATATTCGGAAGACACTTCTTATGTACCCAATGTAATCAATAAATAAAAACAAAAAGGAGATTAAAACAATGGAATTCATCAAGGGTCTTTTTACAGGTAATAACCTGGCTATTTTGGGAGCTGCGCTCGCGGTTGTTCTTCCCGGCTTCGGTTCGGCAAAGGCAGTTAACATGGTTGCAAGAGCAACGGCGGGACTGATTTGCGAAGAACCCCAAAAGTTCGGTAAATCCATGCTGCTCCAAGCGCTTCCCATGACACAGGGTATCTACGGCATGGTAGTTGCATTCCTCATCATCGTTTTCAGCGGTCTGATGGGCGGCGGCGAGCCTCTCACTGTTGAGCAAGGCTTCTACTATGTTTTCGCATCTCTTCCCATCGCGTTCGGTGGTTGGTATTCGGCTGTGAGACAAGGCGAAGTAGCAGTAGCAGGTATCTCTGTTCTGGCAAAGAAGCCCGAAGCTGTAGGTAAGGCAGTTATTTCCGCATCCTTCGTTGAGCTTTATGCAATTCTCGCACTGCTCATCTCCATCCTTCTCGTTCTCTGATTTTATCTGAACACGCGAAAATAAGAATGAAGGAGGCCGCAATGGCAATTAACGGACTGAATAAAATTACCGATAAGATCCTCTCCGAAGCACAGGCAAAAGCCGATCAGATTTTGGCGGATGCCCAGGCGGAGTGTGACCGTATCAACGCCGAATACGCCGAGCGTGCCGAAAAGATCCGTTCCGATATCTCCACCGAGGCAGAAAAAGGAGGAATGGAATACGTAGCACGCATCCGTTCCACGGCGGCAACGTCCAAGCGCAATTTGCTCCTGCAAACAAAAAGTGACCTCATCGACGGCGTTTTTGCAGGCGTTATGGAGCAAACACGCACAATGGAGCTTGATAAATACAACGAAATTCTCATAGGACTTTTGTCCGCGGCGCTTCTCGAGCAGCTTGAGAGCGAGGAGATCAGCCGAACCCTCTACGGCGAGGAAGAGGCGCTTGTCCCTGAAGCCTACGAGGTCATTTTCAATCAGCGCGACCGCGACCGTTCGGGCAAAACGGTAGTGGAGGGCACAAAGGCGCATCTTTCCGGAAAGGTATCCGGCGAAAAGCTTGCTCGCCTGACACTCTCCCAACAAACCGCTAACATCGAGGGCGGTCTTATCCTGCGCTGCGGCAGTGTCGAATCCAATTGCTCACTCTCCATCCTGTTCGCACAGTTGCGCGAGAGCCTTGAATCCGAGGTAGCACGCACACTGTTCGAGGCAAGAACATAAGAAAAAGGAGTGCGCAGGGAATGGCTGACTATTTATTTGGCAGTGCCAATATACGCACACTGGAAAACGCGATCATCGGGCGTGAGCGCATCGATAGATTGCTGAATACCAAAACCACCGATGAGGCGTGGGAGCTCCTTTCCGACTGGGGCGTTCAAATCGTTCGCAACAGTGAGAGCGGAAAGCCCATGCGCGAGGAAACACTCCTTGGCATCCTCAAAGGTGCATACGAGCGCCTTGGCGAGCTCGCACCCGACTCGGATGCGCTTCGCCTGTGGCTCTATCCATACGATTGCAACAACCTCAAGGCGGCACAAAAGGCGCACATCCGCGGCATCGATCCCACCTCTATGCTTTTCGATTTCGGCACGCTTTCCACGACCGATATCGTCAAAATGGTAGAGACGGGTAGCTACGAGGGACTTCCTGCAAATCTGCAGGCGTCCGCACAAACCGCAATGGACGAATACGCCAAGACCAAAAATCCGCAGGTCATCGACCTGATTTTGGACAAGGCGTGCTGGCGCGATATGCTGGATGCCGCAAAGGCATCGGGAGAGGCATTCGTTATTCGCTTGGTACAAACGCGCATCGACCTGCTCAACGTGATGATCGTACTGCGCATTTTGCGCATGAAGAGCGGGGAAGTAGGCAAGGTGCTCTTTGCCGATGCGTTCCTTGAGGGCGGAAAGCTCACGCTTGAGAGCCTGACGGAGGCTTTGGAAAAGGGCGAGGATGCCATGTGGGAATCTCTCCGTTATTCGGAGTATTCTCGCTTTGCCGAGGGATTCGCCAAGAGCGATGCGACGCTCAGCAGCGCCGAAAAGCTTGCCGATAACCAATGGATGTCGTTGATTATGGAAAACAAATTCGTACCCATGGGGCTCGAGGTCATGATCGCATTCCTCGCGGCACACGAGTACGAGGTCAAAAATCTGCGCATCCTGCTCTCGGGCAAGGAGGCGGGGATCCCTACCGCTACTATTCGCGAAAGGATTCGTGATAGCTATGTATAAGATCGGAATTATCGGAGACCGTGACACGGTGCTTGGCTTTATGGCTCTCGGCTTTGTGGTCGAGGACGTAAAAAGCGCCGAGGAAGCGGCAAAAAAACTGCACGCGATGGCAAAGAGTGGACAGTACGCCACCATCTTTATCACCGAAAATTACGCTGTGCAGATCGAAGAAGAAATGAATCGCTATAAAGATATGCCGCTGCCTGCAGTCATCTCTCTGCCGGGGCAGGGCGGCTCTACCGGTTACGGAATGAACAACATCCGTTCTGCCGTAGAGCGCGCAGTTGGTGCCGATATCCTGTTCAAGGAATAACACGCAGCTGACAAAGTAAGAAAGGTTCATCATCAAAATGGTAGAAGGAAAAATTCTAAAAGTCTCGGGACCTCTTGTAGTTGCCGAGGGTATGAGAAATGCAAATATGTTCGACGTCGTGCGCGTTGGCTCCAAGAACCTGATCGGTGAGATCATCGAAATGCACGGCGACCGCGCATCTATTCAGGTATACGAGGAGACCGCAGGCATCGGCCGCGGCGATAAGGTCGTCTCCACGGGAGCACCTCTGTCGGTTGAGCTTGGCCCAGGTCTTATCTCCAACATCTATGACGGTATCCAGCGTCCGCTGGAGCACATCCGCCAAAAATACGGCTCCAATCTGCAACGCGGCATCGACGTGCCCGCACTGGACCGTGACCGCGTATGGCACTTTGTTCCCGCTGTTAAATTCGGCGACAAGGTAGGCCCTGGCGATATTTACGGAACAGTTCAGGAGAACGAGGTCATCACGCACAAGATCATGGTACCGCCCAAAACAAAGGGAACCGTTATTGAGGTGCGCGAGGGCAATTTTAAGGTTACCGACCGCATTGGTAAGATCAAATATGAGGATGGCACCATTGAGAACATCACACTCATTCAAAAGTGGCCCGTTCGTGTAGCCCGTCCTTATTGCGAAAAGCTGCCCCCTGTTGATCCCATGATCACAGGTCAGCGTGTTATCGATGCGCTTTTCCCGATTGCAAAGGGAGGAACCGCTTGCGTTCCCGGTCCTTTCGGCTCGGGTAAGACCGTTGTTCAGCACCAGCTTGCAAAGTGGAGCGACGTTGACCTCGTCGTTTATATCGGTTGCGGCGAACGCGGCAACGAAATGACCGACGTTTTGCGTGAGTTCCCCGAGCTCACCGACCCCAAAACCGGACGTTCCCTTATGGAGCGTACCATTCTCATTGCAAACACATCCGATATGCCGGTTGCCGCTCGTGAGGCGTCGGTCTATACGGGTATTACCATAGCCGAGTATTTCCGCGATATGGGTTACTCTGTAGCCGTTATCGCAGACTCCACATCCCGTTGGGCAGAGGCGCTCCGCGAGATGTCGGGACGTCTTGAGGAAATGCCCGGTGAAGAAGGCTACCCCGCATATCTGACCTCTCGTTTGGCACAGTTCTACGAGAGAGCAGGTAAGGTCGTATGCCTTGGCTCCGACGGTCGCGAGGGCGCACTCTCCGCCATCGGTGCAGTATCTCCTCAGGGCGGTGATATCTCCGAGCCCGTTACGCAGGCAACTTTGCGTATCGTTAAGGTGTTCTGGGGACTGGATGCATCCTTGGCATACCGCCGTCACTTCCCGGCAATCAACTGGCTCAACTCTTATTCGCTTTACCGCGAACGTTTGTCGGGCTGGTTCTCGCACAACGTCTCCAAATCCTGGATGGACTACACCGCACGTTGCCTCAAGACCTTGCAAGTTGAAGCAGATCTGCAAGAGATTGTCAAGCTCGTCGGTATGGATGCACTTTCGGCTTCCGACCGTCTCACGCTTGACGTGGCACAGTCCATCAGAGAGGACTTTTTGCAGCAAAACGCGTTCCTGGATATCGACTCCTACACACCTCTTGATAAGCAATGCGGCATTTTGGATATGATCTTCACCTATGAAGATAACGCACGCCGCGCCATTGAGGCAGGAGCTGACATCGAGGACATCTGCTCCTTGCCCGTGCATGAAAGAATTGCACGCGCAAAGACGGTTGAAAACGACAATTATCAAAACGAATTCAAGGCTATCAAGGCCGACATCGCCGCACAGATGGATAAACTGATTGCAGGCGTAGAAACTGAGTAAAGGAGGGCATAGCAATGATCAGAGAATACAGAACCATTGAAGAAGTTGCAGGTCCTCTTATGCTCGTAAAACAGGTCGAGGGCGTCAAATACGACGAGCTTGGCGAAATCGAGCTCCCGAATGGGGAAGTTCGTCGCTGCCGCGTACTCGAGGTCAACGGCAGAAACGTGCTCGTTCAGCTCTTCGAGTCTGCCGCAGGTATCAACCTCGCCGACAGTAAGGTTCGCTTCACAGGGCACGGCGTAGAGCTCCCCGTATCGCAAAATATGCTTGGTCGCGTATTCAACGGTATGGGTGAAGCCATTGACGGCGGCGCACGCCTGATTCCCGAAAAGACGATGGATATTAACGGCACGCCCATCAACCCCGCCGCACGCTACTATCCTTCCGAGTTTATCCAAACCGGTGTTTCCACCATCGATGGACTGAACACCCTCGTTCGCGGACAAAAGCTGCCCATCTTCTCGGGCTCGGGCTTGCCGCACGCAAACCTCGCGGCACAGATCGCCCGTCAGGCAAAGGTAAGAAACAAGGATGATAAATTCGCAGTTGTTTTTGCGGCTGTCGGTATTACCTTTGAGGAAGCGGATTTCTTTATTTCCGACTTCAAGCGCACAGGCGCTATCGACCGTACCGTGCTCTTTATCAACCTCGCATCCGACCCTGCCATCGAGCGTATCTCCACGCCCCGTATGGCGCTGACCGCTGCAGAGTATCTCGCATTCGAGTGCGATATGCACGTGCTGGTCATCATCACCGATATTACCAACTACGCCGAGGCTTTGCGTGAGGTTTCCGCCGCACGTAAAGAGGTTCCCGGTCGCCGCGGCTATCCCGGTTACCTCTACACCGACTTGGCTACCATGTACGAACGTGCAGGTCGTAAAATGGGCTCCGAGGGCTCCATCACAATGATCCCGATCCTCACCATGCCTGAGGACGACAAGACGCACCCCATCCCCGACTTGACCGGTTATATCACCGAGGGACAGATCATTCTCTCCCGCGAGATGTACCGCAAGGGCTATATGCCGCCCGTTGACGTTCTGCCGTCGCTCTCTCGTCTGAAGGACAAGGGTATCGGTGAGGGCAAAACGCGCGAGGATCACTCCGCAACGCTTAACCAGCTCTTCGCCGCTTACGCACGTGGCAAAGAGGCAAAGGAGCTCATGGTCGTTCTCGGTGAGGCAGCACTGTCTCCCATCGACCGTCTCTACGCGCAGTTTGCAGACGAATTTGAGGCAAGATATATCAATCAGGGCTTTGACGAAAACCGTTCTATTGAGGAGACCTTGGATCTCGGC
Organism: Oscillospiraceae bacterium; assembly: GCA_015063725.1. GTDB lineage: Bacteria > Bacillota > Clostridia > Oscillospirales > CAG-272 > UMGS1865. Next base: position 84,245 of record SVTP01000002.1, read on the forward strand.
TGGGAGCTGCTTTCCATCCTGCCCAAGAGCGAAATGAAGCGTATCAAGCCCGAAATGATTGAAAAATACTGGCCAAAGAAAGCGTAAAGCTACGTGGCAATTTTACGGAAAGAGAGGTGACAGAAAAGCATGGCTGAATTGAGAGTAAACCCTACGCGTATGGAAATGAAGCGCATTCAAACGCGCTACCAAACCGCACGCAAGGGGCATAAGCTGCTCAAGGATAAGCGCGACGAATTGATGAAGCAATTTCTGGACGTCGTGCGCGAGGATAAGCTTTTGCGCGAGCGCGTAGAAGAAGCCCTTGGCAAGGTTTACCGTTCCTTTACGGTTGCAAGTGCCGTCAGCAGTCCCAAAATGCTGGAGGAAGCCCTCATCTGTCCCAAAAAGGAGGGCGAGCTCTCCGTCGAATACAAAAACATGATGAGCGTCACAGTTCCCGTGTTCCATCTGCGCGTGCACGCCGAAGGGGGAAGCGACAGCTACAATTACGGCATGGCGTTCACCTCGGGAGAATTGGATTCCTCATTGCGTGAATTGAACGAGATCCTGGAGGATCTGATCCGCTTGGCAGAGCTTGAAAAAACCGCACAGTTGCTTGCCGAGGAGATCGAGCGCACACGCCGCCGCGTAAACGCATTGGAGTATATCCTCATGCCGCAATATCTTGAGACCATCAAGACCATCAAAATGAAGCTTGACGAAAACGAGCGCGGCAACACCACGCGCTTGATGAAGGTCAAGGATATGATGTTGCAAGCGCAATTGTCGCAAAAGCATACAGATGACGACGAGGAAGAATAACAAAAAAGGTCAAAGCACTACGGTGCTTTGACCTTTTTATCATATCAAATTGTTTTTACTCGGTTTCTCGAAATTTCAGGTTGATCGCACCGATACCGGCCTCAATCTCCAAAGAATATTGACCGCCTCCGCTTGTGCCAAAGTCTGTTACCTTTTCGCCATCAACGGTAACGGATCCAAGTCCTTTTTCAATATCAATGCGATAATCTTGTTTGCTACCAAGCACAGTCAAGTTAGACTCGCCAATACCAAAATCAAGCTCATTGTTACCAAGCAGAGCGGAAGTCAAATTCAACTCGCCTACGCCCATTTCCAATTTCAGATTGTTCAGCGTGCCCCCTGCCACGGTGATTGCACCCGTACCACCTTCAATGTCTGCGTGGGAGGTGACATTCAGTTGCTTGATGCTCACGTCGCCTGCACCCAATTTTAATTCGAGCGACGCGGTGGAAAGCGTTTCCGCTGTCAATTTTGCGGCACCGGTCTCAATGCTGACATCGTCAAACACTGTGCCGTGGGGAATATAAAGCGTGAGCTTTGCATTGTTGTAGCTTCTGTTACCTTTTGTTTTATTATCAACAATGGTCAAAACGCCATTTTTCTCGGTGACGGAAAGATACTTCAAATTGCTCTCCACACCAAAGGTTTCTCCATATTCGATGACAAAGTCGGCAGCGTTGAGATGTATATCGAGTGAATGAATTTCTGTTGCCACTTCATAGGAACGCATTTCATCCAAAACAAGATTTTCATAGACACATCCAACCAAGGGAAGGGCAAACAAAAGAATCAAAAATAATGCAACGTATTTTTTCATTGGATTTTTCCCTCCTGATTTTTTATAGCCCAATTATATCATATCAACTTTCTGTTTTCAAGTCTTTCGAAGATATTTTTCTGTTTTTAAGTGTGAACAACCCTTTCACCCACGCGACGTCATCCTTTTCCACAGCTCTGGTCAAGCGAAGCAGAATGACATACACCAAAACGACTGCTATGATGTGCAGGATGATAGAAAGCGCCACCGATGCGATCTGCCACGCGCCTCTTTCTAACACAAAGCGAACAAGAGCAGTGGCTGCAACAATGCAAAAAAGCGGCTTGTAGATCCATTTACAAAGCCGCACGGGCGTTCCACTGATCACCAAAAGGTGCGTAATGCTGCAAACCGTGTTGAACAGCTCCGAGACGTAAATGGTAATGATATATCCCCAAATGCCAAAGTGTGGGATAAGAAGGATCACCAACAAAAGCGAGATGGCTGCATCGGCAATGTTGATCTTCATCGAGTAGAGCTGCTCGCCAAGCCCCTTCATCATCGCATCGGTTGCGGTGTCAAGATACATAATGGGGATGAGCGGTGCAAGAATGCGAATGTAATATCCTGCCGCAGTGTTGGGATAAAGCGCCGCGCCGAGCTCCTGTGAAAAGCAGATGAGCACCCCTGCCACACCAAATGAAAAGAGCAGCGAGAGTGACCATACGCGCGAGATCATATAGTGAATATGCCGCCGCCTGTCATGCACCTCTGCCTCTGCAAGCTCGGGCACGAGCAGGCCAGAAAAGGAATACATCAGAGCAGCAGGGTAAAGGATGACGGGGAGCGCCATGCTTTGAATGCTGCCGTAAGCCACCAAGGCTGCCGCGTGCGAGGTTCCGCTTTTGCGCAATCCGTCCGGAATGAGAATGTGTTGCAGGGTGATCAGCCCCGAGCGGATATACGCCGCCACAGCAATGGGGAGTGTGATGGAAAGCAGTTTTTTCGTGTCTCCCGACCGGTGAAAGATCTCTTTGCCAAGAGCGCGCCGTTTATCGATGCGATAAAGGATCCACTCCAACAGAAATGAAAAGATCTCCGCTACCGCGCCGCCGATTACAAGAATACAGCAAGCGCTTTCCACATCCTTAGCAAAGTGGAACACCAAAAGATACATGGTAGCCGCAATTTTGACCGCTTGCTCAAACACCTGCACCGCCGCGTTTTTCCAAGGGCGGCGCATTGCCGAAAAATATCCGCCCCATGCCGACGAGAGGGCAATCAGAGGCAAAGTGATTGCCAACAAACGCAAGGGGAGCACTGTTCGCGCATCCTTGAGGCAAACCCGACCGAGAGGCTCGGCAAAGGAGAACAGCAAGACCGACGCAAGAGAGCCAAAGAAGATGGCGTAAACTGTTGCGCGCCGCAAAATGCCGCCAACACGCGCGCGGTTACCGCTCTCCAGTGCCTCAACCGTCATGCGCGTTACACCAAGATGGATCCCCGAGGTCGCCAAGGTCAGGGCAAAGCCGTAAACGCCAGACAAAATAGAGAACAATCCCATCGCCTCGGCACCCACACGCCCAGATACAATAACGCCAAAGCTCACCCCAACCGTGCGCATAAAGAGCGACGCCGCCGTCAGTAGCATCGCATTCCAAAAAATCTTCCTCGCCCTTGTCCGCATTCTCTCACCTCACAACCAAGTTATCCTATTCTATGAAAAAAGGAAAGAAAATAGAGCAAAAAAAGAATAATGTCCCACATAAAATGAAGGGACACTATTCTTCGTTTTGCTTATCCAAATCCGAAGCTGCTTTCTGCTTTCTGCCCACGTGGCGGCTTTGCTCCATAATGGAGCCGCGTACAATGGTGCCGGTTCCAAATCGATGGCGCAAGCCATCAATCAAGCGGTCAAGCTCCTGCTCGCGCTCGCGCTTCGCATCGGGGAACATCGAAAGCTGTGCCGCATCCTCGCGTGTCAGTTGCGAGAGGGATACTCCCAAAAGGCGCAAGGGCGTTCCTCTATCCCAAAGATCATCAAACAAGCGGCAGGCGACCTCGTAGATCTCGGATGTGATATCGGTCGCGTGCGAGAGATGCTGCTGATGTGAGCGGTCACGAAAAGCAGTGTCGCGAATGGTCACCGACACGCAGGTGGCTTTTTGCCCATCGTTGCGCATACGCGAGGCACAGCTGTCGGCAAGTGATAGCAGAATGGGATAGGCTTCCTCGGCGGTGGTCAGATCCTTTGCCAAGGTGGTTGAGTTGCCAAATCCTTTGGCTTCCTCCGACTCCGCAAGTACGGGCGAGGTGTCAATGCCGTTGGCATAGCGGTGAAGATGCTCGCCCATTTTGATGCCAAAAACGGCGCGCAGGTCTGCCACGTCGGTGGCAGCAAGCTCGCCAATGGTGCGAATGTGCATACCGCGCAGACGTTCCGCCGCCGCGCGACCAAGCGAAAAGAGCGCCTCAACGGGTAGCGGCCACATCTTGGTGGAAATCTCCTCGGTAAATAACGTGTGAATTTTGTCGGGCTTTTCAAAGTCGCTTGCCATCTTGGCAAGCAGCTTGTTTGAGCCAATGCCCACGTTGACGGTAAAACCGAGCGTGTCACGGATCTCATCCTTGATGGTGCGCGCGATCTCAACAGGATCGGGGTAAAGACGTGCCGTGCCGCTCATATCAAGAAAGCACTCGTCAATCGAGTAGACCTCAACCACGGGCGCATACTTGCGGCAAATGTCCATAAAAGCGCGTGAGCATCGCTCATAAAGCGAAAAATCGGGCTTTGCAAGATATAATTGAGGGCACTTGCGCAAGGCGGATGCAATCGGTTCACCCGTCTTTACGCCGTATTTCTTTGCAGGGATCGACTTTGCCAAAATGACACCGCGGCGGCTTTCTCGGTCACCGCCAATGGCAGAAGGAATGAGCCGAATGTCACTTTCACCGTTCTTTACGCGCCTTGTGGCTTCCCAAGAAAGAAAGGCGCTATTAACGTCGATGTGAAAAACCAAACGTGCCATAGCGCCTCCTTGAAATTTTATTTTAGTAATAGAATAGGATCGCTCTCCAAAACGTCCTTGATAATGTTGCGCTCCGAGAAGGGGATCTTCTCATGCCCAATGAGTTGATATTCTTCGTGTCCTTTTCCTGCAAGGACCAGAATGTCATTCCGTTGCAGAATGGATACCGCACAACGGATGGCATCGCTTCTGTCGGGAATTTTGATATATGCTTTTCTATTGTCACCAAACGCGGCGGCAATCTCGTCAATAATTCGCATGGGGTCCTCGGTGCCGGGGTTGTCTGATGTGAGAATAGACAGATCAGCCAATTCTGCCGCAACCTCGCCAAGCTCACGGCGGCGGAGTTGTGTGCGCTCACCAACCGAGCCAAATAGACAGATCAGGCGCGAGGGCTGATATGCACGCAAAGAGGTTAGCAGGTGCCGCAAACTCTCACCGTTGTGCGCGTAGTCGATTACACAAAGTGCACCGTTTGGCAGGGGAATGCACTCGGCTCTGCCGCGAATGGCAAGCTTTTCAAGAGAAGCAACCGTCATAGCAAGGGGAACCTGAAAAACACCGTGCGCAACGGCAACTGCCAAAAGAGCATTGTAGATGTTGTGCTCGCCAAGCAAGCGCAAGCGACATTCCAGCTCCTCGTTCTCGCAAATGAGGCGGAAGAGCGAGAAAAGTCCGTTCGCATCCCGCAAGGGGCGCATATTTTCTGCAAGATAATCCGCCGCTTTCTCTTTGCCCGAAACCGTCAGGTTGCGCAAAGCCGTGCAGCCAAGGCGCATCATAGGCGTTGCGGGGTCATCAATGTTCCAAACCGCATTCGGAGCAGGGAAATCGGTGAAGAGCGAATGTTTGGTTGCGCGGTAGTGCTCAAATGTGGGGTGTTCCGCCGTTCCTACGTGGTCGAGGTAAAGGTTGGTAAACAGAACCGTTCCAAATTGCACGCCTGCCACACGGCTCTGCATCAAGCCTTGTGAGGAGACCTCCATTACAACGGCACGAATGCCTGCGCGGTGCATATCCGCAAGGGTGGATTGCAGGGTTAAGGGATCGGGCGTTGTGTTTGCGGTTGTGCGCTCCACTGCACCGTAGGCAATACCGTTGGTTCCAATGTATCCCGTGGGAATGCCCACAGAATTGAGAATGTGCGCTAGCATAGTAGCCGTCGTTGTTTTGCCCTTGGTTCCCGTAATACCAATGACGTGCATTTTACCCGAGGGATCACCCCAAAGGGTACAAGCAAGCTCCGAGAGCGTCTTGCGGCTGTTGTTTGTCAAAAGAACGCAAGCATCGGGGGGCAGGTTCAGTGGCTCTTCCGCCACAAAAATGCGGCAACCGCGCTCGTATGCGCGAGGAGCAAGGGTATGTCCGTCAAAACGCATCCCGCGAATGCAAACAAACACACTCTCGGCATTCGTGCGCTCCGAGTGGTCGGTCAAGGTCGTAATTTCACAATCGGGAATGTGGTCAAAGGGGAATAGTCTCCCCAAAAGAAGATAAGATTTCATCGCGCCACCTCCTCTCTGTCAAACGAGGAAGGAAAGCCCACAGGCGTTTTGCCGCAGGCGACAATGGTGCGGTATGCAAGCACGTCGAGCGAGTCGACGAACAACTCGTCATCCAAGCCGAGCTTTTTGAGAAGTGAAAGTTCTGTGCAGCCAAGCACGATCTTTTCGCATCCGAGGGAGCGGAGCGAGGTCACAACCTTTTGGAAAGCATCCATATCCACAGGCTTGTTCTGCTTGATCTGCCCAAAAATGATGTCGGTAATGATTGCCTGCTCGTCCTTTGTGGGAGTTACGCAACAGAGACCGCGAGGCTCGCAAAAACGCTCGTAAGCGCCTGCGCGAATGGTGCCCTCGGTGGCAAGCAGACCAAACCGTTGAACGCCCATGCGCGAAAGATGCGCACAGGTTTCGTCTATGATGTTGAGGATCGGCACTTGACACCCTTGTGCAAGTCCGTCATAAAAATAATGCGCGGTGTTGCAGGGAACAACGATCAGATCCACACCTGCGCGCTCCAAGCGGTGCGCTTCAGAGAGCATTACAGGCAGGGGATCGGGAGAGTTTTTGTCAAGGATGTAAGCGGTGCGGTCGGGTGTGGTCGCGCGACTGCTGATGAGCATATCAATGTGGTCGGCATCGCAGGTAGCAGCGGTGTGGCTTGTCAGCAGCTCGCAAAAATATACAGTGGACGCAGGGCCAAGACCGCCAAGAATACCAAGGTAGGTGCAAGTCTTCATGCCGTCACCTCCCCAAGAGGTGCAGACGCGGCACCAAACCAAACGCGATCCATCTCGGCGCGGTCGGCAATTACAAATCGGCGCTCCAATTCCTCGGCGTGATCCCAAACAAGATTGGTGTAATGCTCGTTGCAGGGAATGAGATACAAGATCAGGTCGGCGTTGCCAAGCTGATCGGCAAAATCGGAGAGCGCTTGCAAAAGGAGCACATCTCCCGTAGTCGCGGGAACGCGATGGAATTTCATGCAAAGGGAAAGGCGAGAAGCCAGCGGAATTCTGTCACAAAATACGTGTGATAGCACGCCGTGCTGGCGATACATGCGGTGCGCCGTTTCGCTCGCCTCGGGGGTTAGTCCTAACAAAACGGGAACGATAGCACCCGACAACACATCGTTCATAATGTATTCCATTGCTCGTCCCCCCTTTCTCGGTCAAAAAACACTATATATAGTATATTATAACACACATATTTACAAAATAAAAGGGGATAGCGAAAAATTATGTAATAATTTTTTTGCAAAAACGCTTGCTTTTTCTCTCTATTTTCGGTATAATGAAAGGTAGAAAAAAGAAGGACTGTAAAGACATGAAAAAAGAAAAAATTTACCGCGTTTTCTCGCATCTGCCCGAGCTTGCAACCGAGCGGCTCACACTCCGCAAAATGCTTGTTGCAGATGCTTCCGATATGTACGAATACGCCTCTCGCCCCGATGTGACCAAGTATCTTTCTTGGAATCCGCATCCCGACCGCGATTTTACACGCGAGTATCTCGAATACCTCGGCAACCGCTACTCTGCGGGCATGTTTTACGATTGGGCAGTGGTTTATGAGCCCGACTGCAAAATGATCGGTACCTGCGGCTTTACCGCTTTTTACTGTAACCATGACTGTGCCGAGGTCGGCTACGTTCTCAACCCCGAATATTGGGGGCGCGGCATCGCCGTTGAAGCACTTGAAAAGGTCATCGAATTTGGCTTTGAAAATTTGGGACTGCACCGCATCGAGGCGCGCTTTATGGAAGGCAACGATTCCTCGCGTCGCGTGATGGAAAAGGTGGGCATGACCTTTGAGGGGATCCAACGCGAGGCAATGCTCATCAAAGGCAGTTACGCCAACGTCGGCGTCTGCGCCATCCTTGCCAGCGAATGGAGAGCGAAAAAGGGAAGAAGATAATTTTGTTTGTAAGATAGGAGGATTTTTGTGAAATCAATGAAAAAAGTTGTTTTGTCCGTTTTGATTTTTGTTGTTGTAGCTTGGATTGCGCAACTGTTTGTATGCGATTTGTTGACTTCAAAATATGCCGCAGACATTGATGCTTGTCGAGAATGTGAAGAATGTTCCTCTTGGATAGACGATTCCTTTTCCGCAAAAGTCATCTCTCGCAATCGTACAGAAACAAAAATATACTATTTTAACGAGAACATAGGCGTTTTGGTGACACATAGCAACCTTGAAAAAGAGACCTCAACATCCTTACATCTCAATTTAGATACTCCGTGGTCTGCATCCGGTAATGCAGATCGATTGGTTTGGCCATATTGGTATCACTGTTTTTATTTTCTGTTTTAACGCTATAAGTGTGTAAAAAATAAAGCGAAACTAAATAAAGCCTCCCTTGTGTAAAGGGAGGTGGCGCGGCGTAAGCCGTGACGGAGGGATTGTAATCGTTAAATTTTCAGCAGAACAATCCCTCAGTCAAATGCACTCACGGCATTTGACAGCTCCCTTTACACAAGGGAGCCTTCTATTATTATCTTCTATTATCTTCGCCAGCGAATGGAGAGCGAAAAAGGGAAAGAAATGAAAATCATAGACTATTTTACCACCGAAAACAAGCCTCATTGGCTTGCACAAATTCAAAAGAGCGATTGGTCGGCAGGGGCGTTTTTGCATGACCTATTAAAAGAGGGAACACTCAAAGCCCTTGCAGGCGAGCAAACCAAACTCTTTTTGCTCACAGAGGGTGACGAATTGATTTCCTTTTGCACCCTTGCCGAAAGAGACGACATTCAACCCACCACCCTCACCCCTTGGATCGGTTTTGTTTACACCTACCCCGAGCACCGTGGGCATCGCCACGCGCAAACGCTTTTGCAGTTTGCCGAGCAAGCAGCAGCACACGCGGGAGCAAAACAGGTGTATATTTCCACCAACCACCAAGGGCTCTACGAAAAATACGGCTATACCTATCTTTCCACCATGAATGATGTCAACGGCGAACCCTCTCGCGTATACACCAAAAATGTTACTTAAAAATAAGAACAGCGGCTATCTTCAAGCGAAGATAGCCGCGTTTTTGTTTTTTATCAATCTTTCTTTTCCTCACCCAGCGAGTCGGTAACGGTAACGGTTGCCGTACGCTCGTAGCAGGAGAAGATCTCGTCGGTGTTTGTGGGAGCTGTCTTTTGTGTCAGCAGACTGACAATGGGAACCAGGATCAATCCGCCCACCATTGCAAATACACCCGAGAAGAGGGAATTGCGGAATACGAAGGAAAGAACGGGAATGTTCGCCACGCTAAATACCTTCATGGAGATAAGCAGCTGCACGATCTCAAGACCAACGCCAAACACAAAGGAAGTCACAACCGCCGCGCGCGTGGTCTTCTTCCAGTACAGACCGTAGAGGAAGGGAGCGAGGAACGCGCCCGCGAGCGCACCCCAGGATACACCCATCATCTGGGCAATCAGCATATTCTTGTTTTGGTACTGCATAATGGCAATTACTGCCGAGATGACGATGAATACCACGATAAACGCGCGAATGATGAACATTTGCTTTTTCTCATCAAGCGTTTTCTTTTTCTTCTCGCAAATGGGAGCGATGAAGTCAAGTGTGACCGTCGAGCTACTTGTCAATACAAGCGAGGAGAGCGTCGACATTGAAGCGGAGAGAACCAAAACAATAACGATCGCAATAATGATGGTGGGGAGCGTAGAGAGCATTTCGGGAATGATGGCGTCAAAGTCACCCTTTGCAACCGAGTTGCTTACGTCATAGAGACGTCCAAAGCCGCCAAGGAAGTAGCATCCACCCGCAACGATAACGGCGAATACAGTCGAGATGACCGTGCCTTTCTTAATGGCGTCCTCGTCCTTAATGGCGTAGAACTTGCCAACCATCTGCGGCAAACCCCATGTACCAAGAGAGGTCAAAAGGACAACAAACAAGAGGAATACAGGGTCAGCTCCAAGGAAGGAAGCATACTCCCAACCGCCGTTCTCGCCCGTGGCGAGCTTTTCAATGGCGGCATTGAGACCGCCGTGCGCATGCAGCACCGAGCCAATGACCGCAACGATACCCACGAGCATAATAATGCCTTGAATAAAATCATTGATAGCCGTTGCCACGTAACCGCCAAGGAGCACGTAAACACCCGTGAGTGCTGCCATTACAATGACGCAAACCGAGTAGTCGACGCCCTCATACGCCATTGAGAACAAACGGGAAAGTCCGTTGTAAAGGGAAGCGGTGTAGGGAATGAGGAAAATAAAGGTAATGCAGGATGCCGCAATTTTGAGTGCGGGAGAGCCAAAACGGTTGCCAAAAAAGTCGGGCATCGTGCGCGAGCCGATGTGTTGTGTCATAATGCGCGTGCGGCGACCAAGCACAACCCAAGCGAGAAGAGAGCCGATAAAGGCGTTGCCAAGACCTATCCAAGTAGACGCCAAACCAAAGTTCCAACCAAACTGTCCTGCGTATCCAACAAAGATGACGGCAGAGAAGTAGGACGTACCAAAAGCAAATGCGGTGAGCCAAGGGCCGATCGAACGACCGCCAAGCACAAATCCGCCAACGTCGGTAGAGTGCTTACGGCAATAAACGCCAATGCCGATCATAATTCCAAAAAATACGACCAATAAAGCTGTGATGATGATAGTGTCCATTTTTTAATCCTCCTTCTGATGGGATGGAAACAAAAAAGCCCTCCGAGCGTATACTCGGAGGACGAAAAATTTTCGTGTTACCACCTCTGTTCGCCTATTCCTCACGGAATAGACCTCGTCGGGTACCATCATACCCTATGCCCGTAACGGAGCAACCCGTTGCAACTTACTTGCCACAAAATGACTTTCGATGCAAAGCTCGCGGAGTGTATTTCCAAAACAGTCCTGTCACTGCCTCGCACCAAACGGCAGTTCTCTGTGCACGCGGAATGTTTGTACTTGATTTCCGGTCATCGCCTTTTTGTATTATGCCCCTATTATAGCACTTTTTTCGTGTTTGTCAACCCCTTTTTTGCATTTTTATGCAATTTTTTTGGAAAAAAGCAGAGATTATTCAAAGCATCATTTCCAATACGGCTTGGTTCTTGTGTTGGCAAGATAGGAGCCCATGTGCGTTTTGTCGATGATCTCGCGGGCAAAAATCAGCATCGCCATAAAGGTTGCTTCGGGATAGCAGTGGTAGGTGCTCTGAATTTCACCGTCGATCTCCACCTTGCCCGTACCCAAAATTTCATACTTTACAAGAATTTGCAATACCTCTTTTGCCTTCTCTTGCGAGATGCCTAGATTTTTGACAAGTAGATCTGCGGTAAAAGCGTTTTTGTGATGGCGTTTGTAGGCAAGCACACAGGTGTTAAACACGTCAGGATCGGCAAGATGTGCAAAAAAAGCAGGGTAGTCGATGCCGTCAAGATATGCCGCGTTTGCATCCTTTGGCTCGGGAACGATCAAAAAATATTCCTGACGGGTGCCAAGCCCCGCCATGGTAAAGCCGTAGTTGTTGCGGATCGAGGAAAAATGCTGCTCGCCCGGCTTCATTCGCTCTGCCATAAAGTCAACGGTGTCGTTCACCCCCGTAAAGAATTTAGCTATAATACCTGGCATCAGCGAGCGGTTGATGTCCCAGCAGTAATCAAACGCAACCTTAAACTTTTCGCTCTCGGGCGTATTAATCAACCTTTTTACCATCGCCAAGCGCGGATCCTCATAGGACGTCACGTCACGTCCGAACAGGGCATCGATCGGCACTGCAAAAAAGTCGGCAATTTTGGGTAGTAGCTCCACGTCGGGAGCGCCGCCGTTTTCCCATTTTGAAACTGCCTGCGCACTCACACCAATGTACTTGGCAAGCTCCTCTTGTGTAACACCCTTTTCGCGGCGCAACGCTGTAATCTGCTTTCCCAGTGTTTTTACGTTCATAGCATCCTCTCCTTTGCATCGGCAACTAAACCGCCGTTTTCATTATCTTTATTATACCACAATCGGTGGTTGAGTACAATAGACGCATTTTTGACAAAAAAACAAACAACGGTTGATTTTTCTCCTAAAAAGAGCAAAAAAGCCCCTTTCCAAGCGGAAAGGGGCAACATATTATAACACAAACATTTTAATCGCCTTGACGGCAACACCGCCCTTGAACTCGCCAACCTCGCCCAAAGCGAAGAAAGCGCCGCCTTGGTCGCACATCGCAACGCGTGTGCCAAGAGGGAGATCCACACCGATCTTTTTCAGATAAATCTCGCAGCCGCTGCGCGAGAGCTTTTCAAAAAAGGCAGAGAGACGAACTGTGGGCAGATCTGCAAAAAGGCGCTGGGTGGGAATAAGCAAATGTAATCTTTCTTCCTCGGTCATTGCTTCTATTTCTTCCAAGGTGCGCGCAATCGAGAGATCAAAGCCGCAAGCCTCACCGCGCTCAAGCGATGCCATCGCACCGCCACAGCTGAGAGCCGCACCAATGTCGGCGCACAACGTGCGGATGTACGTGCCACCCGAACAATGCACGTCAAGAATGTACTCACATTTGTTATCGGTGGGAGTGGCATCAAGCGAAAAGATCTCAATCTCGCGTGCCTCGCGCTCAATCACCTCGCCACGGCGAGCAAGATCGACCAGCTTTTGTCCATCAACCTTGAGCGCACTGTACATTGGCGGTGTTTGCAAGATCTTGCCGCGAAAACGGGGAAGGATCGCTTGTAATTCTTCAAAAGAGGGGATATTCTCCGAGGTCGTCAAAACCGCACCCGTGGTATCCTCGGTGTCGGTCGTAAGGCCGAGCCGCAAGGTAGCACGATAGTGCTTGGCATCGTGTGAGAGATACTCCGATGCCTTTGCCGCGCGACCGATCAGCACCACAAGCACACCCGTAGCCATCGGGTCGAGCGTGCCCGCGTGTCCCACACGGCGCGTATTATAAAGACGGCGCACAACGTTTACAATGTGATGTGACGTCACGCCTGCGTGCTTGTTGACAATCAGCACGCCGTTTGGTTCTTGCATCATAAAGGGGAATCGCCTTTCGTTATTTTTGAATCAAAATGCTTTCCAGCGTTCGCTTTTGCACGTAGTGAATACCGCCCTCGCGATAGTAGGTCACACTGCCGTCGAGGGCAGGTCCTACCAATTCCACGCGCTCATCGGGCTTGCCGAGAGCCAGGACGAGCCTGGGGATAAGATTGTCGGAAAGCTCCAATGTTTCCCTAAATACCTCGGGGGAAAAGGAGCCGAGCATACAGCCGCCAAAGCCTGCCTCGGCAGCGGCGAGCATAATAGTCTGGGCACAAATCCCAACGTCCTTGTCAAACTTGTCGGCAGAGGGAACAACGTCGGTGTCGGCGCAAATGACGATATACGCCACGGGTGCGTGACCGTCGGGCGGCAGTTTCATATCCGTAATTTTGCCTGCCCAGCGCGTGCCGCCAAGCAGACGCGCACAAAGTGCTTCATCGGTTACGGCGCAAAACTTGAGCATTTGCAAATTGATAGAGGAGGGCGCATAACGCACGCAGTCCACCCAATCGGCAAGCTGCTCGGGGGAGATCTTTACACGCTCGTCAAAGCTGCGATAGCTGCGAGCGGATTTGAGTAAATCTTTCAGCATTGTATCACCTCAAAAACGGACGCGAGCCGAATAAATGACTTGTCCAAGCGCAGAGAAATGACGCTCGTATTCTGTCATCACGTTCTCGGCGGCAGCCTCGGATGCGTGCAGATCACGCGTTTGCCATTCAATGGTCAGTCCCAGTGCCTCGAACTCCTCCAAGCTGAAATCAAACAGACCTTCGTTGTCGGTTTTCAGGATCAAAAGTCCACCTGGGGCAAGCAGAGAGCGATAAAGCTCCAAAAAGCCGCGGTGTGTCAAACGACGTTTGGCATACCCTTTTTTAGGCCACGGATCGCTGAAGTTGAGATAGATGCGATCAAAGGAGTGGGGCAGGAAATACTCGGTAAGATTGCGCGCGTCGCCAATGAGGAAGCGCAAGTTATCGGGGCGAGAGTCCTTTGCCGCCATCGCTTTTTCAAGCGCCAGACAAGCTACGTCGGGGACGCGCTCCATGGCAATAAAGTTGAAGTCCTGATGCTTTGCCGACATTCCAACGGCAAAATCACCCTTGCCGCAACCAATCTCAAGGCACACAGGGCGCTCCTCGGCAAAGAAGGATTGCGGATATGCCGCAGGGGAGATGGGGGCAGGGATCAAAATTTCGGAGCACGCGGCAATTCTTTCTGCACCGTGCTTTTTTCTTCTCATTCTCATAGTTTGTTTTCCTTACTTAAGCAATAAATTGATAGTTACAGGTCACTGAATTTACGACCGTACAGATAACCGCCAAAAATAGCGGCAGAATAAAAGACTGCGAATAAGAGCGCATAGGGAAAGGGCTGAAAAAACGCATAATCGGCAACCTGTTCAATTCCGGTCACGGCATCGCAAAAGAGAAAGACATTCGTCAATACCAAAAAAGGATTTGGTTTAAAAAGAGAGCCGATCAATGCCCACAGAACGGTGGGAGCAACAGAGTAGATGGCGAGTTCCTTTGGAGATGCAACGCGGAACTCTCTTTTTCTGCCTTCCCATTTAAAAAAGAGAAAGAGAGCAACCATTGTACCAAGACCTCCCGCAATTCCCGAAACCAAATTTTCGGCTCGGTGTGATGCGCTGTTAAAACGCATGATGTACATGGGGAGGAAAGAGATCAAAAAGCCAACCCATGCCGCGCCCCAAACCTTGAAGAGATTGAAGCCGACTGTTATGAAATGCTTTTTCATAAAAAATCCCCTTTTTCATAAGTTACCTTTATTATATCAAACAAAAGAAAAAAATGCAACCAAAAACCAAATATTTTACCGTATTTTCTCGCACATCTTGACATTTTTCGGCACTCGGTATATAATGAAAGGGATCTTGTGGCAATATAAAAGCGACCTCGGAAGCTCCGGGCCGCATTTATATGCAAGTATTCAATTATTGATTAGTAGCGTTTTCTTCCAAGAACTTAACAACGTCGCCAACGTTTACGAACTTGAAGATGTCCTCGTCTTTGATTTCAACGCCGAACTTATCTTCGCAGATCATAATCATATCAGCAAGCTCGATAGAGTTGACGCCAAGGTCATTTGCAAGATCAGACTCGAGAGTGATCTCATCAGGGTTGAGCTGCAGCTCTTCTACGAGCAGGTTCTTCAGAGTTTCAAACATAATTTTATGTCCTCCAACAATTTTGTTTTTTGGGTAATGATGGGCACCTGTTGCCCATCCTGTACATTATACAATAAAAAGTACGTTTTGTCAAGAATTTTTTTCATTATTCGGCAAAAGAATTGCATTTTTGACAGTTTTTTGCATAATTTTGGATAAAAAGGGGGTGTTTTGATGCATATTTTTCGCGAGCGACCGCTCGCCCTTGCCTGTTGCGCCTTTGCCGCGGCGGCAGTTCTCGCACGTTCGATGAGCGCAACTGTTCAATTGATATGCACCATCCTCGCCACTTTATCACTTCTTGTCCTGATTTTTCTCTTTTTCAAAAAGAAAAAACGCGCACTCTTTTTGGCAATCCTTGTTTTTCTCGCCCTCTCGCTGGCGCTCCTTTCATCCTATCTCTTCTTCCATGTCCGTTACCAAAATTGGCAGGACCGCATCGGAGAGGACTGCGTGGTCGAGGGCGTCATTCTGGAGCGCGAGGTCGGCAAGCCTTACCAAAGCGTGCTCACTGCCGAGATCCACAAGATCAACGGCAAGCGTTGCCGCGCCGACGTGCGGCTCCTGTTCCCATACGCCACCAGCCTGCAGGTGGGGGACTCCTTCCGCCTCTCGGGTGTGGGCGCACCCTTTGAGACCAAATATATGGAGAACGAGGAGATCAACGCCCTCAAGGATGGGATTCTTCTTTGCATCTATTCAGATGATATGAAGAATTGCGAGCTGATCGAAAACGACAGATTCTCCTTGCGTGTCAAGCTCTCGCAATGGAACTTTGCCGCCTCATACCGCCTGGAGCAAGCCGTTGGTGGGGAAGCGGGCAAGTTTGCGGCGGCACTTCTGCTTGGAACGCGTGACCACCTTTCGGGTGATACGTCTCTGCACTTTCAAAGAGTGGGCGTCACGCACATTCTGGCACTCAGCGGCATGCACGTTTCTGTTCTGATCTTTGTGTTTGAAAATTTTTTGCGCCTGCTTGCATGTCCCAAGCGTATCCGCTCCATCACGGTTTGTGTGATTGCATTCGGCTATTTGTTCTTTACGGGTGCATCTCCGTCTATCGCACGCGCTGTATTGATGCTTGGCGTCCTGACGCTTGGCTACTATTGGAACACCGATTATGATTCCTTTACCTCAATCAGTGCGGTTCTGGCAATCATGCTTCTATTCTCTCCAAATGCCGTATTAGATATGGGCATGTGGCTCTCCTTTGTTGCCTCAGCCGCCATCATTGTCTTTTTGCCTGCATTTGATAGCGTTCAGGAACTTCTTTATGCCAAGCTGACACTTTCCCCAAAATGGATCAAAGTCATTTCCGCCGCAATCACAGCCGTTGTTGTCGGTCTTGCGGCAAACATCGTGCTCATTTATCTGCAGGCGCGCTTCTTTGGCGAAATGTCCTTGATGTCACTCCCGGCAACGCTGGCGCTCTCCATTCCAACAAACCTTTTGCTCATTTTCTCGGCAATAACCCTTTTGATCCCGCAAGCAAGCGTGCTTGCCGCCCTTGCTGGGGATGTTTCTCTCGAGATTACCGAATGGTTTTCCAATATTGAGGGAATACTCATACCGCTCAATGATATCTTCTCGCAGATTTGCGCACTTGCAACGCTGCTTGCCCTCATTTTTATAGCGGTGGCAAGGCTGAAACACGTAAAGCGGTGGCTTCTTTTGCCATTGGCGCTTTCCTTCATCACCGTCTTGACCTCGCTCGCTGTAACCCACATCCCAAACCGCGGAACATCCTTTACACTCGTCCACGCAAGCGGCGGAGATCTGCTCCTGTTTACCAACAAAGAAAAGAGTGTGGCGGTGGATTTTTCCGACGGTACGGCAACGGGAGGCATGCAGATTATTGAAATTGCCAACGAATTGCGCAGCACCGAGCTGGACGACCTGATCCTGACGCATTATCACAATCGCGATACTTATTTTATCGCATCCATGGCGCGGCGCATACGTGTTAAAACCTTACATTTGCCGCACCCGACCGACGACGAGGAGCGCGCCATTGCCAATCAGTTGACAAAAGAGGCAGAACGCCACGGCATTCGCGTTGTATTTGGTGCCGATGACCTCGCTATTGAGGATATCAAGGTTCTTGCCTTTGATCACACCGTAATGCCGCACGATCGGCACGATGCACTTCTTTTCAGTATTGCGGTCGATGGGGAAGTTTTTACCTACATCAACGGCTCGGTTCCGCAGTCGCCAATTGCGGATAAGATGTACAAAATGCTGGATGCCGCCAAATACGTCATCATTGGCGACACAGGCTTTGCCAATTCCCAAAGCACGTCTGTGCCTCACCTTTGGCGAGAACACGCGGCGATCTACGTAACCGAAGAAAAGCTGCTTCGCTTTATCGAGAACGCAGACCTTTTCCAAAACATCGTCCACGTGTCCCTACCTATTACCTTTTTTGTGAAATAAGCCTTGTTTCTGTGTCGAAATAGGGCTTTTTTCATATACTGACAATGTATCGAATGATGTCGGGAGGAAGAATATGCAAAAGCACACAGTTGCCGTTTTGGGCGGAGATAAGCGAATGGATTTTGCAGCGCGCGAGCTTACTCGTCTGGGGTATGATGTGCGCGAATGGGGCAGACGTGAGGGCGACAGTGCCGCCGGATTTGCAAGGGTTGCAGACGAGTGGCTCTCGGATGTTGACGTTCTGATGCTCCCACTTCCCACGTCCACCGACGGCACGCATCTCTCCACACCGCTCCTTGAGGGCGGGGGAGGATTGCGCATGGAAATGCTCTTTTCTGCTGCCCCCGATAAGCTATGGCTTGTCGGTCGCCTTGGCGAGACCTTGCAAGGGCGCGCAAAGAAAGAGAATATTCGCTATATCGACTACTTTGAGAGCGAGATCCTGCAACTCAAAAACGCATTGCCCACTGCCGAGGGGGCGATTGAGATCGCTATGCGAGAGCTCCCCGTTGTGCTGGATGGCACCAAGGTCGCCGTCATTGGCTATGGCAGGATCGGTGAGGTGCTTTCGGCAAAGCTTGGGGCGCTTGGTGCAAAGGTCACCGTTTATGCACGCCGCCCCTCTGTTTGCACACGCGTCGAGCTTGCAGGGCATTCTTCTAAACAGATTTTTGAGGGGAAAGATCCTCTGTTTGACGCAGATACGCGCGCCATCTTCAACACCGTACCAAGCCGCCTTTTGGGGCGCTCGACCTTGCAAACACTATCCCCAAATTGCCTTTTGATCGATCTTGCATCTGCCCCCGGCGGCATCGATATGCGAGTAGCAGAGGAGCTTGGACTGTGCGCCATCTGGGCAACCGCACTCCCCGGAAAATGCGCACCCGAGAGTGCGGGGGTGATCCTTGGTGATGTGGCACATTCGATTCTTACGGACGCTACGGCGTTCTGACTTTTGAGAGAGGAAACGGGTAAAACGTATGCTTGGATATGCTTTGTGCGGCTCGTTTTGCACGCACGCGCACGCACTAAAAGAACTCAAAAACTTACTTGCGGCAGGCTACGAGGTGCAACCCATCGTCAGCGAGACCGTTTATACCACCGATACACGCTTTGGAACGGCGCAAAATCTGCAAAGGGAACTTGAAACACTTTGTAACCGTCCCATCATACACACCATTCCCGATGCCGAGCCGCTCGGACCGAAGATCTCGCTCGATGCCCTCATCATAGCCCCCTGCACAGGGAACACGCTTGCCAAATTGGCAAACGGCATTACCGATACGGCAGTCTGTATGGCGGCAAAGGCGCATCTGCGGTGTGACCGACCAATGATCCTGGCACTCGCATCCAACGATGCACTGTCTGCCAACCTGAAGAACATTGCCACAATGCTCTCGCGCAAATGTGTGTATTTTGTCCCTATGCATCAGGACGATCCCGAAAAAAAGCCACACTCACTCGTGGCAGATTTCTCGCTCTTGATGCCCACCCTCGAGGCAGCCTTTGCAGGCAAGCAATACCGCAAACTGTTTTTGTAAAAAGAAAGCACGGCAGACACAAGAGTCAGCCGTGCTTTTTGCATATCCAAAATTTCTTTTTCATAGGTTGTATCAAAAAAACGAGGTGACAAACCGTGAAACGAAAACGCCTGCTTATTCAACCGCTTGCCCTGATTTATTTGTTGTGTATGCTGCTTTTTGATAGGAGCGGAATTGCCGCAATGAGTCTTTTGGCGGCGGCGCTCCATGAGGTAGGGCACCTTGTGGCGGCAAGATGCATGCACATTCCCATACGCGCCATGCGTTTTGATCTTCTCGGCGCGCGCATCGATGTCAAGGGACGCATTCTCTCCTATGGTGAGGAATGGCTTTTGTGCATGGCAGGACCGCTTACAAGCCTTGTTTTCTCGCTTGTCGGTTCGCTTTTTTGGTCGCACACAAGACTCGCCATTGCTTTTTCCTGCGCCTCGCTTCTTCTCGGCGCGCTCAACCTGTTGCCCATTCAAACCTTTGATGGCGGTAGGATGCTGGAATGTGCGCTCCTATCCTTTACCACACCGCAAAAAACAGGAGCGATCCTGCGTGGCTGCACCTTCCTTTTTTTGTGGGTTCTGTGGGCGTTTTCGGCATACCTGATGATCAAAATTGCAGACGGAATCTCTCTCTTTTTCTTCACGCTCACCCTGCTTGCTCGCTTTTTTGAGGATCGCGGATACAAAAAGGGAAAATAGTCCTTGTATTTTTTACGCAGGAATGGTATAATAAAGACAGAAACCAACCAAGGAGTGATACTATGTTGATTCCCATTCTTCTTTCCGTTCTGTTGCTTTTCTTTATCGTGGCATTCATTGCCACGCACCTGATCATGAAGCAGAATTTTCACCGCGGCGAGTATCCCACCTATCCCGTAATGGACTATTTTTATGACCATTATAAGGATGCCTATCCGCGTCGAAACGTCTCCTTTTACTCGGGCAAAAACCGCTTGCAGGGTTACATTTTTGGCGAGGAGAACACCAAGGGACTCCTTGTGTTTGCACACGGTATCCATAGCGGACACGAAAGCTATATGCAGGAGATCACCTGGATGGTCGACCACGGCTGGCGTGTGTTTGCCTACGATGCCACGGGCTCTTGCACCAGCGAGGGTGCGGGAACGATGGGGCTGATCCAATCCGCGCTTGACTTGCATGCGGCTCTTTCCTACGTCGAGAGCGACGAAACGCTGAACCAACTCCCCGTGTGCCTGATGGGGCATAGCTGGGGCGGATATGCCGTTGCCGCAGGACTCTATTTTGATCACAACGTCAAAGCCTCGGCAAGCATTGCGGGGTATTCCGATTCCATTCAAATGATGATGCGCTTTGCAGGCGCTACCATGGGCAAGATGACCGCACTTTTGCGCCCGTTTGCCTATCTTGAAAATCTGTTTCTCTTTGGCAAATACGCAACCCTGACTGCTACCGACGGCATCAACCGCGCAGGCATTCCCGTCATGCTCGTGCACGGTACGGGCGACGAGCTTGTACGCTATGACGTTACGGGCATTGTGGCACACAAGGAAGAGATCACCAATCCCAACGTCGTCATTTATCCTATGAGCGATGCAGGGCAGGATGGACATATGACCGTCTTCCACAACAAAAAAAGCGTAGAGGAGATCGCCCGCATCAACGCGCGCTTTGGTGAATTGCGCAAGCAATACGGACGAGACATCCCCGAGGAGGAGCGCCAAAAGGTCTATGATGACGCCGACCTCGACCTCTGCAATCTCCCCAACGATAAAATGCTTGGGGATATTAACGAATTTTTGGAAAAATCCATTCAAAAATAACAAAATCGGGAAGATTGACCGTATGGATCAATCTTCCCGATGTGTATTATGCTTTTCTTTTTCTCTTGAACAGAGTATAGGTTACAAAACCGATTGCACCAACAACCAGCACAGAACCGATCACGATTGCGGCAATTGCGCCCGCACCGAGGGTCGGTTTTTTGTTTTGGTCGGGAGTGTTTGTGGGATCGGAGGGGGCAGAGGGCTCGCTTTGAGGAGGTGTGATAGGCGCATCCTTTTGGATTGCAATGCTTTGCACCTCGGAGGGAGCAGTGTCAGCCGTGCCGATATCTTTAATCAAAATTTCGGTCGCATTTATTTTTGCAAGATCAAGGAGCACACTCGTTCCACCTGCAAATACCCACGTCTTGCCGCCGTCAAGCGAATATTGCATTGTCTCACTCACACCCGTCAGCCAACCGCTCGTTTGGTCAAGCACTGCCACAGGGGTCATGGCATTTGGCAGGTCGGCAGTGGTTACTTTGCCCGACGTGGTGTAATAGAGTGTTGCAATATCAAACACACGCACGTGTGTTTCGTTTCCGTGCATCAAAAATACGCTTCTGCCATAAAAGGCAACGCTCGGCCAAGGAGTGGGATAGTCACAGTCTACCAAGCTGCGAAGATTGTGGTAACTCAATCCGTCGTCAGAGGTGAGAACCACTGTCAAGGGGCGTCTGTCGGTGCCGTTTGCAGAAAAATCATTGTTCCAGAACAGAGAAATATCTCCCGTTGCAGGCAAGCGCATAACCGTGTTGGTAGCACTTGGCGACTGAATATCGGTTTTGACGGGTTGTGCCCAAGTCAAGCCGCCGTCGGTAGAAATCGATTGATAAATCACGCGCTCCTCGCGTGTGCGCAAGGAAAGCAAAATGTTTCCGTTTTGCAGCTCTGCCACCGAGGGCTCAAGTGCCGCGTGGGGGAGTGTGAGAGCATCGGGTGAGCGGTGCCAAGTGTGTCCCTCATCGTCGGAATACCAAACGTAACCAATGGCACGATCTGAACCGTACACATCGTTTACAGTAGCGGAATAACCAACGGGCAATAAGATACGACCTGTGGAAAGACGCAGAACACGGTGTCCGCTAGAG
Organism: Oscillospiraceae bacterium; assembly: GCA_015063725.1. Lineage (GTDB taxonomy): Bacteria > Bacillota > Clostridia > Oscillospirales > CAG-272 > UMGS1865. Next base: position 106,362 of record SVTP01000002.1, read on the forward strand.
GTAATGGAATAGCCTTGAGGTGCATCGGTAATGCGTTGCGCATCTCCCCAAGTCAATCCGTTATCGGTAGAGCGGCGAATATAAATGTTAGCGATTTCCGTTGCTTCTTTTTCAATGTAAATAAGTCCCAACTCACCGCCCGCAAGCCAAATGTAGGTGGGATTGAGCACGTTGAGACTGTTTTCGTTTTTGATCAAAAAGCTTTTGCCATCGCTCCATGTGTAGCCGCCGTCTGTCGAGGTAAAGGCATCAAGGGAGGAGTCGGATGCGTCACCGCCGCCCGAGGTTCCAACCTTGGAGGCAAAGCCGTTGTAGGATGCTACAAGTGTACCATCGGGCATTACGTAAAAGTCACCGTCAGCACCTCTGTCGGTCGATTGCATGATATGTCCTGTGCGTACCTCACTCGAGGAATATGCCGCAAGTCCCTCTGCAAGATTTGCAAGAGAAACGTTCACGTTCTCCAACGCGTGCAGCTTGAGGTAACCGCATTTGATGCTATCAAAAGTCAGCCGTAAGGTTCCGTTACCGCGACTGAGTGTTACGTCCTCAATTTTTGTGTAAGTTTCGTTATCGTTACTGTAGTAAAGGGCAAATGCATCCTTGCCAAGTGTTTCAAGACCTTCGCCGCACAATTCAATCGCCTCAACCTCTGCGTGAATACCAAACCAAATACCGACGCTGTCACCCCTTGTAATCGTTATGGGCTCCTGCTTGAAAACTTGCATCATGGGTGTTGAGGTGGGGGAGAGGTCATTTTGGGCTACCGTCGACGTGCCTGCCATTTTCCATTGGCGTGCAATGCGGCGCTCTGCGCGAATGCAAGAGGCAAAGTCCTTCAAATAAATGCTTGCGGCCTCTTCGTATTTTTCGGCGTGTATTTTGATGTACCGCGCCTCTACACCCGAAAACTCAAACAGAATTTGACACTTACCGCCTTCGGTGATGCGATTGAAGTGAAAACCCTTTATTTCGGTCCAATTTTTGTTGTCATCGCTTTGCCAAAGGGTAAAGTGGTTGGCACGGGAGGTTACCTCGGCATCATCGTCATACAAACGAATTGCATTGACAGATTGCTTTTGGCCAAGATCCACACCAATGCTGTTGGTGTTGGTGTCAACGTAGCCATCCTCATTGTGTGCGCTCATTTCTCCCACGGCGGGATTGTAATCGAGGGGGCGGAAAAGAGGAGAGGAGGGAATAACTTCCGGAACGTACACCGCGGGTGCGCTTTCCGTGCGCGAGGGCATTTGAATGATGCCGTCCGAGGTACCCGACCACACGTTGCTGATAGAAACGTTTCCCTCAGTCTCAAATCGCATAGCGGTAACCACCGAGCAGGGATTGGTATAAATCGCCATGCCAACGTATGTGCCACTTACGTATACGCGTGCATAGTCAACGTTGCGCGCATCCGGCAGATCGATCACGATCTGCAACGCTTCATTGGGGCGAACTGCACCTTTTGCGCTGAACGGGATCCATCTATCGTCACGCGCGTAGCAAAGGGTGCCATCCTCTTGGGCGGCAATATAAAAACCGTATGTGTTCTCTGACATTAAGGCGAATTTGAGATCCGAAAGATTGGAGAGGGTAGTGGTAAAGCCGAATTTGCCGCCGTTGCAAGCGGCTACGGGATAATCTCTAACAACGGCAGGGCCAATTACCTTAACGTTGTCAATCAAAAATACGTCATTGATGCTTGCTTTGTTGTTGGTATGAAAGACAATGCGGTCGACAGTTGCAATTCTTTGGTCAGCCCAAACCGAGCCAATCTTCTCACCGTTCACATAAACGTCAGCCGTGTCGGAATTGGCTTTTGACACAATCTTAAAGGAATACCAAGTTTCTTTTTGCATATCTTTTTTAGCAGTTGCCACCCATTTTGTTTGGGGATTGTAGTATTTGAGTGTGGCACTGCCGTCCCCGTTGGGGAAGATACCAAGGTTCACTCTTTTTTGATTGGTTGCAATACCGTCCTTGCAAATGCCCAAAGCGTTCGCGCCTGAAACACTTTCGAGGTAGTAGTCAAAGCAAAGCTCTACGTCAGCAGCAGACGCAAAGGTTTTGGTTACGCGAGCGGGATTGGCATATTCAGTTGAATTATCCTCAATACGCATAGCGTTATCTCCTTGTGCTTTTTTTGGAGCTGCGACAATCTTAACGCCCGCATCGGTGCGACCAATGGGTTCAACCGTCCATCCGTCGGGCTCCAAACCGATGGGCAGTCCGTTAAAATCTTCATCAACGGCAGCGATTGCCGATTGGTAAGCAGTGCTTGCGAATGTTGTTGGAACCATTCCAAAAAGAATAAAAAGGGCTAAAAAAAGCGATAAAATCTTATTTTTTAGTTTCATTTTGATTTCTCCAAGGCAAAGTTTAGTTTGGAAAGGATACGTTAATAAATTTATTATATCACATCAAAATGGAAAAGTAAATAGAAAAGCGAAAATACATCATCAAGGACTTTGCCCCTACGGGGCAATATTCCTGCGCGCGCCGACTGTGAGCGAGCTCCCGTCGGCTTTGCTTGGAATGCGAACCTTATTCTGCAACTGCGTTGCAGAGCAAGGTTGAGTCTGGCTTGATGGTCCACCACGCAAAAAAGCCACCCTTGTGGGTGGCTTTGCGTGGTGGACCATCAAGGATTCGAACCTTGGACCGACCGGTTATGAGCCGGTGGCTCTAACCAACTGAGCTAATGGTCCGTTGGCCTTTTACTATTATATCTTATCGATGGCAAAAAGTCAAGGGCTTTTTGCTTTTTTTGTATATTATTTTTCCATACCCCTATTTTCACTTGTATTCGACAAACCAAGTGTGATATGATGAGGACAACCCTACATCAAAGGAGAAGGATCATGAAAAAAATCGTTATCGTCTGCTTACTTATCACGCTGCTGCTTTGCGCGTGCAACACACCAAAAGGGGAACCCGATTCTCCATCCACAAACCCTGCCGACACACTTGACGTCTTTGATCAAATCGCCATCGATGCCGCAGAGGCACGCGCCCAGTATTATCAAAATCTTGTTGCCGAACTGCAACGCGAAATCGTTTCCCTTAAGAATGCACACGCATCTGCAAGGGTAGAATACGAATCGCGCATTGAAGAGCTGGAGATCGCCTTGGGTGTTCCCGAAGCCGCACCGCCGTCCGATTTTCAATACACCACCAAGGATGGAAAGATCACCATCATCGCCTATGTCGGCAGCGAAAAGACGGTGTCTGTTCCAAAGGAGATCGGCGGCTGTCCCGTTACACACATTGCAGATGCCGCGTTTGAAGGAAACCTGACCGTGGAAAAGGTCATTCTGCCATCCTCACTTGAGAGCATCGGTTGGTTTGCCTTTCGCGGTTGTATTGCCTTGTGTGAGGTGCAAGCCCCTGCAAGTGTTTCCAAAATCGAGTATGGCGCGTTTGAAAACTGTAACGCCAAGCTCACCATCGTTTGCCCCGAGGGCTCCTATGCCGAAGAATACGCCAGGAGCTACGGCTACGCCACCAAGCAACCATAAAAAAGAGACGGAACAAAGAATTTCTTTGTTCCGTCTTTTGGTTTAGATCTTCAGGCTTGCCCCCAAGGGTAGGGAGTAAATACGCATTTCATCGGGCGCGCGACCGAGCATATCACGCACTGCCTCAGCATAGCAGGTCAGCTGATGTCCGTGTGCCTCGCCCAAGCGTTTGGCAAGGAGTGTGGGGGTGGCGCGCTCCTCGTCGGTGATGCGGTCGGTCTTGTAGTCTACCAAAATCAGGCGTCCGTCGGGCATTGTGAGGAGCAGATCGATCGAGCCTTGAGGAGCGCGCCACCCCCACACTC
>SVTP01000003.1 GCA_015063725.1 Oscillospiraceae bacterium
TCTATGGTCACTTTTTTCATAGATAAATCCTCCAAATATGTTTTTTAGTTTTGACTGGCAGGTCTCTTCTATTATAACATATTTGGAGGATTTCCTCTCACCGGTTAACCTCTTTTGAACCCCGCCATAGTGGCGGGGTTTTCGTTTTGCAACAAAAACGGTATGGGTCATTTGATCCATACCGTTTCTTTTATTCTTGATGAGATTTATCCTTCATGTGTCGGTCAATGTCTCTGTCTGCCTGACGTTTTGCATCGCTTTCGCGTTTATCGTAAAGTTTTTTACCGCGGCAAAGACCAAGCTCCACCTTGACGTGACTGCCCGAAAAATAGAGTGAGAGCGGCACAATTGTGTAGCCCTTTTGTTGCACCAAGCCTTGCAGCTTCATGATCTCGCGGCGGTGCATCAAAAGCTTTTTCTTGCGCAAGGGATCGGTGTTAAAGATGTTGCCATGCTCATAAGGGCTGATGTGCATCCCCAAAACAAAGATCTCCCCCTTATCAAAGGAACAGTAGGAGTCTTTGAGGTTGACCGTTCCCGCACGCACGCTTTTGACCTCTGTACCTGCCAAAGCTATGCCTGCTTCGTATTTTTCTTCCACAAAGTATTCGTGGAAGGCTTTTTTATTTTGTGTAATGATTTTATATCCTTCGTTTTTCTTTTCTGCCATAGTAATTCACTCTCAATTGATATCGTTATAAATGATTTCTTCGTCAGCAAAGTAAAGATTTAACTCGTCTTTTGCAATCTTTACGATGTAATCCTTGTTTTTAGAGGAGTTCAATATCTCACGGATGCGGTCAAGCTGCGCTTGATATTCCTCCAAAGCCTCGGAGGTTGCCGTGCCTGCATCGATCAACTCGTTATAGGCTTGATAGTCCGCCAAAATGCGTTTCAGCTCCTCGGCTGAGCCAAGATCCTCGATCAGTTCTGCGCGAAGCTCGCCAAGCTCCTCAAGAGCCGCTTCCAGCCGTTCGGCTTCCCTGTTCAACTCATTATATCGCATAATGCTACGGGCGCAAATGCCAATGGAGAGAATGACGAGAAGTCCCAAAAAAATGCGCATTAAAAAGCTCAGGCTAAACTGCTTTTTTGTTTTGCTTTGCACGTCCGTCTCCTTTCTGTGTCCTTGAAATCGTGTATGTTGGTAAAAGCATTTGCACAGCTTTTTCAAAGTTTTGAACCGTTTGTTTGGTATAGATCTTTCGCTTGTTTGCGAGGCGTTTTTGATGCCGCTTTTGCGCGATCCTTTTGCACATGCCCGCAAGGAAAGCAAACAGGCGTTTGATAGGCATCAAAAGTGCATAAATGACCGTTTCAATGCCAAAAGCCAGCCATTCCAATGCCACACGCACACCTTTTGATAGGCTGATGTGCCACAACCCAAAGGCGGCTGCCATACAAATTGGCGCTGCAGCGCGAAAGGCACCGTTGTTGAGCCAATACAAGAGCAAAATAACCGTAATCGCACACACAAGACAAAAAAGCACGTCTTGCAAAAAGAGAACAACGCTCCCCCATTTGTGCTTTTTGACACTTCCCTTTTTGATGCGTGATGCGCGAAGCTCTTGAATCCTCGGAACGTGATAACGCATCTCACTCGGTATCAGCCACAGTCGCATCATATAAAGAAAATCATAAAGGAGTGCGAGCGCTAAGCCGACCAAAAAGGATGCCGCGCAAAGATAAAACAGAGCCGATTGAGAGATCTGCATCGGCTATTTTAAAAACTTGCCAAAGAGTCTTCCGTGCGATTTGGAGTCCTCTTGTTTCTTGTCAAAATAAGTTACGGCATCAATTCTGCCATCCAGCGATGCCAAACCGCGCTCGGTGTTCCATTCGCTAAGAGAAAGCCCCTCTCCGTCAATTGAGAGAGTTCCGCAAACGGTTTCTAACAGGACCTCGTTCTCATCAAAGCGAATGACCTCGAGGACGCCCTCGATGCGCGCTCCTTGACGGTTATTGATCGATAAAGTATGCAGTTTGCTCTCGAATTGCTTGTTTTCCGTGTTCATATCTGTGCTCCTTTGCATCGTAATTTATTATAAACGTATGCAAGGGATTGGACAAATATGAGTGTTAAGAAAGAACCTCGTAAAGAGCGGATGCATCCGCCTTGGCAACGTGTTCCTTTACGTCAAGCACACGCACCTTCAGGGTTCTTTGACCAAAGGTAATTTCAAGAACATCACCCTCTTTGACGTCATAAGACGCTTTTGCACGTTTGCCGTTAACGGTTACGTGCTCGGCATCGCACGCTTCATTCGCCACCGTGCGGCGCTTGATGATGCGCGAAACCTTTAAAAATTTATCAAGTCTCATTGTCTTTTTCCTTCTGTTTGATTTTATACCACTATTTTATCATATTATTTGCACTTGTGCAAGACCTTTTTTAAGTTTTTTCAAATTCCTTTTTCGACAAAAGGTGCAACTTTTCCAAAAAGCTGCAAATCTTCTTCCCCATTGGCAAAGCCGCAAGATCTTCTTCGCAGATCAAGCCGAAGAAGCACCCGAGTACCAAATACAAAATTACCGCAGTCGCCATGGGTATGAGCGTTGTTAAAAGATTTTGCCCAAACCGATAAACGAGAAGCAGATGCTCCCCGTAAGCGACTCCAACCGCGAGAACAGACAAAAGCGTTGGATAAACAAACAAGGATTTGAGGTCGACTGCATCATCGCAAAACCGACTGACAAAGTGCATATTCATCACCACGATGACCGCGTTGCACAAAAAACTGCTGATGGGTGCTCCCCACAGACCAATGGCAGGGATGCCAATCAAAAAATATGCTGTTACCCCTTTGACAAGTACGCCCGCAAGTGTGGAATAAATGGGCTTTTTGACCTCGCGGTAGGCGTGCAGAACAGAGTTGGTTGCCGTGATCATGCAGGAAAGAAAGACCGATATTCCCAGGATGGAAAGCAGCGGCGCGGCTGTCTCTACCGCTTGTGCCTGACTGCCAAACAACAAGGAAAGAATAGGATGTGCAAACAGTGTGATGCCAACGGATGCAGGAATGGCAATGAGGGCGTTGATGCGGTAAGAAAGCTCTATCATTTTATGCTCCGTTACACGGTCTTTGCCGGAAATTGCCGAGGACAAAATCGGGATGAGTGGCAGTGCGATTGAGTTGAGAAGTGTCGGCAACAGTGCGAACACAGAGATAGCAAGCGTTGTGTAACTGCCGTATGCCTCGTTGGCTTCACTTGTGCTATATCCGATCGCTTGCAAGCGCCGCAGGATCATGCTCATATCCACCACTTTGGTAAGGCTGATCAAAAAGGAACCAAGAGTAATCGGCAAAGCGATCTTTAACAGTTTCTTTTCAACACGATAGCCACCTCGCAAAGCCTCTGTCGTGTCATTTTTTTCACGTTTTTTAGCAAAACGGATCCTTTCGATGGCAAGATAAAATGTGGAAAGCACCGTCCCCGCCGTCACGCCCCAACCCGCTGCCGCGGCAAGCATCGGCACGTCAGCACCGTTTTTGAGAGCAAAATGTGCGAATAAAAGTCCAAACACCAGCTTTCCAACCGCTTCCAAAAGTTGTGAAACAGCAGTTGGCAGCATTTTTTGATATCCTTGAAAATACCCTCTGACCGCCGAGGATACGCAAACAAAAAAGAGTGTAGGGGCAATCGATACGATGCAGCCAAGCGCATCCTCGCTCTTGATCAAGCGGCAGATCGGGCGCGCAAGTCCCCACATCAAAAGACTTCCTACAAGTCCAATAATCACAAAAAGCGAGAGAGATACCTGCCAGATACGCTCCGCTTCCCTTTCCCTTCCTTCTGCAAGTGAAGCGGAAATGAGAACCGAGAGCGCGACAGGAAGTCCTGCAGTTGCAATAATGCAAAATACGGCATAGATCTCGTAGGCGGAATGAAAATAACCCATGCCCTCGGATCCGAGATACGAGAGCATGGGAATTTTATAGACCAAGCCGACGACTTTGACCAAAACGGTGGAAAGCGTTAGGAGTAAGACTCCCGAGAAAAAGACTTTTTTGGTTGTGTTCGGCTTTGTTTGCATTTTATCTTTACCTCACGGTTAATCAAAGTAATGAGCAAACGTCTTTTGCGCATCAAAACGCAGGCGTTCTTCATCAATAAGAGTATACGTTCCGTTTTGGTAAAGTATGCGTCCATCTACCATAGTAAGAAGGACGTCACTACGCTCTGCACTGTAACAAAGCATAGCGTAATCGTCAAAGCAAGGCATGTTGTGAAGAGATGTGCGATCGATCAGAACCAGGTCCGCACGCGCGCCAATGCGTATCTCGCCGCAATCCTCACGTCCTTGTGCAAGAGCTCCGTTGCGTGTGGCAAGCCTGGGCATTTGGGAAGCCGTTGTTGCGGTGGGATCAAGCAAGATACCCTTGTGCAAAATTGCCGCCGTTTGCATCTCGCGTAAAATATCCAAACGGTTGTTAGATGCAACACCGTCGGTGCCAAAGCACACGTTTACACCTGCTTTTAAGAGCTTGCCAAGCGGCATAACGCCGCTGCCGAGCTTGAGGTTACTGACGGGATTGTGTACAACACTCACGCCCTTTTCTGCCAGGATAGCAATATCCTCGTCGCTTACCCAAACGCAATGCGCGGCAAGTGTGGGCGTGTCGAGTGCGCCAAGGTCATAGAAGAGCTGTGTAGGCGTTTTTTTGTGACGTGCAATGCACTCGTTGTGCTCCTTTTCGGTCTCGGAGACGTGCAGATGCATGCGAAGATAGTTAGCAGCAGTATATTCGCCAACCTGCGCAATATAATGCGGCAGATTGGTATATTCGGCGTGCAGAGAGAAATCAACCTTAACGCGCCCATCATCTGCATCCTGATATTGCTCTACCAAGCGTTTTGCTTCGGCAAAGCGGCTGTCGGTAGCAATATTGGCATCAGGTGAAAAAGACACCAACGCACGGGAAAGATTTGCCTTCATGCCTGTTTCAAGCACTACCTCTGCCACTGCATCCTCGAACATATACATATCCGAGAAGGAAACGATACCACCCTTGAGCATTTCTGCTATAGCAAGTCTTGTGGCAACGGTCACATTCTCATAGTTGAGGCGATCCTCTGCGGGAAAGATGCGCTCTTCAAGCCAACGCTGCAAGGGTAAATCCTCGCCGTAACCGCGAAAAAGTGTCATAGCGGCGTGGCAATGGGCATTATAGAAGCCGGGAATGAGCAAATTCCCTTTTGCATCTACCACGTCAGCCCTCGTCAGGTCGGGCAACTCGCGTGTGATACTTGCAATGCGTTTGTTTTCAATTGTGACATGCCAATTCCCGCTATCGTACCCTGTTTCGGGGAGCAGGGTTGCATTTTTGATAATTGTTTTCATCAAAGTAATTCCTTATTCTTAATCGTCTAAAAGTCCGCGGCGTGTGTAGAATTCTTCCATCGCAAGCATCTTATCCTGCGTGCTCTCATCGCGCAAATACTCATAAGGGTACTTGGGATAAAACAGTCTTTCGATCATAGGCTTGCCGCCCTGCTTGGGACGGTAGTCCACCATTTTGGAGACCGCACCAGCGCCAAGCGCAAAGATGGAGTGGACCTCTTCCATCATATAGATGTTGTAGCGTCCCTCGCATCCCTCAAGCGAAAATCCTACGTTCTCAAGGTTGCCCACGGTGTTCTTTTGGCGGTACATATAGTACGGCAGATAGTTCTCCTCTTGTGCCTTGAGCTGAGAATAGTCTACACACTTGCCGGCATCTCCGCCACGCAAGGAGTAAACGTTGTTACCCTGGCGCAAGATCTCTGCCGCCTTTTTGATGCAGAAGGTATGTACGGTGATATTTTCGGGACGGAGTGAAAGAATTTTATCAAACGTTGCCGAAAAGGTCTTGAAATTATCGCCGGGAAGTCCTACGATAAGGTCGGTATTGATAACGGGAATCTCCGCATTTTTTGCAATATCATAAGCACGCAAAAAGTCCTCTGCGGTGTGTGTGCGACCAATGTTTTGGAGCACAACATCGCTCATAGACTGCGGATTGACGCATACTCGCGTAACACCGTATTCTTTTGCAACAGCCATCTTTTCTGCAGTAATGGTGTCGGGGCGTCCTGATTCAAGAGTATACTCCTCAAGGGCGCTCACATCGGTCAGCTCTGCGATTTTAGAAAGCAAAACACGCAACTGGTCGGCAGTCAGAATGGTCGGTGTGCCGCCGCCGATGTAAACAGTGGCAATGCGCAAGCCAAGCTCTCTGATCTTTTTAAACGTGTACTCCATATCCATCAGAAGATGCTCTAGATACTCGGGAATGAGCTGAAGCAGCTTGGGTGAGGTATAGGAAACGAAAGAACAGTAAGAGCATCTTGTTGGGCAGAACGGGATCGAAATATAAACACTGCAATCCTTTGGCGACGGTGTACCGATGAGCTTTTGCTCGTTGAGTGCAACCTCGGTGGCAAGTGCCGCCTTTTTGGGAATGACAAAGTAGTCGCCTGTAAGAATACGCTTAACACGCGTTTTGCTCAATCCCACATGCAAAAGTTCGGTTGCGACCTTAGAAGGACGCACACCCGTCAGCATTCCCCAGGCGGGACGGTAGCCCATCACCTCTCCGCAAACGGCAACAACAACAGCACCGCAAGCAAGCTTAACGGTTTTTTCTTTGCCGTAATCGGCAGAATAGGTGTAGTATTTTTCTGCAGATGCACTCTTTTCTCCAACGGTAATGCGTGCATAGGTCTCTACACCGTCATCATCCTCAGAAAGGCGGATATAAAGCTCGGGAGCATTGGGATCCAGCTGCTCTGCCGCACCGAATTTTTCACCGGGGAAAAAGATCATACAAAGCGTTTGGATATAGTACGAATTGATATTTCCGTCAAGTATCAGTTTCATAAAAAAACATTCCTTACTTTTTCTTTTTCAGTACTTCGCTGTCCATGCAAATGGTAACGGGGCCATCGTTTATCAGGGAGACCTTCATATCCGCGCCAAAAATGCCGCATTCCACGCGGCGAACCTCGCGGGACAGAATGGTTTTGAAATATTCATAGAGCCGGTTTGCCTCATCGGGCTTGGCTGATGCCAAAAAGTCAGGGCGGTTGCCGTGACGGTAATTGGCATACAGGGTAAACTGCGAAATAACAAGTGCTTCCCCATCAACATCACGAATAGAAAGATTCATTTTTTCGTTTTCATCGCGGAAGATGCGCAATGCCGCAATCTTTTTGCAAAGCAGGTCGGCATCTGCTTCGATGTCGCCCTCGGCAACGCCAAGCAAGATGAGATATCCTTTTCCGCAAGAACCGACGATCTTGCCATCCACCTCAACCGAGGCGCTTGATACACGTTGAATAACTGCTCTCATTGAAAAAGCACTCCTTTGTTGTTTTATGAAAATCCGCGCAGAATATTGACGATTCCGTGCAGATTGCGCAAGCGGGATACGATAGAATTATAATGGTCAATGTTGCGACATCCGATCTTCATGTTGATGACGTAAGCAGAATCCGAGCGAGGCGTTACGTTGATATGCAGAATGGAAACGCGCATATCGGCAAGTGCGGCGGTAATATCGGCAAGCATACCGATACGGTCGTCGACGTAGATCTGCAAAAGAGCCTCATAGATGCTGTTACTGCGTCCACTCTCAACGGCACCTTCCCAATGCGCTTCCTTCCATCTGGAAGTGTTTTCGGGGTTCTTTCTACCCTGAATAACGTTGGGACAGTCCAATTTGTGAATGGAGATGCCAAAACCCTTGGTAACAAAGCCGACAACGGAGTCACCGGGCAAGGGATTGCAGCATTTTGCAAACTTGACCATGCAGCCCGCCTCACCGTCAACAACAATGCCGCTGTCAGACTTGACATTTTTGGGCTTTGCGGTAATGGGAAGCGGAATTGCCTCGGCAATGGGTGTAGGCTCCACCTCGGGCTTGATAATGCGTTCACATTCATCCTGCAAGCGCTTTGCAAACTTGGAAACCATCAAGCCGCCGTAACCGATGGCATTGTAAAAATCGTCGGGAGAATTGAAGCCGTAATGCGCGCTGATGGTGGTGATGATCTCGTCGCGCTGTGCTTCGGTAAAGCTCTTACGGTAGCGCTTCAGCTCACCGTCAACCACCGATTTACCAACAACGATGTTTTCGCTTCGCTTCTCTTTTTTGAACCATGCGCGGATCTTGGAGCGTGCCGCACTGGTTTTAACGATGTTGAGCCAATCGCGGCTCGGTCCTTTGGAAGAAGAAGAGGTCAAAATCTCTACAATTTCGCCGTTTTTGAGTGTGCGGTCGATGGGCACGATCATGCCGTTGATCTTGCCGCCAATCATGCGCTCGCCCACCTTTGAGTGAACGGCATAGGCAAAGTCAATTACATTGGAGCCGTTCGGCAGCGCAAAAACATCTCCCTTGGGGGTGAATACAAAGACTTCATCGTGGAAGATATCGGTTTTAAGCGCGTTCATAAATTCGTCGGGATCGCGTTGCTCGTCCTCAGTCTCAACCAGACGCGCAACCCATTCCAAACGCTTATCGAGTTCTTCCTTAGAGGAAGCGCCCGATTTGTATTTCCAGTGTGCTGCCACACCGTATTCGGCTATCTGATGCATCTCCCAAGTACGAATCTGCACCTCAAACGGAATACCGTCGCGACCAATAACGGTCGTGTGCAGTGAGCGGTACATGTTGGGCTTAGGGGTGGAAATATAGTCCTTGAAACGCCCGGGGATCGAGTTATACATTTCGTGGATCAAGCCCAGCGCCGTATAACACTCCAGCTCAGTATCTACAATGATACGAAGCGCGTAAAAGTCATAGATCTGGTCGAAGGACTTATTTTGATTATACATCTTTTTGTAGATGGAGTAAACGGATTTGATACGCCCCTCAAGGGTGTAGTGGATCTCGTTTTCCGCCATGCGTCCGCCAACCTCTACCTTGATCTTTTCCATAAAGTTTTGGTTCTCGCCATACTTATCGCTGATGTGCTGACGGACCTCCTCGTATCCGATGGGATCGAGGAACTGCAAGCTAAGATTTTCCAACTCCAACTTAATACGTTGCATACCAAGGCGGTGTGCCAAAGGGGCGTAAACGTGCATCGTTTCCAATGCGGTAATACGACGCTTGGGATCGGGCTTGGCGGCAAGCGTTCTCATGTTGTGGAGTCTGTCACAGAGCTTGATAAAGATAACGCGAATATCGCGCGACATTGCCAAAAGCATTTTGCGCAGGGTTTCGATATGGGCTTCTTCCTTATCCTCGACCTGCAAGGTAACGATCTTGGTAAGACCGTCGACAAGCATGGCAACGGGAGCACCGAACTTCTTTTCAATCTCCTTCAGGCTCGTCTTATCCGAACAATCCTCCACCGCATCGTGCAAAAGCGCGGCGCAGATGGAATCGGTGTCAAGCTCCAGCCCTGCTACGATCTCAGCCACGGCAATGGGGTGAGAGATATATGCTTCACCGCTGGCGCGGAACTGCCCTTGATGCAATTCGTTTGCATATTCATACGCCAGAGCGATTTTTTCAGTGTCATATTTCTTTTCGGTTGCGTGGAGTATCTCCAGTAACTTTGAGATGTCGGTATGCACGGTATTGTCCATATCTTCACCGCCTTTCAAAAAAGGGATTTATCGCGTTTCCTCTCCTCTGCAGAGCTGCAGCTTCAGCTTTTTAAGAATTGAGGACTTTTCAATACTTGTTTTTGTGGGATTAAAATAGAAATCAAATACAAAGCAATCCCGCATGGGCTCTGTAATGTCGCAAATGTTAAGCTCTTGCATAATGCGGATGACGGTCTTGAGCTTATAGTAGCCGAGCGGTGTTCCCTGCTGGGCGACCAAAGAAAGGATGCGCCGAATGGGAAAATACGTGTGCCCGATCTGGTGCTCACGGCGCAAAAGCGTGTAAACACACGCCATATCCTGGCGCGTGGGGATCACATCCTCATCTGCAGTGATGGGGGCACCTGCACGGATCTCCTCATAGCGCTCCCATGCATCCTTGAAAGATTCCTCGTACACCACCGAAAGCTGAATATCCTGCACGATCATTTGCAGCGAGGTGACGTTTTGGAATTCATTGATATTGAGCTGGAACATCACGTCAAGACGGTCGCCGATTTCAAACGGGATAGAGGTATGCTCCGTTCCAAACCAAACGGCTACCATCGATATGCCGTCTTTTTCAAGGATGAGCTTGGTGTGCTTGCCATTACCCATAGGGATGATGCGCAAAAGCGATGCATCGCGCAAAACAAAATTGGGGACGGGATTGGATGTACCAAAGGGCTCAAGCTTGTCAATTTCCTGCGCCAGAGCGAGTGTCAGATCCTTCATTTGGACCTCACAGTCAGCATCAATGGAAATGCAGAGCATATCCTCGGTCAGGTGCTTGTGTGCATATTGATTGATCTGCTTGCGGAAAGCGTCGATGTTGCCGCGGCGAATGGTAAGACCTGCGGCAAGCTCGTGACCGCCAAAACGGGCAAGGTGTTCTTCACTGTCTGCAAGCGCCTCAACGAGATTGAGGCCCTTGATACTTCTGCCGGATCCCTTGCCAAGGTCGTCATCGCTTGCAAAGCCGCGGGTAGAACCGTCAAAGGAAATGAGAATGGACGGCAGTCCATATCGCTCGGTGATGCGCGAGGATACGATACCGATGATACCTTGTTGCCACGTATCACCTTCAATAACGATGATGCGGTCGCAAAGCTCTGTGGGCATTTGCTCGATCTTTTGATACACCTCAACGGCAATGCGGTTTTCTTCTACCTGACGCGTGGTGTTCAGATTGCAAAGCTCCTCGGCAAGCTCTGCGGCTCTCTCGTTGTCGGTTGCCAACAAAAGCTCAACGGCAATTGATGCGCTGCTGACACGCCCTGCGGCGTTGATGCGCGGAGCCAAAACAAAGCCGATAAAACCGGAATTGATCTTTCTCTTTTTGGGTGGGAACTTCTGATCACCTGTTCTGTTTCCCGATGCAGCATCAATAAGTGCGCGCAAGCCGGGGCGCTTGGTTTCCTCAAGCAGCTTCAGTCCGAGCGCCACAATCAAGCGGTTTTCATCCACAATGGGCATAACGTCTGCGATGGTGCCAATGGCAACAAGATCGGCATATTCGCGGCAGATCTGCCGTACGCCGTCGATCTCGGATCTGCCATCCATGCGACATCTGGTCATCTCGAGTGCACAAATCAGCTTGAACACCACACCAACGCCTGCAAGATCCTTAAAAGGATATGCATCATCGGCGCGATGGGGATTGACGAGCGCGCAAGCTTCGGGAAGCTCGGGGCGGCACTCGTGGTGGTCGGTAACAACGGTATCTATGCCAAGCGCGGTTGCGTATGCAACCTCTTCCATAGCAGTGATACCTGTGTCTACCGTAATGATCAGCTCCACGCCTCTTTCCTTGAGGATATCAATGGCAGAGGTTGAGAGTCCGTAGCCCTCGCGGCTACGACAAGGAATATAATATCCGATGTCCGCACCAAGGCGGCTCAAATATGTATACAGGAGACTGACAGAGGTAACACCGTCAACGTCATAGTCTCCGTAAATGGCAATTCTTTCTCCCTTTTCAAGTGCTTCCAGAATACGGGCAACGGCGCGCTCGATATCCTTGAGCATAAAGGGATCGTGCAGGCTTGTTTCTGCCTGCTTCAAAAATACGGTTGCCTCTTCGGCAGTGCGAAGTCCGCGTGTAAACAAGAGCTTTGCAGTCGTCGGCAGAACACCGAGCGCATCCGCAAGGCTTTTTACAGCCGATGCGTTCTCAGCCGTGGGAGCATACCGTATACTCCACTTCTTTTTCTTTTTCAATTCTTTCATATCCACTCTTTCTGCGGACGGTAAGATCCATCGGCATACCTATCGTCCAAATCATCATCCAAAATTCTGTAATTATTCTTCTGTCTTAAAACGGTTGTGGCGTCACAACGGCACGCCAAGTTCTTATTTGTTTTCTTTTGCGGGGGAAAATGCAGACATCAGCGCCATCGCTGCGCGCAGACCGTCTACTGCCGCACTTGTAATACCGCCGGCATAACCGGCGCCTTCACCGCAGGGGTAGATCAGGGGATGCCCCACAGCGGTCATGGTTTCCCGATTGCGTAAAATACGAACCGGCGCCGACGTGCGCGTTTCTGCCGCAGTCAGCATGGTGTCGGGAGCATCAAAGCCAGAAATTTTTTGCCCAAAGGAACGGAATCCGTAACGCAAGGAATCGGTGATAAAGGATGGAAAAACGCTTTCAAAATCCGCTTCACGGACCTTTCCGTCGCGATAGGACGGTGCCACGCGTCCACGCATGTGTGTTCGCGTACCCTCAAGAAAATCTTGCATCGTCATCACCGGCGCATAGTAGTCTTTGCCACCTGCCGCAAATGCAGCGCGCTCAATTTGGCGTTGGAAGGCAATTGCACCGAGCGGTGCACTTCCCTCTTCCTTTTCGTAGTCCTCACATCGAATAGAGACTGCTACGGCAGAGTTGGCGTTGGGATTGTTGCGTGCGTGATAGCTCATGCCGTTGACAACCAATCCGCCATCCTCGGATGCCGCCGCCACAACCTCGCCGCCGGGACACATACAAAAGGTATAGACTCCTCGCTCACCCTTGGTATCGGAGAGCGCATATTCTGCAGGACCGAGATTGGGGTGCCCTGCAAAGTCGCCATAAAGAGCGCGGTCAATATCGGATTGCAAATGCTCTACACGAACACCGACTGACATCGGCTTGGCTTCAACCGGGTAGTTTTCTTTGATAAGATAGCGATAGGTATCTCTTGCACTGTGACCGGGAGCCAACAGGAGCGCGCCTGCGTGCAGATCTCCCTTTGTGGTTTTGACGGTGAGTGTCTTGTCTGCACATTCAAAAATACCATCCATTCTGCAATGGTAGATGACTTGTCCGCCAAGACGCTCGATTTCGGCAAGAACATTATCCACAACCACCCGCAAAACATCGGTTCCAATGTGCGGCTTTGCCTTGATGCGGATATCCTCGGGCGCACCAAACGCCACCAAGGATTTGAGCACGTAATTGCAAAGCGGATCATTGATGCGAGTGATCAGCTTTCCGTCAGAGAAGGTTCCTGCGCCGCCGGCACCGAATTGCACGTTGGATTCCGTGTTCAGGATTCCCTCATCGCGAAAGCGTTTGACATCTGCCGCACGCTCGGCAATTGAGCCGCCACGGTCGATCAGAATGGGGGCATATCCGTTTTGTGCCAACAAAAGTGCGGCAAAGAGCCCTGCGGGGCCCATTCCAACCACAACAGGTGCGGCAGCTATTGAATCTTTGCCAAAGGTTAGATTTGGCTCTTCCTCACATAGAACACGGGCATCTGCTCGGGCAAGGAGCTTTTGATCAAGTTCCTTTTGGGAAATCTCTCCTTCTGCCAGAACGGTACACTCAAAGCGAATGTCTTGCTTGTTTCTGGCATCGATAGATTTTTTATAAAGCCGAAAATGAAGCGTAGAGGTATGGATGCCTGCCCGCTTCATTTTTTCTTTTGCTTTGTTTAGGATCATTTCCTCCGAGGATTCAACGTTCGTGCGAATCCTCTCAACAAGGAGTTTGATTTTGCTCATAGGATCATCCAAGCGCATTTGTCTGCAACGCCGAAACCGTCAACCAAACAAGGAGCGACAACAAAAGACAGATAATGCGCGCAGGAATATGCCAGGATGCAAGTCTGCTCTTTACGGGAACTTTTTGGTAAAGAATTCTGCCAACAGCATTCTTTTTCATCGTATTTTCCTCCTCAGTCTTTTATTGGACACTCAAAGTGTATCGTCCTTGTCGATTTCTTCGTCGGTCTCTTGCTCGGTTTCGTTTACAACAGCGGCTTGATCTTCTTGATCAGAGACAACGCTTTCCTCTTCGGTGATGCTGATCTGTCCCATATCCGCAAGATCGCTGGTCTCCTCGGTTTGACGGTGATAAGGCGGCACGCGATCAAAGGGATTGACGTGTACGCCGCGCTTGGTGCGCAGATACAGGCGACCTGCAAAATAGGTCATCAAAACGTCATACAAGGTCTCGCGGTCAACGTTGCGCAAAAGCTTGCCGTCCTGAGCGAGTGAAACAACGCCTGTTTCCTCGGAGACGATAACGACCAAGGCATCACTGACCTCGGTAACGCCGACTGCGGCGCGGTGACGGGTACCCATACTGCCAAAATCCAATTCTCCATTACTGGAAGGCAGAACACAGCTTGCCGCCCAGATGCGCATATCACGAATGATGAGCGCACCGTCATGCAAGGGGGCTTTATCGTAAAAGATGTTTTTCAAAAGATGTGCTGTAACGCGAGCATCAATAATTTTGCCTGTTTGAATGTGGTCACCGAGTTTTGTTAAGCCCTCCATAACGATGAGTACACCAACTCTTTGTTCGGACATGTCAAAAACGGCTTTGGTAATTTCTTCGGCGGCAGATTTGGCAAGCGGCAGATGCTTGCGCGGCAAGGTGTCACTGCGCGGATTGAGAATGGTCGAATTTCCAATGCGCTCCAGAGCATCGCGGATCTCGGGCTGATAAATAACAACGATGCAGAAAAAGACTGCGGCTGAGAAGAGATCGCTGATATAAGAGAGCGCCGGGAACCGAAGAAGCTTTACCAGAGTCAAGGCAAAAATCACGATCAAAAGACCAATCGTCAAGCGCCCTGCACGTCTGTTTTGTGCAAAGCGATAAAGCTCATATAAAATGATCGCCAAAAGAAGCACGTCGATAATATCACGTGCATTCATATTTACAATCGGTTCGGCTACATATTGCATAAAGGAGCTGCAAATACGCGCCCAGATCTCTGACCAGAAATTCATAATCTGCCTCCAAAAGTCCGTTTTGACCATATTCCATATTATTATAACATATATAATTATAATTTCCAATAGTTTTTTGCAAAAAACTTCTTCACTTTTGCTTTTTTCTTTACTTTTTTTTGCAAAAATGTGAAAAAACACCCGAAACGCACCAAAAATGGAACGTTTCGGGTAATTTTTATTCAAAGCGAACTTTGCGGGCTTTGAGCATTTCATGCTTGATATCCCACAGCTTTTGCGAGAGGTCAACGTAATAGTTGTGCGGATTGCTGAAGCGGCGAACTTCATCCCACATTCCCGCAATTTCTTCTTCACAGTGCTTGCGGATCTGTTGCAGTGTGGGCAGCTCGTATACCTGCTTGCCATCCTTGAATACGGGAACGAGCAACTCGGTTGCCGTAAAGTTTTCCATGGTTTTTCGCTTCCAGGTATGGTGAGGATCAAAAATTTCCAAAGGCTTGCTATCGTCAACAGTCTCGTCCCAAACACAAATAAGGTCTGCCTCGGCTTTGCCTGTTTCCTTATCGCGCAAGCGGTAGATCTTTTTGAAGTGCGGCGTGGTGATCTTGCCAACATTTTCGCTGATTTTAATCTTGGGAACGATCTCACCGTTGGTTTCAACGGCGCAAACCTTGTAAACACCGCCAAAAACGGGATCACTCTTTGCAGTAATGAGACGCTCACCAACACCAAAGGCATCCACGCAAGCATCCTGGCGGATCAGCTCGCGGATGAGATATTCGTCAAGAGAATTGGAGACAACGATCTTACACTCGGTCCAGCCTGCATCATCCAGCATTTTGCGAACCTTTTTGGAAAGATACGTAATGTCGCCCGAGTCGATGCGGATAGCGCACTTGGTAATGCCTTGCGGCTTAAGGATCTCATCAAAGACCTTAATGGCATTCGGCACGCCCGATTCCAATACATTGTAGGTATCTACGAGGAGCGTGCAGGAGTTGGGATAAATGCTGCAATAGGTTTTGAAAGCCTCGTATTCGGTGTCAAACATCTGCACCCAGGAGTGCGCCATGGTACCCGTTGCGGGAACGCCAAAGACCTCGTCGGTAATGGTGCAAGCGGTGGCACCACAACCGCCAATGTATGCGGCACGTGCACCGAGAATAGCAGCGTCGGCGCCTTGCGCGCGACGGGAACCAAACTCGCTGATGGCTCTTCCCTTTGCGGCACGAGCCAAACGGGACGCTTTTGTAGCAATCAGGGACTGATGGTTGACCATCATCAGCACATATGTCTCAATAAATTGCGCTTCGATGGCTTTTCCGCGCACGATCAGGAGAGGTTCGCCCGGGAAAACAACAGTTCCCTCGGGAATTGCCCAAATATCACCTTCAAATTTGAAGGTACGCAAAAACTCCAAAAATTCTTCGGAAAAGCACTTTTTGCTGCGCAAATACGCAATATCGTCCTCGTCAAAATGCAGATTGTTGATATACTCCACGATCTGCTCAAGTCCGGCAACGATCGCATAACCGCCACCGTCGGGATTATCGCGGTAGAACATATCAAAATAGACGATCTTATCCTTCATTCCGCATTCAAAATAACCGTTGCTCATTGTAAGCTCGTAAAAGTCACAAAGCATCGTCAAATTTCTGGAAATATCCTTCATTTTCTTCCCTTCTTTCAAAAAGTAGAATTGATTGCCCTTATTATACCACGCTTTGTGGATAATTGCAAGCAAAATTGGATTTTTTTACAAAAAAGCAGTGCCACAGATGTGACACTGCAAAAAAATTATGTTTTTTTATCAAGTTTGCGCAAAAGCGTTACAATGGGAATGATGAGTATTCCAAGCACGAAATTTCCAATTGCGTGAAGGATATCATACGGAAGTCCTGCCATAATCCACAGCCAGACGCGATTCCAGCCCATTCCGGTAAATATTGCATATACGGGTGCATAAAATACACCAAAGAGTAAGCCGTGTAAAGCTGAGACAGTCATATAAACGACGGGGGCTATGCGCTTTGGCATATTTTTGGGCAAAAGCATGGTCGCTCCCCAAAGGATAAGCCAAAGGTAAACTTCTGGCAGCCACCCAAAGGGACTAAATCCTTCCCAAAGTCCGTTTGCAAATACGTAACCGTAAATAGGAAACAGGGCTTTTACGCGGTATGTAAGCGTAAAAGCGACCACAAAGGTGCCCAAAAGATGGACGTTTGGTATGCCTTCCATCACCACTTTTGAAACAAACATAATCGCCCCGAGCATTGCAAAAATGGCAATTTCGCGCGTCTTTAATTTCATTACTTTTCCACCTTAAAGGAATAGGTTGCACCCTCTACAATTTCAGTAGCGTCAACGCCTGTCATTGCATATTCGCCGTTGATATAGAACGCCCAATATGTTTTGTCGGTGTCATAATCGGCAGTAATGCCGTTAACTTTTTTTACGTACAAGCCGTAAGCACCGTTTTCGCCCTCGATCAGTCCTTCAGCTAACAAAGCATCACCTACGGTTTTCTTGTCGCTCGAAATTGTAAAAGAGGTCTCTTTGCCGTCTTTGTCTACCACAATAAAGGTAAAGCTCTTTTTGGCAGCAGGTGTTTCCGTCGCTTGAGGAGCAGTTGTGCTCTCTTGCGATTGAGGAGTTGTAGATTCCTCTTTTTTGAATAAGTTGTCGCAAGCCGTTGTGATAAGTGCCATAGCCGCAATCAGCACCAAACAAAGGACAAGAGACAACAAGCGTTTTTGTTGTGTCTTTTTCATTGTTTTTTCTCCTTCTGTATGTTTGTTTTTTTAACTCCGAACCGGCGCCCGCAGTTCATTTCGGAGTGTTTGTTTGATGCCGGGTATTTCGACTTGACACAACGCAATTCGGTCTTCTCGGAATGCTCCAATGACCCTTTCCCAAGATGCGGCTCTCGGTAAGAATTGCGCACAAAATGTGTCTCACGGCGACGGGCTCGTACAGGATTTTCACCTGTTTCCCCGAAACATCATCCCAATTATAACACCTTTGAAAAAGAAAAGCAAGATTATTTTGCACTTTTTTACAAAAACGCCAAACCTTTTTCGCTTGTTTGACACTATACAAGTGATGGCACAAGCGCTTTTGCAACTATCAAGCTCTAAAATTCAACCAATGGTATGTTGACACCTCTCGCTCTTTCTGCTATAATAACCTTGTTGAAGAATATGGGAAGTACAACCATATTTTCAAGATAAAAACAAAGAAAGGAGGCGGGTTATGTTCAATTCTAACAAAATCGGATATTTTTCTTTCGCCTCAAGGGTATCTTACTCCCACTAACAGGTAGGAAAAAACCTTGCTCGGCAAAAGAGAAATCTCCAAAAAAATCGGGGGTGTTGCGCTCCATGTAACACCCCTATCACCAAAAAAGGAGATGTCAATGCTGAACACGGAAGAATTCGGTCGCAGACTCTCACATCTGCGGCACAAAACGGGCAAAAAGCAGCGTCAGGTTGCCGATGACCTCGGGGTTACACCGCAAGCAGTATCAAAATGGGAGCGTGGACTCTCCTGCCCCGATATTTTGATGCTGGATGAGCTTGCCTCATCACTGCGCGTTACCATTGCTGACTTGTTTGAGAAAAACGATGCCCGTTGAAAAAAGAGTCTTATGACGGTGCACGCATCACATAAGGCTCTTTTCTACTTTGAGTTGAGGGTGATACAACCAATGCGTTATTGACTCCCTCACATTTTTTTGTTATAATAAAAGCAAAGAAAAATATTCAAATTCAGGAGGATATATGAATAACTACAAACAGTTCATCAACTATTTCAAGCGCTCTGACAACATAGCTTCAACAGGTATGGGCCTGTTGGTGGCGGGCGTCATCCTGTTCTTTTTGGGATGGTACTTTTACTGGCTTTTCTTCTACATCGGTATTCCCATGATTCCCGTTGGCTTGGCACTTTATATTTACGGGAGCAGCGGATCTGCAGATGAAAACGAGCTGAAGAAAATCATCAAGGAAAACACTGACGCCATCAGCTTTGCAGACATCAAGGAATCTGCCGAATATCGCAGACGTATGCCGAAAAACCCCACCGAAGAAACCTTGGGCGGATACGTTTTTGGCGACAACGTACTGATGAAAAAAGCAAAATCCAGCGCAATGGTCTCCTCGGAATACGTCCTTGCGAAGATGCTGATTTTGAACGATGCACTCTTTATTCGCACCTCTGCCTTCTCCTTTATTTCCGACGAAAAGCAGGAGAGCGAATTGGAAATTCCCTTCTCGACCATTGAAAAGATTGAGATCGAACGCCAGACCGAGACCTTTACGGTTGGCAAAAAAGAGCTTGCTGTAAAGACCTGCTTTTTCGTCATCACGCACGAGGGTTATCAAACCCGTCTCCCCCGCAAGGATGACATTTATGCCGACGAATTGATTGTTACACTCAACCGTTTGCTTAAAAATGCATAAAGAAAGACCGCTGCGCTGTAGTGCAGCGGTCTTTCTTTCATTAATAAAAGGTTGCTACTTCCTGTGCGGGAGGCACTGCAAACTCGGTTTTGGTAACGTAAAGAACAGGTCCGGGACCGCGATAGAGCTTGTGCTTTTCTACCTTGATCGTACCCGTCAGTGTTACCCAATCGCGTGTTTTGAGGGTTGTCTTTTCAGAGAAAATGCAAACCAGCGGATTGAATGCGATATCATCCACACAGCAGGTCATTACGTGTCTGCCTGCCAGCACGCTCTTGTCTCCCATCGACGCATCGGCAGCTACGATACCCTTGAAACGGATTGTTTTGCCGTTGTACTTTTCCATCTCCTCGGAAAGATCACGGTAGAAGAGCGCGTAGAATTCGTCCTCAATGTTGATAACATCAGCGTTGAGGTCAAAAGGCAGCGGATCTTCAATCTCGTCATATTCCACGTGTCCGTCGGGATAATCGTAGGTGATGGCAACACGGCGAGAAATACCGCGAATGACCTTGTGGATCTCCTCTTTGTCGATCTCGGCAGGCGTGCGGTTGAGAACGATCATTTCTGCCCCCATCAGCTTATCCACCATCAGCTGGCGCATATTGGTATTGTAGGTAAGGAACGTGTTGGCATCGGCAAACATCATTTCCTGATAAATGCCCCAGTTGTCGGGCAGGTTTTGATAGAGCGTATTAAGCGACCACATGCCGTTATATTCAATGATAACGCGGTCAAGACGGTGCTTTTTAGCAAGCTCTGCCAGGTGCTCTTTGGTGATGTCCTCTTCGTTTTCGATGGTTTCAAGGTAGACGTTCTTGCCCCAAAAACGGTCAAGCTCAAACTCTTCAATTCCCTCTTCGCATTGAATAATGAGCGTTTTTTCGCCCGAATTGAAGCGTTTATCCTCCATAGATTCTTGAATGATATGCGTTTTACCGCCCTCTAAAAATCCGGTAAAAAGATAAACCGGTAATTGATTCATCATTGCTAAATCTCCTTATTTCAGTTCTGTGCCAAAAAGCGCGGAGAGTGCCTCGCGATCAAGCTTGGAGCCAATGACGCAAAGTCTGCCTGTGATAGCAGCAGAGCCCTCGCGCACATCCCCCTCACCGGGAACGTAGTCAAAGTGCAGCCACTTGCCGCATTTGCACTCCACAATCCCCTTTGCGCGCAAAACAAAGCCGTATTTTTCATCGTTAAGAGCCGCAAGAATTCCCTCAAGCTCGTCCTTGCCAAACTTTTTGGTGGTTTCAGCGCCAAAGCTGACAAATACTTCATCGGCGTGGTGATGGTGATGATGTCCGTGCTCTCCGTGGTGATGGTCATGGTGGTGGCAATCACAATGCGGATCGTCACATTCGTGATCGTGATGATGCTCGTGATGATCATGATGATGGCACTCACACTCGGGATCATCGCACTCATGCTCATGATGGTGGTGATGATGATGCTCATGCTCGTGGTGCTCGTCATCGTCATCGTCATGATGGTGGTGCTCGTGGTGATGGCACTCACATTCGGGATCGTCGCACTCGTGCTCATGATGGTGATGATGGTGGCAGTGACAGTCAGGATCGTCACACTCATCCTCATCGTGGTGGTGATGGTGAACATCAGCCGCCAGGCGCGCAAGCTCTTCCTCAATTGTGTCGCGGCGCTCCATAGCAGCAAGCAGCTGCTTGCCATCCAAAACATCCCAAGGAGTAGTTACAATGGTTGCAGTGGGGTTCTTTTCGCGCAGAAGTGCAACTGTTTCTGCGATCTTTTCCTCATTTGCGCTTTGCGTATGAGAAAGAACGATGCAGCCTGCATTCTCGACCTGGTCATTGAAGAACTCACCAAAGTTCTTCATATACATCTTGCACTTTTTAACGTCCGCAACTGTGGTAAAGCCGTTGAGAATGACCTCATCGGAGCCGAGGTTCTGCACTGCACGGATAATATCCGAAAGCTTGCCGACACCAGAGGGCTCGATGAGAATGCGGTCAGGATGGTACTCGTCAAGCACCTTTTGGAGAGCTTTTCCAAAGTCTCCTACCAAGGAGCAGCAAATGCAACCGCTGTTCATTTCGGTTACTTCAATACCTGCATCCTGCATAAAACCGCCGTCAATGCCAATTTCGCCAAATTCGTTTTCAATCAGCACCAGCTTTTCACCGACGTATGCTTCGCTTAAGAGTTTTTTAATAAGAGTTGTTTTTCCGGCACCTAAAAAGCCGGAGAAAATATCAATTTTTGTCATTTTCATCTTCCTTTTTATAAAAAATCATCACCTTTTATTATACATCGAAAAAGCAAAAATGTCAACCATTCCAAAGAAAAAAAGAGGAATCTTCCGTGGAAGATTCCTCTTTTATTTTCTCAAACGAGATCAAAGACCGCGCTTAATGTAGCTGGTGTGCAGAATCTCGTGTGCCTTGTGGCTGTTGGGATGTCCGAAGAATTCATCATACAGAACCTGAACAGCAAGGTTATCCTGAGAGGTACGCAAAGTTTCGTTAGCGTCATCATTGTAAAGAACTGCTGCACGAACTGCACGCAGATCCATATTCATGCGAACGCTTGCGGGTTGAATGGGTTGACCGCCGCCGTTTACACAGCCGCCGGGGCATCCCATGATCTCGATAAACTGAACGTCAAGCTCTCCTGCCTTAACCATGTTAAGGAGCTTCTTTGCCATACCTGTGCTGGAAGCAACCGCTACGTTAACAGTCAGGTCACCCAGCTTGTAGGAAGCGGTCTTGATGCCCTCGGTGCCACGAACCTCGGTGAAGTCAAGCTTTTCGAGCTTTTTGCCAAGGATCTTCTCTGCTGCATAACGCAGAGCAGCTTCCATAACGCCGCCGGTTGCGCCGAAGATAGCGCCGGCACTCGAACCGATTGCAAAGGGATCGTCAAACTTTTCGTCCTCAAGAGCACGGAAGTTGATGCCAGCCTTTTGAATCATTCTGCCAACCTCACGGGTGGTGATAGCGTAGTCAACGTCGGGAACGCCTGCTGCGTTCTGATCCTGACGGCCTACCTCAAACTTCTTTGCGGTGCAAGGAATTGCAGATACCATAACGATATCCTTGGGATCCCAGCCCATCTTTTGTGCGTAGTAGGTCTTAACAACTGCGCCAAACATCTGTTGAGGAGACTTGCAGGTGGAAAGGTTCTCGGTGTATTCCGGGAAGTAGTGCTCGCAGTACTTGATCCAACCGGGAGAGCAAGAGGTGATCATGGGGAGAACGCCGTTGTTCTGGATTCTGCCAATGAGCTCGTTTGCTTCTTCAACGATGGTCAGGTCAGCGGTAAGGTTCATATCGTAAACGCCGTCAAAGCCCAGAGCCTTGAGAGCTGCAACCATCTTACCTTCAACATCGGTGCCGGGCTCGTAGCCGAAGCATTCGCCGAGCTGTGCACGAACAGAAGGAGCGGTGCAAATAACGGTGTGCTTTGTGGGATCTGCAAGAGCTGCAAATACACCGTCGGTATCGTCTCTTTCATACAGAGCACCTACGGGGCAAGCTACGATACACTGACCGCAGTTGATGCAGGAGGTAGCTGCCAGAGGTTGCTCGAAGGGAGAGCCAATGTAGGTATCAAATCCGCGGTTGTTTGCACCGATAACGCCGATCCCTTGGATCTTGGAGCAGGTTGCTACGCAGCGGCGGCAAAGGATGCACTTGTTGTTATCGCGGATGATGGGAGTCTTATCGTCAATTGCGTATTCGTTGGTCTCACCGTCAAAGCGAGAGAACTCTACACCGTACTCGCGGCAGAGAGTCTGCAGCTCGCAGTTGGTGGAACGAACGCAAGAGAGACACTTCTTATCGTGGTTGGAGAGCAACAATTCAAGATTCATCTTGCGGGATGCAGCGATCTTGGGGGTGTTGGTCTTAATTTCCATACCCTCGGTGCAGGGATAAACGCAAGCGGTTACCATTCTCCAGGGGCCAAGTGCGGGACCGCGCATTTCAGCGATCTCAACAAGGCAGAGACGGCAAGCACCGATCTCGTTGATGTCTTTGAGGTAGCAGAGCGTAGGAATATCGATATGCGCTGCTTTTGCGGCTTCCAGAACCGTGGAACCCTTGGCAACAGAATACTCTTTGCCATTAATTTTTACTTTGATCATATCCATGTCCACAATTCTCCTTTCTTAACCTTTGGAAATAGCCTTGAACTTACATGTGGGCAGGCACGCACCGCACTTTACGCACTTGGAAGTGTCAATTGCGAAGGATGCGAGCTTGTGACCGGGTGCCACATAGTCAGTTCTGGTAATTGCGCTTGCGGGACAGTTCTTAGCACACATACCGCAGCCAATGCACTTATCGGGATCGATGGAGAAGCTGAGCAGGCTCTTGCAAACGCCTGCGGGGCACTTCTTATCAACGATGTGAGCAATGTACTCTTCGCGGAAGTAGCGAAGGGTGGAAAGAACGGGGTTAGGAGCAGTTTGACCAAGACCGCAGAGAGATGCGGACTTGATGTAGTTGGAGAGTTCCTCGAGTCTGTCAAGGTCCTCAAGCTCGCCCTTACCTGCAATGATCTTATCCAAGATCTCAAGCAGTCTCTTGGTACCAACACGGCAAGGTGTGCACTTACCGCAGGATTCATCTACGGTAAAGTCAAGGAAGAAGCGTGCGATGTCAACCATGCAGTTGTCTTCGTCCATAACGATCAGACCGCCGGATCCCATCATAGAGCCGATCTCAAGCAGGTTATCGTAGTCGATAGGAGTATCGATGAGGTGTGCGGGAATGCATCCGCCGGAAGGTCCGCCGGTTTGTGCAGCCTTGAACTTTTTGCCGTTGGGGATGCCTCCACCGATCTCTTCGATGATGTGGCGCAGAGTGGTTCCCATAGGAACTTCTACAAGACCGGTGTTCTTGATCTTACCGCCAAGTGCAAATACCTTGGTTCCCTTGGACTTCTCGGTACCGATGGACTTAAACCAGTCTGCACCCTTGAGAATAATCTGGGGAATGTTTGCATAGGTCTCAACGTTGTTAAGCACTGTGGGACGGTCGAACAGACCCTTTACTGCCGGGAAAGGAGGACGGGGACGAGGCTCACCGCGCTTACCCTCGATAGAGGTCATCAGAGCAGTCTCTTCGCCGCATACGAATGCGCCTGCACCCAGACGGATGCCAAGGTCGAATTCAAAGTCAGTTCCAAAAATGTTCTTGCCGAGAAGTCCATATTCCTTTGCCTGATCGATAGCGATCTGCAAACGCTTAACAGCGATAGGATACTCTGCACGAACGTAAACATAACCCTGGTTTGCACCGATTGCGTAGCCGGCAATCGCCATAGCTTCGATCAGCGCGTGGGGGTCACCCTCGAGGATGGAACGGTCCATAAATGCACCCGGGTCACCCTCGTCTGCGTTACAGCAAACGTACTTTTGAACGTTGCCGCGATTACCGGAAGCGAACTTCCACTTCATACCTGTCGGGAAGCCTGCACCGCCGCGTCCGCGGAGACCGGAGTCAAGAATGGTAGCAATAACGTCATCGGGAGTCATCTCGGTCAAAACCTTACCGAGAGCTGCATAACCGTCCATAGCGATGTACTCGTCGATGTTCTCGGGGTTGATAACACCGCAGTTACGCAGAGCAAGACGATATTGGGATTTGTAGAAAATGGTGTCGTTGAGCGAAGAATGTGCAGCTTCTGCATTTTCCTTTGCATCACCGGTATCGTTGTAAACAAGTCTTTCAACGATACGGCCCTTGAGCAGGTGCTCGCTAACGATTTCGGCTACGTCATCAACGGTTACGTTGCTGTAGAAGGTACCGTCGGGATAGATGATAACAACGGGGCCCAGAGCGCAAAGACCGAAGCAACCGGTTTGAACAACTTTTACTTCCTCAACAAGACCGTTCTTTTCGATCTCGCTCTTGAAAGCATCCTGAATTTTCGGGCTTCCGGAAGATGTACAACCTGTACCTCCGCAAACCAATACATGTGCGCGAATCATAAGATCGATACCTCCAAATTATACATTCTTAGCGGCTGTGATCGTATATTCGGTAACGACCTTTCCGCCCTTGATGTGCTCTTTGAGTACTTTTTCAGCCTTTTCAACGGTCATTTTAACGTAAGTAACCTTTTCCTTGCCGGCCTCATAGACCTCAACAACAGGCTCATACTGACAAATGCCGATGCAACCGGTTTGGGAAACGACAACGTCGCTGCCAAGACCTTCCTTGTTTACGCCATCAACAAAAGCGTTGAGTACGGGACGTGCGCCTGCTGCGATACCGCAGGTAGCCATACCTACCACAATGCGGGTGGTGCTGCTGCCTTCACGCAGAACGATCTTGTCCTTCATCTTCTCTCTGATAGCTGCAAGCTCTGCCAAAGATTTCATAGTTTTGATCCTTCCTTTTATGTTTATATATTTTTATATTGCTCACTCAAACTATCTGCGATCCACGAGAGGATCTCGGGCTCGCAAAGCGGAATTTCGGGTCCCAACACCTCGCGCACTTCCCTTGTGTCAAGTGACACATCAAAAGTACTTGATGTATGTCGGAACTCAAAATCGATATCGGGACTTCCCTGAATCAAGGTCGTCACTGTTGAAATAATATCTCCCATAGGAGTAAAGTCGATATGCTGCTTGTAAAAGGTCGCCGTTACCTGCGTTCCGTGATCCTCGGGGTACGCCGACTCGTGCTTTGAGGTGATAGTCACCTCACCGCCCGTTTGCTCGGCGGCAAGCTTGAGGAGCGGAATTCCAAGACCGACCTTACGGGTGGTTCTTGTGGTACAGAACGGATCGATCACACCGCGCAGGATTTCCTCGGTCATACCGGTGCCGTTGTCGATGATCTCCATCGTTAGCAGCTCGTCATCCTCGGTGATGTGGATGTTGATCAGCGTTGCCTTTGCCTTGACAGAGTTCATTGTGATATCCAGAACGTTAAGTGAAAGCTCTTTCATCTCTTTCCCTCCTTCAAGGTGCGGAACAGTTCCCTCCTGACAAGCTCCGAGCTATACGGCTCGTCGTGCAACTCAAAGAAGTGTTCCTTATCGCGGATATCCCACAAGTAATGTGCATCCGATCCACTCACCAAAAGCATTTTTTGCATCGGCTCGTGAAAGACGCTGAGGGCTTCAGCTTTCTCCATATCGTGTAGCTCGCAAACCGCAAAGCGTGGCTCGGGTGGAAAAAGACCAAGCGTTGCCAGAATGCCGTTTGCCTCTCTGTCGACGTGTGCGGGAAAGCAAATGCCGTCAAATGCTTCAACCAGCGGTGGAACGTCCTCCAAAGCCAAGTCAAGTGCATTGGATAAGAGATCCGCTTCTTCGCCGATCACCTCGTCGTTTTCGTTCATCAAAAGCTGATCGCCGAAAATGTCGGTGCGGTTTGGAATACGGATGCGGTGTTTGTCCACCTCATCGTTGAATGCGAGTGCTTTGTTGATATCCTCAAACAAGCATACCATGTGAATGTCCTCTGCCGTCGTCAGCTCCATTCCTGCTATGGGAATGATCCCGTTCTTTTTTGCGGCTGCAAAAAATGCGGGACAGTTCCTCGAGGAATTATGATCGGTCAGAGCAACGATATTCAAGCCTGCCAGCGCCGCCATGCCCGCAATGTTGTTTGGTGTCATATCATTGTCGGCACACGGAGAAAGACAGGAATGAATGTGAAAATCGTAGTAGTATCGGTTCACTGCAGACACTCCGCCAAAGAAGCGGCAAGCTGATATGCAGTTTTTTCCGAGGTGTAGATGTTGATTTCCTTTTGCAGTGCGGTGGCACAAACACTTTCGTCAGGCTCAACCCCTTCTGCCAAAATGATGCAGGCAACATCTGCCAGGGATGCGACCGCTACGATATTGATGTTGGACATAATGGTGATCCAGGCATCGCCACAATCGGCACGCCCCATCACCCAGCTAAGCAGGTCGCCGATGTAAACACCGGTCACCTCGCGGGAGCTGTCCGCCAAGGAAAGAGGTTTTAGGGAAAGCTTTTCAGCTATATCACAAACTTTCATTTACTTGCCCTCCTCTTTGTTGCTTTGCTGGTCCAAACGTTTGCTTTTTTCTACCGGACAGCTGTCGCGCCCTACGTTGCCTCTGATAACGTCCTCGGCAAATGCGCGGCAGGTGGGAGCACCACAGGCACCGCAATCAATTCCGGGGAGAACGTCACGCAGCTTTTGGATATCCGACATCATACGAAGGGACTCCGCAAAGTTTTCACTCAGGCGCTGAATGGGACGGTAGGTAGGCATATTTTCAAAAAAGTAATATTCGGGAATATACTCTTTCTCATCATCGCTCAAATAGGTTTGCGATACCGGCAGATAGCGACGCAAGGTTTGCAATCTTGCCTTGGCGACAAAGGGATTTTCCAACGCCATAACACCGCCAACACAGCCGCCCGGGCAGGCGTTGAGCTCGATGAACTCAAGCGTGGAGATGTTTCCGTTCTCCAACTGATCCAGCACGCGGTTGACGTTTTCGATGCCGTCTGCCGCCAGATACTTATCATTGAAGATTGCCGAGGATTCGCCACCCGAGGTTGCCCAGCCGATGCCGATCATACCAGAACGGGAGAACGGGATCGGTGTGCGCTCGCGGCGCATCACATTGATGAGATTAAAGTAGATATCACTGATGGATAAGACCTCGTCTACCCCACTCTTGTATTCTCCAAAGCCGTTCTTTACGTAAGAAACCTTTGCAGGACACGGAGAGATGAAGCAGATGCAGATATCGTCATCGGTGAGTTCGGGGTGTTCGCGTTTTGCCTTATCCCGCGCCATTCGTGCGGCGATCTCCATAGGCGGGAGCATTTGCATAATGTGCTCCTTGAGCATTGGGTAGCGCAGCGAAATGAGACGCAGAACGACCGGGCAAGCAGAGCTGATAACGGGCTTGATGACACTTTCGTTTTTGAGGTAAAGACGCGTGTAAGCGGAAACAAGCTCCGCTGCCTGCGAAACCTCCACCACGTCGTCAAAGCCGATGTCAAGCAGACCTTGCAAAACGTAGTCAATGTCTTCAAGCTCCTCAAACTGACCGTAAAGTGTAGGTGCTGGAAGTGCGACCTTCCATTTGTACTTCATTACGGCATCCAGCTTGCTGTAGGTTGCCTTTTTGGCATTGTTAGGACAGTAACGAATACATACGCCGCAATCAATGCACCTGTCGGGATTGATGATGGCGTGGCCGTCCTTGATCCGTATTGCCTCGGTCGGGCAACGTTTGAGACACATTGTACACCCCGTGCATCTCGAAACGTCTAAGGAAACAGAATGCTCATACGTATTCATTGGTGACTGTAACTCCTTTGTTGAAAATTTTGGGAAATTACGAAAGGTTGACTGTCATCAAAATTTTGGTTCCCTTGCCGAGGGCTGAATCGATTGTAAAAGAGTCGGAATAACGCTTCATATTGGGGAGTCCCATGCCCGCACCGAATCCGAGGGAGCGGATATTATCGGGAGCGGTGGAGAATCCTTCTTGCATTGCAAGATCAATGTTGGCAATGCCGGGACCGTTGTCAATGAGGTGGATCTCAATGCGATCCTCAAAAATCAGCACGTCAGCCTCGCCGCCTCCGGCGTGAATGACCATATTGATTTCGCCCTCATACATTGCAATAGATACCTTGCGGATGATCTCGGGAGAGATGCCAAGCGCGCGTAGGTTCTTTTTCACCTTTACCGATGCTTGCCCTGCCGATGTAAAATCATCACCATCTACTGTAAAATGAAAACGAACAGCCTCACTCATACGGTTGCTCCTTTTGCGCCAAGACCTGCCGCATAAAGTTTTCCGCAAGCCTCATACATTCTCTTGCTTGTTTTTAAAAGTACCATGCCGTGCTCTTGTGCCAGCGTGATCATTTCCAAGGTAGGAGATTTGGAGCGTACGAATACGATGCAAACCATATCCATCATTTCTGCGGTTCTGACCACCTGCGGATTGACAAGTCCCGTAAGCAGAACTGCCTGATCCTTTACGTATGCGAGAACGTCACTCATCATATCGCTTCCGCAAGCGGAAGCAACTTCCCTGTCGAGTTGATCGCCACCGCAAACGACCTCAGCCTCTAAGAGCTCTTGAATTTGAGAAATTTTCATAAGCGTTTTTCCGGCCTTTCAGATGTTAGGATTATTTATACTTTGCAAGAATGGAATCGACGTCATCAACCGTCAGTCTGCCATAAACCTCACCGTTAACGGTAAGAACGGGAGCCAGACCGCAAGCACCGATGCAGCGGGTTGCTTCGATGGAATACTTTCCGTCGGGAGAGGTGCTGCCAATGGCAACGCCAAGCTTTTCGGAAATTGCGTTGATGATGTCGCCGGAGCCTTTTACGTAGCAAGCGGTACCGAGGCATACTGCGATAGCGTACTGACCGTCGGGATTGAGCTTGAACTGTGCGTAGAAGGAAACGATACCGAAGATCTCTTCCAGAGATACACCGGTCTTCAGGGCGATGATTTCCTGAACCTCATAAGGCAGGTAACCGTAGATCTCTTGTGCTTCCTGCAGAATAGGCATCATAGCGCCCTTTTCGCCGGCGTGCTTTTCGATAACGGCAAGCAGTTTTTCTTCCTGCTCTTTTGTTCCGTGAAAATCGACCGTAGTCAATTTCTTTTTCATGATTTGAAACCTCCTGAAATAGTTTAATGTCGGAACGAGTGACACGAAAATCCTTACGTTTTTTACTGTTTTTCGCGTTGTTCACATAATTGGACATCTTATTATACTATATATTTTTAAAAATGTCCATAGTTTTTCGAGAAAAAATTGTGTTTTTGTCAAAATTTTATCAAGTTTTTTTTGCAAAAACAAAAAATCCCCTGCCAATTTGTCGATCAGCAGGGTGATTTTTACAATTTTAAACGTTTTTAAAGAAGAAATCCACCGACTCCTGCACCCAAGATGCGCATGGATGCGGTGCCAATGGTGCGGACTGCGGCTCGGTGACATAGTTGCCAAGTCCCGTGCCATGACGGTCGCCACTCCAGATGCGGATCTCGTAAGGAACCCGCTTCTCTGCCAGTGCCGATGCAAAATCCAAAGAGGCCTTTGCAGGGACGGTAGAATCCGACCTCGTATGCCACAAATAGGTGGGCGGCGTAGCGCGGTTGACTTGGTTTTCAAGGTTGAGCAGAGCTTGTACCTCTTCGGTCAGATCCTCTTCCCTCTTTGAAAACAAATTGAGGTAGGAGCCCTTGTGCGAGGCGATGTTGATAACGGGATACGCCAAGAACATAGCATTAGGACGATAGATCTCGCGCTCATTCTCAAGATAGGCATCCAAGCAAGCGTGATTCCAAAGTGTGCCCGTGCAAGCCGCCAGATGTCCGCCTGCCGAAAAGCCGCAAATGGCAATTTTTGCAGGGTCAATACCGTATTCCTTGGCGTTCTCACGCACAAAACGGATCGCGTGCAAGGCTTCAAGCAGGGCTTGCGGAAAACGTGCGGGATAAACGCTGTAATCCAAAACGAATGCGCAAAATCCGCGTGCAAGATACTCCAGAGCGATGGGCTCTCCCTCGCCGGGATAGGTCATTTCATATCCGCCGCCGGGCAGAACAATGATTGCGGGGCGGTTCTCTTTGAAATAGGTGCGCGGAGCGGCATCAGGGAGATAACAGGTGAGCGGAGCCGAAGCCTCCCCTACCTTGATTTCCTGCTTGAAATATTGCATTTTGACGTCCTTTCTTGCCTACATCACGCGTTCCAGAATATCGGCAATGCGAACCGAGGCATCGCCGCTACCGTAAACAGATGCAGGCGTTTTCATTTTTTTGTATTCTTTTGAGTGCGGCTTGAGAAGCTCTTTGCCAAGGTTGAAAATTCCCTCTTCGCTGCATCCCGCCAGGCGAAGAACGCCTGCCTTGATGCCCTCACTGCGCTCGGTTGAGTGCCTTGTAACGATTGTGGGAATGCCAAGCGCTACGGCCTCCTCCTGAATGCCACCGCTATCGGTCATTACAAGATAGGTGCGCGCAAGGAGTTGATGAAAAGATAGAATATCGGGCGGCTCGATCACGCGGATACGCTCCTGCCCCCGAATCACCTCGGCGGCGGCTCTCACTCCCGGATTGTGGTGGAGCGGACAAACCGCTATCACGTCGGGAAACTCATTGACAAGTCGTGAAAGTGCCGAAAACATCCCCTTCATCTGCTCGCCCATGCTCTCTCTGCGGTGTGCCGTAAACAGAACCAAGCGATAATCGGTGGGGATATTCCAGCTAGGTCGGTGAAAATCATTACCAAGGGTAAAGCGCAAAGCATCGACCACGGTGTTCCCCGTAACAAATACGGATTTTTTCTTCTTCCCTTCTCGCAAAAGGTTTTCCTTTGCCATCTCGGTTGGGGCAAAGTGCCATTTGGCGATCAAACCGATTACCTGCCGATGGAACTCCTCGGGATAGGGGGAGTCGATATGATAAGTTCGCAGTCCCGCTTCGACATGCGCTATGGGAATCCTTCTCTGAAACGCCGCAAGAGCACCTGCAAAGGCGGTGGTGGTATCTCCTTGCACAATAACAAGGTCGGGGCGCTCGGCGGCAAGGATCTCGTCAAGCCCCTTGAGGATCCGCGCCGTTACACTTGAGAGCGTTTGCCCCGTTCGCATCACGTCAAGATCAAAATCGGGCTTGACACCAAAGGCGCGCAAAACGCCGTCCAGCATACTGCGGTGCTGACCGGTTGAACAGACCAAAATCTCCTGCTTTTTACGCCGTTTCAGCTCCAAAACCAATGGGCAAAGCTTGATCGCCTCGGGGCGTGTGCCCATTACTATCATGATA
This sequence comes from Oscillospiraceae bacterium, assembly GCA_015063725.1. Classification (GTDB taxonomy): domain Bacteria; phylum Bacillota; class Clostridia; order Oscillospirales; family CAG-272; genus UMGS1865. Next base: position 32,021 of record SVTP01000003.1, read on the forward strand.
CGTTCCATATCCGTACCTCCTCGTTGACATCGTTACAATGTACGAAAAAGTGCGGATATTTAGAACGGTTCAGAAAAAGATCAAAGGATAATATGTACGGGCAGACCGTTTTCGTATTTGCATTTCACCTCTCCCTGAATGAGCGGGAGCAGATAGCGGCAACATTCGTCGGTAACATGGTTGCCCTCGGCATTGATGAATGCATCGTCAACGTAACGAATCTTGTTGGCAATCTCGGAGACATCTTTGTGCCAAAATTCAATACTATAATTTTCACACGGCAGACGCTCCATCGTCATCATTTGTCTTGTAATGCCCTCTTCGGCGGTAAAAACTGCAGCTTCACCAAGCATAACAGACTCCATCAAATCGGTTTTTGACGCCAGATGTGCGGCACAGCGTTGGGGCAAATTGAGCTCGATAGAACGAACCTTGCAGCCGATTTCGGCTTTGATAGCAAGCTCAAGTGCCTTGCCAGTGCCTGCAAGATATGCGTGACCAAAAGCGTCTTTTACACCTGTTTGTGTTCCCTCACCAACGTAGTGACCGTCGGCAAAGCGAATGCCCTCGGAGACGGCAACAACCACGTTGGGGTGCTTTGCAAGAGCGGCACGAACATCCGAGAAGAATGTTTGCATATCAAATACTCTCTCGGGCAGATAAACAAGATCGGGCTCAATGCCATTGACAACTCTGCCGATGGCAGAAGCCGCTGTCAGCCAACCTGCATCACGCCCCATAATCTCGATAATGGTTACGGCAGGCACCCGATATACCGCGCAGTCGCGGATAATTTCCTGTGTTGTGACTGCGATATACTTTGCGGCAGAACCAAAGCCTGGGGTGTGATCGGTTCCGACAAGGTCATTGTCGATGGTTTTCGGCACACCGAGAATGATCATTTCATAGTCATGCGCGCGTGTGTATTCCGAGAGCTTTGCAACGGTATCCATCGAATCGTTGCCGCCGATGTAGAAGAAATAGCGGATGTTGTATTTTTGAAAGATGGAGATCAGATTCTCATAAAAAGCATCATCTTCGCCCATTTTGGGTAGCTTTTTGCGACAAGAGCCAAGAACTGCCGCAGGAGTGTTGACCAACAGCTCGAGCTTCTTTTCCCCATCAAAATAAGCAGAGAGATCGATCAGATCCTCTTTCATCAGTCCTTCAACGCCGTTACGCATACCGTAAAGGGTTTGTATGCAAGTGCTTTTTTTAGCACCGCGGATCACGCCTGCAAGTGTCGCATTGATTGCGGCAGTCGGTCCGCCGCTTTGTCCCACTACTGCATTGCCGAAAAGTTGTTTCATAATCAACCGTCTCCGTTCTTCAAATCTGCATTTAGTATACCACACAAGCGCGCGTGTGTCAACAAGAAAAGGGGCGTACAAGCAAAAAAATTCCGCCGCCGCATATATTAGAGCAGAACAAAATCGGAGGTAAAATTTATGTTCGCAACACTTTTTTCTTACATCACACGCGTACTGCATCTCATTCTTGGCATCAACACACCGCAAAACTTTCCCCCTACTCTTTCTGACGAGGAAGAGCGCGCCTGCTTTTTGGCGGCAGAATCGGGCGACGAGGATGCACGGCAAAAGCTGATCTTGCACAATCTGCGCCTTGTCTCACACATCGTTCGCAAATACTATTCGGGTGCAAAATCGCAAGAGGATTTGGTTTCGATCGGTACGATCGGACTGATCAAGGCGGTGGATTCCTTTAACATTCACCTTGGCGCAAAGTTCGCCACCTATGCTGCAAAGTGTATTCAAAACGAAATTTTGATGTATTTTCGTTCGCAAAAGAAGCTTGCATCTGAAATTTCCATCAATGAAACCATTGATGTGGACCGCGACGGCAATCCCTTGACCTACATAGACGTGGTTTGCTGTGACGAGGATATTGCCGAGGAGATCGACCGCAAGATCACCACCGAAAAAATGCTTGTGTTTGTAGAAAAGCTGCTCTCTCCGCGCGAGAGACAAATCATTATGATGCGCTACGGTCTTGGCGGCATCAAGGCACAAACACAAAGAGAGATTGCACAGTCTCTTGGCATTTCGCGCTCCTATGTTTCGCGCATTGAGAAAGCCGCACTCGTTACCTTGCGCGATGCGCTGAAATAAAAAAATCCCCACAGAGGTACTGTGGGGATAACTGTTTTAATTGAATTTTCCCTCGTAATAGAGGTATGTAGGAAGATAAGAAATATCGCTTTTTGCCGCCGTGGGATTGGTATTGGCATCGGGGTTCATCTGCGTGGTAAAGGTCAAGGTTTTGCCATCGGTGCTCTTACACACAATATGTCCTTGCATATCGGTGCGGTACAGTTTGACGTCTGCATCGCGATAACGGGAAAGAACCGTCTCGTGAGGGTGCCCGTACTCATTGTTTCTGCCACAGGTGATAACACCGTAGGTAGGTTGAACCGCACGCAGGAATTGATACCAGCTGGAAGAATAACTGCCATGGTGACCGACTTTAATGACGTCTGCCTTGAGGTTGACACCCGTTTTGACAAGTTCCAATTCAGCTTCTCCCTCCATATCTCCCGTAAAGAGGAATGCAAGGTCGCCGTATTCAACGCGCAAGACGATAGATGTGTTATTGATGTCCTCATAGTCAGTGCGCAAAGGACCAAGGACGGTGACTCTTGCCGAGCCAAGAGTGAACTGATGCCCAATTTCGGGAACGATCACGCGGTTTCGCATAGTGTAAGTTACGTAATTGATGAACTTATTAAAACCGCTGACGTCGGTTACAGCAAAGGGAGAATAGACGGTATCAACCGTTACGTGGCGCAAAACGCTTGTAAATGCGCCGTAGTGGTCGGAGTGTGGGTGCGTTGCAACAACGTAAGACAAGTGACTGATATTGTGCTCTGCAAGATAGTCGATGATAATATCGTCATCGTCGGGATTGCCTGCATCAATCAGCATTGCCTGTCCGTCGCAAATAATAAGCATGCAGTCCGCTTGTCCCACATCAATAAAGTGCGCTTCAAAATAAGAGCCATCAACAACCGGTGGAAGTTCAACCTCTTGCTTTGGAGTCGTTTCGAGTGTTGCCCCTTCGGTGGTCGTTTGGGAATTCTCCTCGGAAGTGCCACCTCCCAATCCCTTTACGAACTCGGGGAGCTGACAAGAAGAAAACGTGACCAAGAGGAGCAGAACGGCAAGAAGCGCCGCTAAAATACGCATTTTCATAAGATACTTCCCTTTCTTTTGGTATTACGAGCCGAACTCTACGAGCTCCAGCCCCTCGTTATTATCCAACGTGTGGCGGATGTGCCACTCGCTGTTAAAGAGCAAAAAGTCATTACCGCGGAAGTCCTGCACCCATTTAACGTCAAACAAATGCAGCTTTTTGGGATCTGCACCGTTTGCAATACGGCGGATATATTGGTAGGGTTGCGAATATTGACGATAAGTAACGCCATATTCCGCTTTCATACGGGATTCGAGCACGTCATATTGCAGCATACCGACAACACCGACGTACACGCGCTCCAAACCGCCGCCCGGCTCAATAAAGATCTGAATAGCACCTTCTTGTGCGATCTGGTTCATGCCCTTGGCAAACTGTTTACGCTTCATGCTATCGATCTGCTCGACCATTGCAAAGCATTCGGGAGCAAATGTGGGAATGCCCTCAAACTGCACCTTTTGACCTTTTTCGCAAACGGTGTCACCGATGGAAAAGATACCGGGATCGAATACGCCAATGATATCACCTGCATAGGCTTCCTCAATGATGGAACGCTCCTGTGCCATCATTTGTTGGGGCTGCGAAAGGCGGAGCGTCTTGTCGCCCTGCACGTGGAAATATTCTTTGTCCGATTCAAATTTGCCCGAAACGATGCGCATAAAGGCAATGCGGTCGCGGTGCGCCTTGTTCATGTTGGCTTGAATTTTGAAAACGAATGCCGAGAAGGTCTCCTCAAAGGGTTGAACCTCGCTCTCTCCTGCCTTACGTGCAAGCGGCGCTGTGGTCATTTTGAGGAAGTGCTCAAGGAAGAACTCGACACCAAAGTTGTTGAGCGCCGAGCCAAAGAACACGGGGCTGAGCTTGCCGCAACGCACGGCATCAATATCAAAATCAAAGCACGCACCGTCAAGGAGCTCTACCTGTTCAACGAGCTCTTCGCGAGCGTAAGAGCCGATCAGCTCGTCCATACGTGCAGTATCGGTAATATCGCAAGGGATAGATGCGAGACGGTCACGTCCGCGGTGAGAGTCGCCAAAGGCAAGAATTCTGCGCCCGTCGCGATCATAAACGCCCTTAAAGCCAACGCCGCAGCCGATGGGCCAGTTCATGGGGTAAGTACCGATGCCAAACTCTTTTTCCAGCTCGTCGATCAGGTCAAAGGGGTCGCGCGCCTCGTGGTCGAGCTTGTTGATAAAGGTGAAGATCGGAATATGGCGCATCGCGCAAACCTTGAAGAGCTTACGTGTTTGCGGCTCGATACCCTTTGCGGCATCAATGACCATAACGGCACTGTCCGCAGCCATCAGGGTGCGGTAGGTGTCCTCGGAGAAGTCTTGGTGTCCGGGGGTGTCAAGGATGTTGATGCAGTATCCCTCGTATTCAAATTGCATAACCGACGAGGTAATGGAAATACCTCTTTTCTTCTCCATTTCCATCCAGTCGGAAACGGCGTGACGGTCAGATGCCTTGCCCTTGACCGAGCCTGCCGTTTGAATAGCACCGCCGTAAAGCAAGAACTTTTCGGTCAGCGTAGTCTTACCGGCGTCGGGGTGCGAAATGATGGCAAAGGTGCGTCGGCGATTGATTTCTTGTTGCAATTTACTCATTGTTGTGTAAAACCTCATTGTAAAATCGTGATAACTATATTATTATAGCATACGAGGTAGAAAATTACAAGAGCTTTTTTCAAGTCTTGCAAAAAAGTTGGGCGGCAGGTTTCTGCCGCCCTATGGTTTGCTCTTTTTTATAGCAATCCGTATTTTTTTGCAATTCCTTGTGCGTAGCTGTTTGCCTCGGCTTTTCCCTTTTGAATGAAATAAACGCGGTTTTCCCCGTTGATGGTGGCGTGAAGATAGTCCACACGCGCACCGCACTCGGCAATTTTAGGCTCGCTTTCGCAAAGCTGATGATAGTGCGTAACAAAAATGCACTTGGCACCGATCTCACAAAGCTCCGCAATAAAGTTAGCGGCAATTGGAAGAGCTGCTGAGGATGAGGTTGAGGTAAATGCTTCATCGATCATCACAAGGCTGTTTGCGGTAGCTGTTTGCAGGATTTTGGAAAGCGTGATGCACTCCTGCTCAAACCGTCCAGCCGAGTTGGATGCCTTTTGTTTTTCGACAGACACCTTATAGATCGCATCGCAAATGGGCATCGTCGCCGACTTTGCGGGAATCGGCATACCAAGCTGAAAATAGTATTGCGCCGCTCCCACAGAATTGAGAAACACCGTTTTGCCGCCACTGTTCGGTCCCGAAACGATATAGGTACATACGACACTTTCCAATCGAACGGTGTTGGGCACGATCTCTTTCTTTTCCTTTACGCGGCAAAGCGTGTCGTCATAGAGGGAAACAAAATCAAAGGTGCGGTCGGTGCTGATCTCGGGAAAGCACAGAGGGATGTGCTTGTCCTGAAAAAGCTTGATGCGAGCAATGGCACTTGCAACAAAGGCAAGCGAGGATTGCCACTTGATGTAGTTCAGTATCTTCTTGCGCGCATAACCAAGCAGGCGGCTTCCGCAATGATGCAGTCCACTGTCCACTGCGCTCCCCAATGCCTTGAGGACGGCATAGTTGATTTGCTGATTTTCCTGAAAGGTGAGCTTTTTATCGATCGTAGTCAAGGGGGCGATGCAATGAAAATCGTCCTTTGCAAAATCCAGACGTAAAATGCGATCAAGGAGATCTCCCGATTTGAATTCCTCGTCATGAAGCGCAAGGATCCCTGCCTCTTTGGGCATAAACGTGGTATTGAGATTGACACCGATCGTAATGCTTCGAATATAGTTGAGCTTGCCCGCGTTCTTTTCATAATAAGCTTTGATGCTTTGGTATTCCTTTGATGCAAAGTCCTCTTTTGCAAGCTCGTATAAGCATTTGACCGCTTCCGACCTCACCCCACCCATAATGGGAGAGAGTGAGGTATAAATAAAATCAACCAAATTGGTGTAGACCATAGGAAATAGAATATTGCGTACGTGTTCTTCCCTGTTTTTTGCTTTGATGTGATAGGTCACAAGAGGCTCGTACTCGGTCAGCTTTTCGGAAAGCGCACACAAAAAGCCCGAAAGAGCTTCACTCTTGAGAACGTCTGCAAAAAGTGCCTGACGGTGCAAAATAGTGTCTTTATCGACAGAAATATACTTTTTTGCGGTATCAAAAAAGCCGTCTTTTCTGACAAGCTCTTCCCTTGCATCAAAATCAAGAATGCCCGATTCCTCTTTGTTCAAGTACATAAAATCCATAATACCTCCAAAAAATGACCAAACGGAATTCCCAAAATTTTGAGGATAATGATAACCGCCACATGAAAAACGATGTATGCTTTTGGGGAGATGCTGCACTGTTTCCAAATGTCGTAGATCATATACACAAATAAACCGTACAGCATCAGATTTGGAAGAACGATATAGCCGAAAAAGACTTTGTTACGAATGGAAAACAGAGCCAACAGCTCTATCCAAAAAGGCAGCAAGGTGCGAAAAAGAAGGCGTTTTGAAATGGTGATGTGATACGTCTCTCCCAGCTGCAAAAACTCTGCATACATAACATGCTCCCCTTTTCTAACCGTCAGCTTTTTTGTATGCCAAGCCATAGTGCTCCTCCTTTCCAAGTGTGCTGCAAAAAATTCTGATCATATTCTACTACAATTGGCGGTTGACTTCAATAACCGCGTGGTTGATGGAAAACAAACAGAAATTTATTCACCAAAAAAGTCGTCCACCTTGCAGCCGATAGTGTCGGCAAGAATGGGCAATAACGTAATATCAGGATAGCACTCCTCGCGTTCCCATTTGGAGATGGCTTGGGCGCTGATGTCCAAAAGCTCAGCGACCTGCGCTTGCGTCAGCCTCTCTCGGGTGCGAAACTCTTTGATTTTTTGTGAAACGATAACTTTTCTCATCCGTAATGTCCTCATAAAACTCGTATAACTGTTTTTTAATATAGCATCCCCGTTTTTCTCTTTGATAGCCCTGCAAGTTTGTTTGATTGCAGATAAGTTGCCACTATCAGGTGATCCACCTAACTTATAACAAAAAAAGCAACAAAACGTGACAACGTTTTTGCTGCTTTTTTATTTTTTGTTTATTTGCATAAATCAGCGCGGCGTTTTTTGTCGCTTTTGCTTACTTCACACTCCTGCAAAGTGCAATCAATTCCTCAAGACTTGCACTTTGGGTGATGACCTGATAGATGTATTCGCCATCGCTCCAAATGATCGAGATTCCTGCAAAAGTCGTGTGTTGAATGAGGGTTCCCTCTTTGCCGCCAATATCGATTGTATCAAGCGTAATCCCCTCATTATCGATATACATATCGCTCTCCGAGTGGATCATTTGGGTAAACGTGTATGCAAGCACCTCATCTTTGTAATAATCAATGCACACGTAAACCTTGTTTTGAATAATGACATCTTCGATGATGTTATCGGCAAGATTGGTCGGTTTTCTGACCTCTTTGATGGTCGTGGGCGGAGTGATTACGGGAACCTCTATGGGTGGTGTTTCGGTATTACCCGTTGTTGTGTTCTGCGCTTCGCCGTTTGCGTTGACAGTATCTTTATTGGCATTCTCGTAGTGCAGAGTGATGTAGTTTTCGTGCCACTCGACAATCACTTCAAACACCGCTTTGCGCATAGGAGAGACCGCCATAATAGTGGTAAATCCTAGAGACATGATGATCATAAGAACCATAGCCGCCCCAAGCAAGCCCTTTTTGAGCACGCGCGCGGTGGGACCGTTTTTGTGCTTTTGCACGATGCGCGCTTTTTTGCGGTGAAAGCCCTTGTCGAGCATTACACTTGAGGCATCTAACCGATTGAGCAGCTCCACGTCATTGTTGCCGCAATCTTTTCCTGCCAGGGCAAGCATCATATCAAGTTTATCAAGCATTCCTGCATCCATACAACGTATCTCCTCCCAATTCTAAAATTTTTGCACGCGCACGCGAATATCTTTTGCGCACAAGCTCCACCGAAATGTTCATCATATACGCAATTTCTTCGTTTGTAAACTGCATACTTTTAAGCACAATGACGTCTCGGTACTTGGAATCGAGCTTGTCTATCAGTTGCTTGATATACCGGTAGTTGTACTCGCTCAAAACGATCTTTTCAACGTCCTCACTTGTGTCGGGAATTTCCATAGTCAAAGCTTCGTCGTCATCATCGTAAACAGTGGTGGAAACCTCCGCTTTGTTTTTTCGTTTATTCTCATTGTACTTGTTGATGGCGACGTTTCGGCAAGCGATTACAATCAACTTTTTTAAATAGTTTTGATGCTGCGCTTGCTTGAAGCGTTCTATTTTGTCAATGATCTTTACAACCGTTTCCTGAACGCAATCCTCGGCATCGTGATGATTTTTTAAAATATCGTATGCGATCAAATACATTTTTTCGGAGTAGAGATGGTAGATCTCCTCTACAAATGCCCTATCCTTGCTATCTTCTATACTCATGATTATGGCGAGCATGTCAGAATCACCGCCCTTTCCCTTTTATTATACCGTTTTGCGCAAAAAATGTCAACATGTATGCCCAAAGTGAGTTCTCAACCAATGGTTGAAATCAAAAAGCAGACAAAAAACCGAGAGAATCTTGCATAAGATACTCTCGGTTTTTATATCAGCAGTAGCGCACATCTATTTTTTTATCTAACCCCCGTCACCGCTATATAACAGAGCAAAAATCATTTCCAACAGTGACAAAAGCGTCATTTTCGCCCGAAAGCAAGCGGCAATAGTGAGCAATCTTTTGGGTCAGCTCCTCGTGTGTCAATTTTAAGAGATTGGTTTTTCTGTTTGAAATAGCAATCCACAAGAGATATTTTATTTGATTGGCGATCCATTCGGGAACCGTTGTGGGCTTTGTAAATTCTTCGCGTTTGCCGCCATAGCACTTTATGATCGACTGCCAAGTGTAGGCGTTTTCCCCTTTCAAGAATTTCTCGGGCATTCTTTCACCATTGTGTGATAAAAAATCTCCGGCAATGGCAAGAATTGAGAGTTGTGACGCGGTAAGCATATCTTTTGAAATGCGATAAAAGGATTGATAACAAGCAAAACCTTGACCTGAAAGCACTTCTATCAGCTGATCCATTTCTTCGTTGTTGTATCTCTCACTCGGCGCCGCGCGCAGTCTCGAAAGAGCAAGAGAAACAAAAATGCTACTGATGTCAAGCTTGTCTTTTATCTGTTCGGTAGCGGATAAATACAGTTCATCGAGTTTTTTCTCAAAAACCTCTTGCGAAAGCTCACCCGCACGATAGTGGGTGAGTAGTTCCAAAAGCATTTGTTTTATCATAATGATTCTTCCTTTTCAAGATTCTGCCAAAAGTCAAGTAAATGATTTTATAAAAATTATATCAAATTGATTTGCAGATTACAACCGCTTTTTGCAATTTACTTACTTTCAGACAATGAAATCGAATTTTCAGATAAAAAAGAGCCCTTCGCAGGGCTCTTGTGTTTTACATTTTATAAATTCTCACAGCATTCTCGGAAAGAATCATTGTGCGTTCTTCGTCGGTCAATTTGAGCTTCATAAAAGTTTCAAGCTCGACCTCGGGAGACCACATCGGAAAATCGCTACCGAACATGACGCGCTCCGCACCGTAGCGGTGAATCAGTCTCTCGCCAAGGGCGAGATCGTTCCCTGCAAACGGAAAGGTTGAGGAACAATCGACGTATAGGTTTGGAATATCGCAAAGCTCGCGCGAGGCATCGTCCCACACCGACCATCCGCCAAAATGCGCGCCAATGACTGTCAATTTTGGAAACGCTTTGAGCACAGGCAAAAGGCGGTTGGGATTGGAATAATCGTAACGATGGTCACCTGTGTGCATCAGGACAGCAAGCCCTTCACTCTCGCACAGTTCATACACGCGCATCATACGAGGGTCATCAATGGCAAACCCTTGAATATCAGGGTGAATTTTGATGCCGTGAAGTCCCAATGCTTTGATCTCTGCAATAACGGCATCCTGATCTTCACAATCGGGATGCGCCGCGCCAAGTCCCGTAAAACGGTCGGGCGCCTTTGCCACCTCGGCGGCAATAAAGTGATTGATGCTGGAGACCTGCTTGGGCGTGGTTGCCACAGATTGCACCACAAAACGGTCGATGCCAACGCGGTCGCCAATCTCCAAAAGCTCGGCGGCAACGCCACGGCAGGCGGCGTGGGTGGAATAAAACGCATCCGTCCCCGCAACCGCTCTGTCTACAATCTTTTCGGGATAGATATGACAATGCGCGTCAATAACCTGAAATTTGTTCTCTATCATTTTGTATCATCCTTTTTTCAGTCCCAGCTTTTCAACGGCATCCTCGCGCATTTTGTACTTGAGGATCTTGCCTGCGGCATTCATTGGGAACTTGTCAACAAAATCAACGTATCTGGGCACCTTGTGGCGCGCCATACTTGCGGCTACAAAGTCTTTCATCTCCTGCTCGGTCATGCTCTCGCCATCTTTGAGGATGATACAAGCCATAATTTCCTCACCGTATTTTTCGTCGGGAACGCCGATGACCTGCACGTCGCTGACCTTGGGACAGGTGTAGATAAATTCTTCGATCTCTTTGGGATAAATGTTTTCACCGCCGCGAATGATCATATCCTTGAGGCGCCCCGTAATGCGGTAGTTGCCGTCATCATCACGGCAAGCAAGGTCTCCTGTGTGGAGCCAACCGTCGGCATCAATGGCAGACGCGGTCGCCTGCGGCATTTTGTAATATCCCTTCATAATGTTGTATCCACGCGCCACAAACTCACCGTTGACACCGTTGGGACAGTCCTCGCCCGTTTCGGGATCGATGATCTTGCACTCAACGTTTGCAAAAACACTGCCTACGGTTTCGGTGCGGACCTCCAACGAGTCATAATAGGAGCTCATCGTGCATCCGGGAGAGGCTTCGGTCTGACCGTAAACCGAGACGATCTCTTTCATATTCATAACCTCGGTTGCCTTTTTCATCAGGTCGGCAGGACAGTTGGAGCCTGCCATAATACCGATGCGCATATAGGAGAAATCGGTTGCGGCAAAGTCGGGATGCTCCATCATTGCAATGAACATGGTGGGCACGCCGTTAAAGGCGGTGATGTGCTCGTTGTGCACGCAAGCCAGCGCGGGCTTGGGTGAAAAGTACGGCAGCGGCATCATGGTAGCGCCGTGCGTCATCGATGCGGTCATTGAAAGAACCATACCAAAGCAGTGGAACATGGGAACTTGGATCATCATGCGGTCAGCGGTGGAAAGGTCCATATGGTCGCCAATGTATTTGCCGTTGTTGACGACGTTGTAGTGTGTCAGCATAACGCCCTTGGGAAATCCAGTAGTGCCCGAGGTGTATTGCATGTTGCAAACGTCATCCTTATTGACAGCGGCTGCCATGCGGTAGACCTCGCTGACGGGTACCTGTGCGGCACGCTCAACGGCTTCATTCCAATCCATACATCCCTTTTGTCTGAAGCCAACGGTAATAACGTTGCGCAAAAACGGCAGGCGCTTGCTATGCAGAGCAGCGCCCGGCTTGAGCCTTGCCAATTCGGGGCAAAGCTCGGCAATGATCTTGCCGTAGTGCGTATCCTTGGATCCCTCGGTCAAAATCAGGGTGTGTGTGTCGGATTGCTTGAGCAGATATTCTGCCTCGTGAATTTTATAAGCGGTATTGACAGTGACAAGCACGGCACCGAGCTTTACGGTTGCCCAAAAAGCAATGTACCATTGCGGCACGTTGGATGCCCAAACGGCGACATGGGAGCCTGCCTTGACGCCCAGCGCGATCAGGGAGCGCGCAAATTCGTCTACGTCATCGCGGAATTCGCTATACGTGCGCGTATAGTCGAGCGTGGTGTATTTGAAAGCGTATTGATCGGGAAATTCCTCGACCATGCGGTCAAGCACCTGCGAGAAGGTTGCATCGATCAAGAGATCCTTCTTCCAAACATACTTACCCGTATGTGCGCGGTTGTAATACAAGGTCTTTTCATTGCGTGAGGGATCGCTGAACTGGCTCATAAAGCCGACAAACTGCGAGAAGATGATCTCCATATCATCAAGCTCCTCACACCAGGCGGGATCCCAGACAAGGGAGAGGAAGCCGTCATAGTTGACGGAGCGCAAAGCAAGCATCATATCCTTGATAGGCAATTCTCCCTCACCAAGCAGACAGTATTCAATGCTATCCCCTGCTCTTTTTGCATCGTTGATATGCACGTGGCGAACGTACGCACCAAGATTTTTGATGATCTGCTCGGGACTCTCTCCTCCCTCAAAATATGCAGCGGAAAGATTCCAAAGAGATGCAAAGTAATCACTGGCAAAGCTATCCAACATCGCGCGTAGCTTTTCGGTCTTTGCAAAAAGTCCTGCCGTCTCCATCAAAAGCGAAATGCCGCGGCTCTCTGCCTCGGGCAGGAGTTCTGCAATCACTGCCTCTGTGTTGGTAAGTGCACTCTCCTCGTCCTCTGCGGCATTGGCGCGAATGCGAATGTTGGGGATATGCAAATTGGATGCGATCTCCATGCACTTGCGAATTTCGGCAATGCAGGCATCCTTTTCGTTCTTGTCAGACGGATTGCAGATGGCATCGATGCACGGAATGCGCAGCTTCTTTTCGTAGAGACGGCGAATGGTGGATGCGGCGGCGTAATTATAGAAGGCACCGTCTTTATCAGCAAACAGGCTGTTTTTTATGTTGTGAAGCTCAATGCCCCCAAAGCCCATTGCCGTGGCGATGTCGCAAAAATCTTCAAAGGTGTGGCCGTGCCAGCCCTTTGTTGAAAAGGAAAATTTCATTGCGCGGCCTCCTCGTAAACGATCTTGTTAACGGCGTTGATATAGGCACGGATGCCTGCACCGATGATGTCGGTGGAAATACCGTTGCCCGAATAGAGCTTTCCGTCGGAGCGAAGCTTAACGAGCGCCGAGCCCATAGCTTCTGTACCCTCGGTAACGGCTTGGATCTGGAAATCATCCAACTCATAACGGTAGCCGATGATCTGCTCGATGGCAGAAAATGCGGCATCAATTGGACCGTCGCCAATGCAAATGCCCGTCAGATCCTTTCCGTCCTTGCGCAGCGTGATCTGCGCACTTGTGGAAATGATATTGCCGCTGTTGACAACGTAATTGACAAGCTCATACGTGGGCGGAACCTGCAATGCCACGCTTGCAACGATGGCTTCCAGCTCCTTTGCCCCTACCTTCTTTTTGGCGGCTACGCGTAAAAATTCTTGATAAACAAGAGATTTATCTTCTTCGGAAAGATCGTACCCCAGCTTTGCAACGGCTGTAGCTACGGTGTCCTTATCGTCGTTGGCATCCAGATGGATGGGTTCGTCGTCGGGAGTGGCAGAAGTGATGCTTCCCTTTGCGCTCTTGACGTTATCCAGCACCCAGCCGATCTGCTTTACCGTACGATGAAGCTCGGTATAGCGGATATCGGAATAAAAGCCGTAGCGGTTGCCGCAATTTTTGACCATGGCGGCAAAGCTCTCAAGCGAAACACCTGCCTCGCCTACGGCTGTTTTAACACCCGATGCGCCTGCGCGGATCGCCATAATAGCATTCGCACAAGCCATACTGTTTTGATTGGAACAACGAACGTTGACGGGAACGTTGATATTCTCGGCAATCTTCTTCACGAAATCTGCAAAATCATCGGGGAGCATTTCTCCTGCATCATCGCAAAGAGTAACCTCACAAGCACCTGCCGCAATAGCGGTGTTGATAACAGAAGCAAGGAATGCAGGCTCTGCACGGGAAGCATCCAAAGCGCAAAACTCAACCGAGGAGCACTGCTCTTTTGCAAAGGTGACGATCTTCTCTACCCATGCAATCATCTTATCGGGCTTTTTGTGGCAAACGTACTCCATGCTGACAGGAGAGGTGGGCAGCTCAATGCGAATGCGCGGATAGAGTGCGGTAGAAAGTGCCGCTTTTGCATTTTCGACGCTCTCAACCGTCATACCTGCCGCCACGGAGATGGTGCTCTTTTTAACAAAGGTCGAAATCGTTTTGATCAGCAGTGTATCAATGCGCACGTTTTGAATTTCGGGCAGCTCGATAATGTCCCCATCCAGCTTTTCAAGCTGACGGGCGATATCGATCTTTTCTTTAAAGCTAAAGGCATTGTCTGCTCGGCAAAGCGTAGCGTCTGCAATTCTGATTCTTTTCATGGTTTCAAATCTCCTCTTCCATCATTTCCGCCCCGATAAATCAAAAGTCCCCGAGACGGATGCATAATCCACCTCGGGGACGAATGTTCTCATTCGCGGTACCACCCCGGTTACCGAACAAGTCGGTCACCTCAAAGGCTCAGGCAAGCCCTATGCTATGATAACGGTGCATGCCGTGACCGCTTACTAAAGGTTCTGCGGTCCTGCTCCGGAACGAGACTTTCTTCTCTTTCGGTAACGGCTCACACCAAGCGCCGCCTCTCTGAAACCGATATGGGAGAAAAAATAATTCCTTCAACGCATTTCAAAAAAATATGCTTTATTATACCATTTACAATGGTATTTGTCAAGGTTTTTTTGAAATTTTTTCAATTATTTTTCAATGGGATATGTCCAGCCGTAAGTGTCCTCGATTTTGCCCCATTGAATGCCTGTCAAGGTATCGTACAGATGTTGGGTAACGGTACCGATCTTGCCACCGTTAACGGGATATTGTACGCCCTTGTAGCAAAGCTCGCCAATGGGAGAGACAACTGCAGCAGTTCCGCAGCCCCATGCTTCCTCAAGTGTGCCATTTTCAAGCGCTTCGGAAAGCTCACCGATAGAGAGCAGACGCTCGCTGACCTTGTAGCCCTCGCCCTTGAGAACCTCGATGCAGGATTTGCGCGTGATACCGGGCAGAATGGAGCCGGTCAGAGCGGGCGTGACGATCTCGCCGTTGATCTTGAACATAACGTTCATAGCGCCGACTTCTTCGATATACTTGCGTTCCACACCGTCAAGCCACAAAACCTGAGAGTATCCCTTTTGTGCGGCTCTCTCACCGGCTCTGTTACTTGCGGCATAGTTACCGCCGCATTTTGCATAACCTGTACCGCCTCTGACAGCACGAACATCCTCGTCCTCGATCATGATGCGAACGGGATTGATGCCCTCTTTGTAGTAGCTTCCTACGGGAGAAGCGATGATAACAAAGGTTGCGTTGTGAACTGCGTGAACACCCAAGGTCTCATCGTTTCCAAACAGGAACGGACGCAGATAAAGCGAGGTTCCGGGAGCGGACGGTGTCCAGTCCTGCTCCATTTCCACAAAGGTCAAAAGAGCCTGAAGCATATCTTCCTCGGGCATTTGCGGCAGGCACAAACGCTCGGCAGAGTTGTTCATGCGGCGAATGTTCTCCAAAGGGCGGAAGAGCTGAACCTTGCCGTCGGCACGGCGGTAAGCTTTCAGTCCTTCAAAGATCTCGGAGCCATAGTGCAGAACGGTGGATGCAGGATGGAGAGAAATGTTTGCAAAAGGCACGATGCGCGCATTGTGCCAACCCATCTCGTGGGAATAGTCCGCCATAAACATATGGTCGGTAAAGATCTTGCCAAAGCCAAGCGTAGAAGGATCCGGCTTTGCCTTGGGAGCATCACATTTTGTAATGGAAATATTGAGCATAGTACTTCCCCTTTCTGCAATTTGTTATCAGTTTTCGGCACCGATGCGCATAGCGCCAAGATTGATCTCCAGCATGTCGGCACGCTTTGCGGAGATAACTTTTTTCAGTGCAGCGGTGATGTTTTCTTCGTTATAGTCGCCAATTTCCTTGAGAACCTTGCCAACAATGATCATATTTGCCAGCGTGGGAGTTCCGTTATCGCTTGCCAGCTGCGTTGCAGGAATGTAGAATACCTGAACGTCATCGCGTGCGACCTTGCGCTCAATGAGCGTGGAGTCCGCAAAGATCATACCGCCGGGCACAACGGTCGATTCAAACTTATCAAGAGAAGGCAGATTCATGGCGATCAGGATATCGGGATTGGAAACGATAGGAGAACCAACAGGCTCATCGCTCACGATGACACTGCAGCTTGCAGTACCGCCGCGCATTTCGGGACCGTAGGACGGAAGCCAGCTGACCTGTTTATCTTCCATCAAGCCCTTGTATGCAATAAATTTACCGGCAAACAGAATGCCCTGTCCGCCAAAGCCGGAAAACAGCATTTGCTTTGTACTCATTTTGCCGATTCCTCCTTTGCACTTCTATCCTTATAGACACCCAAGGGATAGTACGGAATCATCTTTTCGTCAATCCATTGGAGAGCCTTCTGAGGTGTCATACCCCAGTTGGTGGGACAGGTGGAAAGGACCTCTACCAGAGAAAAGCCCTTGCCATCAATTTGGTTTTGGAATGCCTTTTTGATCGCCTTTTTGGCGTTATTTACGTTCTTTACATTGTTGACCGTTACGCGAGCAAGATACTCGGGGCCTTCCAATTCAGAGAGCATTTCGCACACGCGGATCGGGAAACCGCAGTGATTGGTGTCACGTCCGTAAGGAGAGGTCTGTGTTACCTGTCCGGGCAGCGACGTAGGTGCCATCTGACCGCCGGTCATGCCGTAAATTGCGTTGTTGATAAAGATAATGGTGATGTTTTCGTTTCTTGCAGCGGCATGAACAGTCTCCGCCATACCGATGGATGCGAGGTCACCGTCACCCTGATAGGTGAACACGATGTGCTCCTCGGGATTTGCGCGTTTTACACCGGTGGCAACTGCAGGGGCTCTGCCGTGTGCCGCCTCGATCATATCACAGTTAAAATAGTTATAAGCCATAACCGAGCAACCAACGGGAGCAATACCGATGGTTCTGCCTTCGATACCAAGCTCGTCAATGACCTCGGCTACCAGACGGTGAATGATGCCGTGGGTGCAGCCGGGACAATAGTGAAAAGGTGCATCGGTCAGGGCGTGGGGCTTTTTGAATACAACCATTAGTTTTCTCCTCCTTTCGCGGCTTTTTTGATCGCTTCGAGTACTTGCTCGGGGGACGGAATCATACCGCCTGCACGATTGCAAAGCGTTACAGGCTTTTTGCATTCGGTTGCAAGGCGTACATCCTCAATCATCTGTCCCATAGAAAGCTCAACAGAAATAAAGCTGTTGACCTTATCCGCAGCGCGACGGAAAACTTCCTTCGGGAAGGGCCAGAGCGTGATGGGACGGATCATGCCGACCTTAATTCCCTGTTTTCTTGCCTCGTTGATGGCGTTTTTGGATACGCGAGCGGCAATACCGAAGGCGGCAATGCAGATCTCGGCATCGTCCATCATGTATTCCTCGTACAGAACCTCGTTTTCCTCGATGTAGCGGTAACGCTCATAGCGAGCAAAGTTGAACTGCTCAAGCTCCTCGGGAACGAGAGAGAGCGAATTGACAATGTTGTGGGGACGTTGCATTTTGGTGCCTGTGATTGCCCAAGGCTTTTCGGGAGCGGGCTTGACAACAAGATCATCAAGTGCCACGGGCTCCATCATCTGTCCCATGGTGCCGTCTGCCAAAATCATAGCGGTCATGCGGTAGGTGTCGGCAAGCTCAAAGCCCTTAACGGTCAGCTCTGCCATCTCTTGAACAGATGCAGGTGCGAGAACGATCATACGGAAGTCACCGTGACCGCCTGCCTTGGTTGCTTGGAAATAGTCGGATTGGCTGGGTTGAATGCCGCCAAGACCGGGACCGCCGCGTTGAACGTTGACAACGAGTGCAGGCAGATCAGAGCCTGCAAGGTAAGAAAGACCTTCGCTCTTGAGTGCGATTCCGGGACTGGAGGAAGAGGTCATAACGCGGTATCCCGTAGATGCTACGCCATAAACCATATTGATAGCCGCGATCTCGCTTTCGGCTTGCAGGAAGGTACCGCCAATCTTGGGCATCTTTTTTGCCATATAAGCCGCGATCTCGGTTTGAGGGGTGATGGGATAGCCAAAATAATGTCTGCAGCCTGCGTGAATTGCAGCCTCGGCAATGGCTTCGTTGCCTTTCATCAATACTTTATCTGCCATTTTGATCACCTCTCAACAGTAATAATGCAGTCGGGACACATCGTTGCACAGAAAGCACAGCCGATGCAAGCATCGGGGTTTTCTGCCTCTACGGGGTGATGTCCCTTTTTGTTGATCTTATCGGGTGCCAGACGAAGCACCTTTTTGGGGCAAGCGTCTACACACAGACCGCAGCCCTTGCATTTATCGGTCAAAAACGTTAATTTTGCCATTTTTATGTACTCCTTTGGGTAGGATTTAAAACAGTTACTGAATCTTTTTTTGCAGTTCAAGTGGGAAAAGATCAGGAATCTTCCCTTCCAGCTCACACTGCAGTTTTTGGTCTGCCGTTGTCATAACGACGGGCAAGCCCGACATAGCCGCCACCTCGTTGGCATAGGATACCGACCGAAGCACGTCCTCGGCAGTGGTCTCCACTCCGAGATTGGAGTTGTTGACCAATGCGGTAAATCGCATACCGCACGCGGTCTCGATCTCACGCATTACCTCAAGGGTGGATATCGCATCGCGCGTTAAGGGGCGGTAGCAGTTGATCACCATCAGCATTTCGTAATCATTCTCCGCCAAAATAGCGGGAGCGAGTCTGCCAAGCACCAAAGCACCGCGGTCGTCACCGCCCACGTCGATGATGGCGCGCATGCGGCGGTCATCGGTCAGGGCGTAGAGGTCGGGCGGAAGTGCGGGAATATCGACGTTGCTGTTTGCATAGTTGGAGCAAATGAGTCGAATGCCCGCCTCTTCCAGCTCGGCGGCACTGTCCTTGGAACGAAAATAAGGATTGACGATGTCAAGGTCGGCAAGCGTTACGGTTGGGTATTCCCTCTTGATGGCTTGTGCCAGATTGACGGCAATGTTGGTTTTGCCGCTGCCGTAATGTCCGCACAAGAGCAAAACGCGTTTGTTCATCATAGCTTGTTCCTCTGAATTTTTCCGCTTGTTGTCTTGGGCAATTCATCGCAGAAGACCACAAGACGGGGGTATTTGTAGGGAGCGGTGTGCTCCTTAACGTAGGTTTGAATTTCTTTTTTGAGTTCCTCTGTGGGTTCTGTTCCCTTGGTAAGAACAATGGATGCCTTGACGATCTGTCCTCTTACCTCATCGGGAGCGGCGGAAACGCCGCACTCAAGAACGTAAGGCAGCTCCATAATAACGCTCTCAATTTCAAAGGGACCAATGCGGTAGCCCGAGGACTTGATGACGTCATCGGCACGTCCTACGTACCAATAGAAGCCGTCCTCATCGCGCCAAGCAACGTCGCCGGTGTGGTAGTAACCGTCGTGCCAGACCTCTGCGGTCTTTTCCGCGTCGCGATAGTAGCCTGTAAAGAGTCCGCAAGGCGCTCCGTTTTTGACGTTGACAACGATCTCACCGCTCTCACCAACAGAAACGGGATTGCCGTCGGCGTCCACAAGAGAAACATCATAAATCGGTGCGGGCTTACCCATAGAGCCGATCTTATGCGGTGCACCGATCATATTACCGATGATCATGGTGCTCTCGGTCTGTCCAAAGCCTTCGAGAATTTGCAGTCCCGTTGCCTTTTCAAACTGGCGGTAGACCTCGGGGTTGAGTGCTTCGCCCGCCGTTGTCATGTGCTTGACGGAAGAAAGATCGTATTTGGAAATGTCTTGCTTGATCATCATGCGCAGCATTGTGGGCGGCGCGCAGAAGGTTGTGATGTTGTATTTTGCAAACATCGGCAAGATCTCGGCAGCATCAAAGCGGTCAAAGTCGTAAACAAAGGTTGCCGCCTCACACAGCCACTGACCGTAGAGCTTTCCCCACATTGCCTTTGCCCAGCCCGTATCCGAGATGGTAAAATGTAAGCCGTTGGGATCGGCATTGTGCCAATATTTTGCGGTATGGAAGTGTCCGAGTGCGTACTTGTAATTGTGCGCCGCGATCTTGGGGTATCCTGTGGTTCCCGAAGTAAAGAACATCAGCATCAGATCGTCACCGCCGGGTGCATCCTCGCCTCGGTTGTAGTGCGAGCTGTAAAGCGTGTATTCTTCATCAAAGCTTCTCCAGCCCTCTCTTGTGCCGCCAACGATCAAGAAATTCTTGAGCTCGGGACAGGTTTTTGCTGCGAGTTCGATTTGATGTGCGGTGTTGCCATCGGCAGTACAAAGAACCGTATTGATGCCTGCGGCTTGGAAGCGGTATTCAAAGTCATGCTCCTGCAACTGATTGGGAGCGGGGATGGCAATAGCACCAAGCTTGTTCAAGCCAAGCATAGCAAACCAGAACTGATAGTGGCGCTTGAGAACGAGCATGACGCGATCGCCCTTTTTGATGCCCAGCGACTTGAAATAGTTGGCACACTGTGCCGATGCTTTTTTGATATCCTTAAAGGTAAATCTTCGCTCGGTCTTATCCCCTGCAATGTGCAGCATTGCCAGCTTTTGCGGTTCTTTATCGGCAAGAGCATCCACAAGATCGAATGCAAAGTTAAAGTTTTCGATATTTTTAAATTGGATGGATGTAGGAGTTCCGTTTTCGTCTTCTTCAACGTCAATAAACTGTTGATAGATGCGCTCCTTGGTATCCTTTTGAATGGTGGCAGTTCCCCGCACGAGCTTTGCGGGCGTCAATTCGGGAATGGGCTCACCCGTAGGATTGAGCACGATCGCATAGAATTCGCAATCCTGACCGTCAACGGCAATCATACCGTGCGGAGCGCTACTGTCATAATAGATGCTGTCGCCTGCGCGCAGAACCTCTTTGTGCGAGCCGACCTGCACCATCAGGCTACCCGAGATGACGATGTCGATCTCCTGACCTGCGTGTGTAGTCAGCTCGATATCCTTGTGTAGTGCTTCTTCGTTGTATTCACTGCGAACAAGCAAGGGCTCGGCAATTCGGTTTTGGAACGCGTATGCCAGGTTGTAGTAGGTCATGCCGTGTGCCTGCTCAATACGCTGTCCCGCGCCGTTTCGAGTGACCGTGTAGGACTTGAGCTTGGGGCTGACACCGTCGATGATGTCGGTAACGTTGACGCCAAAAGCCAATGCACAACGGTAGATAAACGCAAAGTTGAGGTCACTCTGCCCGTTTTCGCACGCCAAGTATTCTTCAATCGTAACGTCGGTTTTTGCCGCCATCTCCTCGGGAGTATAGCGTGTAATTTCGCGCAACTCTCGAATACGCTCTGCCATCTCTCGGATCTTGAAATCCAATCCGCTCATTTGTTTCATGTTTTCTCTCCGTTTCTTGCCCGGGAACCAAAAATGCACTCGTCCCAAGCGAAAATAACCTTGAGACGAGTGCAATAACACCCGCGGTACCACTCAAATTGCGACAAAGTCGCCACTCTTGGAGCCTGACAGCTCCTATGCATTAACGCAGCAATCACGGAAGGGTTCTACTGGAGCGTGCTCGTTCTTCCCTTCGGCTCGGAAGCTACAAATGCCGGTAAAGTCCAATGGCTTGCACCAAACGCCATCTCTCTGCAAAGACCTGTTTCCAACATCCTCTTCGTCAGTGCCTTTCTAAATTATAAAGTATTGTATCACACTTTTGGTTATTTGTCAATAGATTTTATAATATTTCCAATATTATATATTGGCAATATCAAAGTTTATTTCTCTGAATCTTGCCGCTGATGGTTTTGGGCAGTTCATCGCGGAAAACAACCACGCGGGGGTATTTGTAGGGCGCGGTATGCTCTTTGACATAAGTTTGAATCTCTTTTTTGAGCTCTTCGGTGGGTTCTGTTCCCTTTGTAAGAACAATAGACGCCTTGACAATCTGTCCTCTGACCTCGTCGGGCATAGCGGATACACCGCACTCGAGAACGTAAGGCAGCTCCATAATAACGCTTTCGATCTCAAAGGGACCGATGCGGTAGCCGGAGGACTTGATAACGTCATCTACGCGACCAACGTACCAATAGAAACCGTCCTCATCGCGCCAAGCGGTGTCACCCGTATGATACATACCGTCATGCCAAACCTCGGCGGTCTTTTCTTCGTTCTTGTAGTATCCCGCAAAGAGTCCGCAAGGAACCTTTTTGTCGGTACGGACAACGATCTCACCAACCTCACCAACCGCTACGGGATTGCCGTCGGGATCAACGATATCAACGTCATAAAGCGGAATAGGCTTACCCATGGAGCCGAGCTTGTGCGTGCCGCCAATCAGATTTGCAATGGTGAGCGTCAGCTCGGTCTGCCCAAAGCCTTCCATGATCTGTAGTCCCGTTGCCTTTTCAAACTGACGGTAAACCTCGGGGTTGAGTGCTTCGCCCGCGGTGGTCATATGCTTGATGGAAGAAAGATCGTATTTGGAGATGTCTTCCTTGATCATCATGCGCAGCATCGTGGGGGGCGCACAGAAGGTGGTGATATTGTATTTTGCAAACATGGGAAGGATATCCGCTGCCGAGAAGCGGTCAAAGTCATAGGTAAAGACCGCGCCCTCACACAGCCACTGACCGTAGAGCTTGCCCCAAAGTGCCTTGCCCCATCCTGTTTCGGAAATGGTAAAGTGGAGACTGCCGTCACTGACGCCGTGCCAATGCTTGGCGGTAACAAAGTGACCGAGCGGATATTTGTAGGTATGCGCTGCAATTTTGGGATACCCTGTGGTTCCCGATGTAAAGAACATCAACATCAGATCGTCACCACAGGGGGTGTCATCAGTACGATAGAAGTGCGTGCTGTAAAGACCGAATTCCTCGTCAAAGTCTCTCCAGCCGTCGCGCTTGCCGCCAACGAGAACCTTGGTGGTGAGCACCGGGCACTTCTGTTGTGCAAGGTCAACCTGATGGGCAACATCACCGTCGGCTGTGCAGATGATCGCACTAACGTCGGCTGCTTCAAAGCGGTATTCAAAGTCATGCGCCTGCAGCTGATTGGTCGCGGGAATAACGATAGCACCCAGCTTGTGCAAGCCGAGAATTGCGAACCAGAACTGATAGTGGCGCTTGAGAACGAGCATGACACGGTCGCCCTTTTTGATGCCCATGGATTTGAAATAGTTTGCGCACTGTGCCGAGGCGCGTTTCATATCGTTAAAGGTAAAGCGACGCTCGGTCTTATCGTTTGCAATGTGGATCATGGCAAGCTTGTCGGGTTCCTTTTGTGCAATGGCATCCACAACATCAAAGCCAAAGTTGAATTTGTCCTCATCGTGGAAATCGATGGACTGCAACAGACCGTTTTCGTCCTCGACTGTGGAGATAAAACGGTCGCAGACCAACTCTCTCTTTGGGGTACGCATGGGGATCAGTGTATCTCTGATCACGTCCTCTTTTTCGTTCTCACCGGGCAAAACAACTGCCACAAATAGGCAATCCTCGCCATCGATTGCGATCATACCGTGAGGGGTGGAGCTGTTGTAATAAATACTGTCACCCTCACCGAGATACTCGACGTTATCGCCAACCTGCACCTTGAGCTTGCCTTTGAGTACCATGTCAAACTCCTGCCCGGAGTGCTTTGTCAGGTGGATGGGACGGTTTTGCAGATCGGGGTTATATTCGTAGCGAACCCAATAGGGCTCAGCCAGCTTTTTGCGGAACATGGGGGCTAAGTTGGAAATCTCAATGCCATCCTCTTTTGCCGTTTGCTGTCCCTGACCACGGCGCGTGACCGTGTAGGACGAAAGATGCGCACTGCGGCCTTCCAAAAGGTCGGTCATGCCAATGCCAAACGCCTGCGCACATTTATAAATAAAGGTAAACGGAAAATCCAACTCACCGCTTTCATACCTGCAGTACTCGGCAACCGATACCTCGGTCTTCTCTGCCATGGTTTCAACGCTGAAATCAAAAATTTCACGCATTTCGCGAATTCGAAGCGCAACCTCCTGCAAAGTGTTAGATGATAAGTTCGACATTTTGGTTTCCTCCTTTTCAAAAAATAAAACACCCGTCTCAATTCTTTGAGACGGGTGTGAAAATACACTCGCGGTACCACTCAAATTGCGACATTGTCGCCACTCTTGGAATCAAACAATTCCTATGCCTTGACGCAGCAATCACGGGAAATTCTACTTGAACACAGTCTTTCGAACATCCGGCTCGGAAGTGATGGGTCTTGAGTAACTTTGTCATCGGTTCACACCAACACCGACTCTCTGCGGGCATCCTTATTCGACCTTCTTCGTCATCGCCTTTTTCAAATTACGTGTAGTATACCACACAAAAAAGTGTTTGTCAATAGTTTTTTTAAAACTTTTTTCAAAAAATCAATCGCAGTTTTCCCAGTTGTGGTAAACGTCCATAACGTCGTCATCCTCTTCGAGCTTTTCAATCAGAAGATTCATAAATTTGATGTCATCTTCGCTCTCAAGAGTAACGGACGTGGAAGCCTGCTTGGTCTTGTCGGCAGAGAGAATCTCATAGCCTGCGGCTCTGAGATCTTCCTGAATGTTGTAAACGTCATCGGGCTCGGTGGTGATGATGAAAACGTCACCCTCTGCCTTGAAATCTGCTGCGCCTGCCTCAAGTGCTTGCTCCATCAGTTTATCCTCGTCAACGTCGCCGTCCTCGTTGTTGATAACGATCTCGCCAACGTCGGTGAAGAGGTATCCAACGCAACCTGTCTGACCCATGTTGCCGTGGTATTTGGAGAAGTAGGAACGCACGTTACCCGCGGTACGGTTGCGGTTGTCGGTGGTAGCGGTTACCAGGACGGCAACGCCTGCGGGACCGTAGCCCTCGTAGGAAACCTCTTCGTAGCTTTCACCGCCGCCGCCAAGTGCTTTTTTGATGCAACGCTCGATGTTATCGTTGGGAACGTTGTTTGCCTTTGCCTTTTGGATCAGGTCGCGCAGCTTGGAGTTGTTGTTGGGATCTCCGCCGCCCTCTTTTACGGCGATGGTGATCTCTTTGCCGATCTTGGTAAAGATCTTACCCTTTGCGGCATCGGTTTTTTCTTTTTTGTGCTTGATATTCGCCCATTTGCTATGTCCGGACATAATGATTCATCCTTTCGATATATAGAATATTTTATTGAAACCAAAATTGATCAAACCTTTTCTGTCTTGGAAAGACAAATGAGGTCGAATGCGTTACCGAGAACGATCTTGGTAGCCTCGGTAAGCTTTACGCGGGATGCGCGTACGGCGGGATCATCGGCACCGAGAATGGTGCAGTTGTGATAGAAGCGGTTAAACGCAGCGGCAACGTCAAGAATAAAGCGCGTAATGTAGCTGGGTTCATAATCGGCGATCGCCGAGCAAACTCTCTCACCAAAACGGCAGAGCGTTTTGACGAGTGCGGCTTCTTCCTCGGTGGTGATCTGTACGGGAGCATCTGCCACATTCCCTGCGCGGCTCAGTACCGAGCAAGCGCGTGCGTAGGTGTACTGCACGTAAGGACCGGTGTTGCCCTCAAAGCTGAGTGCTTCCTCAAGACTGAAGTTGATGTCCTTAATGCGGTTGTTTGTCAGATAGTAGAAAACGATTGCGCCAACACCGATTGCCTCGGCAACAGCTTCTTTGTTTTCAAGGTTGGGATTCTTTTCGTCCATGATGCCCCTTACCTTATCAACTGCCGCCTCGAAAAGGTCCTTGAGCAGAACGACATTTCCGGTTCTGGTAGCCAATTTAGCACCGTTGATGGACACAGTGCCATATGGAACGTGGACAAGCTTATCATACCAATCATAGCCCATCAATTCAACGACCTTATACCATTGCTTGAAGTGAAGAATTTGCTGTGTGCTTGTTACGTAAATACACTTATCAAAATCGTATAATTGCTTTCTATCGTAAGCAGCAGCTATATCACGGGTGGGATACAAAGAAGAACCGTCACGCTTTAAAATCAAGCAAGGTGGCATTCCATATTCGCTCAAATCAACCAAGGATGCTCCGTCATCTATTTTGAGGAGTCCCATCTCTCTGAGTTTTGCAACTTGTGCAGGCATATCCTCGGTGTAGCTGCTCTCACCCTTGTAGCTATCAAACGTGATGCCAAGCTGTTGGTAAATCTTATCGTTTGCCTTGATGGAGAGCTTTACGAGCCAGCGCCAAAGAGCGAGATTTTCCTCATCGCCCATTTCCATTTTGTGGAATTCGGCTCTTGCTTCGTCAGCAAGAGAAGGATCGGCTACAATACCTATTTCCTCATTGCCGGAAATCGCATTGTTGATGCGTACATACAAATCCACCAGCGCATCTACACCGCCGTTTTCGACTTCCTCTCTGTTGCCCCATTTCTTGTAGGCAACAATCAATTTGCCAAACTGTGTACCCCAGTCACCAATATAGTTGATGCCAACACAACGGTATCCGGCAAACTCGTGGAGCTTTTTGATGGAGTGACCGATTACGGTGGTACCAAGATGCCCGATGTGGAAGGGCTTTGCAAGATTGGGGGAGGAATAATCCAAAACAACAGTCTTCCCTTTTCCAAACTCCTGTGCGCCATAATTCTCTTTTTTATCAAGAATTTCAGGAAGCACACTTTGGGCAAGGTAAGTATTACTGATTTTAATGTTCAAATATCCGTTGACTGCTTCAACAGTATCTATTGCAGCGTCATTCAAAAGCTCTGTCATAGCTGCCGCAATCTGCACGGGAGAACGGCGCAAAACCTTGCTGAGCTTGAAACAAGGAAATGCGAGGTCGCCCATGTTGCTATCGGGCGGATACTCGAGCATAGCGGCAACGTCTTGCGCGTTAAGTTGGGCTTCTGCATTGATCTGCACTACGGCAGAAACGATTTTTTCGGCAATGCGTGATTTAATGGTTTGCATAGGTGATCCTTTCAATTTATAATCAACTGTAATGTAATGCGATAGTCTAAAAATTAAGGGGGTGCTTTATTTTGTTGTCAGGTCGGCAGTTTTGGCACCGATAAAGGGGATCAGCGCTTCGCGCGAAAGCAAAAGCTGTGCTCCGCGTGTGCCTGAGCTGACTGTGATCTGTTCAAATTGCAAAGCACTTTCGTCCACATATGTGGGAAAGGCTTTTTTCATTCCGATGGGAGAAACGCCGCCGCGGATGTAGCCCGTCAGGGCGAGCAGATCCTTGACATGGATCATTTCGATCCTCTTATTTCCCGTAATGGATGCCGCGCGCTTGAGATCGATCTCGGCAGCTACGGGAATACAAAAGACCAGCGGTCCTGTTTTGTCCCCTTTCGCAACGAGTGTTTTGAACATTCTTTCGGGTGGAAAACCGAGCTGTTCGGCAATGTGCATGCCCGAGAGGTCGTTTTCATCCACCTCGTATTCCAAAATTTGATACGGTATTTTTGCGGCATCAAGACGCCGCATTGCGTTTGTCTTTTGCATATTATCTGTATTCCTCAATCATTTCGCGTGCGGCGTTCCGTTGTGCTTCGGTGGGGTGGATGCTACCGAGAATACGCGCAATCTCGTCAACACGCGCATCCTCGCCAAGAAGATGAACGTCTGTCTCGGCTCTGCCGTCACGCTCCTGCTTGGTAATGCGATAATGGTTGTCGGCAAGAGATGCGATCTGCGCGGAGTGCGTAACACAGATGACCTGCGTTCCCCCCTTGGCAGTCTCTCCCAGCTTAATGCCGATCTTGCGCGAGGTCTTTCCCGATACACCGGTATCGATCTCGTCAAAAATGACGGTATCCACGCCATCGTGATCGTTCAGAACCGAGCGAAGCGCGAGCATAATGCGGGAAAGCTCACCGCCCGAAGCAATTTTGGAAAGCGGCAAAAGTGGCTCACCCGGGTTGGTGGCAATCAAAAATTCGATATCGTCGCCGCCGTGCTCACCCAGTGCAGTGGGTACGATGGAGATCTCAAAGCGAACCTTGGGCATATCCAAAAATGCAAGTGACTCGGTAACCTGACTGACGATTTCCTTTGCGGCATCGCATCTCTTTTGTCGCAGAATTGCTGCATGCTTCTCTGCCGTTTTGGTAAGAGCTTTGACCTCTTTTTGCAGCTTTGCAAGGCGCTCGTCAGAGGTCTCCAGAGCTTCCAGACGTGCGGCGGCATCGGCGCGGAACGCCAAGACAGCGGCTACGTCGGCACCGTACTTGCGCTTGAGCTTTGCAATGCCTTCAAGGCGTCCTTCAATGCGGTCAATGCGTGCGGTGGGGTCCTCGCGATCATCATCCATATAGGAGCGGACCGTCTCGGCGACGTCTTCAATTTCGGATGCGGCATCACTCAGGCGTTGGCACAGATCATCGGTATTGTCAACAAGACCGTCGAGAGATGCCAAAAGTGTCTCAGCGCGGCGAATAACGTCATAGGCGTTGCCCTTTTCGGAGTCGCGCAAAAGGCGACAGATGGTGCCGGTTTGCTTATTGATACGCTCCAGATTGGAAAGACGGTCACGCTCCTTTTGGAGCACCTCTTCTTCCCCATTCTTGAGCTTCATGGAGTCTATATCTTCGATTTGGTATTTGAGCATTTCAGAGAGTCGCAGCTTTTCGGCACTGTCCTGCGAGAGTGCTTGCAGCTCGCGGCGACACTTTTTCAGCTCCTCATAGGCGGTAACGTAATTGCCAAGCGCCTCACCTGAGGTGCCGTAAGCATCGAGCAACTCTCGGTGGCGGCTCTTTTGCAACAGACTTTGGCTATCCGATTGTCCTTGAATACTGATGAGCAGTCGCGCGATCTCCTTCTGCATCGTTTGCGTAATGATACGACCGTTCAGGCGCGTTTGTGAGCGACCGTCTGCCGTAATAGTACGCGAAAGCATGACTGAGGCATCCTCTATGGCAAAGCCCATCTCACGAATGTGCATGACGGCATCGTCGGAAAGCTCCTCAAATACGGCGCTCACGGTGGCACTTTCCTCACCCGAGCGAATGATCTCTCGCGAGGTGCGGTTGCCAAGGAGCAAATTGATGCTGTCAACGATCATTGATTTGCCCGCGCCCGTCTCACCTGTCAGAGCGGAAAAGCCCCTATAGAGCTCCAGGTCGGCAGAGCGAATGACCGCAATGTTTTCGATATGTAATGAGGTTAACATGTTCTGTTTTATTTGATCATACCGCGGAAGCGGTCTACAATTTTGCGTGCCGCCTCTTCACTGCGGGAAACCAGCAGAATGGTATCATCCCCAGCAACACAACCCAAAATATTTTCCAGATGCATAGCGTCAATGCCGACTGCAAGTGCATTTGCAAGACCTGCGTGGGTTTTGAGCACGACGATGTTGCAAGCGTAGTCAATATGAATGAGCGCATCGATGAGCGCGGAATTGAACTTCATATTGGAGGTAGGTGCCGTTTGCTTTGGGAGAACGTAGCGGTAGGTCCCCTTGCCCGTTGTCATTTTAGAAATGTTGAGCTCACGAATATCGCGGGATACCGTTGCCTGTGTCACCTCAAAGCCGCTCTCGCGCAAGCGCTCGATCAACTCATCCTGTGTGTCTATTTCATATTTGGAGATCAACTCCAGCAATTTTTCTTGACGAATTCTTTTCATAACGTTTCTCCTTAATCAAGCTGCGTCGATCTCATCTTGGCACGCAAATTGCTGTAAAAACTGCTGGGTGTCAGGCGAATCAGATTGGTTTTGAGATCGGATTTTGTAATGCGAACCGTTTGGTTGCGGTAAAGCTCAAAGTTCATGCGTCCGTCAACGGTCAGGTAAAGCATCTTTTCCCTCGCGCAGGTATTTCTGATCTCCAACACGGTGCTATCCGAGAAGATCAAGGGGCGTGCGCCAAAGGAATGGGGGCAGATGGGAGTGACACAGAAACACGGAACTGCAGGATCGACCACGGCGCCGCCCGCCGACATAGAGTAAGCGGTAGAGCCTGTGGGAGTTGCAATGATCAGACCGTCAGCGCGGTAATTGGCAACGTGCTTGCCCCCCTGCAAAAGCTCCAGATCGACAATGCGGGAAACAGATCCGTTGGAGATAACGGCATCGTTGAGCGCATAGCAGAAGGATTTGAGATCGTTGCCCGAAAGCAATTCAACGCGCAGCATAGAACGACGGTCGAGGGTATATTCACCGGTGAAAATGGCATCAATACCGTCAAGTCCCGACATTTCAAGCTCTGCCATGTATCCAAGTCTGCCCAAATTGATGCCAAGAATGGGAGTGCCGCGAGTTGCCGCACGGCGTGCCACCTCCAGGATGGTTCCGTCACCGCCCAAAACGATGATGACGTCTGCCTCGGAATAAACAGCCTCCAAGGGCATATAGACAAACTCCTCGCGGTGCTTGCCCACGCGCATCAGCTTTTCTTTGTTGAATGCGGCCACAAGAATGCGGCAAGGCTTGCCCGCCAAGCGGTCGGCTACCACAAATGCGGCATTTGCCTTTTCGGGAATATTGAAATTGGTGATCAATGCAATTTTAAGCACTGTTATCGCCTCCTCTGATCAATTACTTTGTTGCTACACTAAAAATTTGTTCATCGGTAAGCACCTCGCCACGTTCCTCTTGGCGCACAAGATGCAATAAAAATTCACAGTTACCGTCCCCCCCTTGAATGGGTGAAAGAATGAGGGCTACGGGACGAAGCCCAACACTCTCGGCACAAGTGCATACGCGCTTGATTGCGTCGGCATGTGCCATGGCGTCGCGCACGATGCCGCCCTTGCCGATCATCGCTCTCCCCACTTCAAACTGTGGCTTGACAAGGCAAACTGCCTCGGCAGTTTCGTTCATAAGTGCGGGATATTGCGGAATGATATAGGTTGCAGAAATAAAGGAAACGTCCATAACGATCAAATCGACACGGGTATTGCCTATGTGCTCAGGCAAAAGATTGCGCGCGTTCAGTTTTTCAATGGAAATCACTGCGGGATTGGCAAGCAGACTCCCTGCAAGCTGCCCCACGCCTGCATCCACAGCATAGACCTTTTTGGCGCCGCGTTGCAAAAGACAATCTGTAAAGCCGCCCGTAGAGGCGCCGATATCCAGTGCTGTCTTGCCGCGCACGTTAATGCCAAAGGCATCCAATGCCGCTTCCAGCTTCAGTCCACCGCGACCGACAAAGCGAACCTCGTCGCCCTGCAAAATCTCGACAGTGTGCTCGGTATCATCAATTTGCTGGGAAGCCTTTTTGACGGTGTGACCGTCAAGAGTGACCTTTCCCGCATCAATCAGCATTTGTGCCTTTTTGCGGCTGGAAACGTATCCTTTTTCGGTTAAAAAGAGGTCTGCTCTCATAAGAAGGAAATATCAAATGCGGGAACAAAAGAAAGTGCGATTGCCGTTATCACACCGGTAATAAAGCCAAAAACGACCTGCAGAGGTGTGTGACCGATCAGTTCCTTGAAACGGGTGTCAAAGGTGTTTCCGTCAGATTTAAAAAGCTCCTCTATAATGATGTTGAGCGCGCGCGACTGTTTTCCTGTTTCGCGGCGTACACCCATAGCATCAATCATAACAATGATGGCAAGAACCACCGAAATGGCAAAGACTGCAGAATCAAAGCCTTGTCCTATGGCGCAAGCAGTGCAAAGCGATGCAACCGTTGCAGTATGTGAGCTGGGCATTCCACCCGTTCCAAAAAACAACGCTTTTAGCGAAAAACGTTGCTCTTTGAAAAAGCCCGTAAAGATTTTGAGGAACTGTGCCAAAAGCCATGCTGCCATAGCCGAAATAAGGTAGTAGTTCGTAATCAAAGCTTGCATTTTCTTTTTTCCTTCTTCTTCTTTTTCTTTATTTGTCACGCGTCAAAAGCCACTGCGCCAAGGAGATGAGCGCATCGGAGTCGGGATATTTTTTAAGTGCCGTTACTGCCTCTCTTGTCAGCTGCTCGGCATAGAACCGCGCTTCTTCTACCGAATAGAAATTCAGAAACGTGTTCTTTTTGCGTTTTTTGTCTCCACCAACGCTTTTGCCGAGCTGTTCTTCGGTTGCGGTGGCATCGAGAATATCATCAATGATTTGGAATACCAAACCGATGTTTTCGGAGTAAGTGATCACATCGACCATGCAGGGATCATCAAAGCGGACACCTGCGGCAAGTGCCCCCAGAACGCAGGATGCACCAATGAGCGCACCCGTTTTCAAGGAGTGTAATTTCAGGAGCGATTCGAGTCCAAGCTCATTCCCCTCTCCCTCAACGTCCATAACCTGACCGCCGATCATACCGTAACGGCCGACACTGCCTGCAAGATACGCCACAGCCATTGCCGATATCTCGGGACCAGCCTCGGTATTGGTAGCTGCCGCCTCAAATGCGCCTGTCAGAAGTGCATCCCCTGCCAGGAGCGCCATACCCTCGCCAAACACCTTGTGATTGCAGGGCTTGCCACGGCGAAGCTCGTCATCGTCCATGCAAGGAAGATCGTCGTGGATGAGCGAATAGGTATGGATCATTTCCACCGCACAGGCAAACGGAAGTGCCGCGGCATCCTCGCCGCCAAACAAGCGGCAAAACTCCAGCGTGAGCATAGGGCGAATGCGCTTGCCGCCTGCAAACAGACTGTACCGTTCTGCATCCAAGAGGGTTCTCAGATCCTCGTCCTCGGTATAATAGGATTTGAGTGCTTGCTCGGTCAGGGTTGCATTGCGATGCATCAAAAGTTCCAATGCCTCGTCTATCATGCCTTTTCTCCCTTGCCATCAAAATCAGCAAGCACAATGCCATCCTCATGCATTTGCAAAACCTTTACGCTTTGCTCGGCTGCTTCCAGCTTTTGCGTGCAGAGGCGGATGAGAGAGACGCCCTCCTCATAGAGCTTGAGCGAGTCATCCAATCCCTCGGCTCCCGATTCCAAAAGTCGGGATATCTCCTCAAGGCGTTCCATTGCCGCCTCAAAGGTTATCGTTTTCTTTGTCATTGTTCTGTATCCTTTCGTTGCGACACTGTGGCGCGAACGGAGCCGTCCGCCATTCGGATATCCAGCGTGTCGTTATCGTTGATCTGCTTTATGCTCGTAATTGAGATACCCTCGCGGCTGACGGTTGCATAGCCACGCGAGAGAATGGACAAGGGATTGAGTGCCTGCAATTTGCCTGCAAGGGCTGCGGTACTCTGCCGTTTTTGCAAAAGCGTTTGCCCCACGGCGCGCGTCAACTCGGCTTCTCCTTCATCCAAGCGTTGACGGAAGCCATCAAGCATTTGTTCGGGGCGACTGAACACGCGTGACTGCGTGATCTGATTGAGCATTCGTCTCTCTTGAACGATCAACTTTTGCATAGACGTTTGCAATCCCGCACGCACAGATGCAAGACCGCGCAAAATCTCTCCCATATCGGGAACGGCGATTTCAGCCGCTGCTGAGGGTGTGGGAGCACGACGGTCTGCCACAAAATCGCAAATGGTGAAGTCACTCTCGTGTCCGACTGCCGAAATGACGGGAATCGAACAGGATGCAACTGCCCTTGCCAGATATTCATCGTTGAACGCCCAAAGATCCTCGGCGGAGCCTCCTCCGCGACCGAGAATAATGACGTCAACAAGCCCTGTCATGGAGAAAAATTCCACACCAGAGATAAGCTGCGCAGGGGCTTGTGTGCCCTGCACCTCGCTGGGGTAAAGAATCATCTCCGCTGCAGGAAAGCGGCGCCCGAGCACGTTGATAATGTCATGCACTGCCGCGCCCGAGGGCGAGGTAATGACACCGATGCGCCGCGGCATGGGCGGCAAGGGGCGCTTGCGGGATTCGTCAAACAAGCCCTCGGCTGCAAGCTTGCGTTTGAGTTGCTCAAAGCGCATCGCCAAGGATCCCGCTCCGTCGGGTTGCAGGTCGTCTACGTAAAGCTGATACTGTCCGCTGCTCTCATACACCGAAACACGTCCGTGCGCGATGACGCGCATACCGTCCTCGGGAAGAAAAGCCATGCGGGAAAAATAAGAGCGAAACATGACGGACTTAAGCTGCCCTGCATCATCCTTGAGGGTGAAGTAGGCATGCCCCGACGAATAAAGCTTGAAATTGGATATTTCGCCGCGCACAAATACGCTGGAGAGCACGCGATCGCCATCAAGAAGCATCTTCAAGTATTCGTTGAGCTGTGTGACCGACAGCGTTTGTCTTTCCGTTTGCATTGTGCGCTCCTTTCATCAAATTTTAAGGAATTGTTTGCGGCAAAGCAAAGCGATACCTGCCGCGTTATCTGCCGAGAATTGCGGTTCGGCAAAATAGGTGTTCTTCCGCTCGCCAAGACGGGCTTGCAGATAGCGGTTGCTCATCACGCCGCCGGCGTATACGATTGGGAGTGAGGGGATGCGTGCATCCAGCTCCCCTGTCATCGCCACAAGTGTGTCACCAATGAATTGCAGAGTAAACGCGGCTACCAGAGCGGCATCGCCACTCTCCTGCCACAACTTGGCTGCCATATTTTCCAGTCCCGAAAGATTGCAGTAGCCGTCCTTGACGGAAATACGCGACTTCGGGATTTTTTTTGTATTCTTTTCTGCGAGCTTTTCCAGCTCCTTGCCGCAGGGAAAATCAAGACCAAGCATCACACCGATGCGGTCAATGGCTTGTCCTGCGTTGATGTCGGCAGTCGCCGAAAAAAGTTCAATATCAAATCCGCGTGGATGCGGCGTGGCAAGAAGGACCTCGGTCGTTCCTCCCGACACGTGAAACGCTGCAAAGCGCTCGGCATCAAGCAGGTGCATCGCCCCTGCCGAGTAAGCCGCCGCCATAATGTGCCCTTCCTGATGCGAGAAGCGCAAAAGCGGAATGTGTGCAGCCGCGGCAAAGCTTTGTGCCGCAGCAATTCCCGAAAGGAAGCACGGCATATAGGAGCCCTCAAGCGGTCTTGGCGTAGCGGATACGCCAACGGCTACGGGTTTCATCCCTTGCAGGCTTTCTGCAAGGCGCTCCATCAGCTGTGGCAGATTTTTGACGTGTGCAAAAACCGCATCGCTTTGGCGTAGCCCGCACTCGCCCGCCTTTACGGGAAGTGGCAGTTTGAGGTTGGCAACAATCTCTCCGTCTTTGGTACAGATCGCCGCCGAGGTGGTATAGTTACTGGTATCGATGCCAACAAAGCATTCGGTCATTTTGCAGCTTCTTCCAATTCTGTTTTCGCACCGTGCAAAACACCGTTGACAAAGGTGCGCATTTTGGGATCGTCATAGGTCTTGACAAGCTCGATTGCCTCGTTGATGGAGACTGCCGCGGGGATATCGTCCATGTATTTCATTTCAAAGATGCAGAGGCGAATTGCACTGCGGGATATGGGGGTGATGCGGCTCGGCTTCCAGCCGTTGGCATGGCGCGCCATGATCTCGTCAATTTCGGCAAGATGTTCTCTTACACCAAAATAGACGCGGCGGATGTAGGCATCCTCAACGAACTCGCGATCCTCTTGCGAGAGCGCATAGATCTCCTCGGGGGATGCTTCGGTATGAAATTCGGTCTCAAAGAGCAGGTGAAAAACCTGGGCTCTTGCTTCTTTTCTTGTAATTGCTGCCATTGCTTGCAATTCCTTTCTCCCATTTGGGCACGTCATATCAAAAAGGGCTCAATACCACATAATAACCCATCTTATATTATTATACAATATATTTTTAAAATGTCAACACAAAAAATGAATATTCTTTGATTTTTATGCATAAATTGCTTTGCAAAATTGGATGTTGGAGGAAAAAACGAATCGATGAAGCCCGTATTCTGTTGGCGTTTTTTGGCTTTTTTGCTTTTTTTGAGTATTCTGTTTGCCATTTTGTTCGTGTTAGCCGAGAAAACGCGCCCCAAAAATGAGCTTGGTGTTGTGAATAAGGACAGCAATTCCCTACCCAAAACCGTCATTTTGGATGCCGGTCACGGCGGCGAGGATGGCGGCGCTTCGAGTGCGGACGGACTCCTTGAAAAAGACCTCAACCTTGCCCTCGCTCTTGCGATGCGCGACATTCTCGAGGCAAACGGTGTAAAGGTCATTTTAACACGTGACACTGACACACTCCTTTATGATAGGAACGTGGACTTTCAAGGGCGCAAAAAGATGCTGGACATGGCGGCTCGCCTCAAAATTGCAAATAATGCGCCCAATGCTATTTTTGTCAGCCTGCATATGAACACCTATCCACATCCATCATGCCAAGGGGTGCAGGTTTGGTATTCGGAAAACAATAGCACCTCGGAAGAGATTGCCAAAACCATCCATAAAAGCGTGCAAGAACTCCTGCAACCCGACAATGACAGACCTGTCAAGCGGAGCGGCAGCAGTATTTATCTGCTGCACCATCTTGCTTGCCCTGCGGTGCTTGTGGAATGCGGATTTCTTTCCAGCCCCGAGGAAGCGGCACTCCTTGGCGATGAAAATTACCGTCAACAGTTGGCACTAACACTTTGCATGGGAATTTTGCGCGCAATTGCATAAAACCTCTTGCAAAAATCCTGCAAATGCGGTATAATGGTGGTAAGTACGAAAAGAAAGGTCTGATTGCAAAATGAAAGGACTGAAAACGTTTTACATCTGCACGGAATGTGAATACAAAAGTGCCAAATGGCTTGGTAAATGCCCCTCTTGCGGTGCTTGGAACGCCTTTGTCGAGGACGTGCAAGAGGTTGCGCCTGCCGCAACTGCTCCCAAGCGCGTAAGCATGATCCCCTCTTTGGGCGACAATCACGCCGTTGGCTTTACCGATTTGGAGATCCCCGATTATATGCGCCGCACAACAGGGCTTGGGGAGCTTGACCGCGTGCTTGGCGGTGGACTTGTTCACGGCTCGGTGGTGCTGCTTTCGGGTGAACCGGGCATTGGTAAATCCACACTCCTGATGCAAATTTGCGACTCGCTTGGCGAGAGCCGCCGCGTTCTTTACGTGTCCGGCGAGGAGTCGGGTGGTCAGCTCAAGCTCCGCGCAAAGCGCCTTGGCGTGGTGGGAAATTCCCTCTTTATCCTTACCGAATCGAATATTGAAAGCATCCTCAAAGAGGTTGACAAGATCAAGCCCGACGTTATTATCGTCGACTCGATACAGACCATCTATTCCGCATCGGTCAACTCTGCCCCCGGCAGCACGACACAGGTCAAGGAGACCGCGCTTTCCTTTATCAACAAGGCTAAGAGTGACGGTATTTCGGTCATTATGGTCGGCCACGTCAACAAGGAAGGCAGTATTGCAGGACCGAAGGTGCTGGAACACATGGTAGACGCCGTACTCTACTTTGAGGGCGAACGTCAGCAGGCATACCGCATCATTCGCGCCATCAAGAACCGCTACGGTTCGACCAACGAGATCGGCGTGTTTGAGATGACCGACAAAGGTCTTATTGAGGTGGACAACCCCTCGCAAATGCTGCTCGCAGGCAGGCCGAAGAACATTTCGGGCAACTGTGCCGTTTGCACCATTGAGGGTACGCGCCCCATCATCGCCGAAATTCAGGCACTCGTCACCCCCACCGCATTCCCTGCTCCGCGTCGTACCACAAACGGCATAGATTACAACCGTATGTGTCTAATTATAGCAGTTTTGGAAAAACGACTTGGGCTCAAATTCTATCAAAACGACGTTTATCTCAACGTCATTGGCGGTATGCGACTGGACGAGCCTGCCACTGACGTAGCACTTGCCATGGCACTCATTTCCTCAATGACAGACCGCATTATCCCCGATGACCTGATTGCCATTGGCGAGCTTGGTCTTGCCGGTGAGTGTCGCTCCGTCTCCAATCTTGAGCAACGCATCAAAGAAGCCGAGCGCCTCGGCTTTAAGCACGCCATCGTCCCCTACCGCAACATTGAAAAGCGTAAAATTGAAACAGAAAGCATCAATATCATTCCCATTCGCGGCATCTATGAGGTGCTGAATATGATGAAGGAGAGTAATTAAAGGGTAAAACTGCAATATGTTCATTGCAGAAATTGCAAAGAAAAGTTTGTCGAAATAATTCCTACCAAAGGTAACAGAGAAAGAGAAACATTATGAAAGAAAATTCGAATAACAATACAAATGAAACAAGGAAAAAGAAAGTATTGTATGGAATTATAATCGGTACTGTCGCGCTTATAATCCTTACAACTGCGATTGTGCTTGGAAGTGTCATCGCATCTAAGCTAACCTGTTCCCATGATAATACATATGAAATTGAAATTCTCCCTTACAAATCTGCTACATGCTTGGAAGAAGGTTTGACTATGGGAAAGAAGTGTAATTATTGTGGTAAAATATTCGTAAAGCAAAAAACCATTCCAAAAACTGAATGCAGTGCAACGGAAACTCTGCCATATAAAGCTCCTACTTGTAAAGAAACAGGACTTACAGAAGGTAAGAAATGTTCTGTTTGCGGAAAAATAGTTGTAGCTCAAAAAGTTATTCCTACAAAAGCGTGCAATTCCTCAGTGGTATTATCCGCTAAAGCCCCCACTTGCACTAAAACAGGATTGACACAAGGTAAGCAGTGTAGCATTTGTGGTAAAATCACAACGGCTCAACAAATTATTCAAAAAGTTGCTTGCAAAGAAACTACGTGGATTGTGGATAAAGAACCAACAAAAACTATGGACGGTTCTAGGCATACCGAATGCACAATGTGTGGTAAAATC
The DNA here is from genome assembly GCA_015063725.1 of Oscillospiraceae bacterium. Classification (GTDB taxonomy): domain Bacteria; phylum Bacillota; class Clostridia; order Oscillospirales; family CAG-272; genus UMGS1865. Next base: position 70,595 of record SVTP01000003.1, read on the forward strand.
ATGCAAAAACAAGTGATAGCTTCCGGATCAAAAGGACTAACGTACGTTGATCAAAAAGATGGTACATATCTTGTAAAAGGCAGCTATTATTTTTCGGATCCAGATGTCGTAATTCCTCGGATGTACAATGAATGTAATGTTGTAGGTATTCAATACTACGCATTTATGAACAATAAATATATTGAAAGTCTCAAGACTCCAAGCACTATAACATTTATTGATTCTCAAGCCTTTTATGGTTGTGAAAACTTAAAAACGGTAATCCTTGCGAAAGGACTAGAAGTGCTTTCAGGATATGCTTTTAAGAATTGTACTTCGCTTGAGAGCATTACGTTGCCAAGCACTTTGAGGACTATTGGTCATGAAGCATTCTTTAATTGCACATCACTAACAACAATAGAATTTGAAGGCACGGTTGAACAATGGAGTGCTATCTCATTGGGCACAGGTTGGCGTGGAAGAGTCCCAGCCACCGAAGTTATCTGCTCCAACGGAACAGTTCCCTTAAATTAACTCCCTTCAAAGCATATACATTTAGTAAGATTGTATTGTAGTATCAAAACACAAAAATCCCAAGAGCCCCCATCCATTACGGACGGGGGCTCTTCTCTTTTTATTGTTATTTCTTCAACTTCAACGTTTTTTCATACGCCGCGGTGACGGCACTCATTGCGGTGGAACGGAAGGAGCCCTCCTCAAGTGCGTGCACGCCTGCGATGGTCGTGCCGCCGGGACTGCATACGGCATCTTTCAGTTCCCCAGGGTGCTTTCCGCTTTGGAGCAACAGTTCAGCCGCGCCCAAGAGCGTTTGTGCGGCATAAAGGTTTGCTTTGTCGCGCGCGAGTCCGCACTCTACTGCACCGTCTGCAAGAGCCTCGACAAAGAGATAGACGAATGCAGGTCCGCAGCCCGAAAGCGCGCTTGCCGCGTCGATCTTATCCTCTGTAATCTCATCGAGCTTGCCCGCTTTTGCGAGTGCGTGTAAAAAGGTGTCAATTTCTTTTTCGGTAACGGCATCGTTTGCGGTATAGAGGATCATTCCCTCGCCTACCGACACGGGCGTGTTGGGCATAATGCGAATGATAGGTGCTTTCATTTTGCACATCTTTTCAATTGCCGAAATGCTGATGCCTGCCGCCATACTGATGAGCACAAAGCGATCTTTTCTCTTTTGGAGAATAGGAGAGATCTCTTCAAAAAGTCCTTCGAAGCCCTGCGGCTTGACACCGAGAAAGATATATTCGCAATCAGCGGCAACTTGTTCCAAGAGCGCCACGCCACAACCGAGAGACTCGGCAAGCGCGGCAGATTTTTCGATATTGGCATCGCAAAGTGCGATATCGTATGGGTTTGCGGTCTTTGCAACGGCTTGTGCCAAGGCACCGCCCATGTTTCCGCAACCGATAAAACCAAATTTTATTTTCATAATAGATCCTTCCCCGTCAGCGGATCTGTCCGCTTCCGTTGATGACGTATTTGTAGGTGGTCAGTTCTTCAAGCCCCATAGGACCGCGCGCGTGGAGCTTTTGGGTAGAGATGCCGATCTCACAACCAAGCCCGAACTCGCCGCCGTCGGTAAAGCGCGTGGATGCGTTGACGTAAACTGCGGCACTGTCCACCGCCGCCGTAAAATATGCGGCGTTTTGTGCGTTTTTGGTAATGATGGCATCGCTGTGATGCGTGGAATGGAGCGCGATATGCTCGACGGCTTCTCTGACGTTCTCAACCACGCCAATTGCAAGGATGTAGTTGAGAAATTCGGTATCAAAGTCAGCTTCTGTTGCAGGTGTGCCATCAATGATCGCACCTGCCTCGGCATCTACGCGAAGCTCTACGGGCGTTTTGCCGTCACGAATGCGCGCATCCACGAGACGCTCCTTCAAGCGCGGCAAAAAGTCTTTTGCAACCTTGCGCGAGACCAAGCAGACCTCCTCAGCGTTGCAAACAGAGGGGCGCGACGTTTTGGCGTTTTCGATGATATTGAGCGCCATATCAAGGTCTGCATCCGCATCCACGTAAACGTGGCAAATGCCCGTACCCGTTTGAATACAAGGAACCTTGGCATTCTCTACACAAGCGCGAATGAGTCCTGCACCGCCGCGCGGAATCAGCAGATCCACGTAGTCGACAGCGGTCATCAATTCGTTAGCACCGGCCCGTGTGGTATCTTCAAGAATATTGACAAAGGTTGTGGGAAGATTCAGGGATGCAAGTCCCTTTTGGAGCGCTTTTACGATAGCAGTTGAAGAACGGTACGCCTCTTTGCCGCCGCGTAAAACGCAAACGTTGCCGCTTTTGAGAGATAGAGCCGCGGCATCTGAGGTAACGTTCGGGCGGCTTTCGTAAATGATGGCAACCACACCCATCGGTACGCGTACCTTGCTGACCTCAATGCCGTTGGGACGGGTAAAACACTCGGTGATTTTACCTACGGGATCCGGGAGCTTGACAACGTCACGAATTCCCTCTGCCATAGCGACAATACGCTCTCGCGTCAGGCGCAAACGGTCGATCATAACGTCATTCATCGTGTCCTTTACGCCTTCAATATCGGCATTATTGGCGGCAAGAATAGCATCGGTATCGGCAATCAGGGCATCTGCCATTGAAAGGAGCGCGCGATTTTTTTCCTCGCTCGAAAGCATGGAAAGCGCACGCGTAGCAGCTTTTGCGCCTTGCAAAATTTCAAGTGTTGTCATGCTCTGTCTCCTTTTGCAAAAAATCGCGTTCCAACCTCTTTTCCCTCAAAAAGATCATACAAAAGATTGGGTTCGGCACCGTTGAGAATGACCATTTCACATTCCGCATCCCGGCAGAGCTCGGCGGCGTGGAGCTTGGTCTTCATTCCGCCCGTACCGAGAGCCGAGCCTGCGTCTCCTGCAAGCGCCATAATCTCGGGTGTGAGTTCCTTTACGTTGTGGATCAGCTTGGCATCGGCACACTTGTGCGGATCGGCGGTATAAAGTCCGTCGATATCGGAAAGCAAAACAAGGCAGTCTGCCCCCACGCTTGCGGCAACCATTGCTGAGAGCGTATCGTTGTCACCAACCTTGATCTCCTCGGTGGCGATGGTATCATTTTCGTTGATGATGGGCAAGACCTCAAGCTCTAAAAGGCGACCGAGCGTGTTTTGGAAGTTATGATAACGGTCATCGTTTTTGAAATCCGATCCCGTTAACAGGATCTGCGCCACGGTGTGGTGATATTTTTGAAAGAGACGGTCATAGGTATACATTAGCTCGCACTGCCCCACGGCTGCTGCAGCTTGCTTAGTGGGAATGTCCTGTGGCTTCTCCTTAAGAGAAAGCTTACCAACACCCATACCAATTGCACCGGAAGAAACAAGAATGATCTCATATCCACTGTTTTTGAGGTCGCTGATCACCTTACAGAGCTCCTCAACACGGCGAATGTTGAGACGTCCGTTGGCGTGGGCGAGTGTTGAAGTACCGATTTTAATTACCACTCTCATTGTTTTACAGTCCCTTTCTGTAATCTTTTCTACATTATAAACAAAAAAATGCCACTCGTCAATAGATTATGAGGAAAAAAAGGATGCAGAAATCATTTTTTCTGCATCCTTTTGGAATTTAAGATACGCCAACTATGATTTGGACAGTCATTTTTTGACCTCGGCGGTAAAGTTCAAAGGTCACCGTTTGCCCAACATAGCATTTGTAAAGCTCGTTTTTGAAGCTTTCAAGATTGGTAACGGTAACACCGTTGACCGAGCAAAGAATGTCACCGACCTGAATCTTTCCATAAGCACCGCTGTTAGTGGATACTTCAAGAACAAAAAATCCGGGGGCGGGGGCGGTGTATTCCCTATTTCCAAGTGTAAACCTTTCGCCCTTGGTGATCTCCGAGCCTGTGATGCCGATCTTGGGACGCGACTTGGAAACCGATGAAACAAAGCCGTAAAGTCTGCCCTCCAGAATGGCATCGATCGTACGCATTGCATCGGTAATGGGAATGGCATAGCCCATGCCCTCATAATCGCTCATTTTGCGTGTAATAATACCAATGACCTCGCCATTCTCGTTGCAAAGGGGGCCTCCCGAGTTGCCGGGGTTAACCTGCGCATCGGTTTGTAGCATCTTCATTTCGCTGAAATATGCAGCTTCTTCTACCGAAAGAATACGGTTTGTGGCAGAAACAATACCTTTTGTGGTGGTCCATCCACCCTCTGCACCGCCGGGGTTGCCAACTGCAATGGCAACGTCACCTGCCATCAGAATATCCGAGTTTCCAATTGCCAGTGGCGAATATTTACCATTTGGAATTTTGATAACTGCAAGGTCATCCTCCGCGCGGTAACCAACCATCTCGGCATTCTTAACGGTACCGTCGTAAAGCGTTACGCGAATTTGGATTGCGCCCTCAACCACGTGGTAGTTGGTTGCAATATAACCGTCATCGCTCAGAAAAAATCCGGTTCCGCTACCCGAGCTGTCGCTTCTGCCCACCTCAATGAGCACTACAGAGGCTTTAATCTTCTCCACAACGCTTGCAGTGTTCGGTTTTTCTTGCGGCGTTGTGGACGGCTCCGATGCATCGGGATTTGTGGGTGACGGAGTGGTTACTTGCGTTTCCTCCTGAGGTGAAGTTTCTTCTGGCGAACCGTTCGAATTTTGCATAAACCACAAAAAAGTAGTGGCAAACAAAGCAAAAAAGGCAACCAGAACAACGGTCAGAACGATCCCGTAAATCAGGAGTTTGCGTTTTCCTTTTTTCTCTTTTTCTCTGCGGTCAATGGCGAGTTGGTCATTGTAGTTCCAATAGAAGGAATAGGACTGTGCAGAATTTTTGAATTGATTGTTTTGCTTTTCTGACATATCGCTCTCCTAAGTATTCATCTCGAAAGTATTGCTCAGTTCAAAAGCTCGAACTTGTAGCCCACACCCCAAACGGTTTTGAGAATCCATTTATCGGACACACCCTCAAGCTTTTCACGCAGACGCTTAACGTGTACGTCAACGGTACGGGAGTCACCGAGATAGTCAAAGCCCCAAACCTTGTCAAGGAGCTGATCACGCGTAAATACGCGGTTGTAGTTGGATGCCAGGAAGTACAGAAGCTCCAATTCCTTGGGCGGAATGTCAACCGAGCGGCCGCTCAACTTGAGCTCATATTTTTGCAGGCTGATTTCAATGTTTTCGAATTTGATAACCTCTTCTTCGCTCTGGCGGGTGCTTGCCTGACAGCGGCGCAGAACAGCCTTGACACGTGCGGAAAGAACCTTGATATCAAAGGGCTTGGTTACAAAATCGTCGGCGCCCAATTCCAAACCGAGAACGGTATCAAACGCATCGCTCTTTGCGGTTACAAAAATGATGGGCTTGGAAGAGATCTCGCGAATTTCGCGGCAGACCTGCCAACCGTCCTTTTTGGGGAGCATTACATCCAAAAGCACCAGATCGGGGGAAAAGATTTTAAAATAATTCAAGCCCTCCATACCGTCGGATGCCACTTTAACGTCGTAGCCCTCGTTGGTGAAATAGGATTTGAGCACCTCGGTTACACCGGAATCATCGTCAATGATGAGAATTTTTGTATCAGTCATAGTTTTTTTCTCCTTTTTGCTTGTCCGATTCGTCACTCACATTATAAAAGATAAACGGGGTGATCTCGTGACGAAAATATGAATTTTGAAACAATTTGTTCATTTACATTGTGATTTTCATATGAAGACATTATAACACAAAATCGAATAAATTGCAAATGGTTTTTGAACATTTGTTTGATTATGCATGATTTTTGTGCAAAATACCTTGTTTTTTGTCATTTTGTGGAAATTTTGAAGTCTTTTTTGTTCAAAATTCATTAAAAGTTGTTAACATTTTTTCAATTCAAAATTATAAACTCGAATTTTTGGTTTGGTAAAAGTTTTGTAACATTCTCACACCTTCACTTTTTTGCAAAAGTATGAAAATATTTTTGGGCTTTGGTATTGCAAAAAAAGCGGCTTTATGATATAATAGTTAAGATAAAAAGACAAAGGAGCAAAACATCATGAAACTTGGTATCGTGGGACTTCCCAACGTGGGAAAGAGCACGCTCTTTAACGCACTGACAAACGCAGGAGCCGAATCGGCGAACTATCCTTTTTGCACCATCGAACCCAACGTGGGCGTGGTAACTGTTCCCGATAAGCGTCTTGATTTTCTTGCAGATATGCACCACCCCAACAAATATACCCCTGCTGTTATCGAATTTGTTGACATTGCAGGTCTTGTGAAGGGTGCTTCTAAGGGTGAAGGACTTGGTAACCAATTCCTTGGCAATATCCGCGAAGTGGACGCTATTTTGCACGTTGTGCGTTGCTTTGAGGATGACAATATCATTCACGTTGACGGCAAGATCGACCCGATGCGCGATTTGGAGACCATCAATCTTGAATTGATCTTTTCGGATATGGAAATTTTGGAACGCCGCATCGACCGCACCAAAAAGGCAATGAGAGCTGACAAGAAATATGCCGCGGAGCTTGCCGTATTTGAAAAGCTGATGGCGGCTCTTGCCGAGGGCAAATGCGCGCGCACGGTTGAGCTTAGCGAGGACGAAGAAGCATGTCTGTATGACACTCCCCTGCTCACCCGCAAGCCCGTTATTTACGTTGCAAATGTAAACGAGGATTATGCCGCGACTGAACCCAATGATTATGAGCCTTATGTTGCGCTCAAGGAATATGCCGCAAGCGAGCACTCGCAGATCATTCCCATCTGTTGCCAGATCGAAGCAGAAATCGCACAGCTTGACGCAGAGGAAAAGGAAATGTTCCTCTCTGACCTTGGCATTGAAGAAAGCGGTCTTGACCGTCTGATTAAGGCAAGCTATGCTCTGCTCGGCCTGATCAGTTTCCTCACCGCAGGTCCCGACGAGTGCCGCGCTTGGACCATTCGTAAGGGTACCAAGGCTCCCAAAGCTGCAGGCAAGATCCACTCGGATATTGAACGCGGATTTATCCGCGCCGAGATCGTTGCTTTTGATGACCTTGTAAAGCATGGCTCTATGAACGCCGCAAAAGAGGCAGGTGTGCTGCGCAGCGAAGGTAAGGAGTACATCATGCAGGATGGAGATATTGTATTTTTCCGTTTCAATGTTTAATAAAACGAATACAAATAAGGACAGAGATTTTCGTCTCTGTCCTTTTTTACTTTATATTCCAACAATTTTGGCAACCTCGGTTATGTCTTTGCAGCGGTAATCCACTTTGGCATCGGGATAGAGGTCGTCCTCGTCCCACAAAAAGCCGACCATTCCGGCGTTCATTCCTGCCAAGGCGTCGATCGGGCGGTCGCCAATCATCAGGCAAGTTTTGGGATCCAGTCCGCAATGCTCTGCCAAAAACAGGAGCGCATCGGGTGCGGGCTTCATCGGGAAGGGATAGGAAGCATCTAACACAAACTCAAAGCAATCCAAAATGCCGATGTTTGCAAGAATTTCCTTGGCGATCGGCCCCGTGTGGGTGTAGATAAAGTTCTTCTTCCCTGCCGCCTGCGCTTTTTTGATCAGGTCGATCGTTTGCGCAAAGCCGGGTTGCTCGGTGTAATGCTCGGAGTAAGTGGAAACATAATCGTCGTAAAATTTTTCATAGGTCGTCTTGTGTTCCACGTCCATTTTGCGGTAAGCATCGGGAACGGTGATTTTGAGCATCCGAAAGACTGTATCACGGTCATACGGAACGTCAATGCCGTTTTTCTCACACGCGGCAATAAAGGACTCTACAAAAAGCGGATAGGAGTTGACAATGGTACCGTCGAGGTCAAAGATCAAATTTTGAATCATGATTAGTCCTTTCTTTTGGGTTCGCGATCGCTTTCTGGGTATTGATTTTTATGAAAGAAGCTTGTGTATTTTACGTCGTGCAAACCAAAATAATACGAAATTCCGCAAACGAGAATTGCGGGAATGGGCGTGAGGAAATAGGAAATCCAATAAGTGTTGAGGGGCGCACCGCCGACGGGATTGACGAGAATCCCCGCATACATGCCATGCAGAAACATTGAAACTGCTTGTGCCACGCCACCGATCGACTCAAAGACGGCTACACTTGGCAAGAGAGCGCGCAACAGAATGAAAACAGCGAGCAGATAATTGATAGCGTTGGCGCACAGAGAAATGAGCGCGCCGCGCAAGGGGTTGTTTGCCTTTTTGCCCTGCTCTACCGATATTTTGTCCTTGTATCCAATATCCCATGCCTTGATATACAAAAGCACAAGATAAAACAGGATGGAGCAGATGCTCGTTACGTTGCGCAAAGCATCGTTATCGATCTTCATTGCTGCCAGCACCAAGGAAAAGCCAAACATAGAAATGACCAGTTGGTGGAGCAACATCGTTACAATGTCATAGGAATGACTTTTGAAAAAAGTTTTCATTGCACTACCTCGGTTGTGTATTTGCCTATAGTATAGCGAATTTTTGCGCCAAATGCAACTGCAAACTGCAAAAATTTACAATTTATCAACTAAAATAACAAGATATGTTGTATAATAGAGGTAGATAAGCAAAGGAGCGATTATGTCAAACATTATTTCAAAGGATGAATTTTCATCTCTCATTCAGGAATACGCATCGTATAAGAGAAGCATTCAGGGGTGCTCACAAAAAACGGTAGATGAATATCTGCTGGATCTGCGCACCTTTTTTCGCTATCTCGTTGCGCGCGAAAACGACATTCCTTTCCGCTCCGAGGAGTTCTTCAAGCTTGACATCAAGGGTGTTGGACTTGAAATGCTTGGCAAGATTCGCGCTGAGGATCTTTACGATTACCTTGCCTACATCACCGATGACCGCGAAAACAAGTGGTGCGCGCGTGCGCGAAAGCTATCGGCAATTCGCTCTCTTTATAAATACTTGGTAAACAAGCGGCACTATCTGGAATACAATCCCACCACCGACATCGACTCCCCCAAGGCACAAAAAACCTTGCCAAAGGTGCTCACGCTCACCGAATCGATGCGACTTTTGGCGGCGGTCGACAATGATAAGGACTCCAAGTTCCGCAAGCGCGACTATGCCATTCTCACGCTCTTTCTCAACTGTGGGATGCGTCTTTCCGAGCTTGTAGGCATTGACATCAACGACATCGACTCAGATATGACTTCCCTGCGCGTCATGGGTAAAGGCAGCAAGGAGCGTGTCATCTACCTCAACGATGCTTGCCAGGCAGCCCTGACCGATTATCTCATTACCCGTATGAGTCAAAAGTATGCACACGTGCAAACAAAAGCTGTCTTTTTGAGCCGTTTGGATCAACGAATGAGTGTAAAAACCGTACAAGCAATGGTTTATAAATACCTCAAGCTGGCAGGACTTGAATCCAAGCATTATTCTGTGCATAAGCTACGCCACACAGCGGCAACACTTATGTATCAATCGGGCAACGTGGACGTTCGCGTGCTCAAAGAAATTCTTGGTCACGAGCAGCTCAACACCACGCAAATTTATACACACGTCTCCAACGCGGACATCGAAAAGGCAATGGCACAAAACCCATTGGCAAACACAAAATCGAAGAAATAAAGAAAACATCCGCCTCGAGCACGAGGCGGATGTTTTGTTATATTTTGTTTTTCTTTTTGGACCTCACAAGGAATACATCAATTGCGTAAAGAAGCAACACAAACGCCATACACGAATACACAAACAGGTTGCCAATGCGCGTATAGAGCGTAGTATGCGTGCACATTTCTACCTCGCTCATGGCAATCCCCTTTGTCTCGGGTGCGAGCCAAGCTTTATGCTCGCCATGCTCGGTGATGATAGAAGAAATGCCCGTGTTCCCCGCGCGAACGAGATAGCGACCGCTCTCAATGGCGCGCAGCATTGCTTGCGTTTCGTTTTGATAGGTCTCCACCGAGGTTGAGAACCACCAGGAATCGTTGCTCGGGAGCAGCATCAGGTTAGCTCCGTCCTTGGCACTTGCGCGTGTCAATTCCTCATAGATGGAGTCAAAGCAGATCAGTCCGCCAAGCTTTCCCCATTCGGTCTCAAACAGTGCGGTCTCCGTACCGGGGGAAAGGTCATCCTCCAGTGCCGAAAGCTCGGCAAGCGGCGGAATGAGCGTCATGATCAACTCACGCATGGGCACATACTCACCAAACGGCACAGGATGACGCTTGTGATAAAGGGTATCCGAAATTTCGCCGTCGGGGGTAACCATATAAAGCGTGTTATAGTCTTTATCATCCTCTTCGTAAAGCGCGCCGACGATCAATGTCACACCGCACTCTTTTGCAAGGTCTTTCACAAAATTCTTCAAAAGCGAATGGCGGTTCATGTAGTATGGGAAGATGCTTTCAGGCCAAACAACAATATCCGCGCCCGCATCTGCGGCTTCTTTTGTCATCTCGCCGTAAACACGCATCAATTCCACAATGGCGCCTCCCTTTGCATCCATATCCACGTTGCCTTGAATTGCCGCAACCTGAACGGTGATGCGCTCTTCGTCCTTTTTGTTCATCATTTCAATGCCCAAAAGAATGTTGGAAGAAAGGATCACGACAGCCATAAACACCGCAAGGATCGCCTTGAATTTGGTGCTTCGATAGCTGAAAATGGCATATGCCAACAGTCCGTTTACAATGAGAATCAAAAAGCTGACAAAATAGGGCCCAAGCAGTGAGGTGGACTGCAAAACGGGGAGATATTCGCTCTGACCAATGCAAAGCCGTCCCCACGGAACACCCGTCCAACCAAGCGTGCTCGACCACTCGAACACGATCCACAAAGCCGAGAGCGCAATGGGGCGCAGGATGGGGGTACGTTCAAAGATCCCTCTCCTCTCCAACAGTTTCAGGATAACAAACATCAATCCACCGGGCAGTGCCTGCAAAACAGAAAGTCCGATCCATCCTGCAACTACAACGACCACCGAGGATTGATTGTCCAGTCCTGCAAAATCAAGCGGATACAGGCTCAGGAACCAATGATAAATGACAAAGTAATAGACAAAGACTGTTAAAAATCCGCCCCAATAGGTGCGCCAAAGACCTCTTTTTTTGTCGGCACAGTAAACAAACGCCCCCAAAAAGAAGGGGATGAGTGTTATCCACTCCAAAAAGCCGACCTTGGGAAAAGTCAACGTCAAAGCAGTCAGCGCCACGCCAATGAGCATTGCGGGCAATGCTATTTTTTTATATCGCTCGCACATAAGCGCCTCCTTAACAAAAATCCTTGATAAACCAAATATCTCCCTCGTCTATGGCGAAGGTTTTTCCTTCCAAATACCGCAAAGCGCCCTCTCGCTCCGTCTTACGGAAGGTCAGACGGTATGCATAAAGTGCCTGAAATTTATATCCCTTTGCGCGGTCCTCTCGGTTGACACCATATTTTCCGTCACCGATGAGCGGATGCCCGATGTGAGAAAGATGCGCGCGGATCTGGTGCGTTCTGCCCGTAACAAGCTCCACTTCCAGCAATGCCACATCCCCCCTTGACTTGAGAACACGGTATTTGGTAATGATCTCCTTATATCCCGCACGGGGAGTATCGATAACGTCCACAGTGTTGTCGGCACTGTTCTTTTTCAGGTATCCCGTAAGGGTTGCCGATGCCTTTTTGGGGATGCCGTGAACGGCACAGATATAGCACTTGCGAAGCTCGTCATTGCGGATCTTTTCGTTCATCTCACGCAAAGCCTCTGCGTTTTTGGCGGCGATGACAATGCCGCCCGTGTTGCGGTCAATGCGATTGCAAAGCGCGGGAGCAAAGGATTGCTCACTCTCGGGATCATACTCCCCTTTTTGCGCAAGGTAAGCCTTGACGTGCATGATGAGCGTGTTCTCGGCGGCGGCAGTATCCTCGTGCACAAGCACGCCGGGGCGCTTATTGAGGAGCATAATGTTCTCATCCTCATAAACGATGTCCAGCTTAGGAACGATGCGCCAAAGAGCGCCGCGATCACTCTCGGGAGATTCAAAAAACTCATCTCTGATAAAGAGTTGAATCTCATCTCCCTCGCAAAGCATATACTTTTGCTCGGTGCGCGCGCGGTTGACCTTTATTTTTTTTGTGCGAATGTATTTGTACATCAACGACATCGGAAGCCCTTTGACGGCTTTTGATAAAAACTTATCCAGCCGTTGCCCCGCATCGTTGTGTCCAACAACCAAAATCTTCATTGGTGCACAATGCGGGGAGCTTATTCAGCTCCCCGACACTCCTTTTTTCAGTTTGATTACAGAGTACCGAAAATACGGTCGCCGGCATCGCCCAGACCGGGAACAATATATGCATGCTCGTTGAGGCAATCATCAAGAGCAGCGGCATAGATGTCAACGTCGGGGTGCTTAGCTTGTACCGCACGAACTCCTTCGGGAGCGGCAACCAGACACATAAAGCGGATATGCTTGCAGCCGCGTGCCTTGAGCATAGAAAGTGCATCGACTGCAGAACCTCCCGTTGCCAGCATGGGATCAACAAGAATAACGATTCTTTCATCAATATCAGGCGGCAGTTTGCAATAGTATTCTACCGGCAGATGCGTTTCGGGATCGCGGTAAAGACCGATATGCCCTACCTTTGCAACGGGAATGAGGCGTTGCAATCCGTCTACCATGCCGAGTCCTGCACGCAGGATAGGTACGATCGCCAGCTTTTTACCCGAGATCATTTTTGCTTTCATTTTGGTAATGGGAGTTTCGATGGTGACGTCCTCTGTGGGAAGATCACGTGTCAGCTCATAGCCCATCAGCATTGCGATCTCATCAAGAAGTTCACGAAAATCCTTAGAACCCGTCTTTTTGTTTCTCATAATGGAAAGCTTGTGGGTGATCAAGGGATGGTTCATAACAAATAATTCACTCATTGTTCTGCCTCCTTTTGCGAGCGTATTGGTTTTCTACCTCATTATACAACTCTTTTTTCCCTTTTTCAAGTCTAAAATGCAAATTCAGCATAATTTTTTGTGTTTTTTTATTTACTTTTTGCAAAAACCGTGCTAAAATAAGGATAATACCAACACAAGGAGCCATTATGTCACATTTGCGCAGAACGGTAGGTATTTACACCCTTGGGTGTAAAGTCAATCAATACGAATCGGAAGCCATTGCCGAGGGACTTGCATCCCGCGGCTTTTCGGTCATTCCCTTTACAGAAATTTGTGACGCCTACATCATCAATACCTGCACAGTAACTGCGGAGTCCGACCGAAAAGCGCGCCAGCTCATTCGTCGCGCCATCAAGAACAATCCCGCAGCGTTTGTCCTCGTTACGGGATGCATGGCTGAAGTATTTTCGGATAAGGTCTCCAAAATTGCGGGAGTCGACTACATTTGCGGAAACGGACACAAATTGCAGGTGATTGATGCGCTTGAAAATTTGTTTGCAAAAGGATGCAAAAATGACGCTCCCGAAATCTCTCTTGCCCCCTTGGATGAATTTGAAGCGATGCAAATTGCAAAGTTTGACCGCACACGTGCTTACATCAAAATTGAGGACGGTTGTGAGAACCGTTGCACCTATTGCATCATTCCCGAAGCGCGCGGCAAGGTGCGTTCCAAGTCCCCTCTCGAAGTGCTCTCCGAGGTACGCGCGCTGACTGACGGCGGTTGCCGCGAGGTGGTACTGACAGGCATTGAGACTGCATCCTATGGCAAAGACTTCGACAAATATCGCTTGGCTGACCTGCTTGAAGAAGTAGACGCCATCCCCGGCATCGGACGTGTACGGCTCGGCTCTCTTGATCCCTCTTTGATGAAGCCCGATTTTGTTAACCGTATTGCAAAATTAAAGTCCCTGACACCGCATTTTCATCTTTCGATGCAAAGCGGCTCAGATAAGATCCTGGCGCTGATGAAGCGCAAATACAACCGCAAAATGGCTCTTGAAGGTATGGAGCGTTTGCGCGCCGCAATGCCCGGCGTTCAGTTTACGACTGATATCATCGTCGGATTCCCCGGAGAAACCGAGGAAGATTTTGCCCTGACCGTTGATTTTGCAAAAAAAGCAAAATTTTTGATGATCCACGTCTTTCCCTATTCCGAGCGGCGCGGAACGGTTGCCGCCACGCTCCCCGGGCGTGTTCCCGAGGAGATCCGCCACGCGCGTGTGCGTGAGTTGAGTGCCGTTCAGGCAGAGATCCAAAAAGAAATTTTGGATTCCTATACAAACACCGCTGTAAGCGTACTCTTTGAAACCTTTGCTGATGGAATCGCCATCGGTCACACCGACACCTTTGTTGAGGTCTGTTGCCCGACACCGCACGCTCTGCAGTCGCAGCTGCACACGGTTTACATTACAGGCAACGACGGCAAAAAATGCGTTGGCACGCTTTGCCCTCAATTGAACACACAGACAGGAGATAAATGATATGACATATCGCTCAATGATTCGAGATTTTGGAAATATGAGTATGGCGCAAGCAGAAGTTCTGTGTGCACGCTTCTCCCTGTCGATGTCGCCTGACACGCTGCTTTTTTGCGGAATTCATTACAAGGAGCGACTTGGGCGTGATCCTTTTGTGGATGAGTTGAAAATGTTAGACATGCTTACCGCGGCGCAAAGAAAAAGCGGTGATTCTCAGGCATTGACTGAATTTTTGACAAACGATGCTTTCGTTGCCAAGACTTATGCGGATATGCTCAAAATGCGCAATAAGCTCCACCCTGAAGTATATCACCCCATCACGCTTACCGATGCAGCCAACGTTGCAAATGAATATTGCACCACAAAAAGAAAGAAAAAATCAAATTCCAATATCCATCCGCACCTTGAAAATGCACCTTATCGGTTGCATCTGTTGCAGCTGTCCGATTCCGCGCCTTGCGTGGGAGATACCTTGGTGTTGCTTTCTCCTGCAAAACAAGATTCTCAAGATGAATTTTACCACAAAGCTACTGCACTTTTGCAAAACCGTGAATTGATGCAGTTTGTAAAAACAGTTGCATCGATTGGACACGGCGGTATTTTGCCGGAACTTTTGACACAGGCAAAAGGCGTGCATATCTATCTCCCCTCACTCGCATTTGATAAAGAGCCGATTCCTACAACGGTTTTGTGCAATCGCTTTTTCAAATGCAAGATCCTGCGCCTCGCACCGCAGCACTGGAGCAAGGTTTCGACTCTTTTGAAGAACAGCGGCGTTCGCGCAACTCCTTTTGCAACGGTCTTGGAAAAAGAAAAATTTGTTTTTGCTCGCGATAAGCAAACCGCATTTGAAATCGAGACGTCCTTTTTACATTCCCTCAGATCTTATGAGACAATTCGAGCAAAGCTCCCGAGTGAATCGTCGCGAATGACGCTTTCTCCTTCCCTTCATTACGTTTGGAACAAAGCATTTCCTTTTTTAACGTCGGACAACGCGACGCAAGTCGGCGAGGTAACGCAAAACGGTGTTGGCACCTGCGTTTCGGCAACCGCCACAACTGCAGGTTCCTATTATAAAACTGCAATTTGGAGCATTCTTGCCCCCACCATAGCGCTCTGTGCGTGCGGGATCCCCTATTCCAAGCAAGAATTGGCCATTGCTTTGGATATCCCAAAGGATCTCTCCCACGATGCGGTCGCAGGCAAATGTATGTCGACTGTACTCGGTCTTTTCCGCGCGCAAACAGAACTGAAGCTCGCGGCAAAAGGCGGCACCCTTATTGACAGAAATAAGGATGTATCAGTTCCGTCGATCTTTGTCTGGGCGGCAGCACAAAACGCAAAAAAGCTCCCCAATACCTTCACCACCAAAGGCAGCTCAATTTATGCAGTGACTCCAAAGTTTGACTTTGATGGACTTCCCGTTTTTTCGGATATGCGAAAAAAGCTGAACGCGATTGCTAAACTTGCTAACAAAGGGAAAATTCTCTCCTTCCGCGTTCTTTCAGGTGAAACGATTACCGACGGAATCTGCAAAATGAGCAGTGCTTACACTTGCGAAAAAGATGATAAGGCGATATTGACAGAAACAAAGCTTCCCCTGTGTATCCTTATCGAATCCAATAACCGTTTGCCTTGGCGGTGCATAGGAAAAGTAGTCTCTGAAACGCTCTGAGCTTTGTTGTAAAGAAAATAAACAGGCGTTTTTTCAAAAAAAATTGCAGTAGCGGTAAAAAAAATGAAAAAAATATAAAAAAATCGAAAAAAACACTTGCTTTTTTGAAAAATGTGTGGTATAATGATTGTCGTTTGAAGTATGGAATCAGCTCTGCCCCCCATTTTTGGGCAGGAGCAAGTCTTAAGGAGGTCGCTAAAATGGCAAAATGTTGTATCTGCAGTAAGGGCGTTGTGTTTGGTCAGAACGTTTCTCACTCTCATCGCAAAACCAACAGAACTTGGAAGCCCAACATTCGCAAAGTAAAGTTGGAAGGCAGCAAAGCAATTTACGTTTGTTCTCGTTGCCTGCGCACCATGAAGAAGGCTTAATCTGAATGTGCAAATAAAGTAAGGCAGACACGGCGTGTCTGCCCTTTATTTTAGGAGTTGATATGTTAGCACTCACAAATCACATCTTTCCTCGCGATGCGGAAGAATCCTTATCCCAATTGGGTCACCGTACCCTGCGCCCTGCCACCGCATCCCACACTCCCCGCACCCGTATCCTCACACCCCGATATGCTCCTCTTTTTTGCGCCCGATGCTATTCTTTGCACCAAAAGTTACTATCACATCGCTGCAAAAGAATTAGAGGAGATCGCCTTGGCGTACGGAGCGCCCATTCGCTGCATCGAACAGGAATACGGAAGCGAATATCCCGACGACGTTCTCCTCAACGCTCTCCCTATGGGAAGGCACCTCATTTGCAATACCAAAACTGTGGCTGATGAATTGCTCACGTTGGGATTCTTGCCATGTCACGTCAATCAGGGATATACCAAATGCTCAGTTCTGCCGCTTGGCGAGCATGCATTGATCACGTCTGATACTTCGATCGTCGCCAAAGCTTTGGAAATCGGCATTGACGTTTTGCAGATCCGGTCGGGAGATATTTCCCTTTTGGGATATGATTACGGTTTTGTGGGCGGATGCACAAGCTTTGCTCCGCGCGGTGGAGTGGATTCCGTCTTTTTTTGCGGAGATTTACGACAGCATCCCGACGGCGAGAGGATTACATCCTTTTGCCAAAAGCACAACTTTCAACCCTTTTGCCTCTCCAATGCCCCCTTGTGTGACGTGGGAACAATTTTTATGATTTGATAAAGGAAATACGTATGGAAAAAGAAAAGATTGCTCGCATCAACGAGCTTGCAAAAAAGTCCAAGGAAACGGGACTGACCGAAGAAGAAGCCGCCGAGCAAAAGGCTCTGCGCGCTGAATATATTGCCGAATTTCGCGCAAGCTTTACGGGAATTTTGGAGAACACGGTCATTCAGTACCCCGATGGCTCCCGCCAAAGCCTTCCCGATATGCGCGATGCCAAGAAAAACGAGAAAAAATAATTATATTAAGGAAAGAATTTGACGCAAACCTCTTTACAAAAGTGAGGAAGCGTGTTATAATATAATCGAAGAGTTATATCTTGAGGAGAGCGACCGAGGAGCAAATATGAAAGACACCGCCACAATTTATACAACCTCTGCACAACAAACCGAAGCATGCGGCGCTGAGCTTGCACAACTGCTTTTGCAGGATGCAACGCTCCCCCGTTTTGTTGCACTTTTTGGTGATCTCGGTGTTGGCAAAACAGCTTTTGTGCGCGGATTTGCTTCTATCGTTACCCCGGGCGCTGCTGTCAGATCCCCTACCTTCTCCTTGGTAAATGAGTATCGCGCGCGTCCCCTTTCGCTCTTTCACTTTGATATGTACCGCATTGAGAGCGAGGATGATCTGCTCTCCATCGGCTTTGATGATTACCTTATGCGAGACGGCTTTTGCCTGACCGAATGGAGCGAGAATATTCTCGACTTCATCCCGGGCGACTGCGTTCGTGTAAGCATCGAAAAGGATGATCCCCATGCCCCCGATCACCGCCGCATCACCATTTCGTTTTGCAAGGAGGGTGCAACGTGAAGATTTTAGCACTTGACAGCACTGCAAAGGTTGCCTCTGTGGCGCTTTGCGAGGATGCAGAGCTTTTGGGTGAGGTCACCCTGAATAACGGAAACACACACAGTCAAACATTGCTTCCGATGGTTGAGTTTTTGCTGGACAAGTTTGATCTTTCCCCCACCGATATTGATCTGTTCGCAGTGGCAGCAGGTCCCGGCTCCTTTACCGGTGTCCGTATCGGTGCAGCAACCGTTAAGGGCTTGGCTTTTGGGCAAAAAAAGCCTTGTGCAGGTGTCTCTACACTTGAGGCGCTTGCCTACAATCTTTGCGACCACGAAGGTCTTATCTGCCCTGTGATGAATGCACGCCGTCAGCAGGTCTATACGGCGCTCTTTCGCGCAAAGGATGGACAAATCGAGCGCTTGATGCCCGATTCTGCCATTGCCATCACCGAGCTCGACGAGCGACTTTCCAAGTATGATGAGCCTGTCCGCTTGTGCGGTGACGGATATGACGTTACGCTGCCCCTTTTGACACATCCTGTCATTCCCACCTCCGAGCGATACCGTCATCAGAGCGCCTATTCAGTGGCGCAGGTTGCAAGAAGAATGCATAAAGCAGACGAGCTTTGCACCGATGTTACACTGTCCCCTATCTATTTACGTCTTTCTCAGGCAGAGCGCGAGCGCGCCGAGCGTATGGGCGGCGTAGATACCGGAATATAGAAACGAGGCAACCACCATGAACAACAAAAAAATTACCGTTGGCTGTGACCACGCCGGTTTTGGATTGAAAAAGATCGTGATCGCTCACCTTGAGGAGCGCGGCTTTGAGATCCTTGACGTAGGAACGCACTCAACCGACAGTTGTGACTACCCCTTGATTGCACACGAGGTGTGCAAGAATATTCAAACCGGAGCGGCTGAGCTTGGCATTCTCGTTTGTGGTACGGGCATTGGTATGTCGATGGCTGCAAACAAACACCGCGGAATTCGCGCCGCCGCTTGCTCCGATACCTTTAGCGCACGCCTGACGCGCATCCATAACGATGCCAACGTCCTCTGCTTTGGCGAGCGTGTGGTGGGCATGGGACTTGCCCTTGATCTTGTTGATGCCTTTGTGGATGCCGAGTTTGAAGGCGGCAAGCATCAGCGTCGCGTAGATATGATCACACAAATCGAAACCTCTGAATCAAACGCTTGATTCTTTTCAATACTGTATATTGATTTTGAAAGGATGGAACTTATCCATGAGCAAATTACAACAAGTTGTAGAAACCGTACACAAGTATCTTCCCGATTCTGCCACCGCCGCAGTGATTCTTGCTGCAGGTGACTCCAAGCGTATGGGAAGCATCAACAAGCTCTTTTACCAAATCAACGGTGTTCCCGTATTGGCGCACACCATGATTGCATATCAAAAGTGCCCCCTGATCCGCGAGATCGTTTTGGTTGCAAAGCCCGAAGATTTCTCTAAGATTCAGGATCTGAAGGCAAAATACGGCATTACCAAGCTCTCTCACGTGGTAGCAGGCGGTGAAACCCGTCAACAGTCCGCAAAGAATGGTATTGAAAAGCTTGACGACAAGGTTAAATTCGTTGCAATTGCAGATGGTGCACGTTGCCTGACCACCCCTATGCAGATCACCAAGGTTTGCCTGAGTGCTTACCGTCAAATGGCTGCATGCGCTGCTCACAAGGTTACCGATACCGTTAAGCGCGCAACTGTTCTGCACAATACCACCGAGACCATTGACCGCAAGGATCTTTGGGAAATGCAGACTCCTCAGGTGTTCCACACCTCCCTTTACAAGGCTGCTATGCTCAGAGCTGCAGATGGCAATCTGCAGGTAACCGACGATGCTACCCTGATTGAAAGCATTGGCTATCGCGTACATCTGATTGAGTGCGGCATTGGCAACGTAAAGATCACCACCATCGAGGATATTCCTCTTGCAGAGGCTGTTCTCAACTATCGCCAAGGCAATAAGCAAGAAGCATAATGTGCAATTTGCGTATCGGGCACGGCTATGACGTACACAGACTTGTCCCGGATAGGTCTCTGGTCATAGGCGGCGTTACGATCCCTTATGAAAAAGGACTTTTGGGACATTCGGATGCCGACGTACTCCTGCACGCCATTTGTGATGCCCTTCTTGGAGCGTTGGCACTTGGTGATATTGGAAAGCATTTTCCCGACAGTGATCCCGAATATAAAAACATCGATAGCCGTATTCTTCTATCCCGTACAGCTTTGCTGATACGCGAAAAAGGATGGCAGATCGGCAACATCGATGCCACCGTTGTAGCACAGGCACCGCGCCTTTCCTCTTACATTCCAAAGATGCGAGAGACTGTTGCCTCGACTCTTGATATTGAGCTTGATGCCATCAGTATAAAGGCTACCACCGAGGAGCATCTCGGCTTTACCGGCGAGGGACTTGGCATTGCGGCACACGCCGTCTGTCTCCTTTTTCGCGCGTAAAGAAGTATCCGCCACCGCGGAAAATAAATGCTAACTTCCTGTGCTTTCCCTCTCCCTTCCGTGCGCGTGATACGAGTCTTTGGTAGTATTTTATGCACAAAGCTCCTATTTTGACAAAATTCTACACGCACAAGGCGTTGCATTTTGCAAGAAAGGATTGTTTATGATTTATATTGCGCCTTCTTTATTGGCGGCTGACTTCGCCAATTTGCAATCGGAAATCAAGCAGATGGCCGATGCCGGTGCCAATTATCTTCATTTGGACGTGATGGACGGTGCTTTTGTACCCAACATCAGCTTCGGTGCACCCGTTATCGCCGCACTGCGTCCGCACAGCAATCTGATCTTTGACGTGCATCTGATGGTCAACGATCCCATTCGCTACATCGACGACTTTGTAAAAGCAGGCGCGGATATCATTACTGTTCACCTGGAAGCCTGCCCCGACCTTGACGCCACGATTGCAAAAATCAAGCAACGGGAAATGCGTTGCGGTGTGGCGATCTCCCCCGCTACCCCTGTGGAACGCTTGCTGCCTTATCTTTCCAAAATTGATATGGCGCTGATTATGACAGTTGTTCCCGGCTTTGGCGGTCAGGCGCTTATTCCCGAAACACTCGATAAGGTTCGTACCGTTCGCCGCTATGCGCAGAATATGGGACTGAAGCTTGACGTCGAAGTAGATGGCGGCATTAACACCGAAAACGTACATCTTGTAGCCGAGGCAGGTGCAAACATTATTGTTGCAGGCTCCTCTATCTTCGGTGCAAAAAAGCCACGCGAGGTCATTACAAAAATGCGTAAGATTGCTACAGATCCCCTCGGAGATACAAATAATGATAAAAAATAGATAAAAAAGGCTGTTTTAAACAGCCTTTTTTTGTGGAAATCTTGACATTTCTATCATATTATGATATAATAAATGTCTATCTTACAGAAAGGAGACAGAAGATGCTGGACAAATTGCATGAAATGCTGGCGCAAATGCCCCCCG
Organism: Oscillospiraceae bacterium; assembly: GCA_015063725.1. GTDB lineage: Bacteria > Bacillota > Clostridia > Oscillospirales > CAG-272 > UMGS1865. Next base: position 91,995 of record SVTP01000003.1, read on the forward strand.
TTGCAACTGTGATCATTTCGATTGCTTGTATGCTCTTTTTCGGGTTTGCCATGACGCGCCTGACAAAGCTTTTGCGCTTGCCAAACGTAACGGCTTACATTCTGGCGGGTATTCTCATAGGTCCATATTGCCTTGACCTGATCCCCACAAACGTAGTTCAGGGAATGGACTTTCTTTCGGATATTGCTCTGGCGCTGATCTCCTTTACTACGGGTGAGTTTTTCAAGGTGTCGATCCTCAAAAAGAACGGTCCGCGCGTCTTTCTCATTACACTTCTCGAGGCTAGTGTAGCATCGGTCATCATCTTTGTTCTTTCCTATTTTATTCTGCGCTTGCAGCTTGGCTTTTCTATTGTGCTGGCGGCACTTGCCGCGGCAACCGCGCCGGCGTCAACAATGATGACCATTCGACAAACGGGAGCCAAAGGGGACTTTGTCAACACCCTTTTGCAGGTAGTGGCGCTTGACAACATTGTGGCACTCCTCGCTTACGGAATTGCAATTTCGGTTGCCATTTCGCTCGGCTCGGGAGAAAGCATATCGGCAGATAGTGTACTGACACCTCTCCTCTCCAACCTTGGTGTTTTGTTGCTTGGCGGACTGTTTGGCGTTTTTATGAAGCTCTTGATGCCCAAAAAGCGCTCGACAGATAACCGCTTGATCATCTCGATCGCGCTTCTGTTTGCGTTCTGCGGCATTTGTGCCCTCTTTGAAATCTCTCCCCTGCTTGGATGCATGTCAATGGGTACTGTATACATCAACATTTCGGGCGATGATAAGCTCTTCAAGCAGCTCAACTACTTCAGCCCCCCCATTCTTTTGCTGTTCTTTGTGCGCTCCAGCGTTAACTTCCGTTTGGATACGCTCTTCTCGTCGGTCGGCTCGATCGGTGCCCTTCCTTTGATTGCCGTAGGTCTTTTGTACTTTGGTGTGCGTATTCTTGGTAAGTATGCAGGTGCGTTTGTAGGCTCGATGCTTGCAGGAAAAGAAAAACGGGTGCGCAACCTGTTAGGTCTTGCGCTCATTCCGCAAGCAGGCGTTGCTATCCCTTTGGCGGCAATGGGTGCACGTGCACTTGGTGGCGAGGTTGGTATCGCCCTGGAAACGGTCATTCTGGCATCTGCCATTCTGTATGAAATCGTCGGTCCCGCGTGTGCAAAGCTTGCGCTTTACTATTCGGGCGCGTATTCCAACAAGCTCGAGGACCTTGTTCCCGAAGAGGAACTCACCCCCACCGACAAGCCGCGCACTGAGGTTGAGTTGCTGATTGAACGGATCCAAAAGATCCAGGAAACGATCCCTCCCGCAACCGCCTTTAATGAAGAAAACGAAGAGGCGTTTGACGAGGCTGCCGAGGAGCATTATGCTTCTACGCATCCTCTCATGCGGCATCTGCATAGCAATAAAAAATAAAGGAGAATGATTATGATAGATCCTATCGCTCACCTGATTGGCGATTGGGCAACCGAGCTCAACGTCTTTTCCATCATTTTGCGCATTGTACTCTCGCTTTTGCTCTCAGCGTATCTTGGATTTGAGCGTTCCACAAAACGCCACGCTGCAGGCTTGCGTACCTTTATGGTGGTCTCTCTCGCAACCACCATTTCGATGCTGCTTGACCTCTACCTTTTGAATAGTGCCCAGAGCGGACTCTACCTCATTTCTGCAGCAAGCATTATTTCAATTGCTATTATCACCGTCAACTCGATTTTGTATAGCTCCCGTAGCCAAATCAAGGGACTGACCACATCGGTTGCTCTTTGGGCAAGTGCCGTGCTCGGTCTTTGCATCGGTGCAGGCTTCTATACCGTAACGCTTGTTTCTTACTTTGCTTTCATCTGCACCCTGTCTGTCTTCCCCCGTATGGAACGTTACTTCAAAAACCGTTCTAACCATTTTGAGGTGCATCTGGAACTGAAAAACATTGCGTATCTGCAAAACTTTGTTACCACTATTCGCGAGCTTGGCATGAAGATTGACGACATTGAAATGAATACCGCTTACCAACATTCGGGGCTGAGTGTGTATTCCATTTCGATTTCCATCAGCAGCAAGGAGCTCAAAAAATACAAAACGCACAGCCAAATTATAGAGGCTCTGCGCTCTCTCGATTACATCTATCACATTGAAGAGATGGTTTGATTTCATCAAAGCAGCCCTGCGTGCCAAGCACGCAGGGCTGCTTTTTTGTCTTTATTTTGCAATGGCTTCTTTCTTTTGAACGATCTTTTTGATAACAAACAAGGTTGCAAGAGTAAGAAGAACACCAATGGGCAAACAAATCCACGCATTTTGAATGATACCTGCCAAGATAAACATAACAAAGGAAATACCTGCCACGGTAACGGCATACGGCATTTGCGTAGAAACGTGGTTGATGTGGTTGCACTCGGAACCTGCCGAGGACATAATAGTAGTATCCGAGATAGGCGAGCAGTGGTCGCCGCAAACGGCACCTGCAAGACATGCAGACATACTGATGATGAGAATGGGATCTCCTATCTCAAACATATAGGTAACAATGGGAATGAGAATACCAAAGGTTCCCCAAGAGGTACCCGTTGCAAAGGCAAGCACGCACGAAACCAAGAAAATGATAGCAGGCAGGAAGAGGTTGAGTCCTGCTGCGGCACTGTTCATCAGGTCTGCCACAAAGTATTTAGCACCCATGAGCGAGGTGATGTTCTTGAGCGCGGTTGCAAAGGTGAGAATGAGAATTGCGGGAACCATTGCAATAAAGCCCGAGGGAATGGCATTCATCATTTCCTTCATTGTCATAGAATTACGGAAAGCATAGTAAATCATAGCAATAATAAGGGTGATCAAACCGCCCCAAGGAAGCGCAACAGTCGCATCAGTATTGGAGAACGCGGTAATGAAATCTTCTCCATCAAGAATACCGCCGTTGTAAACCAATGCGAATACGCAAACAACGATCAGCACGGCAATCGGGAAGATCAGGTCGATGATCTTGCCCTTCTCCGAGGGGATAACAGGCTTGGATTCTGCCCTCTCACCGCTTGTGTAAAGATCGCCGTTGTTGATGGCGTTGAACTCATGGGTTCTCATGGAGCCATAATCAAAGCCAAGTACGGCAAGACCGATGATGAACACAAAGGTCAAGAGCGAATAGAAATTGAACGGAATTGCGGAAATGAAGAGATCCAGTCCCTTGCCATCCTCGGCATACTGGGAAACGGCTGCCGCCCAGCTGGAAATGGGAGCGATCATACAAATGGGTGCTGCAGTTGCATCAATGAGATATGCCAATTTTGCACGGGAGATTTTGTGTGCGTCGGTTACGGGGCGCATAACAGAACCAACCGTGAGACAGTTGAAATAGTCGTCAACAAAGATCAGTACACCCAAAACAAAGGTTGCAAGAATGGCACCTACACGGGTCTTGATGTGGGTTTGTGCCCATTTTCCGAACGCCGCAGAACCGCCTGCTTTGTTGATAAGGGCGACCAGAATGCCAAGCTCCACAAGGAAGATAAAGATGCCTGCCGTATCGCTGACGGCGGGTATGAGTGCCTCGGTAAGAGCGGCATCAACGGTTGTAATGGGATTGAAGTTGGTGTAAAGGAGCGCGCCGGAAACAATACCGATAAAGAGCGAGCTATACACCTCTTTGGTGATGAGCGCAAGTCCGATTGCAATAACAGGTGGGATCAGTGCCCAGAAGTTGCCGCGAACCTTTGCAGTACCGCCGCAGGTTTCGCAAGCTTCACCGTCTACAAGACCGGTGGAATGGCAGTCAATGCAGGCTACCTCACTCATGGCGCCACCACTAACGCCGGCAATCACCAAAAGAGCAACAATGACAATAGCCGCGACTGCCAAAATGATTTTTTGTGTTTTTGACATATGTTTTTTTCCTTTCTTTTTAAGCTATCCATCAAGAAAAAAAGAAAAGCGTAGCAGAGAGCGCTACGCAACAAAACAAGGTGGGGCGTTTTTCTCCCCTATCGTTTCATTGATAGTTCTCCACTTGCGTGACAGTGAATACGGTATTTCCGCATCCCCCAGCCAAACCGACGGAAAAAATCGATCTGCTTCGGCAGAATTTCCTTTTGTGCGTTCCCTTTTTCCGAGAATGTTCTCGCACGACTCATAAATTCCGCGCCTCTATCTTATGATTCTTGCATAAATATGCTTTTGTTGTGTTTAGTATAGCATTGTTTTGTGGGAATGTCAATATTTTTTTGTATTTTTCCTATATGAAATTGACAAATACCGAAAAAAGTGCTACAATAAAGACAAAGAGGTGATTAAATGGAACAAAAAGCCAAAAAACGCGAGTCCAGTTGTGAGGACTGCGTATTTTACGATTACGACGAAGAATGGGATACCTACTCCTGCCAAATGAACCTGGATGAGGATGAAATGGTTCGTTTTTTGACACAAAAGCATCAATCCTGCCCCTATTATCGCTACTATGATGAATATAAGAGCGTGCAAAAACAGAATTAAGTGCTTCTTTTGCTATCTTTTTCCCCATTTTCCCTTGACAAAGCGTAAAAATCGCGTTATACTATATATATGAAACGAATTGGAGGTTTTCTGTTATGAAGAAGAAAAACAAAGCTTTACATCAAAACGCTCTGGCAACCGGCATTTTTAAAAAGGTATTTTGGCCTTGGCTCTTCGTCATTGCCGCTGTAGCAATTCCGCTTTATACCTATGAGTGCTTCTTGGTTGAATTTTACACTTCCACAAGAATTTGCGGCACCGGTTGCTGCAAAAACTTCATCGAATATCTTTCCCACTACGCACACTTTATCAACAACCTTTGGGTTGTAGTCGGTGCTCTCGTACTGGTTGCTATCATTTGCGCAATCTTCTTTGTTCGCAAACGCAATCTCGTTGTTGAGAGCGATGCAATCACCTACAAGAAAGGCAGAAAGGTCAGCAAGATCCCGCTTTCTTCTGTTAAGAACGCAACCGTAAAGAAGAACACTGTTACCGTTGTTGTTCCTTTCAAGAAGATCAAGATCAAGAGACTGAAGAACGCAAAGGCAGTTTACGAAGCAATCGACGCTCTGTTGCATCCCACTGCAGAGGCACAAGCAGTTGCAGCAAAGGCAGAGGCTCCCAAGAGCATCGATGAGATCCCCTTCACCGTAGGTATCAATTTGCCCGCCGCTGCACAAAGCAAGATTCTCTACTTTCAAAATCTGCTTGCAAGCAAGGTAATTACCCCTGCACAGTATGAAGCATACACGAACAAGGTGCTCGCTACCGAGTTCCCTGCGCAAAAGTAAGAATATATACCCAAACACGGGCGCGGAAGATCCGCGCCCGTGTTTTTATGATTGCTTTTTCCAATCTCGAGGACTGATACCGTAGCGTCTTTTGAACATTTTTGAAAAATTGCTGACGTCGTCATAGCCGCAAAGCTGTGCCGTCTGTGCAACGTTCACGCCTCTTTCCAGGTGCTGCTTTGCCTGCTCCATGCGGACCTCAATGATGTATTCCTGAATGGAGCATCCTACGCGTTCTTTGAAAACGCGCGACAGATAACGCCTGTCAAGATTGACCATTTGCGCGATATTTTCAACACGCAAGGGGTGCATATACATGGTTTGAACGTAATTCTTAACGCGTTTGATATAATGGTTACTGTGCTTTTGGGATGCAAAAAATTCTGCATACAGTCCAAACAAAAGCGAGGTGACATTGTACTCTAACATTCCCCCTACCTCGGCGCACTTCAGCATTTCCTTCACCCAATTTTTGGAATAGGTCACAACGGGAGAAAGCTGCGAAAAATGCTCACTCAGTGCCCCGTCAAAACCGATCCATTGGTACTCCCACGGTTCTCCGCCTGTATAATAGGTGGTGATCTCTCCCGGCAGAATGATAAACGCCTGCCCGGCACTTACCGGGAACTTTACACCGCCTTTTTCAAGAATGCCACTGCCGCTGATCACAAAATGAATGAGCGTGTACTGTCTGACTGCCGGACCATAGCTATGGTGCGGACGGCATTGCTCCTCCCCCAAGATCAAAGGATTCAGATCAGAAAACCCACGGTTGACAAGTGCGATATCCCGCATTTGCAATCACCTCCTCAAATTAGTTACATTATACCATGTTTTAGTTACATTTTGCAATAGATTTTTGCAAAAATATGCGGTATAATGATAGAGGAAAATCATATTCTGTCTGCAAATTCTGCTTTTTGAAAGGAATTACAATATGAAACTGACATTTATGGGTGCTGGAAGCACCGTTTTCTCCAAAAACGTACTGGGCGACACCATGCTCTGCCCTGATTTTCACGACGTAGAAATCGCACTTTACGACATCGACCCTATTCGCTTGGAAGAATCTTACCTTGTAATTGATGCGATGAACAAGACCATCAACCAAGGTCGCGCAACCATTAAGAAGTACCTCGGCATCCCCGAGCGCAAAGAAGCACTGCGCGGTGCCGACTTTGTTGTCAACGCCATTCAGGTTGGTCTATATGATCCCTGCACCATTATCGACTTCGAGATTCCAAAGAAATACGGTCTGCGCCAAACCATTGGCGACACGCTCGGCATTGGCGGTATTATGCGGGGTCTGCGCACCATTCACGTTATGAAGGGCTTTGCAGAGGATATCGAAGAGGTCTGCCCCAACGCGTGGTTCCTCAACTACACCAATCCCATGGCGATCCTTTCGGGCTATATGCAACGCTACACAAAGGTCAAGACCGTTGGTCTTTGCCACAGCGTGCAGGTTTGCGCCCCCACTCTTCTCAACATTCTCGGATTTGACATCGATCCAAGTACCATTCAAACCAAAATAGCAGGCATTAACCACATGGCTTGGCTGCTTGAGATTTTCGATAAGGACGGCAACGATCTCTACCCCGAAATCAAACGTCGTGCAAAGGAAAAGAACGCCAAAGAGAAGCACTGGGATATGGTTCGCTTTGACTACATTGAAAAGCTTGGCTACTACTGCACCGAAAGCAGTGAGCACAATGCCGAGTATAATCCCTTCTACATCAAGGCAGGTCGCGATGATCTGATTGAAAAGTTTAACATTCCGCTTGACGAATATCCGCGCCGTTGCATCAATCAAATTGCAAACTGGCAAAAGCAAAAAGAGGAAATTATGAACGGTGGCAATATTCAGCACACTCGCACTCACGAATATGCTTCTCGTATTATGGAAGCGATCTGGACGAACACCCCCCTGAAGATTGGTGGTAACGTGCTCAACAACGGCTGCATCTCCAATCTGCCTCGCGAGGCTTGCGTTGAGGTTCCCTGCCTCGTTGACAACAACGGTGTAACGCCTACCTACGTTGGTGACCTGCCCATTCAGCTTGCCGCAATGAATGCTTCCAACATCTACCCACAGCTCCTCACCATCGAGGCTGCTCGCACAGGTAAGATTGAGAATCTCTATCAGGCTGCTATGATGGACCCGCACACCGGCGCACAGCTTTCTACCGATGAGATCGTGGCAATGTGCAACGACCTCGTAGAAGCTCACACCAAAGCAGGTTATCCTGTATTTTGAGTTTTTTTAATGATGCAGGGGGAACCTTTTTCGCAAAAAAGGGTTCCCCCTGCACCCCTTCCAAAAAGCACTCACAACAAAAACGACAAAAATAAATCGTTACTAAATGGACAGACAGTAACGATTTTTTTATTTATTACAAAGTCCTTGAAAGGGGTGTGGGGGGAACTTCTCTCAAGAAGTTCCCCCCCACATAATAAAATCACTTATATTCTTCCTCGATCTCTTTTGCGCGTTCTGCGTATTGTTTGAATTGTTCCTCATCGCGCACAGAGTCGAACCACTCCCAACCGCTCTCTTTGGTGAGTGCCTCGTGCAAGCGGTGCGCGTTGGGGAGCGTGAAGAGCATACTGTTAAGCACGCCCCATTCCTTCTCTCCGTTGGGCAGGCGGAACATCTTTTCGCCCTTGATGAGCTTGATGCCACCAAAAATGTGTCCGTCATCGAGAGCAAGCTCTGCGCCCTTGGGGATCGCGAGCCATTTGGGATAGAGCTCGAATACGCGCTCGAGAAGTGCATAGCCTTCCTCGGCTTTTCCACACCCGAAAGATGCAAGCGCAACAATCAAGAGAGAATCTGCATAGGTGCCAAGCCAACCTTCGGGAACTTCCCCGTCCTCGCCAAAGCTTTCGATGAGTGCGGCACGATGCTTCCACCAAGCAACTGCATGCTCGGGTGTGCAACGCGAGCGATGTGTGCGACCAAGATGGTGCATCATCAGGCGCAAGGAGTTGAGATGATGCTGGATAGCACTCTCGTCCTTTTTACCTTCTTTCCAAAGGTTTTCTTCAACGGTTTCACCGTGAACAGAGGCATAGCGGCTGATGGGAGGCGGCAGGTTGCGAATACCCGTACGATCCGCAAAAATGACAATGTGTCCGTCGGTGGGGTCCGCCACAAATTCGTAGTCAGCCGCGCCAACGTAACCGTCTGTAAAATCAATGCCATCATAATGGCGGAGCATTCCGTCGCACATGGGCATATAGCCCTCACCCGTGCCTGTGTAAGAGGTCAATTCATAGATTGCCTTGCGTGTACCCTCGCAGTATTCATTAACTGTGCGAACAATGCCCACACCGTGAGCAAAGTAGTATTCCTTTTTGCCGCCGCGGTAAGTGAGTCCCGGTTGCTTTTCAAGACCGCTGATATCAAGCTCGAGCTTGATGCAATCCTCAAAGGTGCCTGCCTTGGTTGTGATGGGTTCTGCGGCTGTGCAGGTGATTTTGGTAACCAGGGGATAGTGTCCCCAAAGCTCGAAGCGCGCTGTCGGCTCACCGCCTACACGCCATTCGTCCGACCAGATGCAATTGGTCGCATTTTGCAGGATACCGATGATATCATTGAAGAGCAACGGGTGTGCATCGGTATTAGCGCCGACTCCCTTCCACTCAAAGGAGTATCGACCGTTACGACCGGCAAGAGAAACAATGCCCTCTTTTTGCTGTACGTCTTCACGGGCAAAAAAGTTCCAATGTCCGGTGGCGGTGTGATTTTTGTTGAATGTGGGATCTGTTGCCATAATGCGGCGAGCAACCGAGCAAGCCGCACGGGTGTGTGCCTTTTCCATAGGCGTTTTGGCAAGTTCCTCAGCGCGGTTACAAGCATCGGAAACGTCGGCAATCAATTCTCCGCCATTTTCCCCTTCTTGCCAATACTCGCAGCGAATTTGCATAATCATATCCAGCCAAGAGTCGTGGTCGTAGGAAATGCGTTCTGTCTCGATAAAGCGAGAAAGAATAACATGATCTTCGTCTGCGTAGGTAACAGTGAGACGGTTGTTGACAAAGAGGGAGTCTTCCTTGTGGTTGGAGACATATTCCCACGTGTTGCCTACGTTCAAAGGCAACAGTCCTTCACCGCAAACGGAATAGCTCTTGAGGTAACGAACATCTGTTGCGGCATCCTCATACATTTCCTGCTTTACAATACCAACGCCATCTTTATACCACGTGCGGTAGATTTCATCGTAGCTATTCTTTTGTGCCACCCAAAGTTGACAACCATCAAAGCAGCCGGCAGGTGTTTTTACACTCTCATTGTCTGCCACAAAGGTTAGAACCGTACCGTCGGATGCTGTTGTGCTTTCCCCTACTGCAATATTTGCCGTAAAAGAACTATCCAGCCGAGAGGCGACCAGCAAGGTATTGTCTGCTATCCAAGGATAGCCATATAGTTCGCCAATACTATCTAAATAGCTGCGATAATGGCGGAACTCACTGCCTACACGGCGCAATTCAACTGCACCACCGCGAATTGAAAAGCGGCGGGAATTCTTTTCTTTGTATCCTTCCCCGTAGCGGTCCACCAGCTTGGAGTACATTTCTGCTACGGTGTAGAGCATATTGGATTTGGGGACGATGGCAAGTATTTTTTGATATGCCTCGCGGGCTTCATCATATTGCTTTTCTTCACACAGCACTGTGCCCAAAGCCAACCACAAGCGTGCCAATACACTCTTGAATTCGCTGTTTTCGTAGCGAGGAATTTGTTTGTCGCGGATAAACTCGATTTTGGCTTTTCCACCTAAGGAATTTCCCTCGCGGAGTGCGACGAACTCCATTACTTCCTCGTTTTTGCCGCGCTCGGCAGCATCTCTGATGCGTTCAAAGAGGGCGTCGTTCTCCTCACCCTTCACCCACCACCAGCCGCGCATCAGTACGTCGGCAAGGGCGTGGTATTTTGCTTGCGATTCGGGCAGCTCCTCTATCTCGGCAAGCACGTCACGGTAGATGACCTCAAAGCCGTTTTTGCTGTTTTTAAACTTCCACGCTTTGAGTTCTTCCACCTTCTTCATAACACGCTGAACCAGCGTATCGTTCCAAGTTTCATTCATTGCACAAAGTTCCTTTCGAATTTTCTTTCTACCATCATGAAGCTGCCATTTGACCGTTCCCACCGAGGTGCGTGTTCTCTCTGCAATCTCAGCGATGGAAAGCCCTTCAAAGTAATGAAGATAAATAACGGTTTTCACCTTTTCGGAAAGCTTTTTGATGGTTTTGTGGAGTTCCTCATCTTCTTCGGAGCGCACATAAAGCTCTGCGGGGTTTTGTGCCTGCTCTTCGGTAAGATTGAGGTTTTCGAGGTCCTCGAATGGCAAAAAGTCGCGGTAACGCCCCAGCATATTCAAGGCACAGTTTTTGGCGATGCGGCAAACCCACGGAGCAAATTTAGATGGCTCCTGCAGACTATCCAGCTTCATCCACGCCGTTACAAAGGCATCTTGTGCGGCGTCCTCTGCCATGAACTCTCTGTGCGTAACCGACAGAGCCGATGCAAGGACTGCCTTTTGGTACCGTAGGACAAGTCCTTCATAAGCATCTTGATTGCCTGCCAAGGTCAGCATTACCAAGGTTTCGTCTGTTTGTTCTCGATAAAGCAATACATGCTCTCCTTTCATTGTTTTGGAAATTTCCGTTTTTGAGCGCTTACCTTTATGACACCGCGAGCGCCGAAAAGGTTGGGTGAAAACGGAATTTTTTTAAGCGGAACTTTGTTCCCTCTCATTATATCATAAAAATGAAGAAAAAAGGCGAGAAGCAGAAATAAAAATCCCCCCGTAAAACGGGGGGTATTTCATTTTCGGGCATAGCCCTAATAATACTGGCTGCGCACAAGTGCGCTTGAGATTGGCCTGCCAGCCATGCAATTGTTACTTACTACCCATAA
>SVTP01000032.1 GCA_015063725.1 Oscillospiraceae bacterium
GGAAAACCTTTTTTGAAAAAAAGGTTTTCCCATACCCTTTCCAAAAAACACTCCCACAAAAAAAGGATAGCTTTTGCTATCCCTTTTTAATATTCTTGGTTATTTTTGATGCTTTTGATGTGTGCAAAGGTTTCTTTTTCTCCGCGCTCGGCGAGCATGGTCAACCAGCTCTCCAAAAGGTCGGCGGTGGCGGAGTGCATCTTTTTGCGTGCGTTGCCGCGCTGAAAATAGGCCAACGGGTGGGCGTTGGTATAGTTTTTGCCTTGGTAGATCTTGCTTGCCGCCACGCGGTCGCAGAACATCTCCTTGACGTAGCGCATGGGCATTTTGACGGGCTCATACAGCTTTGTTTCGGGGTTGATGTCGTTCCAATACTCAAAATGGTGGCGGTTGCGCCCCTTGTGGTGCATCCACGCGTGTGAGCAGCCGAAAAGCTCACGTTCGCGCTCGTTGGGGCTGCGGTTGCCCTGATAGTAGCGCGCGCCGGGGAGAAATTCGGTGGGAGAATACTTGGAGAGGTCGTGAAAAAGCCCTTGCCATCCAATGCCTGCGCGAAAGCAATGTGCAATGACGCGATGGCGGTGGCGTGTGATGGTGGCAAAATGCAAAAACGGATGGGACATTGCGGCTCTCCTTTCTCTTTCGTTTGTTATATCATACCACATTTTTGTGGGAAAGTCAATATAAAAATCTTCTATTAGAAAGGCGGGCGATTCGTGAATCTCCCCTACAAAGCATAAAAAACATATTGTAGGAGAGATTCACGAATCGCCCGTTTTTATTCACGGATAATTTCTCATTTTTAAGACACCGAGAGTGACAGTTTGGCGCTCTCGGCGGTTGGGTTACTAAGATTATTTTTCAAGACCGCACAGTTTTTTGACAATTTTATTAACTATAATATCGTTAATCTCCACAGGGATGGCGGATGTAAACGCATCGCTCTCTAAAAAGGCAATCTCTTTTTGACTACCTGATACCGTTACCGACGTTTCTATCAGAGATACACCGCTTCCGATTGTGACTGTATAACTTTCTTTTGTAAAGTTTTCTTGCAATAAATCGAATCTCCAACAAGTTAATTTGGCAATTTCTTTTTCAAATTCCGTCAAAGTAACAACATAGGTAGAGCTGCGCATTTTTCCGTCTTTTCCTTTTTTGGCGGGTTGAGATTGAAGGTCAAAGCTCTGTATGGATTTTTTCAAAACATCGGAGTCTATTTCATTGGCAATCATTTTGTTGAGCATAGAATCGATTTCGGCATCCTTTACCTTTTGCGTTTTTGAAAAAGCCAACGCAACCACAGCAACAATAAGAATGGGAGTTCCAATTGGTATGCCGTGCCACGCAAATGTGATAATGCCTGCTGCAATAATTGCCACTCCTAAAAGAATGAGCTCTAAAACAGTCCAATTTTTTTGTTCAAAATATTTTTGTGCTAAATTATTCTTCATAATAGCCCCCTCTTCTTTTTTATATCTGGTTGCATAAGTTTATTCAGACTGTTGTTCTGCCAAGCGAATGCGCTCGCCTGCCCATGCCTTATGGACGGCGGTGTGATGCCACAGATTGATCAAGGGGAAAAAGAGGGTTGCAACAACAAAGATCCACTTGGGACGCGTTGCTATCAAAGCCAAAGTGACATAAATAATTGCATAAATGATACATTCGCTGCGGAAGTCTTTTGTTTTTACAAGTGCCTTGAGGGCCGCCTTGCGGTCATACTTCTCTGCTCCCAATTCCTTCAGGAACGCTCTGCGCGCTTCTTCGCTTCTTCCGTGCGGAATACAAATTGCAAGACCATTGATAACTGTCAAACAGATGCGTATAAAAACATCGGTGGCATACATGCCGGTTTTGGGGTTACCAAAGATTGCGTTGAAAATGGTTGCAAAAAGAGTAACTGCCAACAGACGCAAAAGCAAAAATCCGCCAATGAAAAAAGCCAAGTTGATAAAAAACAGTTTTACAAATTTCATAAATGTTTCTCCTTTTTTATTTAATCTATCACCAGTGAGTGTCCACAGCTGTCGCATTTTTCATGGGTCTTGTCGTTTTTGATGCCGCAAATGGGACATTGTACGGCTTTGTCGGCGGCTTTGGGCAGGACAACGTATTGATTGCTGCCATAAAGATGAAAAACATGATTGCCGACAGAATAAAAATCTTCTGTTTGGTTTGCATTTCCACTTGCCGCAAACTGCAAATTCACATGTTTTGCAAAAGTAGAACCTTGCAATTTGATTTCTTTTGTTTTGCCGTTTGGCATTTTTACGTTGAGAATGACATTGACACTGCCGTACATACGAGGGACGGCTTCCTTTGTAAAGCTGGTTTCTTCAACGATTCTCGACTCGATAACTTCACCCTTCCAAGTGGAGTCAATCATTTTATACGGCACACCCGTTACGGCAAACGGAACGAGCATGACGATTGTGTAAACGATCACCTTGACGATATCTTTGTCGACCGGGAGAATGACGTCGCCCCAAAAGATCAGTGCAATCGCAAAGGTGACAAGCAGGAGCACACACGGAACTACCCTTTTGAGTACCGTTTTGATGACAAACATCCTCAAATCTCGGGGGAGCTTTAACGGTTTCATCAATATTCCTCCTTTGGTTATTGAGTTGTGGCGTAAAGATCGTTTTTAATGCGCTTTTTCAAAATTTTCCATTTGCAAACGGTGACGTTTCCAACGGTACACTCACCGGTTATGTCAAGCATGGCTCTGCTATCCAGAAAAAAGGAATCGGCATACGTGGGATCAATGACAAGATAGTGGCTTTCTGCTCCTTTGGGGGGAAATTCGGGAATGCTATAGATATCATAATTTTCCTCATCCATTTCGCGCGGTCCGGGGCGCACGCCAAATCCCATCACTTTGAGCTTGCCGGGAATGGATCGGTGCATGCGGTATTCGCGATCGTTCACCAGCAAAAACATTCGGAGCACGGGAAACGGAATATCAATGAAATGAATGTGCAACGCTTGAGCGCCCATTTGGATTTCAATGTCGGCGCACTTCTCAACTCCCCCAAGGGAGACAAACGGTGCGCGACGAAAACGGCAGTCATAGCCCTTTTTGCGGCAGATCCGCCACACGGTAAGGTATTTGAACGGTCTGCCGATAAAGTAGCAGAGCATGGGGAAAACGTGGTCGATAAAGGCACGCATGAGCAAAAGGAGCGCCCAATAAGCAAAGACTCCCAAAATAGCCCAGTGAAAACCGCTTTCAATAAATGCACCAAAGTATGCATGCAGTATATACCCAAACGCCTTAAAATTGAAACGCGAAAAGATGATGGCGAGCGGTATGAGAATAGCACCACCGATACCGACGAAAATTAAAATTTTCCCTTTTGCTTTATTGGAAAGCTTTTTTCTTTTCATACGGGTTTTCCCTTTCTTTCAAAGACGTACGGTTTTCATTTCATAGGTGTGAAAATTTCATTATTAAGACGTTTCTTCAAAGTACTTAAATTACATACGGTAATATTACCTATTGCACATTCATCTATCACGTTAAGCACTACACTGTCTTTTGTAAATTTAGCAACTGCATAAGAAGGATCGACTACTAAATAGTGATATTCTGTTCCTTTGAGCGGAAATTCGGGAATCGAATACGTATTGAACATATCCTCAACGACTTCGCGCTCTCTCGGCAACCGTCCCTCCCAAAAGCCCCTTTTTTTGTTCCGCACAGATTTGTGCATGCGATACTCACGGTCATTCACCAATAAAAAGGTTCTAAACCACGGGAATGGAACGCCCACAAAATGAACGTGCAATGCTTTTTGATTGATGCAAATTTCAATATGGCTCCCCCTTTTCACACCGATCAAAGATGCAAAAGGTGCGCAATGAAAACGGCAAGAATGTCCATTTTTGCGACAGAGTTTCCATATTTTGAAATATGCCAAGAGTCTGCCAAAAAAGAAACCAAATAACGGAAAAACGATGGTCATAAGAAGTATTATTAAAGCCAACACAATCAAAACGGCAATAACAATAAGAATCATCCTGTATGTATCACCGTCTTTATACAAAGAAAACCATTTTTCCAGACTGTCTACATAGTTATCAAAACCACCGATTATGGAAATGAGACGGGCAAAAATAAATCCGGCAACTAAAGCAATAACTCCTACTATAACAGCAACTATAATAAGTTTCCCTTTAGTTTTATTAGAGAGCTTTTTTCTTTTCATACGGGTTTTCCCTTTCTTTCAAAGACGTACCAACAAGGTTCGTAGCCGCCGTAGGAGTAGTCGCCCGATTTGTGTTGCACAAACAGATACTCTTTCTCGCCAAAAACTTGAATCACGTACTTTTCTGCCGTCAGGGCGGTTCGGTTCAGCACAAGCCCCTTGGTATAGTGCAAAATACGGTTTGTCTTTTTGCCGCCTGCATCAGCGCGGAAGGTTTTGACGCACATTCCACGCGGCAAAAAGGTTATTTCAACAGTGGCAAGATATTTTTTGGGAGTCTGCTGTCGGGAAGGATGAAAATCCTCTGAATCATGCACAAAATCTACAACGTGCCACACTCCACTGACCTGCGGATCTTCTATAAATGGATAATCGACCTTATCAACATACGGGCGAACTTGCTCCTCGCTATATGCGATGGTATCTACTTGACGGTATAAAACCGGAAAAACATCGTTTGGGTAACCCGGACGATCCTCGGCGGAAAATTGAATGACCATATAATGCTCACCATTTTTGCGCATGGTTTTGTACGGATTAGGCACAGAAGAGCTATATCTACCCGATGCGGTATAAAGAACCCCCTTTGTCCAAAAATAGGTCCACACAGGGGCACCACCGGGTAAAAAGATAAGTTCTTGAAAGATGGTTCTTGGCGGAAGCTCTACTACCGACTCGATATCCTCTTCGTCGCGCAAAAGTCCGCAAAGCTCCCACTTACCCACCACCTCGGGATCATCGGTAAAGGGCAAATTGAGCAGTTCAAACAGATTTTCCTTTGGCTCGTTCTCTACAAACATTCCGTCAATGGTTTGCACCTGCCCCTGAATTTCCTCTACCGAAGAAAGAAGCGTCTCTTTTTTCTTTTTGAGCATTTTCTTCTCTTCTTCCTCGGTGGCAGCCAATAACTTTTTGATCTCTTGCAAAGAAAACCCGAGTTCCTTATAAAATACAAGCTTTTTGTATTTTTCTACAGCGTTTGGGGAGTAAAAGCGATACCCCGATGCTTCGTCAACAAAGTCCGCTTTGAGGACACCTGCATCATCATAATAGCGCAACGTTCTTGCACTGGTGTTGCATATTTTTGCAAAGTCACCTATTTTGATCACTTTACCACCTCCTTTTCCACCATTATAACATTCCAGTTAACTGTAAAGTCAATACCTTTTTGCGAAAAATTTTGAGTTTTTTTCATTTTTTGGAAAATCTCTTGGTTGTTTGTCGGTTTCTTATAATACTATTATACCATCGTTTGATTGTATTGTCAATAGGTTTTTGAAAATTTGTTGATTTTTTTTGCAAGTGTAAACAATTTTGCATTTGTATTGACAATTGCGCACAAATCCTCTATAATAAACGTAGTACGAACAATTGGAGATTTTTATGAAGATTTTGATTGCTTACACCTCCAAAAACGGGAGTGTTGCCTCCTGCGCACAGCGGCTTGCCGATGGGCTTAAGGGACTTGACGTTAGCCTTGCTGACCTTGCAACGGTAACGCCAAATGCCGCCGAATTTGATATGGTGATTGTGGGTGCGGCGGTTCATCATCACCGCTTCCCCGCCCCTGTGCGGCAGTTTTTGCGCGCGCAAAAGGACGTCCTTTTGCAAAAAAAGCTGGGGCTGTTTCTGGCTTGCGGCATTGCCGCGGAGCAGGTGTATTATATAGAAAAGCTCTTCCCCCGAGAGCTGCGTGAGCACGCATTTGAGGTCGCTTTTTTTGGCGGCAGCTTGCGCTATGACGGCCTGGGATTTTGGGATAAGTTCTTTGTTTGGAATCTACGCTCGCTGATTGTGGAAGCCGACATGAGCGAGGGCGAATACATCGCATCTATGCCCGGGCTGATGCCCGAGAACGTGGACAGAATGGCATCACTGGCAAGAAAAGAGCTTTTTAGGAATTAAAAAAAGAAAAAGGGTTTTTGACGAAAAATCATCATAAAATATTGCAAAAAAGTGTTGACAAACAAGATAAAGTGTGCTATAATATCCAAGTGAGCGAAAAATGACCCATTAGCTCAGATGGCAGAGCACATGACTTTTAATCATGGTGTCCGGAGTTCGACTCTCCGATGGGTCACCAAATAAGCAGAGGAGATTGCAAAAGCAATCTCCTCTGCTTATTTCGTTATCTACATTGAGTCAAACTCCGCAAATTCGCAGAATTTGCAGAACGCGCGAAGAAATGAACTTAATCTATCTGCTGAATAAAAACGCGCGTTTGAGTTCTGACTCTCCGATGTTTAAACCAACCCTTCCGTCTCGCTACGCTCGCCACCTCCCCTTGCACAGGGGAGGCTTTGGTAGTCTACTATTGTTGTTTGCGTTCTGACTCTCCGATAACAAAAAAAACGACAGAGATTTTTATTCTCTGTCGTTTTTTGTTTTTTCATTACACCGGGGTTTTGCGGATGCGTTTTTTCATCTTGCGCAGGTCAGAGAGCATTTTGAGGGTGTCGCGGACGATGCGCACCTTGGATTCGCCGTGATTGATGACATGTACGGGAATTTCGACTATCTTCATCTTCATTTTGATTGCCCAAAGGATGGCTTCAAAGTCAAAGGCGAAGCTATTGACCTCGCAACGTGAGAAGATCCTCTCGGTCGCCTCACCTGTGAATGCCTTGCATCCGCACTGCGAGTCGGAAAGTTTAAATCCGCCTGCGATGCAGAGCACCTTGATATAGACCTTGGACATGATTTTACGCAGGAGCGTGTAGCCCGCATAGCCCGCTTTATCGAGGTTGCGAGAGCCGATGACAAGATCGGCATCGGGGTTCGCCTCAAAGGCATCTGCCACCTGCTTGATGACGTCAACGCCATAGGCGAGGTCGGCATCGGTGAACATACGCACGTCCCCTGTTGCCGCAAGCATTGCGGTGCGAACGGCGCAGCCCTTGCCCTGGTTCTTTTCGTAACCGATGACACGGACGTTTGGCAAATTTAAGGCGCGGACGGTCTCATCGCAGCCGTCTTTGCTACCGTCGCTGCAAAAAACGATCTCGTAGTCCTCAAAATTTGCCTGCATATATTCGGAAAGCGTTTTTGCAGTAGCTGCAATGACGCGGTTTTCGTTATACATCGGGATGCAAACCGAAATCTTCATTGTTGGTCTCCTTTTTGATAGATGAAAATGTCAAAGTCAAGTTCTGTTTTCAGTGTTTGGATGTTATTGAGCTTTGCGCGATCTGCCTCGGACGTGCGCCAATAGTAAGGCGTCATGGAAAAGAGCGCGTCGATAGCTTCTCGGCCCTCAACAGTGACTGTGTAAGCCAAGCGGCGGCAATCAAGCTCTTGCATTTTTGTGGGAAGATCGGCTCTGCCGGGATTGAGGTATGGATTTTCATAAAGCACTTGCTTCAATCCCATCAGGTGGCGCTCACCCGCACCGACAAGGATGAGATATCCGCCATCCTTCAGCACGCGCGCAAACTCACTCTCGCAGCAAGGGGCGAACAGATTGGTGACGACGTCACACGTTGCATCGGCTATGGGAAGCGAAAAAATACTCCCTACCACAAAGGCGGCATCGGTCCCCTTCTGCTTTGCTTGCTTCGCGGCGGCATCAATGCCTGCGCGGGAAAGATCCACGCCAAGCACGGTGCGGTCTTTTGCCATACGGTTGGTGTAATACCCCTCTCCGCATCCTGCATCGAGGACGGCTTTGGCGCCGAATTCTTGCAACACGTTGTTGATTTCGTTGGAAAGCGGTGCATAATATCCCGCACTCAAAAAGAGTGTGCGTGCCCGGATCGCCTCGCGCAGATCTCCCTCTCCCTCACCCGGACGTGTGAGGTTCAGGTATCCGCTACGGGCAAAATCGTAAGCGTGCGATCGCGCTCCCGTGCATCGGCAGGATTTGCCTACCTCATCCGCCTGCATGGCGGCGGCACAAACGGGACAGCGCAGCATAGCAAGATGCGTGCTCTTCACTGTCATTCCTCCAATGATTGTGTCATTTCGCGCATGGTTTGCGCAGGCTCGAGGATATCCAACTCGAACCAGAACGTGGAGCCCTTGCCCACTTCACTCTCAACACCATAAGTTGCATTGTGGAGTTCAAGCACGCCCTTTACGATGGAAAGTCCAAGACCGGTGCCGATCATAGCACGGCGGTGAACCTTATCGACCTTGTAGTAACGATCCCAGATTTGCGGGATCTCCTCTGCTGCAATTCCCTGTCCTGTATCGCTGACGCTGATGCGTACGCGACCGTTCTTGACGGATTGCCCAACAGAGACCGAGAGATCGTCTCCTGTGTAGTTTATCGCGTTATTGATCAGGTTATACAGCACCTGCAGGATCATACTGCGGTCGGCAAAAACCGATACACGTGTGTCTGCTTTAAAGGAAATGCGGTAACCCTGATGTGCCGTAAAGGCATCGTAGCGCCGCATGATCTCCTCTACTGCGGCGGTCAGGTCAAATTCTTCAAATACCACCTTGCGCGAGCCGGACTGGATCTTGGAAAGGTCCAAAAGATCGCTTACAAGCTCGGAAAGTCGCGTGGTTTCATCAATAACGACCTGGATGTTTTCGGCGGTGTTTTCGCCGGGAATATCACGCATAACCTCGCTATACCCCTTGATCATCGTCAGCGGTGTGCGCAAATCATGCGAAATGTTGGCGATAAGCTCCTTTTGGAGGCGGTCAAGACGGGAAAGCTCATGCGAGGCATAGTTCAATGTGTTTGCAAGCTCGCGTGTTTCACGGTATCCCTCACCCGAGAACACAACGTCGTATTTTCCGTGTGCCAATTGCTTTGCCGACTCGTTCATGTTGACAAGTGGCGAAGAGATATGGCGGTAAAGGTAGAATACCATAACGGCGGCGCACACAAGAAGAATGGAGAGGATCCAAAAGAACTGTGTTTGCAGAATTTGCACCGTTGTGGAAAGCGGTTGAAGCGCCGCATTGAGCAGAATCAGATAGACACTGCCGCTCTCCCCTTGCGCAAGCTGCATGTGCATCAGTCTTACGCTTGGATAAGCGCTTTGCTTAAACTGGAATATGGGGAATGCTTTTTTGGGCACTTCAATGCCGCCAAAAGTAAAGTTGCCCGTATAGCTCCCCTTGTTTTGGGCGGCTTTTTGATAGTATTTTTCCAGCTGCTCGATGGGCAGTGTAATGCCTGTTGTTTGTCCTGTGGCATCGACGCTAACGATTTGTTGCGTTGGCGTGCCTCGGTTCATGCGGTAAATCGCCACCGCCATAACGCCATCCACTGCTTGGTCGTATGCTTGTAAATCGAGGGAATCGTCCTCGACGTAAGTGGCGAGCTCGGTTGCACTGTCTGCCATTTCACGGCGTTTGATCCACTCGTAAAAATTATTGAGAAGGCAAACCTGAAACACCCACATCACCAAAAGAGCAACCGCCACAAAGATGGCAAAGTAAAGAATCAGCTTCCAACGGATACTAACGCCTGTACGGGCTATTTTTTGTTTGATTTTTCTCATAACTCCTCAAAGCGGTATCCAACACCGCGCAAGGTAACGATGTAATTGCTATATCTGCCAAGGCTTTTGCGCAAAAGCTTGATGTGCGTATCCAACGTGCGGGCATCACCGTAAAAGTCATATCCCCATACCTCACAAAGGAGCTTTTCACGCGAGAGTGCAATGTTGCGATTGGAGAGCAGGTAGAAGAACAGATCGTACTCTTTGGGCGACATATCCACGCGTTCCCCATCAATGAAGACCAGACGTGCCGTAACGTCGGCGCGCAGACCTCCGTTGTCCAATTCAATGATAACATTGGGCTTGGTTGCGGAAGGCTCGGCTGTGGGAGTGTTTTTTAAGCGCTTCATAATCGCTTCAATACGCAGCATCAGCTCCTTGGGAGAGAACGGCTTGATAACGTAATCGTCAATGCCAACCTCAAAACCATTGATGCGGTCATACTCCTCCCCGCGGGCGGAGAGCATAATGATGGGCGTTTGCGAAATTTTGCGAATCTCGCGGCAAGCCGAAAAGCCATCCAACTCGGGCATCATAATGTCCATAATGATCAGATCGTATTCGTTTTTGCGGCAAAGCAGAACAGCCTCCATGCCGTCGCCTGCCTCGGTGACGGTGTGTCCGTCAAACTCTGCATATTTGCGAATAATAGAGCGAATGCGCGATTCGTCATCTACAACCAAAATATGATACATGCAATCTCATCCTTTCAAAAAGTTTTTATTGAAGAAGATCCTTGATGCGATCGGGAACGTACTCCTGCAAAACGAGGTCACACATAACCGTTTCACCTTTGCGATCGGCGACGATTGTGATCGTATCCCCTACCTTGCAATCGACAAGCAGCTTTTTAAAATCGGCTACCGTTTTGACCTCAATACCGTTGACTGAAACGATGCGGTCGATGATTTTCAGT
Organism: Oscillospiraceae bacterium; assembly: GCA_015063725.1. GTDB lineage: Bacteria > Bacillota > Clostridia > Oscillospirales > CAG-272 > UMGS1865. The sequence continues at coordinate 10,590 of SVTP01000032.1, forward strand.
TCGGTTGCGTACTCGGATTCCACTACGTAAACACCGATTTCTTCAATGCCGTAGAAGTTATGATACTGTGCTAAGTTTTCCTCTGTAACATCCAAAAGCATCAAACCGTGGTCAATTACGCCGCGAACGTATCCGTACTGCATCAGGTCAAGCTGAACGGAATAGGCGGAGTCGATCGGAATAGCGAATGCCAGTCCCTCTACGCCACTGGCGGAATACTTGGCATTGAAAACGCCGATCAGTTCCCCTGCAAGGTTGAACAGTCCGCCACCCGAATTACCGGAATTCATGACAGTGTCGGTTTGGATCAAGGTTATTTTGCTACCGTCGCTCATTTCGATCTCTCGTTCGGTAGCACTGATGTAACCAACCGTCACCGTTCCGCCAGGCATTCCCAAGGGATTGCCGATGGCAACCACCTGCTCACCTGCAACAAGATCGGCACTGTGTCCTTGAACAACGTGCGTCAGGGGTTCGTCTGCCGAAATTTTGAGCACTGCCAGGTCACTGATCTCGTCGCTTCCAACAAGAACGGCGCTATAGGTTTTGTTGTTGCGCAAGGTTACGTTAACAGAGTCTGCGCCGTCAACAAGGTGATGACAGGTCAGAATATACCCTGCGCTCGATATAATGACACCGCTACCGATAGTTGTAGAAGTGATGGGCTGACCGAGAGGAGAGGTATCGAGGATTGTGCCCTCAATGATAACAACTGCATCCTGCACCTTGTTTACAACGCCCGAAACAGCAAACGCATCCTCACCGGCAGAACCGTAGATAGAAGGATTGGGATCGGGGCGCAAAATTTCATTTTCGGGATCTTTGCACAAAACATCCTCTGTTGTTTGCTCGACCTTATCCTTTTGTGCTCCGGCAATGCACAAAGCACCCAAGGAGCCAAGGAATCCGGCTGTAAGAGAAAGGACAATGCACAAAAAAACGCTGAAAAAGGAGAGCTTGCGGCGCGGAGCGCGACGCTTACGGCGATATTCCTTTTCGGTATAGGGATAGTCAGGAATCTCTTTTATCCCCTCGTATAGCTCTTGTTTGATGTAAGAGTAATTGGGTGTTTGTTGCATTCCCTCATACAGGTCCTTTTGCGTGTAAGGATAATTGGGATTCTGTTGCATTCCATCGTAGCGCTCGTTTTGCGTGTAAGGATAATTGGGATTCTGTTGCATTCCATCATAGCGCTCGTTTTGTGTGTAAGGATAATTAGGGTTCTGCTGCATTCCCTCATAACGCTCGTTTTGCGTGTAAGGATAATTGGGGTTCTGCTGCATTCCCTCATACAGGTCTTTTTGCGTATAGGAATGGTTGGAAGTCTTTGGCATTCCCTCGTAGTCGTAGTAAGAATTCTCAAATTGTGGCTTTTTGTTTTTCATAATAATAGAGCCTCCGCGCATTATACCATTTGGTCTATATTGCTATTTTAACGTCCAAATGTGACAGTCACTTGACGGAGCAAGAAAAAAAGATTGAAAAATAGTCAGATATCTTGCTTTTTAGGCAATATTTTGCTATAATGATAATGTCATAGTTATATTATAGCATAAAATGTTGGAAAGAAAAAGAGATGTTTGAAAATTTATTGAATTTTTTGCAAAAAAAGAATATCGATCTTGTGGGGGCTCTGCCACTGTCGGCTTGCCGTGTGACGCGCCCCTACCTTTTGGAGCGCGCAAATATTGCAAGCGGAACGGTTTTTGTGTTAGCCATCCCCTACTACACCCCTCTTTGCGAGGATGCTGACAGATGCATTTCTGCCTATGCCGTCTCGCGCGATTACCATCTCTTTTTTGAAGAACTTTTTGGGGAACTTTTGCCCTATCTCAAAAAGCATTTCCCCACCGCTCGCTTTGCCGCTTTTGCTGACCACTCGCCAATCAGCGAGATTCACGCCGCCGCCCGTGCGGGACTTGGCGTAATTGGCAAAAACGGATTGCTTTTGACCCAAAAATACGGTTCTTACGTCTTTTTGGGCGAGGTCATTACCGATTTCGAAATTTCCTGCCGCGCACACGAGGTCAATTTCTGCATAGACTGTGGCGCGTGCAGTCATGCCTGCCCTGTTGGCGTGAGCGAAAAAGGGCTTTGCCTTTCGGCTCTCTCTCAAAAAAAGGGAGTGTTGAGCGAGGAAGAACAAAAAATACTGCTCTCTACCAACACCGTTTGGGGGTGTGACAGGTGTCAGGAAATTTGTCCCTACAACAAGCGTGCAAAAGAGCGTGGAAGTATTTATTCTCCCATTCCGTTCTTTACTGCAAGCGCGCTGCCTTGCCCCACAGTCAAGAATATTGAAGAAATGTCGGATGAGGAATTTGGGGAGCGCGCCTATTCCTGGCGCGGACGTGAAGTTATTTTACGAAATTTACGAATACATGAGAAAGGAGACACACTATGTTAAAACTGATATGCGGTCCCTCGGGTGCCGGCAAGACCGAGCACCTGACAAAGTGCATTGAGGCGGATATAGCGAGCGGTGTGCGCTCCTTTTTGCTCATTCCCGAGCAGCAGGCTTACATCAGCGAGCGCGATCTTGCCGCACGCCTTCCAAAAAATGCAGGACTGTATTTTGAGGTCGTCAGTTTTTCGGGACTTGCCGAAAAGCTCTTTTGCGAATACGGCGGCGTAACGGCAGAATCGGTCAGCGGTGCGGTGTCCTCTCTTTTGATGTGGCACACACTGTCAACACTTTCCCCTCTTTTGCAACAGTACGGCAAGAGCGCCGAGGGAGATTTGACGCTGACCAACCTGATGCTCTCTGCCATAGCAGAAATGCGTGCGGGTGGCATTAGTGCCCAAGCCTTAGAGGATGCCGCCGCTAAAATGGAAGAGGGCTCTGCCCTGCAAAAAAAGCTCTCTGACCTCGCGCTCATTGATGCGGCATATCACGCAAAAATAGAGGAATGCTTTGGCTCTGACCCCTCGGACAAGCTTTTGCGCCTTTCTGCCCTTTTGCAAAAGCACCGTTATTTTGAAAATTGCAACATCTATATTGATTCCTTTACCAGCTTTACCGTGCCCGAATATGCAGTCCTTTTGCAGATTTTGGATCAGGCAAGCTCTGTGACGGTGTCGCTTTGCACCGACGGCGTCAACTCAAAGCTCCCACACTTTTTGTCGGTAAGCGACACCGCACGTCAGCTCTCGCACCTTGCCGACCGCGCAGACGTAACGGTAGAGAGCATCACACTCCCTGCTGCCACAAAAGAAAAGCCGCAGGCGCTTGCGGTGTTGGCAGAAAATTTGTGGCGCTTTTCGGCAAGCCAAAAGCCGCTTTCAAGTGATACGTCTGTGCGTTTGAGCATTGCCGCAAATATTTATGAAGAGGCAGAGGCAGTCGCCCTGCAGATTTGCGAATTGGTGTCGCGCGGTATGCGCTACGGCGACGTTGCTGTTGTTGTGCGTGACCTCGATGCGTATCGCGGCATTCTGGATGCCGCAATGGAAAGACACAATATTCCCTACTTCTTTTCGGAAAGGACCGATCTTTCCTCAAAGCCCATCTTCCGTCTCATCCTTTCGGCGCTCCGCGCTGTGAGCCGCAACTATCGTCAAAGTGATGTCATCGCACTGCTGAAAACAGGTCTTTGCGGCACCTCCCTGCGCGATGCAGCAATGTTTGAAGAATACGTTGAGACCTGGCACATTGGCGGTCGTCGCTTTTTGGACGAGGTGTGGAGCATGAACCCCGATGGGCTTACCACCGAGCGCTCCCCACGTGCCGATGAAATTCTGGATGCGGCAAACCGTGTGCGCCGTCAATTGATGGCACCGCTCGCTACCCTTGCGGCGTCTCTGCGCGCATCCCGTCGCCTTGAGGACCGTTGCCGCGCACTTTATGAATATCTGACCACGCTTGAGTTGCCCTCTGTATTGGCATCTCGCGCAAAAGAGGAATTGGTACTCGGTCAGGTACGCGAGGCGAGCGAGAGCCTACGGCTCTACTCCACTCTGCTCGAAACTCTGACAACACTTTGCAAACTACTTCCCGATTGCGAACTTTCGATTGAGGACTTTATTGCCGCCTTGACCTTGGTATTTGGCAACGCCGACCTCGGCTCTGTTCCCACCACGCAGGATTCTGTTGTGATCGGTTCTGCCGACACCCTGCGCGTCGAAAACGTGCGTGCGTCCATCCTGCTTGGTCTTTGCGAGGGAGAGTTCCCGCGCGCCGTCAGTGATGACGGTATTCTGACCGAGGCAGATAAGGAAGTCCTTGAGGAATACGGCGTCATTCTGCAATCCCGTGAGCGTTTGCGCTCCTCCGAGGAATTGTTTTACGTTTACCGTGCCATGAGTAAGCCGAGTAAGTTCCTGTCGCTCATGACACACGCAAAGCAGACCGACGGTTCTCTTCGCACGCCCTCTTTGGCATTCAACCGCGTGGCATTTTTGCTTGACAAAAAGCCCGAGGTCATTGATTTTGGCGAGATCCGTCGCGCTCGCGCACTCCCCACAAGCGAGGAATTGGAAAAGCCCTTGCAGGCGCCCGCCGCTACCGAGCGCGTCTCCTTGCGCCTCTCGCAATCCAAAATTCAAGCCTTTGTGCTCTGTCCCTATCGCTATTTCAGCACCTACTCTCTTAAGCTCCGTGAAAGGAAGGACTCCCAGCCCAACTATGCCGATGACGGCACGTTTTTGCACTACGTATTTGAGCATTTTCTGCGTGCATCGCTGACGGTTGATGGTAAATTGGAGCTTCCCTCTCCCGAGGACGTCGAGCCGATGGCAGATCGCATCATTGCCGATTACATTGGCGAGGTCTGCCCTTTTCCCGCCGAGAGCATGGACAACCGCTTGCTCCACCTTTACGCCCGTTTGCGCCGACTGGCACTCAAAATGCTACACGAGATCTTGGGCGAGATCCACACGGGGCTCTTTGTGCCCACCTATTTTGAAAAAGGGATTGGAACACGCGACGAGGGCAGTCTTCCCCCTGTTCGTCTCACGCTCGCGAATGGTTCTTCTGTGCTGCTCAGCGGTAAGATTGACCGCGTAGATATTTTTGAGAGTGGCGAAAAGCTCTACTTCCGCGTGGTGGACTACAAGAGCGGAAAGCACACCTTCTCACTCGACGAGGTGCGCTCGGGCATGGATATTCAGCTCATCCTCTATCTGTTTGCCCTCTCGGGTGCGATGCCCAACAGTACCCCTGCAGGGGCACAATATCTGTTTGCCTCGATCGAAAAAGGCGTGACCGAGATCAAGCGGAGCGGACTGCTCCTTGACGAGGACGCCGTATCGTCTGCAATAAACGGTCAGAGCGATACTCCCTACACCAAGGGACTGACCAAACAAACCTTTGAAGAAATGCAACAATTGCAAAATGAAATGCAGGATGCCGTCCGCTCGGTTGCCGAGCGCATCCTTTCCGGTGAGGCGCAAAAAACGCCCTCGGAAAAAGCCTGCGCATTTTGCCCTGTTCGCGCGGATTGCAACCGCGCATATCACCGCTGAAAGGAGTTGATCTGATGGGTAGAACCTGGACCCCCTCGCAGGAGGCTGCCATGAGAATTGACGGCAAGACCTTGTTGGTTTCTGCCGCCGCAGGATCGGGCAAGACAAGTGTGCTCACCGAGCGCATTATTCGCAAGCTGACCGATACCGAGCACCCCGCAGACCTCTCCCGTATGCTGATCGTTACCTTTACCCGTGCTGCCGCCGCAGAGCTTAAGGGCAGAATTGCCAAAGCTCTGACCGATGCGATGGCGACCGACCCCGAAAACGCACATCTATCTCGCCAGCTCTTCCTTTTGGGCAGTGCGCAGATCTCTACCATTGATGCGTTCTTTCAAAAAGCGGTGCGCGCAAACTTTGAGCGCCTCTCGCTCCCTGCCTCCTTCCGCATGGCGGACGGCTCCGAGGTGCTCCCCATTGCCACCGAAATTATGGATGGTCTGCTTGAGGAATACTACGACCGTTATGCAAGATCCACCACCGACGGCTCTCCCTTTGCCAAGCTTTTGGACAATCCTTTTGCCCAAACGCTTGACCACTTGATGTCAGGGCGCAGTGACGGCAAGCTCGGCAGCGTTTTGCGCGAGTTCCTTGGCAAGTTTTCTGCCGAGCCCGAGGGTGTAGCCATTCTCGGTCGCTTTGCAAAAGAACTGGACGAGGCGGCAAACGCCGACTATTTTGCCACCGCTTACGGCTCTGTTGTGCGCAATTATCTTTTGGAGCTTTTTGAGGGACACCTTTCTTTCCTTGAAACCATCCGAGCGCATCTGGATGCCGCACCCGATATGCGCAATAAATTTTACGGCATTGTAGAGCTTGATGTTGACTACTGTAAGGAAATGAAAAACGCTCTTCTGAATGGCTCTTACGTGCGTGCACACGAGGTCGCCTTTGGCTTTGTGGGCGGTCGTTTCCCCACCTCGAAGGAGAAAACGAACGAGATCATTGCTTATCAGGAATGGCGCACAAAGTTTAAGAATGATATTGCCAAGCGCGTGCAGGAGCTTTTGAAATACTCTGCCGAGGAGATTGCCGAGCAGATGCGTCGCACCGCTCTGCCTGCCGAGATCCTTTACCGTTTTTATAGCGAATACACCGCTCGCTTGCTCTCGGAAAAGCTGGAGCGCGGTCTTTTGGAGTTTGACGACGTGCGTGCCATGCTCTACCGTCTCTTAACCGATGAGGACGGCAATCCCACTCCCTTCTCTGACGAGCTTGCCGCATCCTACGATGCCATCTACATTGACGAGTATCAGGACGTGGACTATTTGCAGGACCGCATCTTTTCGCTCATTGGCAAAAATCGCCGCTTTATGGTTGGCGACATCAAGCAAAGCATTTACGGCTTCCGCGGCAGTGAACCCTCTATTTTTGCAGGATACCGCCGCCAAATGCCGCTTTACGATACTCCCGAGGCAGAAAATGCCGACGGTGCTTGCGTGTTTATGTCCGATAACTTCCGCTGTGACAAGCCTGTGATCGACTTTGCAAACAAGGTTTGCGCCTTCCTCTTTTCCGCTTGTGAGGAGACAGTGGGATACCGCCCACAGGATGACCTTGTATGCTCAAAATCGACCGATGGCATCACCGCCCCCACGCATCCCGTACCCGTAACACTTGCGGTATTTGATGCACCGCCTCGCAAAAAGGCGCGCTCCGAGGATGAGGACGATGCCGAGGACGTGCGCGAGGAAGCCGTTTGGGTAGCCGCCGAGATCTCCCGACTTTTGCGCGAGGAAACGCTGGATAACGGCTCCCCCATTCGCCCCTCTGATATTGCCATTCTTGTGCGCAACAAAAATCACGGTGCGACCTATACCGATGAATTGACACGTCTGGGCGTTCCCGTCGTGTCGCCCACCGCATCGGATCTTGCACAAGATCCCCTGCTTTATGATATGCTGAACCTGCTCAAGAGTGTGGACAATCCGTGGCGCGATCTGCCGCTTTCCGAGTTTTTGCTTTCCACGCTTGGCGGTTTTGACCTTGAGGAGCTTTCCGAGATCCGCACGTCTGCCGCATCCGCGAGCGCGCTTTACGATGCGCTTTTGACGGTGGCAGAGGACACGGAACATCCGCTCTCTCAAAAGTGCTTGACTGTTATCGATTGGCTCGACGAAGCACGCCGATTGGCTGACACGCAGCCAGCGGATCGCTTTTTGCGCCTGCTCTATCAAGATGACAGATTGGCAAATCTTTCGGATACTCCCGTCCTGCTCTATCTTTACGAGCAGGCACGCATCTATCAAAAAAATGCGTTTTGCGGTCTTTACGGATTCCTCTCTCATTTTGCCAAGCTGCTTGAGGGTGACAAGCTCTCTGCCGAGGGCTTTGGCGCCGCCGAGGATGCCGTAACCGTCATGACGGTTCATCACTCAAAGGGGCTTGAATTCCCTGTGGTTTTCCTGTCATCCACAGGTTCTCCCTTTAACAAAGACGACATCAAGAAGAATCTGCTTTATCACCGCGAGGTGGGCATTGCCTGCCGCCTTTATGATGAGGTATCTGGCAATCTTGAGGACACCGCCCTGCGTGCCGCCCTTTGCCTGAAGGTGGATCAGGAGCAGGTCGAGGAATCCATCCGCACCCTTTACGTAGCGCTCACACGCGCAAGAGAGAGAATGTACGTCAGCGGTACGCTCTCAGGCAAATGGGAAACGGCTATGACAAACGCATCTCTCATTCGTCGCGGCAACCGCGCGTCGATCTTGGGCGTATCCAATATGCTCTCTTGGATCCTTGCCGCACTCTATGAGGGTGGAAAGCTTGCTGATGATCTTGCCTTGACAATTGTACATCCGTTTTATGGTGAGGTCGAGCGCGGTCTCCCCTACACCGCCTCGGCAACCGTCCCCGAAAACGGAGCTACCCTCTCGCCTGTGGCGGAACGGTATGCCGCCATTTATCGGACAAAAGAGGAGCTGCAATATCCTTACGCCTTTTTGGCAGGACTGCCAACAAAAGCTGCCGCATCCAAATTGCGCTCTGATCTTTTGGACACCCTTTGTGACGAAGAGGACGAGGAAAGTGCACTCTTGGCGCAGATCGATCTTTTGCAAAATGCAACACCGCCCTTTGACAGTCTCCTACAGGCACAGGAGCGCCCGAGTGCGACCGAGGTCGGCAGTGCCACACACGCATTCTTGCAGTTCTGCAATTATGAAAGATTGATGGCGTCCTCCCCCGAGGAAGAAGCCGAGCGGCTGGTTGCCGACGGTTTTATGAGCCGCCGCGCGGCAGATATCTTGCACTTTAAACAGTTGTCAGCATTCTGCAAGAGCGACTTGATGGCACTCATTCAATCCGCCAAAGAGGTGCAGCGTGAGTTGAAATTCGGTATTCTTACCCCGATGCGAACTTTGACACGCAACCGAGAGCTTGCCCACAAGCTCGGGGATGAAGCCTTGTTTGTACAAGGCTCGATCGATCTGCTCCTCACAATGCCCGACGGACGCCTGATTTTGGTAGACTACAAGACCGACCGCATCACCGACGAGGAGCGCGCCACCCCCACACTCCTTGCCAAACGCTTGGGCGAG
>SVTP01000004.1 GCA_015063725.1 Oscillospiraceae bacterium
AATCCTCCAAATATGTTTTTTAGTTTTGACTGGCAGGTCTCTTCTATTATAACATATTTGGAGGATTTCCTCTCACCGGTTAACCTCTTTTGAACCCCGCCACTATGGCGGGGTTTTCGTTTTGCAACAAGAACGGGATAGCATCCGCTATCCCGTTTGTGTTTTATTTATTTGCGAAATTTTCGAACGATCTTGATCTTCACTACGCGCCATCCGCCCTTTTTGCGAACTACGCGGTTGACGATCAGGAACGCGATAACAAGCACCAGCACCGCTCCTGCGATGGGCAAAATGATGGTAAAGACAACGTCATTATTGTGCCCCGTGTCATAGTCATCAATGATCATGGCTTGCGAGAAGGATGCCTCAAATACGAGCTCCTCATCCTCACCCATCACAATGGCAGGCACGTCTCCCCAACCTGTAAAAGTATAGGTGAAGTTTCCCTCTGTTCGCTTGGGGGGATTTTCGGGCAGGACGATCTCATCGCCTGCAAAATATTCGGCATAGCTCCAAACCTCGCCGTTCACAAGGAAGGTCACGCGGTAAACGATGCGTTCCACCTCTAAAACAACATTCACAGCCGATGCAGGCATTTGGAAGGACAATCCCTCAACGGGTATTTCGTTGCCCTCGGCATCGGTCACCTTGGCGCCTGTAACCTTATATCCGTAAACGCAATTGAGCTTGAGAGATACCCAATCTCCCGGAACTGCCTTGCTGGTCATTTGCATCACGTTGCAGAACTTGTTTGCCGTGGGAATGACAGAATACGCATATTGGCAACGCGCCTCAAACGCGCCGTTTGCAACGTATGTGCTATCGGGCAAGCGCGCCCAACCGTCCTTGGTTTTCACTTCAAACACCGTCACTTTGCCGTTCTCTTTTACAACGGCAAATTGAATGCTGAACTGCGGCAAAGCAGCACCGCCAACAGGAGCTGTATGTTCAAACTGATAAACCACGGTGTCACCCTCATTTTTAGAGTACAGATAGAGCGTAGGGCAACCGCCGGCAATGTAATTTTTAAGCTCCTCTCCCGACAAAGAAACGGAAAGCTTGCCCGCCCAAGAAACGGTCAAGGTTTTGCCCGTTTCGTCTGCCAGAATGGCAGCCTGCCGCAGCTTGATGGAGGTTTTGGTAGCAATAACCGTAATATCCGCCTCGCCCTGAATGACCTCCATAAGCTCGTTCAAGCCACCGGACGCCAGAGCCTCTCGCTGATAAACTGCCGTATAGGTGACGGAGCGTGTTACGCGTGAGATCTTCTTGTCCCATTCCATAAACGTATATTTGTAATGGGAATCGGTGTAAGAAGGATCTCCCTCAAACCAAGGGAGCGAGTCATACTCCCACTCCTGGACGATCTTCTCCGCGCCGTTTTTGATCACCCACGTGACGTTGAATTTTTTGAGACTGCTAACGGTCCATCCTTCATAGGTAGCATCCCCCGTAACGGGAACGACCTCGGGAGTCCAGCCCGAAAATTCGTGGCGCTGATCCTGCGTCTCGTACGGGAACTGTTTGATAAAGCTCCTGCCATCCGGCATAGCACCGTAATAGTAGGGTACTTTATGCTCAACGCCATCCACGATCCAGGTGATATAATAGATCTTGGGCGTTGCAATGTAGCGCGGATAGAGAGAAATGTTTTCGGTAACGCAGGAAACGTCGGCACTAACAGTTTCACCGTTGGGAAGCAAGCGCACCCAGCGCAACCACTCATAGGTATATGCAGGAGATTCCTCAAACGGATACGGGTTTAACACAATTCCCTGTCCGTAATCAACGGGAATCTTCTGATAAACGCTTCCATCAGGATGATACAGGGTAACAGTTTTGAAATTTTTAATCGAAATTTGACTGTCAATTCGGCTTGTCAAGACCAAGGTCTCGGCATAAACGTACCGATCATATTTTTTCAATTCCCCGCTCTCAATTTCTCGGAAGAGCAGATCGGAAATCGGATCCAAGGCAGGGGGCTGGGGCTTCTCTACTGCCTGCCCGGGGGCCTCAGGTCTGGGGGTTGCGGAAGGATCCTCTACAACCGCAGGGGGATCCCCGGGATTTTCAACCACAGCAGGCGGTTCGGGAATAAAGGTGGGAAGCTCCACAGAAGGTTCTACGGGCTCTGTGGGACGTTCGACACGCTTCACCTCGTTTGCGGGATAAGGGGTGTTTTGAGGATGCCAGTCACCGTCGGGGAAATAGTGAACATCCTCAATGACGTCACGCAGTTTTTTGTTGTCGATACGCCAAATGCTTTCGTTACGCTCGGAGGATTGGTCCAGCGCGGTGGAAATGATAAACAAATGCCCCACCAGCTGTTGATAGTGCGCGGTCTTGTTCTTCAGACCGATATAATTGGAGACCGCCGTGTTCTCATAGAGTCCCTTCAGGGTTTTATACAAGTCACAGAAGTTTTGGCGCAAAGCATCATAATTTTGGGTGTAGTAGGTGTATAATGCCTTGTATTTTTCGTGATTGGATGCCCACTTTTTGTTACGCAAGTCGGCATATCCCTTGAGCAGAACGCGCAAATTTTCGGTAGCACTGCCTGCCAGATAGATATCATCGGGGTTGCATCCGCTTGTTGCAAGCAGATCTTGCTTGGAGAGCACCTCGGTTACGGCGTTGCCCATAATGTCGGTGTACATACTCCAGCCACGGCTTTCTTTTTTAAAGATTGCCTCAAACATTGCCAGCTTGTCAACTGCCGCCTGATATACGCGCTCGTATTTTACATATTCGGCGTATGCCAGCTGCTGTTGGGGATAGGCTTCTTGCTGTGCAAAATAATCGAGCCATTGGTTTTGCGCATCTACAACCGACTGATACTTGTTGTACTCAACCATATAGGCATCGTACTCTTTTTTCAGTTGATCGTAAATTTCTTTTTCAATGAGATAGTTGGCGTAGTCCTCTTCCCACTTCTCATAGGACTCCCATTTGTTCTGCTGCGCTATAAACGCTTCGTAGACCGCGAGCTTTTGGCGGTAATCTTCCATCAAAGAAAGTGCGGCTTCTCCTTTTTGATACGCCTCGTGGCGAAGTGCATAAACAACCTCGCGCGGGATCTGTATCTGGCATACATAGTCTACCTGCACGTCAAAGTCGCCCGAGTAAAAGCAATTTTCAATGTGCGCCGTATAAATGCCGTCCCCCGGAATGACCTCATAGCCCTTCCCCTCCAAAAACAGTTTTTGGGGAACCCAGGTAACATCGCTGCCATTTGCGGCGTGATAGGTATAGGGCAGCAGGGTGATATCCAAAACCCCGTTGTCACCGTCGTATTGCGTATCAATGCAACCGTCGGGAATCAGGCTTGTATAGGTAAGGTTGATCTCGGACTGCTGCCAGTATAAGGTTTCACCGGCAGTTGGAGCGCTATCTAACAGTGCGGTATAGAGTTGGTAAGCGGAGAGCGATGCGGTACTTTCAATGTTAGGGTTGGAATAGTCAAGAGAAGGCAGTTCTTCCTCCTCAGCCATCGCAGGGAGAACCGCTCCGCAAAGCATAACCGCGCACAAAATCAAAGATAAAAGCGCAGTTGCAGCATAACCCAATTTTGTTTTCATTCGGCACCTCCATGCAAAAATGATATGTTTTCTATACCCTCCTATCATATCATATTTTTCGACAAAAGTCAAGCATTTTGCCCTTTATAGCAAGGGTTGGCAGGGTTTTTGTGGGATTCTTCACCTCTTTTTATCCAAAAGTTGTATCATTTGTAAACGAATTGTAAATCCGAAAGATTTTTTATAAAATCACTTGACAGCATTAAAGGATTGTGGTATTATATATCTACAATCATCCCGACAAGGTCGGAAGAAAGGAGATTATAAAAATGATTGTATTATTTGTACTCGCCATTCTGCTTTTTGTTGCCGCACTGGTTCTCATCTTCTCTCTCAAAAAGATGAACAAACCGCTCCTTCGCGGACTGCTCCCCACCCTTTTGTTGGTGTTTAGCGTACTGTTGGCACTTGTCAGCTGCCTGCGCACTGTCCCCACAGGACACACCGGCATTGTAACCACCTTTGGTAAGGTCGAGGACATCACCTACGAGGCAGGCGTGCACTTCTGCGCTCCCTGGCAAGAGGTTGTGAATATGGACAACAGAAACCAAAAGGCTTCGGTTCCGCTCTCTTGCTTCTCCTCGGATATTCAAGAGGTCTCCGTAACCTATACCATCAACTATCAGATTTCCAAAGCAAATGCACAAACCATCTATAAGGAAATCGGCATCAGCTACTATGACGTTATCATTGCTCCCCGCATTCAAGAGGCTGTCAAGAGCGAATTTGCAAAATACACCGCAGAAGAGCTCCTCAATATGCGCTCCAAGCTCTCGGGCGACATCCGCGATCTTTTAACCACACAGCTCGCTGCCTATAACGTATTGGTAATTGACGCTTCTATCGAGGACCTTGACTTCTCCGATACCTTTACCGATGCCGTTGAGGCAAAGCAGGTAGCCGAGCAGAAGAGCAAGCAGGCAAAGATCGAGCAGGAGCAAAAGAACATGGAAGCCGCTGCTGCCGCAGAGCGTGCACAGATCGAAGCCGAGGCAGAGGCTGCCGTTGCAAAAATTGCCGCTGAAGCCGAGCTTGAGGTTGTTAAGATTCAGGCAGACGCAGCCGAATATGCAGGTCAAAAGGATGCGGCCGTTATTGGACAGGTCCGCGATATTCTTGCAAAAGATCCCGAAAATTTGGACAATGACGACTTCCATACCTTGATGCTCTACTACTACATCCTGCAATGGGACGGCACTCTTCCCGAGACTTATTTCAGCAATAGCGATTTTTATAGCTTCCTTGCTGCTCTCGGTACGGGCGCAGTCGGTGGAACAACTCCCCCTGCAGAAAACGCTCCTGCAGAAACCCCTGTTGCTCCTTAACACAATATAAAAAACAATGGAGAGCCTCAATGAGGCTCTCCGTTCTTTCTTTTTTGTAATCAACACCAATCAACTCTCTTAGCGACCAGGGTCTCGGTGGTCCCTGGGAGCTAGCGAAAGCAAAAGCGAGCGATGCGCTCGCGCCGACTGTCTGTCCGTGCACCGCGGACTTGTTTTTATAAACCCTTGTCAGAGCGCTTTTTGGAAGGGGTACGGGGGAACTCTTTTTCTCGTGAAAAAGGTTCCCCCGTAATCTCTTCTATTCTACTATCCTTCTCGCTTCGGTGTAATAGCGTTTGTCGCGCGCGGAGCCCATGGAGAAGGTCTTGCGCGGAAGGACGCCTTCCTTTTCGACGGCGTCGAACAATTCACTCTTCCCCATACAACCGTAAAGGAAGCCACTCGTTTTGCCGTTCTCGCAAAGGGAGAGGAGTTCTTCTTCGTCATGGATGTAATCAATTACGGCGTCGGGTTTGTCGGCAAGATAAGCGTCAAGGAACTGCTGAACTGTTCCAACAGCGAGCGCGTGGGGCGGGTACGCGGCAGTCACAGTCTCGCGGAGCGCACCGCACACAAAGGTGATCTCTTGCGGTGCGTTGCCTGCGTTTTGGTTGGCAGGTGCGGCAAGATATGCCTTGAAATCGGCAAGCAGTACCTCGGCATCGATCCCCTCTACCGTACGGAAGATAGGCTCGAATACGAGTGCCTCGCTGTGGATGTTCATCACCTCGCAAAGCGCGTAACGGTTGCGCTCGGTGGGGTGGAGCGTGCGACAAGCCTTGGCGGTTGCCAAAGAGTGGTTGCCGTCACCAACCGCCAACGTAATACCGCCGTGCAGTTCTCCAAGCGCCTCGATCTTTTGGCAAATGCCGTCCGTGAGATCCGCGGGAATAAGATATCCGCGCAGGTGTCCGCCGTCCAGCATCAGGTCAAAATCATAGAGCAGTCGCATCGCTCCGCTTTCGGCAAGAGTGGCAAGCGGCTCGACAATGGCGCGTGCGGTGTCATCCATCAGCATCAGGATGTGCGGCAGCTCCAATGTAGCATTTTTGCGGATCTCTACGCGAGGCGGGATGCGCTCAAGCACTGTTTTTTCGGTCGCACGGATGCGCGAGGTAGAGCCCTCATTGTAATCGTAAGCATCCAGATCGACGGCACCCACAATACCGCAACGAAGCTTGCCGTCGCGCTGGGTGCGCTCAACGTAGATCAGCGCGTTGGGATATTCCTCAAAAATACCGTCCGTGACGTATTTTTGCATAGCGTTGTTAATATTTGCGGTCATTTCGGTGGCATCGGTCTTGCCAAGATAGACCTCGGGATAAATGAGGTTGAGCGAGGTAGGGTGCTCCCCTGCCGCTGCCTTGACTGACTGCCAGTATTCCTCGTTGGATGTAAACTGGTCACAGGCAATGACTGACCAAGCCTCAAAGTTCCCCTTTGGTAAGAGAATGTCGGTGGGTGAAAAAATTGCTTTTTTCATTCTTTTCTCCTTTATTTTCAGAAGTATCAGCTTTTTTGTAAGTTCAAAAAATCGTAAATCTTATAGATATCTCCCGCGCCCATAATGATAACCAGATCTCCCTCTTTTGCATCGCGCGTCAGCGCTTCGGCTACTTTAGGGAAGCTACCGCAATACGCGGCACGCTCGCCAATAGCATTGGCAAGCCCCAGGGAGCTGACGCCAAAGACGTTCTCCTCGCGTGCAGCGTAAATGTCGACAAAATAGGTGCGGTCTGCAAGATCAAATGCGCGCACAAATTCCTCAAACAACTTTGCGGTGCGACTGTAGGTGTGCGGCTGATAGGCACAGAGGATGCGCTTGTATCCCATCTCTTTGGCACCCGAAAGCGTTGCCGCGATTTCGACGGGATGGTGGCCGTAATCGTCGTAAACGGTGGCACCGTTCAAAAGTCCTTTGTATTCCATACGTCGCTTTGTGCCGGCATAAGACTCCAGCGCCTTTGCGATCAGGTCGGGAGAAATGCCGCAAAGACTTGCCGCCGCTGCCGCCGCCAGGGCATTGTAGACGTTGTGTCTGCCAAAGGTATGCAGCTTGATGTGGCACAAAAGGGCTTCCCTGTGCCAAAATTCAAACACGGTAACACCGCCCTCATGGCGGATATTGCGCGCTGTGTAGTCGGCGCTTTTTTCAATACCGAACGTCACGTGACGCCCCTCAAAGGCTTTCAGTGCCAATACACTCTCGGCATCGTCGGCATTGTAAAGGACAGTGCCCCCTTTGCCCGTGCGGCGTGCGTAATTGAGGAAAGACGTGTGTATTTGTTCCATACTTTGGAAGTAATCGGGATGGTCCATTCCCACGTTGAGCACAACCGCCAGGGTGGGGTTGAAATCAAGGAAGGAATCCATATACTCGCAAGCCTCAAAAACAAAGTGCTCCTGTTCGCTACCAATACAGCAAGTGGAGTTGCCAAGCAACGGGAGCTCCGCACCGCAAAGAACGGTGGCATTGGTGGCTTGCAAAAAGATTTGGGCACACATTGCCGTGCAGCTGCTTTTGCCGTGCATGCCCGCAATGCCGATGCGATGGCGATAAGATACCATCAAATATCCCAGATAGTCGGCACGGGAAAGAAGCGGCTTGCCTGCCGCCTGCGCGGCGAGATATTCGGGGTTGTCGGCACCGATGGCAACTGTATAAACAACTGCATCATACTGCGCAATATTTGCCGCGTTGTGCGACGCAAATACGGGAATCCCCATTCCACGCAGCTGTGCGGTCTGGGCGTTCTCAGAGCGATCCGAGCCGCCAACGCTATAGCCGAGCGAGAGCGAGATCTGCGCCAGCGCCGACATACTGATGCCGCCGATTCCAATAAAGAAAATGCTGTGGCAATCCTTTAGCATCTCACCGATGCGCGCGTGCCCGTAGTGTGTGTTTTCCAGAGCCATTTCGCTCTCCCCTTTCCAAGTCTACATAGGACTTTACTTCTTTATATGACAAATCTTCCAATTTTGTGACAGTTCTGTGAAAAATTCCCTTTTTCTTTCACAAAAAGATACTTATCTCGTTGAATAACAATCACAAAAACGCTGTATAATAATGACAGCAGTAAAGACTAACGGAGGATTTACAGATGCAAATTACCGATATCAAAGTAAGAAAACTGTTTGACGAGGGCCCGATGAAAGCAATCGTTTCCGTTACATTTGACGGTCAACTCGCTGTTCACGACGTAAAGGTTATTTACGCGCGTGACAAATATTTCATTGTGATGCCCAGTCGCAAAAACCCCGACGACACCTACCGCGACATCGTACATCCCATTAACGCACAGTTCCGTGGGATGTTGGAAGAGAGCGTTATCAGCGCTTATGAAGCAGCGCTTGAGAACGCCGCAGAAATTGCAGACACTGAAGAGGTTGGAGACCCCGTATAAAATACGAGCAAAAAGACTGCTTTTGCGGTCTTTTTTGTTTTATAGTCTGCCATGACCGAAAAGAACAGTCTTTTCTCCAAGGGTGAGCGTGCCGAAGGAGCATCCCTTTCCATCCTCGTTGTAGCCAATGCTACCGGGATTGAAGAGATACATCGGGCGAGAGAGTGTCTTTTTGCCTACCTGCTCACCGGCAGAAACGGTTTGCAAGGTCGGCTTGTGCGTGTGCCCAAAGAGAACAATGTCGGCATCCAATTCCGCCGCGTGCGCGATGAGCGCGCCAAGTCCACCCTTGACACCCCATTCGTGACCGTGCGTCAAAAGAAGCGTGTGCCCCTCAAGATACAAAAGGCGCTCGGTACGGTCGGCGTAGTCGGAGGATGACCAATCGCAGTTGCCACGCACCGCCCAGATGGGCATGTCACAAACAAAGAGGCGGTCGAGGTCGCGCGCGCCGTCCCCCAAAAAGAGGATGGCATCGGGAGCTTTGATTTGCCGCTCGAGCGCAGATTGGATATTTTCGGCACGCCCGTGCGAATCCGAAACGATCAAAAGCTCCATACTGACCTCCCAAAAATCTTTCAGAACGGGAGAGCATACAAACTGCCCTCTCCGCTACCTTACATTATACCACGCCGCCACGCGTTTGTCTACACCCAAGGGAGAAAAAAGCGAGAAAAGATATTTTGGAAATCGAAAAGCCACCCCGAGGGGTGGCTTTTGTATTTGATTTACCATTCTTCCAAAACGTATTCATCCGCATCCTCAGGGGGTAAAATCTCAATGGGCTCGCCATAGCTGTGATAGGTAAATTCAGAAATTAAAATTTGGTTTGCATAACTTTCCGTCTTAATGACTTTACCTGCCGCATTAAATGAAAGTGTTGTACTATGTATTTCCCCTTCCCTTTCGATTTCAAGAGTTATAGTATAAACATCCTCATAAAAGTAAATATCAGCTTTGGAGAGCATATCAAGCCCCTCTTGAGGGATATTATTGCCTGCATTCTTGCGTATATCAATACCACTAAATACTTGCTCAAAAACCGCTTCTATACTGTCAGCAGAGAATTTCGTCTTCGCTCCATCCCCATGGCTTTGATAGCAAATACCGTCTACATAAGCAATGTAAATGACAGCTTCATCTGCTTGAAGACACATAGTAAATTCGTCATTATTAAACCGTATTGTTTGAGTATTGACGACTTCTACACCGGTTTCAATTTCAGTACCTATAATAAAAAGAGAATAATCAAAGCTTTCAGCTGCAGCAAACTCTTCCATAATTTCCAAAACAGTTTTGCCGTTAATGGAGTCAACGAGAACGGGCTCGGAAGGTGTTGTCGGCTCGGGCGTGGTTACTTCAGGCGTGGTCTCCGCAGGTGTTGTAGCAGTAGGTGTCGTTTCTTGGGGCTGGGTGGGCTGTTTGTTGCACGATGCCAAGCAAATCATCACTGTTGCCAAGCAAAGCAAAACGGCAATTTTGAGTGTTTTTTTCATGGCTCTTTCCTTTCTGCGTTTTATGCCCGCCGGCATTTCAATCTTGGTGGCAGACCTTAATTTCTTGCAATATGCGTTGCATTAGCACATAGTGCTCTGCTATATATTGGGGTTAACTGTTATTTAATTTAAGGGAACAACTCCATTGGAGCAAATAACCTCGGTGGCGGGAACTTGTAAATTCCAATTATCTCCAAACGTCATAGCATTCCACTGTTCAACCGTACCTTCAAAGGTGATAGTTGTTAAGCTGGTGCAAGAGAAAAACGCACCTACTCCGATACTGGTGACACTATCAGGAATTGTTATGCTTGTCATAGAATAACACATAGCAAACGCTTGCTTACCAATACTCGTGACACTATTAGGAATGATAACACTTTCAAGCTTCTCACAACCCGCAAATACACTATCGTCAATTTTTGTAATACTATCGGGAATCGTGACAGTCGTAAGATTTAAGCAAAATTCGAATACACCGTAACGAATTTCTGTAACGCTATTGGGAATGGTAATGCTTGTCACATTCTCACAGCGATGAAATGCGCCGGCATCAATTATTTGAACACCGTCCGGAATCGTGATGCTTGTAAGACCGTAGCAAGCATTGAATGCAGCGTCGCCGATATACAGAATCGTATTGGGTAACGTGATACTCGTCATCTGCTTACATTCGCTAAATGCCTCCGCGTTAAATGCCCCATTAGCGATACCGATAACTTTATATCCGTCAATTTCCGGCGGAATGCATATATCTGTATCTTCCCAAGTACTAACACCTACAATAAAACAATTTCCGTCTCCGATTGAGGGATGTGTCGCATATTCCAAACCGGTTGAATACTTTACTTCTTCTTCGGGCAATTTGCCATCGGGCGTGGTCTCTGCAGGTGTTGTAGTGGCAGGTGTCGTTTCTTGAGGGGTGGCAGGCTGTTTGTTGCACGATGCCAAGCAAATTGTCACCATCGCCGCCAGGCAAAGTAAAATGGCAATTTTGAGTGTTTTTTTCATGGCTCTTTCCTTTCTGCGTTTGTGCCCGCCGGCATTTCAATCTTGGTGGCAGACCTTAATTTCTTGCAATATGCGTTGCATTAGCACATAGTGCTCTGCTATATATTGGGGTTAACTGTTATTTAATTTAAGGGAACAACTCCATTGGAGCAAATAACCTCGGTGGCGAGAATATTACAATTCCACTCATGTTCGAATGTCATCGCTTTCCACTGTTCAACTGTGCCTTCAAAGGTGATAGTTGCCAAGCTGGTGCAATTTCCTAATGCATAGTGACTAAGCTCCGTAACGTTCTGGGGGATGGTAATGCTTTGGAGACTGTTGCAGCCATTGAATGCATAGGCATCAATGCTCGTTACGCTATCGGGAATGGTGACACTTGTCAGCTTCTTACAGTTGCCGAACACATTGGAATTGATTTTTGTAATCCCTTCGGGAATCGTAAAGCTTGTAAGACTCAAGCATAACTCAAATGCACTGTGTCCAATTTCTGTAACACTGTTTGGAATAGTAATGCTTTCAAGACTGCTGCAACCGGAGAATGCAGAACCACCGATGCTCGTTACGCTATCGGGAATGGTGACACTTATCAGACTTTCACAACGCCCAAATGCATCCCCCTCGATAACTGCAACGCCATTGGGAATGTTGATGCTCGTCAAGCTACTACAACTCCAGAATGCCCTCTCACCGATGCTCGTTACACCATTGGGGATGGTAACGTTTTTCAGGCTCTCACAGTCGGTAAACACTCTTGAATCAATTCTTGTAAGACCATTGGGAAGCGTGACACTCGTAAGGCTTTCACAATCATCAAATGCATTTGCGCGAACTTCTGTAACGCTGTTAGGAATGGTAACACTGATCAAGCTCTCACAGTAACAAAACGCACCTTCATCAATAATTGTAACACTGTTGGGAATTGTGACGCTCGTGAGGCCACGACAAGCTTGGAATGTGTGTGCGGCAATCACCGTAAGCGAGTTTGGCAACGTGATGCTTTTCAGGTTATTGCATTCGTCAAATGCATACTCACCAATTGATGTAATCGTATTTGGCAAGGTAATACTTATCATATCACTACATCCGCCGAAAGCTTCCTCGCCAATGCTAACAACTCTATAATCGTCAATTTGCGGGGGGACATGCACGTCTAAATCTGTGCACGTGCCAATGCCGACGATGGTGCAGGTTCCGTCACCGTTTTTGATATATTCAAATCCGCTTGAATATGGACCTGTGTATTCCGACGCGCTCCCTTCGGGGGTGGTCACGTTCGGCGTTGTTCCTTTGTTTTCAACGGGCGGTTGATTGCAGGATGCCAAGCAAATTGTCACGATTGCCGACAGGCAAAGTAAAACGGCAATTTTGAGTGTTTTTTTCATAGCTCTTTCCTTTCTGCGTTTGTGCCCGCCGGCATTTGTAAGACCATTATAGCACTTTTAAAAGAGTTTGTCAACCATCCGCGCTTGCCAACAAAAAAGAGACGAAGAACACTCTCGCATTCTTCGTCTCTTTTCTCTTAAAAACCCCGCCGAGCCGTGTGGTCGGGCAGTCGGAACCCTGTAGTTCAGGGCGGTGTCCGCGGGATGGCTTTACTGCTCCCAACGTCCGTTATGCGGTCGAGACAAGTCAATCGATACACGCACACGGGAGGTCTGCAAACCACCATCTGCCTTAGACTCCTTTAATCGTTTGTAGGTTCACAAATCACCGAACCATCACGCACTAAGCAGGTTATAAACTCTTTTTTAGTTGCCGTCGTAGTCGATCTCTTCGGAGAACATATCGTCAAATACGTCGGCTACGTTGTCGAATTCGTCATCATCGTCAACGCTGACAAGGGTATCCTCGCCGTCCTCGTCCTTTTCCAGACGGAGAACGACGTACTCGCAAAAGCCGCCGTCATCCTGTGCCTTGTCGGCTGCCTCTGCGGGGATCATTGCGAAGTAAACCTTTTCGTTCAGGGTAATCTCACCGATCTTTTCAAATTCGATCTCGCTGCCGTCTTCATCAACCAGCGTAAAAAATTCGCGTTCGTTTTCGTTCATTGTCATATCCTCTTTTTTCAATAATAGTATGTGTCATTATTGTACACGAAATTCGCGCACTTGTCAAGTGGTTTTTTATTTTTGCGGTGCAAAATCCAAAATCTCGGACAAGATCGCGTTGCTGACAAGCATGCCCTCCTGTGTCAGATAATATCTACCGTCCTCACACCGCACAAGCCCCGACTTGACAAACGGCGCGAGCTTTTTGCCGTATGTCTCCTCAAACGAGATGCCAAAGCGGCTCTCAAAAAGGGATCCGTCAACACCCTCGCACAAGCGGAAGCGGAGCATGACGTACTCGCCCATACGCTCGGCTTTGTCAGGAACGGTCTTTTCCTCGGTGATGTCGCTGCCGCGGATGTATTCCTCAATGTCGCGCGAGTTGCCAAAGCGCGCACCGCCAAAATCAGAGTGTGCCGCCACGCCAAAGCCGAGATATTCGTCACAGTTCCAATATTTGAGGTTGTGGCGCGACTCGTACCCGGGGCGGGCAAAATTGCTGATCTCGTATTGCGCGTATCCGTTCTCTCTGAGGAAGTCAATGCCCTCAAGATACATTTGCCGCGTGGCTTCCTCGTCGGGAAGTCGGAGCGTATCGATCCTGCGAGCAAAGGGGGTGCCTTCTTCAATGATAAGGTCGTAGGATGAGATATGCTCGGGGGAGAGTGCCAGAACCTTTTGCAAGGTCTCGCGGCGGCTCTCGGGGGTTTGGAACGGGATGCCCGACATCACGTCCACACTGATGTTATCAAATCCTGCCGCACGTGCATCTGCAAAGCAGGCGGCGAAAATGTCGAAGTTGTGCAATCGTCCCAGCGCCTTGAGTTCCTTTTCGTGGGCGCTCTGCAAGCCGATGCTCAAACGGTTGATGCCTGCCGCACGCATGCGCGCAAACAGCTCTCGCTCCCCTGTGACGGGGTTGCACTCGGCGGTGATTTCGGCATTGGGGGAAACGTTGTAGTTTTGAAAGATCTCCCCTACCACCTTTTTGAGAAGGTATGCAGGGAGTGTGGTGGGCGTTCCGCCACCGAGAAAAACGGTGTCGACCACGTACTCTCGGCAAAGCGGTGCGTGTTTTTGCAAATCGCGGCAAAGCGCGTTTGCGTATTCCACCATTCGATCCTCATCCTGTCGCGGAAAGGAGCAAAAGTCGCAGTAGAGACATTTGCTGCGGCAAAAAGGAATATGCACGTAAAGTCCAAGTGTTTTCATATCGGTTACCTCCGTTCTGCGTGGCAGACCAGGTAAAGGATCTGGTATTTCTTTGCAAGTGCCACAAGCAACCTCTTGGCGGCTTCCAGACGTCTCTCATCAAGATTGACAAAGGGATCGTCCAGAATGATGGGGGGCGCCTCTCCCTCGGCATAGAGCGCCTCGGCAAGAGACAGGCGAACACAGAACTGCACCGCATCGCGCCAACCCTGACTCAGGGACTCGGGATGCTGTGTTTTGCCGCCCTCGCGGAGCTTGACCTTAAACGAGGTATCCATCACCGATTCGGGCGCGTTTCCGTCCATCAGGGTTTTGAGCAACGAGGAAAAGCTCGTTTGCATATCGGCAAGATAGCGCGTGGAAAGCCCCGATTTCGCCTCCTCCAAAAGCTGTACGGTATTGGCAATGGTTGCACTGTTGGCATTCGCCAAAGATAGTTCTTCCTCCAGTGCACGCAAAGTTGCTTCGACCTCGGGCAGGCGTTCGGCATCGGTAGCCAGGCGACCGATGTGGCTCCTCAGTTCTGCCTGACGGCTCTGCAGCTCGGTCAGCTCCCTTTGCAGCTCGCGCTCACGGGACGCCAAAGCATCCACGTCGGGAAGCGGAGCGTTTTCCGCCTCAGGAGTTGCCGCAAGCTTCTTTTCGGCAACAAAGCGAGAAAGTTCCTCCCGCAATTCGGGGATCCGACGAGAAAGACGGCGGTATTCGGTCTCCCACTCCTGCACGCGGTCAAGACACTCCGAGGGCTTCATCTGCCCGTCGGGATCAAAGTGGCGCAAAAAGGGTGTGAGCTCTGCCTGCAGGCGTTTTTGCTCGGCAAGCGCTGCCTCGCGGCGGCGTGTGCGTTGCTCGACCTCGGCGGCGGCGCGCCTGATGTGAGAAACGTCGCGGCGCAATGCTTCAATTTCGTCGCGGTAATCGTTCTTGGGGGACAGGATGATGCCCCACATGCGGAATTTTTCTTGTATTTTCTGCAAGAGCTGTTGCTTTTGTGCACGCAACGCCTGCAGGGCTTTTTCCTTCTTCTCTTCCTCTGCCATCTCCTCGCGCCATTGACGAGAAAGGATGGAAAGCTCGGTCAGGCGGTCGCGCAAGTCTCCCTCAGGAGAAACACCGTAGCGCGAAAGCAGATCGCGTGCGGCAATCTCGGCGGGGCTTGCAGAGGGATCGGTAATCTCTTTCTTGTCTTTCTTCAAAAACAGGATCAGGGAAACAATGGCAAGTACACCTGCAAGAGCAAACAGAACGGGCGCGAAGAAGCCCGCAACTGCGACAAGCACGGCAAGCACCAAGCAAAGAATGGCGGGGGTGCGTTTGCCACTTCCCTTTTGCTCCTTTTTGGCACTGCGTGCCGACTCCTCGGCAGCAAGAGCATTCAGGATGCCTTTGATCTCCCCGTCGGTTGGCGGCGTTTTGTGCGCAAAGCGACGCGCCGCAGCACTCTCGCCGGGGGTACTCAAGCCCGCCTCGCGATGAGCGATATTTTGCAGCTCGAGGTTTGCAGAAAGCATTGCTTCAAAGTCCTCGCGGCTCGGCAGTTTCCCTGCAAAATCGGGCTTTAGAATTTCGTATCGTTCGGTCTGCACCGAAGCGGATGTGATTTCATTAACACGTGCGCGCGCCTCGCGGATGCTCTCCAAAAGGCGGCGTTTTGCATCCATTTCTTCGGGGGTGGGATGCTTCCCTTTCATGCGCGTATCCAAGGAGCGTGCGGCATTTTCGGTGTTGGAAAGCTCTCTTTGCATCCTCTCCTTTTGCGCGGTCAGAGCAGCTCGCTCACGCGCAGAGTCTGCGCGGCGAAGAGTGGCACGCACGCCTTCGATGGATGCCGTCATCTCTTTTGCGCGTTCTCCAAGAGCAGATAGCTCGCTCTCCTTTTGATGCATCGTTTCCTCGGTGCGAGAGAGCTGCTCGATTTGTGCGCGCGCATTTGCGATCTCGCGCTCGATGTCGGCAATGCGACCTCTCTCACCTGTCATTTTGTAATATTTTCTGCGCTTGTCAAGCGCAGCCATAGCATCATCAAAGCTACCGATGTCATCGACGTCGTCGAGAAGATCACCAAGCTTTGCGGTGATACTGTTGTTATCTCCTTTGGCAATGACCGCGTGCTGCGACAAATAAACCGTACGAGAGAAGCCGTCGGCATCGATGCCGAACAGCTCCTCGCCGATACGCGAGGAATAGCGGTTGCTCTCGCGATTGGTGGCAAGGTCATAAAGGGCAAAGCTATCCCCGCTCTCCTTTGCGCCAAAAAAGCGCTCGATGCGGTATTTGCCCGTTTTGGTGGAAAACTCAAGGCTTCCCCCATACGCGCCGCCCTGCCACGGCATATATTTTTTGCGTTCGTTTTCGTCAAGAGATTGCTTGCTGCTGGCAGGCATGCCGTAAAGCATCGCCTTGACAAAAGCGGCAAGGGTGCTTTTGCCCCAGCCGTTTTCCTGCAAGAGGACGTTCAGTCCCCCATCAAAGGAATAATCAAAGCCTTGCAGCTTTCCAAAATTCTCGACGTGTAATCTGATCAGTTTCATAAGCCAAGCTCCTCCCCCGACAAAGCGCGGAAGCCGCAGGCAATGACGCGCTCCTTTTCGCTCTCGGAAAGCGTAGATGCCATTACGCGGCGCACGAATTCACCCTTGAGTGAAATATCATGGGCGTAATCCTCGGCGTTGATGGAAAGACGGGTTTCATCCTTGACCTTTGCAAAATAGAATTTTTGCGACAGGATGCTGCGCAAATGTGTCAGGTCCAATGTCGCCTCGGCGGGAACAGTTCCCACAAGGACGACCTTGACCATATCCTTTTGCGCGATGCCTGCGACAGAGGTAAGCAATTTCTCTTCGAGGTCAAGCGCAGACGAAAAGTCCGTAATGTCGCACTCCACGGTATGGAGCGTGCGCGCGGCAAACGGAATGAACTTGTGCGAGACACTCTTCCCCTCAATGTTGAGAAGAACATAGCCCTTAATGCCGCATTCGTCAAAGCCGCGCCCCTCAAGGCAACCGCAGTAGCACGCCATGCCACGCGCATCCAAAGAAATGGTGCGATACTCGTGAATGTGACCGAGCGCCGCATAGTCTATCCCCTTCTTTTTAAAGCGACCGAGGTGGATGATATCCTCGCCTATAACACCTGCACTGCGGCGTTCCTGCCCATGCAAAAGCAGAATGTTGACGTCCTCGGGGTTTAAAGAAAGCGTATCGGCATCGGGTACCGAGGCGCCCGTAATAGCGACGTTCCCACGACGGTAGGTGGACCACACCTTGCCAAAGGTGTAAAGGTTGGCAGGCAGCTGCGCCGAAGCGGTAAGCGCACTCCCTTTATCGTGGTTGCCAGACAGATAGTAAAAGTCGATCATCGGGTGGGATGCGATGAGGTCAAGCACGTAATTTTCAGTGCTTTTGGTGACTCTCGCACCGTCAAACAGGTCGCCTGCAATCAAAATTGCTTCAACGCCCTCCTCGGCAGCCACACGTACCATATTTGCAAAGGTGGAGCGAATTTCCAGCTTGCGCTCCCTTGCCTTGTCGGCACTCAAATTCGTCTCCATCGGGGAATCCAAATGGATGTCGGCACAGTGTATCAGTTTCAAAATTCGTTCCTCCTTTCGTGGGAGTGATTGTGGGGAGACCTTTTTTGCAAAAAAGGTCTCCCCACACCCCTTCCAAAAAACGCTCTAACAAATTATCTCAATAGATAGGGGTGTTTGCAAACAGACGGCAGAGGCGACCGCCGGGCGGCTCGCCTTGCTCTCGCAAGCGGCTAGGGACCACTAACCCTATCCGCTAAGAAAGTTGTTTCCCATGGCAAAATCAAAGGTTTTGACCGTTCAGCACGGCTTCCGTCAATTCGTCCCCTTGGTAGGTCAGCTTGAGGGAGAAAAAGGGCGCGTCCTCTTGCAAAAGGCGCAAAAAGATGCGGTCGCCCTGCCACATGGTCAGGTCAAACAGCTTTTGCTTTTTGATCCACGCAAGCTCGCCCTCGTCGCACTCGCGTGCCTCTCCCGTCCAATCACTGACACTAAAGAGGTGCATATATTCGGTCTCGTAAACATTGGAAACGAAAGTTACGATGCCGCGGTAACGGTAATCGGTAACAGTCAGTCCTGTTTCTTCAAGGATCTCGCGGCGCATGCAGTCCTCGGGGCTCTCGCCTGCCTCGAACTTGCCGCCAACCCCAATCCATTTATCGTGATTTTCGTCGTTCTCTTTTTTGGTGCGATGGAGCATGAGATACTCGTCTCCGCGCTCCAGATAGCACAAGGTCGTCATCTTCATATCTCTTCTTCTCCTTGTCTTCTGACCTGCGCGCCAGACTTATAAATACGGAACATATCAAGGTGCTCCTCGCTTTGCATGGGCAACAAAAGGATGAATACCACCGCATTCAAAGCAGCAAAAATGAGCACAAGGATCCAATCCGCCAAGAAGAATGTGTGCAGGCGGATGCTCATTCCCTGCATGCGATAAAGCAAGAGCAGCATTTGCGGAAAGAGCGCCGAAAACAGAGGCAAAAGCGGCACCAACAGATAGGTCACGCGGTTAGGACAGATCAGGTGCAGGATGCGCTTGGTGCGGTTGGCAATGCGCGAGGTGGGCTCAAAGGAGAACGCCACAATGGAGCATACCGTGATCATGGTTGCTATCAGCGCGTAAAGGATGGGTAAGATCCAGAACAGTGCACTAACCACGGGCAAAAGATCCTTGAACCAGGTAACGGCAGTGCTATTCTCAACCGTTCCCGCTTCGATATCCTCATAAAACGCCCATGCGTTTTCCTGCAATTCAAACAGGTTCATTGTAGAATACGCATTGCCGTCATACACAAACCAAAGGTGCGGAACGGCGGCATAAATGAGGAGCAGGATGCCAAAGATGGCAGGCAACAGATAGCACAAATGGATCAGGGCTCGGTGTGCTATATTTTGGTTGCGGCTCATTTATTCTCCCCCGCGAGCTTGCCTTCCATCAGGAATGCGGCTTCCATATCGGCACAGCAGGTAGCATACGCCAAGGGGAACATTTCCAGCGCGCGACCGACGTTGCCGGGGTCCTCGGTGCCCGAAAAGCCCATGTGATAGCGAATGGCAAACGCCTCGTCGCGCGTCAGGCGAATATAGGCAGACACGATGTAAGCGGACTTTTCGCCATGACCGTAAGGGAGCGTATCCTCGATGGTGTAATACGGCACGCTCTGCCATCTGCCGGTCTCGTCCTTGACGTTGCGATAGCTTGTCTTGTAAAAATTGACCTTGCAGATGTCGTGCAAAAGACCTGCAATAGCAATGCTCTCCTCGGGGTATTCGATGCCGTAGCGTTCATTTAAGCGTTCCATCATATCCTTGAGGCAATCATAAACGTTGAGGCTATGCTCAACCAGTCCGCCCTCGTGCGCTCCGTGATAGCGCGTGCTGGCAGGAGCGGTGAAAAAGTCGCTGCCGTTGAGCAAAAAGTCAAGCAGCTTGTCCGAACCCTCGCGGGTGATTTTTTCGTTATAAATTTCTAAAAAGCGTTCTTTTGCGGTCATAAAAAGATACCTCTCTTTATAATAAATTATAATCTATCACTTTATTGTAACACGCCCGCGCAAAAAAGTAAAGATGTTTTCCCTTTTTTTCTAAAAAATTAAAAGATTATGCGAGAGGCGTTCAACTTGTAAGCCCCTTGTTTACGGTAATCGCTCGTTTTCGGGGCGTCGAGGACGTCGCCCCCTACAAATGTTGTTTACCTTGTGCAAGTTTGATGCACATATATTTTTGATAAACAATAAAATGCTGAAAAGCAGAAGGAAAAGATTCCTCGTAGGGGGCGACGTCCTCGACGCCCCGCTGCTAAAAATTTTAGAAAACAAAAAGCGGATAAACAATAGTAATTGTTCTTGCAAAACGAACGCCCGCCAAAATGGCGGGCGGGATATATTTCAATTATGTGTGTATTATAAGCGTTCTTTTTTCTCTTTTAGTGAATCTCTCACTTTTTTAATTTCAATCCCCTTTTGCTCTGCCATTTTGACAACATACCACGCGTTTTCCATTCCCGCGATAAAATCCATCATAAATTTGCCGTTCGCATTGTATAAGGCAATGGTTACCGTTTTGTCACCGGTTTTTTCTAATACTCTTACACAAGAAACATCCGACCATTGTACTTTCTTTTTGAAAAACCAAAAAGATATTTGTGAAATTTCAGTTTCATCAACAAAACATTTGTATGAGAAAGCTTCTGTGGCAAATAGCAAATTTGATGTGCCTAATACCGCAAAAATCAAAAACATATACCGCGTTTCGTGCTCTATCAGTATCCAAAGCAGTGCAAAAACGGCAACCCCAATCAATGAGGCGCAAATGTTTGCGAGTATTTTTTTGCGAGGGTGCTGAATGAAAAAAGCCTCTTTGTATTCTATTTCCGGCATCTCTTCGGGTGACTCTTTTGCCGAACCGAAAAGTGCTTCCGCTACAAGCTCAATAAAAAAATCCAAAACGCAAATCCTCCTCTAAAGCATTGATAAAAGTGTTTTGTCTATTATATCACACCTCGCGCGAAAAAGCAAGAGGGCGCGAAAAAGTAAAGATGTTTCCCCTCTTTTTTTCAAAACTTTTGGTTTGTACATAGTTTGGAAATAAATTCGTGGTAGGATATATAATGAAGAATTATGCAAAAAAGGAAGTTGATTATGAGAAACACAAAAATCGTTTGCACCCTGGGGCCCGCTTGTCTTAAAGAGGAGATCTTGGAGGAAATGCTGAAAAACGGTATGAACGTTGCGCGCTTTAACTTTTCGCACGGAACGCACGAATACCACAAAAACGCCATTGCCCTCTTTCGCAAGGTAAGAGATCGCCTCGATCTGCCTGCCGCAGTCCTGTTGGATACCAAGGGCCCCGAAATTCGCCTGAAGGATTTTGAGGGCGGCAAGATCACCCTGAAAAAGGGCGACACCTTTACCCTGACCACCGAGGATTGCATGGGCGACAAAACGCGTGCCGCTATCACCTACCCCGATCTGCCCCGTCAGCTTTCCGCAGGTGTACGCATCCTCTTGGACGACGGCAAGGTTGCCCTGACGGTAATTGACGCGAACGAGACCGAGATCCGTTGCCGCGTTGAGATTGGCGGTCCGCTCTCCAATCACAAGAGCATCAATATTCCCAACTTCCATATTGATATGCCCTATATCAGCGAGCGAGACAAAGCCGATCTGTTGTTTGGTATTGAACAGGGTGTGGACTTTGTTGCCGCTTCCTTTGTTCGTTGCAAAGAGGACGTGATCGGACTGCGCAAGTTCCTTGACTACCACGGCGGACACGATATCAAGATCATCTCCAAGATCGAAAACATTGAGGGCGTAAACAATTTTGACGCCATCCTGAACCACTCCGACGGCATTATGATCGCGCGCGGAGACATGGGCGTTGAGGTCGCCTTTGAGCGCCTGCCCGGACTCCAAAAGAGATTCATTCGCAAGTGTTATCAATCGGGTAAAATGGTCATTACCGCTACGCAGATGCTGGAATCCATGATCCATTCCTCCACGCCTACGCGTGCCGAGATCACCGACGTTGCAAACGCCGTTTTTGACGGTACGTCTGCCGTTATGCTCTCGGGCGAGACCGCCGCAGGCGATCACCCCGCACTCGTTGTAAAGGTTATGGCGCAGATCACAGAGCAAGCCGAAGAGGATGCCTTTGATATGGATATGTATAGCGGTATTCGCTATGACTCAGACGCATCGGACGTGACCAACGCCATTTGCGATGCCGCCGCCACCACCGCGCGCGACGTAGGCGCAAAGGTCATTATTGCGGTTACCACATCGGGCTTTACCGCTCGTCGCGTGTCCAAATTCCGTCCCCAACAAATGATTGTTGCGGCAACCCCCGAGCGCAAGACCTATCATCAGCTCAGCCTTTCCTGGGGTGTTGTTCCCGTTCTGGCACTCCACCAAAACAACACCGATGCCCTCTTTACCCACGCCATTGACTGCGCAAAGCAGAACGACCTGGTTGTGCGCGGCGACAAAGCCGTTATCACCGCAGGTGTTCCCCTTGGCATTGAGGGTACAACAAATCTGCTCAAGGTTCAGATCGTACAGTAAATATCAAAAAAGACGATTGATTTCTCAATCGTCTTTTTTCATTCCAACGTATCCCGTTTGCTCAATAATGTATTGCCCTTCTTCAGAAAGGATCCATTCCACCAAGCGAGCCACGTTGGGGTTGGGATTGTTCTCATACGTCATAGCATAAACGGGTGTAATAATGGGATACGTATTGTTTTGAATGTTCTCTGCCGTAGGCGCAACTCCCTCAACGGCAATCATTTTGACTTCGGGGTTTTGTACGATCCCCTCAAGATAGTAGCGGAAAGAATATCCGATAGAGCCCGCGCGACTTTGATAGTCGACCACTTGCTCCACAACCGCACCCATACCCTGAATGGTCTTGGTTTCGGCTTCCATCAGAGGGGTATCCCCCATAAAGCGGATCATCATACTTTGGCTACCGCTTCCCTCGTCGCGTTGGAACGGGATGATCTTTTCATCGTTGCCACCAACCTCGCGCCAGTTGGTGATCTCACCCGAATAGATACCCTTGAGCTGTTCAACCGTCAAGGAATTGATTGGGTTATCCTTGTGTACAAAGAAAACAAACGCTTCCCACCCGATTTGTGTATAGACAAATTCGGTTCCGCACTGCTCGGCATAGGCGACCTGCGCCTTGGAAGGTCCCGCTCCAATGAAAATATCCGTATTCCTTTGTGCAAGCAGACGATAACCGTCGCTGGTGGTGTTATATTCAAACACACCGCCATAGAGCTCGGTTTCCTTGATGTTGGGATAAACGGCATTTACAAACGCCGAATATACGGGGAACGCCGCCGATGCGCCATCAATGCGCGGCAGCTCATCGTCCGCGGTGAATTTGAGCGTTTTACTGTCGATCTTAACAATTTTAGAGTCCTCTCGGAATGGCATATACTCGTCCACGTTGATGTTGGGAGCGACATCGATGGTGATGCTTCTTTCATACTCCGCAATGCCCAACTGCACTCCGCAACAAATAAGAACTGCCAAGAACAGGCAAACGTAAGTGATGAGATAGGGCTTTCTCCTCTTGATCCAAATAGCGGGAATGATAAATGGGAAAAAGCAAAGCAAAATAGCCCATTGCGGTGCGCCAAATGCTCCTATCACAAGAGCAATCAGCAAAACATACGGCGTTGCGATGCACAGTGCCAGCGTGAGAAGAATTTTGATAACCCTTTTCAATCTGCTTGGTTTGGTCGACATGGTAAGACTCCTTTCCCGATGTAAGATGAGTGTGGACAAAAACGAAAAAAATTAAAAAATATCCTGCTTTCCTTCCATGGCAAAAAGATTGCCGAAGCTCACTGTTTTGAACAGTCCGATCTTGTAGGGCTCACCTACAATGACCGAATAATTGTCCTTGTGCTCCAAGCTGACAATAATAGCGTCGGTCGGTTTTCCGTCTGCGGAGTTTACACCTGCATTCCAAACAATTCCGCTGGCTTTGATTTTCCCCTCGGAGGCAAGTTTCTTATGAATCTGCTTCAAGTCCTCAAGAACCGCTTTCGGTTCGGGGTGCTCGTTACCGTCATAACTCGCTGTCAATTCAACGGAATCATCCTCCAAAAGGACTGCTGCAAAGGGATAAAACTCGCGGTATTTTTTCATTTGTTGCTCTGCAAACGGGAGCAATTTATCAAGCAATATTTCACATTGTTCCTTCGGTGTCATAGTGGTAAGTCTCTCCTTTCATTTTTCTATCGTTATGATAGCATACAATGTAAAGCTTTTCAAGCAAAATTCTTTTTAGCCCATCAACGCCCATGTGTTCTCCTCGGAGTACTCGATCTCCTCGGAAATCATGCTTGCCAAGGCTGCAACCTCTTGCAAGGATCTTGCTCCTTGGGTGCATATCAGCGATGCGAGCAGTCGCTCGCAAAACAGACAAAAGGACAGTCGCGTGCAAAAGTCCTCATCGTGAATCGCCTCGGTGCAGTGACGGTAGATAAGATATGCCAAAAAGCGTTTTTGATATTCGTCTGTTTCCCCGCTCTCAGGACGGCGCATCGACGAATAGCGCAGGAAGAGTTCCTTGTGATCGGCGTCCAAATACTCCAAAGAATTCAAGATTTCCAACCAATGCTCGTCCTCTCCCGCATCGATGGAATAGACGTGATAGATGGTATCAAGTGCGCTTGCGTAGTCGTTGTTCTCAAGGATCGCATAGAGATCTGCGCGCGCGGCGCAACCGTCAAACGGAACGTCGTCGGTGACGTCGGTAACCTCCCCGACCTCTTCCGTTTGTGCAAAATCGGGAGACGAGAGAATCAGCCTCGCCGCCTCGGGGCAAGACATGCCAAGACCGACCTCGGCAACCTTTGTAAAATTATAAAATCTTGGATGCTCGCGGCAGATGTCACAGAGATAATCCTCACCCAAGCCGAGAATGATCTTGCAAAGCCCGCGCTCGTCAAGATGGGGGCATCGCTCACCTGCGCAAAGTTGAAAGTGCGGCGTGTCATCCATCGAGATGCTCTCTTTGATGACAGAACCGTAGCCGCCCTGCAGCGCTTGATATTTTTGGAGCGTTTCTTCGTCGATATCAATTTCCCAACCGATGCAGCAGCTGTGCTCGCACCTGTCTGCTATGCATTGAAAGCGTTTGTAATATGTAGGGGCGTAAAGTTTCATAGGGAGTCCTTTTTATATGAGATTTGAGGCGGAGGTAAGCACGGTGGCTTCTGTCGATATGCAGAGGTATCCCGTTGATAAGATTCAATCAATTCTCCATTGATTTTTTCGGGATCACTGAAATCAAGCGCATATATCCATAATTGCGCGGGAGTTCCTGTTTCTGAAACAGTCTTATCTTTACTTGAATGAGAAAGCCTTGGAATATAATTCCAAAACTCGCAAATGGCATTGGGGGAATCATTTTCAGGATAAGTATACTTTTCCAACCAAATTTGAGACGTATCAAAACGAGCATAAAGAGAGATTCTCCCAAAGGAATCGTACTTTCGCATTTCCGCTTTATACCATTCACAATAGCGATCTTTATATTGATAAACAGGAACGACCCATTCAAACCCGTTCAACTGAAAAACGCAGCCAAAGGTGGTGGAGTTCTCGCCGTGATCGGATATTTTTATCAATCGGTCAGCGTCATCGAATTCGTATGACGTATATTCTTTGCGCTTTCCTATATTTTTCAGCTTTCTTCCCTTTGTATACTGTTTGGAATAGGCAAATTTTAAAATCAAAGACGGCGTGTGAATTCCATAGTAAAAATCCGAGGGAGTTGAATACTCTACACGACTTGATTTTATATTTTCGAAATATTCCGCATTGTCAAGCGCATATTTGCGAGCATCGTTAAAACAACTGATTAAATCATCAAACTCTTGATAGTGATTTGCCATTTTTCCACCGCCTTTCTTTGCTTTATTATAACACGAATCCACACGGATTGCAAGGGATATTTTACAGAAGGACTCTGAACCAAGCCTTGATTGCAAGCAATCAAGGCGCAAATTTGCTTTGCAAATTCGCCACGGCTCACGGCATTTTGCCGTTTCGCGCGTGATTTCTCAAAACATTCTGCCCCTGCCAAAAGAAAAGGGAACGCAATCGCGTTCCCTTTTCTTTTGGCAGGGGCAGAAGGACTCGAACCCACGACCCATGGTTTTGGAGACCAGTACTCTACCAACTGAGCTATACCCCTGTGTGCAGTTTTTCTGCAACGCTCAATATTATATCATAGTTTTGAACAAATTGCAAGCCCTTTTGCAAAAAAAGATAAAGTTTTTTTATTTTTCAAAAAATCCCATCCTTTTGTCAAAAAAGGCGATTGTAGCTATAAAGCCACACATAAAAATGGAGAAACCCGTCGATCTTTTCGACGGGTTTCAACCTTTTTAAGCATGTTTAAAATTTAATTAGAATCCGAGTTGCCATTTGAGTGTGGCTTTTGTTCTGCGCGAATTGTGAGTCCCCAGACCGGCTCAATTTGATGCAGAAGACGTGATCGACCGATCGTCGCCGTACAGACGTACGGCAGAGAGGTCGAGCGCGGCTAAAAAGCCACACATAAAAATGGAGAAACCCGTCACTTTTTTCGACGGGTTTCAACCTTTTTAAGTATGTTTAAAATTTAATTAGAATCCGAGTTGCCATTTGAGTGTGGCTTTTGTTCTGCGCGAATTGTGCCGGTCTGAATCACCAAGCGTCGAATACGCGTCTGATCTTAACTCTCTTCGGTCCTTCTGCCTTCTTCTTGAGCTTGGTAGTAGCCAATTGAACGATTGCAAAGATTACGAAAATAACAAGAGCAAGAACTATGCTGAGTTTGCTTTGGCTGTAGTTGAAGAACTTAACCCAAGGAACCATAGCGGATACCATAGCAACTACCGTAAAACCGCCAACGAAGGATGTAACAACAATAACTGCCAAACGTACAAAGTAAGTAGAGAGCAGTGCTGCAACAAGACCTGCTGCGGCTGCAACCAGGTAGTTGGGGTAAACAAAGTATGCAAACAGGAAGATTGCAAACCAAATCATGCCAAACAGTGCATATGCAAATTTTCTGTAAGCCAGGTAGCCCAAAACAGCCAGCAGAACAACACCGATGATGATGCCAACAAAGTTGGGAACGTCCCACTCAAACTTTGCCTTTGCTGCTGTAAACAGAGCGTGACCGATTGCATAGCCGCCAATGCCAAAGCAAGCAGCAGAGAGCAGCTTAACGCACTTGTAGCCGATTACACCAACCAAGAGTGCAACCAATGCGCCAAAAGCAAACAGAACCAACTCGGGGATCTTAATGCTAGCCGCAAAAGCGGAGAGCTTTTCGGTCGCCCAAACCAAGGCCTTCGGCACGTTGCCGGCGCCGAGAAATTCAAGAAACATGGAATTCATAGTATAACCCCTTTCAAAATATCATCCTTACGTCTTATTATACAACGAGCAGGGCGGTTTTGTCAAGGGTTCACACCAATTTTTTGCTTGGTTTTTTTCAAAATCCGCTCTTTTTGTCGTTTTTTGCAGACTTTCTCCAATCAAAACAGAATATTTACATTTTCTTGTTGAAAACTTGGCGGATTGTTTGTATAATAAAGTTTGACTACAGAACGAGGAGTTTTTTATGACGCAAGCGGATCTTTACTACAAAAAAATGACTGAAACGCCCGTGGCACGCCTGATTGTCGGTCTTGGAATTCCCACAACGATCTCCATGCTCATCACGGGTGTTTACAATTTAGCAGACACCTATTTTGTTGGTGCCTTGGGAGAGAGCCAGCAGGCTGCAACAGGCATTCTGTTCACCCTGCAATCCATCATTCAGGCAATCGCTTTTATGCTTGGTCACGGCTCGGGCACCTTTGTTTCCAAGGCGCTTGCCGACAAGGACACAAAAAGCGCTACGCGATACGTTTCCACCGCGTTTTTTACGGGCATTGGCATCGGTCTTGTCCTGTCGATTGGCGGACTTCTTTGTCTGGATCCCCTGCTCCGCCTTTTGGGCAGCACTGAGACCATTCTTCCCTATGCGCGTGACTACGGCTTTTGGGTGCTGACCGCTTGCCCCATTATGATCGGCTCACTGATACTGAATAACAACCTGCGCTATGAGGGCAAAGCCTTTTATGCCATGATCGGCTTGACGACGGGTGGCATTTTGAATATTTTTGGCGACTATTTGCTCATTCGTGTTTGCAATCTCGGCGTTTTTGGTGCGGGAATGGCAACTGCCATTTCGCAGCTCATCAGTTTTTGTATCCTCGTTGTCCTGTATTTGCGTATGGCACAAAGCACACTCTCCATTCGTGCCATCAGCCATGATGCTCGCGAGTACCTCGGCATTTGCAAGGTCGGCTTTCCTTCTCTGATCCGACAAGGTCTCAACTCGATCTCGGGCGGAATTCTGAACAACCTGACAAAGTCCTTTGGAGATGCCGCTATTGCCGCCATGAGCGTGGTCAACCGCTTCTCCTCTCTGGTCATGTTTGTCGGCCTTGGCATCGGTCAGGGCTTCCAACCTGTGGCATCCTTTAACTATCAGGCAAAAAAGTACCGCCGTGTGAAAAAAGGCTTGATCTTTACCACCGTATTCGGCTTTTGTCTGTTGACTGTTCTGGCATCCCTCGGCTTTATTTTTGCAGAACCGATTGTGTATCTTTTCCAAGAGCATCCCGACGTGCGCAAAATCGGTGTTCCTGCCCTGCGCTATGCAACAGTTGGCATTTTGTTCCTCGCGCTCTCTGTGCCCGTAAACATGCTCTACCAAAGTATTCGCCGCGCAGGAATTGCATCCCTGCTCTCACTCTTGCGCTCGGGCGCGATCTTTATTCCCGTACTGCTGATCTTACATCATCTTTTGGGGCTGACGGGCATTCAGTTGGCGCAGCCTACAGCTGACGTCATTACGGGACTTTTGTCTATTCCCTTTATGCTGTATTTTCTTAAAACCACCCCAAACGATGAGGACGTGTTGCCCGATTTGGCAAGCGACCCCCCACAAGAAAAGGAGACCGTATGAAAGTAACCACCGTTTTGTTTGACCTTGACGGCACGCTGCTACCGATGGATATGAACGAATTTATCAAAGCCTATTTTGGCGGACTTGCCCGTCGCTTGGCGCCCCTTGGCTATGAGCCGCAAAAGCTGGTTAACTCCATTTGGCAAGGAACTGCCGCAATGGTGAAAAATGACGGCAAGACAACCAACGAGGAGCGCTTTTGGCAGGGTTTTGAGACTGCCTACGGAAAGCCTGCAAGACAGGATGAGGAGCACTTTGCCGCCTACTATCGCGAGGACTTTGACAAGGTAAGAACCTCTTGCGGCTACACACCTGCGGCGCGCAAAATTGTGGATACCGTAAAGGCATGCGGCTTGCGCACAGCGCTTGCGACCAATCCTATCTTTCCTGCAATGGCTACCGAGCGACGCATTGCATGGGCGGGGCTTTCCACCTCGGATTTTGAGCTTTACACCACCTACGAAAACTCCCGTTTTTGCAAGCCAAACCCCGACTATTACCTTGACGTGATGCAATCCTTGGGTGTTTGCCCCGAGGAATGCTTGATGGTGGGCAATGACGTTGAAGAAGATATGATAGCCCAAACGCTTGGGTGCCGCGTGTTCCTTTTGACAGATTGCCTGATCAACCCCAAAGGTGCTGACATTTCCGTTTATCCCAACGGCAGCTATGATGATTTGATCGCATTCATTCAAAACCTCAATCAAGACGCATAAAACCGAACAAAAAAATGAAGGGTGCTCTGCCAAAGCAGAGCACCCGTTTTTGTTTAAACAGTTGTATCAATCAGTTCCTGGTTCAAAAGGCGATCGATGTCTACCACGAGCTTTTCAAGAATTGCGGTAGAGGCGTAGAACTTACCAACCACGCCGTCAGGAGAGTTGGTAACAAATTCTCCCTTCTCGTTTTTGGTAAAGAGCTCTACGGTGACCAGCACCTTCCAATCGGAGTACTGATAGAATTTATACTCGAAATACTGCGAGATGTTCTCCTCGTAGTAACGAATCTCTTTGCCGTCCTCGTCATGATAGGTGTAGCCATTGAGTGCTTTTGCGTAGTCCTCAACGTGCATGGAGATACTTGCAATGGGCTTTTTGCTCTCACTTGCAAGGTATTCCTCAACGCTCATACCCATCTTTTCCTTAAACTCAACAGGATCAACGTCGCCAACGAGCGAGAAAT
Organism: Oscillospiraceae bacterium; assembly: GCA_015063725.1. Classification (GTDB taxonomy): domain Bacteria; phylum Bacillota; class Clostridia; order Oscillospirales; family CAG-272; genus UMGS1865. Next base: position 29,823 of record SVTP01000004.1, read on the forward strand.
AGAGCAGATCCATATGCAGTCTGCGGAAGTTGTCGGAAGCCGTAACGGTCTCGTACTCTTCTACACCGGCATCTCCCATGCCTGTGTTGGAAATCGTGTAATCCAGCTTTTTACCGTTGCATAAAACCTCGAGTCCCTTTGCACTGATGCCAAGCGCAACCTCGTATGTAGCGCTCTTATTTGTCTCCGGATCCTTATACGTAAACCGGTAAATGGGATCGCCAAAGCTACGGTTGACGCGGATGCGCTCACCGCGGATCTCGTCTATGTAATAATAATGTCCACCAAGATATTTGTCGTTTTCGTCACGCTCAATCTCATATTCAATGGTTTTGGTAACGTAATCGGGAGAGACCTTTACGTTGTCTCCGTCTTTGTTGACATAGTAGAAGGTTTCGGGTACGTAAACAACGTTGGTAAGCGAGGCGTTTTGCATGATCTCTTTGTAGCTGACAACCTCTACCTTATCAAAGTCAAGCTCTACAAGGTTGGAATAGGTAACCCCCTTGCGCTTGTAAACCCTTGTTCCGTCCTCCAAGTAGACGATCTTTCCCTCGGTGAGGTTGACTGCCGCAAACTCGCCCTTGTCGTTTTTGTAGTAAGTATAGCTCAGGGAGTTGTCAAGGTCAAAATCAAAAACCTGATCCTCGGGGAGCCCGAACGCCTCGCCGCTAAACTCAAATTTGAGGTCGCGAACGTAGGAAATGTTATGGAAGATGAATGCCTCATTATACCACTTCATGTAGTCCCACTCGAGGAAGGAGAGATAGTATTGGTCTACCTCAACGATCATATCAAAGGGGACGGCTGCCACATAGTAGGTTCCGTTCTCTGTTTTTTGGCTGATAAAGAGTTGGTTTTCCGCGTACTTCTTATCACCCGTTACCTCATCGTATTGACCGCTAAAGGTCTTGTAGGTGAGATAATAGACGTTTTTATCAAGCCCAAACTCCGCCATTGACTCTTGCGTCAAGCCGATCCGCTTGCAGGCAACAGCCTCGACAGAATAGAGTGTCTCAAATATCGAAATAGCACTGTTTTCATTGATGTTGTATCCCGACATAACGCTGACACCCGGCAGATAGGGGCGCGTGGAGTTCATGGTGTTGACGCGCTCCTCAAGCTCGGAATAGGTAAAAGCAACGATGGTCTCGAGATAATCCTTTGTATCCTTCGTCCAGTCGTCAATCGTACCCAAAAGGAAATCCTTGCCCATGCTGTGGTAGGTGACCGATACGGGGAAGACTACGCGCGGCACGACCAGCTGCTCGATGGGTTGCAATACGGTTTCTTCGATATAGTCGGTTGTAATGATATAAACCGAGCCTCTGCCCTCAAGGCGGACGTAGTAGCCGCCGCCCGAGAGAATGGCATCACCAACGTGAATGGTGTAGGTCTTTTCGGGGTCAGGCTGCGGGTTGCCCTGCTCATCGTAATCAATCACGTATTTACCGTTTTGATACATGTCGCTTCCATCGGCATTCTTTTTGAAAAGCACGCCGCTGATGGTATAGGTCGCCTGCGGCGTATCAAGACCGTAAACAGAATAGTCGATGGTTCCGTCCTCAAGACGGGGAATAAGAGGGTCTGTGGAGTTTTGTCCCATTTTGCGGTTGGCAAGCATATAGCCGCAAGAGAAGCAAAGTCGCGCAAACAGATCTTGGTCAAACTCCAGATTGGATTTTTCAAAGCCCTTGACCAGAACATCGTCGGCGGTGCGGTAGATAGTATAGTCTCCGCCCTGCTCGTTTTTCATTTCGATGGAGTACATATACTCGGAGCGGACCTGCGGAAAGACCAGAAGAACAGTGCCCGAGGAATATTCGCCATCCTCGGCATCTACCGTTGCGCGCAGAGTATGCTCACCTGTTTCGGGATCGATCCTGTACTCGTTTCCGCTTCCTCTTGCAATAAAGACGGTGTCAAGCACCCCGTTGGTATCCATCAGGTTGCCATCTTTATCAAAGAGCTTATACACGCCTTCATGGCGTTTGACGTAGTACTTGTCTCTGTGCTCCACGCCGTCCACCGTATAGGTGTCAACAAAGGAATAGATAGCGATGAGCTGCGACACGATGACAAAGGTAACAATGAGGACAAGCGCAACTGCCGACAGAATGATAATGGCAGTTTTTTGACGCTTGAGCATCGAGCGCTTTTTATCGGGGGCGGATGCTGCCTTTTCCCAATGCGCCACCAAGCGGATATCTTCATCCGTTTCGATCAACGTATCGGGCGTGACGGGCAGCTCGCCGTGATACCAGCCAACAAAGGTGTACCCGCGGCGAGTGGGTGTTGGGAGCTGTCCAAACGGCTCTCCCACAACACCCTCGCGGCTCAATTGGGATACGCTTCCGCGATTGGCATCGAATATGAGGTTGATAATGGTTCCTGTTTTCATTGGTATTTTATATTCCCTTTCTCTTTGAACCTGCTTTTGTAGATCTTACGCACGCGTCGATTGGCGCGTCTTTCTTTTCACCAGCACAACCACACCTGCAACCGTCATAACAACGGCAGGGAGTGCTGTGAGAATGACCGTTGCGGTAATGATGCCCGATGCCACCGAGGTCTTGCCCGTGGTGCTATCGGTCTGCATGTGCTGATCGGTATCAATTTGCATATCGTAAAGTGCGAGGAAGCTAAGTCCCACAGGGTTGACTTCCTTGCCCATGTAACGCAAAACAGAGAGGAGTGCATCGGTGTTGCCATAGGAGGTGCTACCAAGGAATGCATTTTTGGCGATCTCGGTAGAGCCGACTGCGCAAACAAAGGAAGGCTGGTTGACGGTAGTATATCCCATACCCTCACCCACTGTGCGACGTTCTGCCGAGAGTGTCATCACGTTGAACACACCCGTGCCGCCCAAGGGCACACCGTTCTCATCGGTCAGGACCTCTCCCCCATTCTTAACCGAATAGTTTGCAAGGTTCTCGGAGGTTCCCGAACGGAAGACGTCATAGACCATACGGTTCCAGCCGTCACGGCTTGCGTATGCAAAGGTATAGGCGGGAGTACCGTTCTCCTCGTCTGCCATTACGTAACCAATATCGTAGGTGGAAGAAAATGCAATGGGCATAGCGTTGCCGAAAATGACCTTGGGCTCGGTGCCTGCCGCAATAATATCACTCATTGCAGCTGCGCCGATTCCCTTGCCAAAGGGATACTGACCGATAAAGGTGTTGCCTGTACCGTCCAGTGCGTTTGCGGCATCCACGATCGTATAGTTACCCTTTACGGTCTCGCCATTTGCGTTTTGCCCGTTGGCGCGTTGGTACTCAATGCCCCAGAATGCTAAATATTCCTCAAGGTTGGGCATATGGGGAGTATCGGCATCCATAAACACCATAAAGGAATAGGACTTTTTCAAAAACGCATCCAGCTTTTTGGTCTCCGAGACCTTTACATCTGCATTGCCAAAGGCAGAAACAAAATCGGTTTGGGGATCAAACGTCAAAATAAGGCGACAGTTTTCGGGGATCTCGTCGGTCTCAAGATTGAGATACTGAATTTCATATCCCGCACCCTCAATGACGTTCATAAGTTCACTGTATTCGGGCCAGCTTGCGCGGTCGCTCAAGCTCCATTCGGCAAAAGGCTCGCCGTGATTGACGGTCAAGCAGCAGATGGGAGCCTCGGCACCCGTAACGTCCTGAATCTGCTTTGCAAACTGCTTTTGTCCGTTGTATCCGATCGGTACATCGGTTTGAGATTCGGAGTCATAGGTGTAGAAGGAACGTGCCGAGCTGATGCGGAACTCTGTGCCGCTGGCAACGATCACGTTGCTGGGATAGATGGTGGAATAAGAGGTACTGCGGTACATATCCACCGAGGAGGGGTTGCTCCAAACGTCTCTCCAAGAAACCTTGATGGTATCGGGGAATTGCTTTTGCAGAGCAAGCGCGGTGTAATACACGTAGCGCATGGAATCTGCCTTGGTCAACTGGTCGGGCTCATCGCAAAAGATGATCTCTACCTTTACCGGCTCTTCTCTTCCCTTGTTGGCTTCTTCAAAGACGTATTCCAGATAGCTGACGGTCTCATCCATCAGGGTGTAAAGTCCGCTCTTTTTTTGCAGATTGCTATGCTCCTGATAGACGGTATATGTGGACTGCGGTGTCAGGTCGATAAACCAGAACTGACTTGTGCAAAGCGCCGTCATGCCAACATTGATCAGGAGGACGGCGACCAGCACAATGATGCAAAGTCCCAATGAGGCGGAGCCGTGACGGAGCCTGCGCTCCCATCCGTTTCCGAGTTTCATATCTGTTTCTTTCCTTTCTTCGGGGTTTTGGTTATGCGCGGCGGCGTTTGATGAGCACGATGATCGCAGCCGTCAGAATGCTGACGGCAGGAATGAGTGCCAGCGCAACCGTCCAGCGCAGCATTTGCGCGGTAGTGATGGTGCTGATATCGTAAGAGGCAAAGGGCTTGATGGTCAGCCCTGTGGGAACGGTGCGTCCGCCGATCTCTTCAAAAAGCTCGAGCAATACGTCGCCGTTATCATATACGGCAGATTGCAGATAGGTACGTGTAGCAAAATTGACAGAGGATACCACGCCCACATAAGAGGAGCCCGTGGCATTTTTTTGCTCGGTCAAACTCATCAAAATGCAGGAGCCACCGTCAACCGCCTCGCCGTTTGCCCAGTGCGTAGTCTTATTACTACTGCGATAAAGGGGATAGAGTGTGCGTGTGCCGTTCATGTTGGTGTAGGTGCCGTCCTGCTTTGCGACGTATCCCTCACCCGTAACGGCAAGTGCAGTAGAGTTACCGAAGACAACATACTCGTTTGCGGGATCGACAAAGCGACCGTTGTCGCTGCCTGCTGCATGACCGTAAATGGTATAGCCATCAGACGTCAAAGAGCCCGAGGTGTCCTGCACGGTGTAACGGTGCGAAACACCTGTGGTAGCATTTCTTGCATACTCGGTCTCAATGCCCCACTCCTTGATGTAACTCTCGAAATTGGGCATATTCGGCGTTCCGTTCTCCAAAAAGAGGAAGAAGGAATGTCCGTCCTGTGCCAAAAACGTATCCAGAATTTCCGTCTCGGAGATGTCAGACACGCCATCGGCTACCAGGTCGGTGTTGGGGTTGTAGCTGATGATGACGTCGCAGGTTTCGGGAATGGGATCCTTATACAGGTCAATATAAACGACCGTATAACCTGCATCGTCAAGAATGGTCAAAAGCTCGTAGTCATAGGAGACCTCACCGTGATTGGTCAGAAGGCACGCAATGCGAGCGTCGTTATCGACGGCGTGCATCAAAGCGGAGCTCAATTTGCGCTCACCGCTATACGCCCAAGGCTGGGAGCTGGTGTCATCGGCAAATACGTAGAAGTCTGTCCACCTGTAAACGCGGTGGTAGCCCTCACTCACAACGATCACGCTCGTACTGTTCAGGGGAGTGATGATCTCCTCTCCTGTGAGCGGATTGTGACTGACGGTATAGTCCTTGACGGGAGAGGGGTTGATGTAGATATCGTAAAATTTGAGTTTGATATTCTCAAAGCGGTCGGCAAGAGCGCGCGCCGTATGGTAGAGGTAGTAGTTCTCGTTCCCCTCTGCTTTTACGGCATCCTCAAGATCGCAGAACAGGATCTCAACCTCAGGCAGCTTTCCGTCCGCTCTGCGATGCGCCTCAAAGGCACCCTCAAGAACTGTATAGCAGTCCTCGGTAACGTCAAATGCCAGCGTGGGTGTCAGGGATGTGTAAAGCTCGTAACGCTCTACCACCGCCGAGAGCACCGCATTGGCAAGCACCGCTACCAAAATGACCATAACGGTCAGCGTTGCCGCCACTGTGGCATAACGCACCTTTTTGTTGCGTATGAATCGTTTTTTCATAGATGCTTTCCCTCCCGGGCATTAACCCCAACGGCGCTTTTCGTAAACGCGTACGGTAAGGAAGAGGAAAACGAATGCCAGCGATGCATAGTACAAAAGCGCCGCGTAGTCGAACACGCCTGCACTGAAGTTGCTGTAACGGCTGAGTACCGATACCCAGTCGATCACAAAACGAACGGCATAGCTGCCGATAATGGGTTGTCCCGAGGCATCGGTGAGCATGTTGAATACATTGAGCAAAACCATGACCGCAATAACGCCGATGGTGATAACGGCGGCGGAAAGCTGGTTTTCAGTAAGTGCGGAGATAAAGGTTCCAATGGCAATGAGCGCCGCGCCCAACAGAATGAGTGCGATCAGAGAACCGACGATCTGCCCTGTTACGGGACCGATATGTGTCAGGGAGTACTCTGTTCCACCTCTCTCAGCATTGGCGATCACATACAAGGGGATGAAGTTGATGCAGGAAAGCAGAACGCCGCCCACAAACAGAGTCAGAGCTGCAAAATACTTACCCAAAACCATACCCGTAATGGTGACGGGTGCGGTCAGGAGCATCTGCTCGGTACGCATCTTTCTCTCCTCGGCAAACAGTCTCATTGTCAAAAGCGGAATGAGAATGACGAATGCAATGATGAGATAAAAGAAATATTGACTGGTGTTGTAGGTGCCTGCAATGATGGTGGTGTAGCAGCAAAGCAGAGCCGAGAACACCAAAAAGATTCCCAAATAAATGTATCCGATGGGATTGATGAAGTAAGAGGATAACTCTTTTCGATAAATGGCGAACATAAATTAGCAATTCCTTTCTGTAATGGGTAACGGTTACTCGTCGTCGTCCTCGTCGGCAGTTTTTGCCGCCTCAGCTCTTTGACGCTCTGCATCGGCATAAAGAGCAGCTCCAAGCTCCTTCTCTTGCGTTGCTGCCGCGCCTCTGCGCGCCTTGCGCGCTACGCGCTCACGTGCGGCTCCCAAGGTCTTCTTCTCCTCGGAGTGGTCAACAACCGAGATGAAAATATCCTCAAGGCTCATACCCATGGATTCGATACCAACCAGAGGCCAGTTGCGCTCAACGAGTTGGTAGAACAGCTTTTTGCGGATGTCGATGCCGGCATCGCTCTCGATCATATAAGAATACGCATCGCCGTCTCTCTCTGCCAAGCCTTCGGCATAGGTGATGCCAGGCATGGCACGCAGCATGGCAAGCACGTCCTTTTGAGGGCCGACGATCTTGACGTTGAAGCGTCGGTTCTGGCTCATGACGTTTGCAATGTTCTCGGTCTTTTCATTGGCAACGATCTTGCCCTTGTTGATGATGACGATGCGGTCGCAAACGGCTTGTACCTCTTGCAGAATGTGCGTGGAAAGAACAACCGTGTGTGCCTTACCAAGACTGCGGATCAGGTTGCGGATCTCGATGATCTGCTTGGGATCAAGTCCTACGGTCGGCTCGTCGAAAATGATGACCTTGGGATTGCCGATGAGAGCCTGCGCAATGCCCACTCTTTGACGGTAGCCCTTGGAAAGGGTGCGAATGACCTTGTGGTACATATCGCTGATCTTAACCGTTTCGCAAATGGTTTGCAAGTGCTCCTCGCGATTCAGCTTGCAGCATTTGAGGTCGTATGCAAAGTTGAGGTATTCCCCAACCGTCATATCCAAATACAGGGGGGGCTGCTCGGGCAAATAGCCTATCAGCTTTTTGGCACCGATGGGATCGGAAAGAATATCAATGCCTGCGATACACGCCTTGCCCGACGTGGAAGAAAGACAACCTGTGAGAATGTTCATCGTGGTACTCTTGCCCGCGCCGTTGGGGCCAAGAAGACCAACGATTTCGCCTTCTTCAACAGAAAAGCTGATGTCATCCACCGCACAGGTGGTGCCGTAATTTTTTACAAGATGCTCAATTTTGATCATGAGAGGTTCAGGTCCTTTCTGACTGGTTTTGGGAGCGTTTCGGCTCCGCTATATAATAATCCAAAGTATATTCTAACACACATATATGGACAAACGATGAACAAGAGCAAATAAATGTCTCTTTTCGTGCTGATTTTCTTACGAAATTTGCGCGTCTTTTTGCAAAAAAATTGCAAGGGCTGTATAAAACGTCCACGAAAGGAAAAAATAAAGACAGCCAGACGCGAAAAAAGGGGTTTTTGCCCCCTGCCCCGCGGCGCAATATCATCATATCAAAGGAGTATCAAAATGCAAAAGAACTGGAAAGAATCTGAATTCTTCAAAAAGCTGAAGCACATTCGCGTAAACCGTGCGGTTTACCTCTCTGCCATCATCGTGCTTCTCTCCATCTCCGTTGTCCTCGTCATCACCGCAGTCAACAACCGAGCAAACAAAATCCCCGAGGGAACCACGCCTCCCGCAGTGGAGACACCTGCTCCCGAGGGCACAACACCCCCTCAAACCAACGAGAACGACAAGCCCACACAAGGCAATACCTTGCCCGAGTTTGCCCTGCCCGTTGGCGGTGTGCTCTCCAAAAAGCATAGCGTTGACACACAGGTGTTCTCCCCTACGCTGAACGAATACCGCGTGCACCTTGGCATTGATATCGCCACAGAGGAAGCCGCTCCCGTTTGCGCAATGGCACAGGGAACGGTAGCACAGATTTGGGAAGACCCCATGATGGGTTGGAGCGTAGCGATCTCTCATACGGGAGACGCCGTAACGGTTTATAAAAACCTCTCCAAGCAGTTAGCAGACGGCATTACCGTTGGTGCCGAGGTAGAGGCAGGTCAACTTTTGGGATCTGTTGGCGACACCGCCATGATCGAGATCGCCGAGGAGCCTCACCTGCACGTGGAAATGACCGTAAAGGGACTGCAGGTAGATCCCCTGGACTATTTCAGCAAAGAGGTTCTCTCTGCCCTGACCGAGGACTCCATTTATGAGGGTGAAGCAGATAAGTAAGCAAAAAAAGATGGAACGGCGGGTGCTGTTCCATCTTTTTTGTTATGTGTTTTGCACTGCCATTTGATCCTCTTGGTAGCGATAATAGCGCTTTTTGGCAGCAAAGACCGTGCCGAAGCAGGAGATGGCGCACAAAAGTGCATAGATGATCACGTTGGGATCAAATTCCCAATCGGCGGTGCTATTGGCAAGCTGTTGGCGTTGACCGTCGACCACTACGCTGACCGAATGAATGCGGTCAAAAGCAAGGGTGGTTTTCCACTCGTGGCGGATCTCTTCTGCAAAACGCGGATAGAGAGGTAAGCCGTCAATCTCGATCTCCTCACGGTCGCGCCCATTGCCGACCACGATCAGGATCTTTTCAACCTCTGCCTTTTTATCCTCGTTGTTGACAAGGTATCCGCTCAGCTGCGTAACAAAATTTTGCTCTGTAGCATCCAAGGGAGAGGAAGAAACGTCAAACGCTTCCTTTACGGCGATCCCCTCATTTTTTTGGAAAGAAAACAAAGCAACAAGCGCCAGCACCAAAAAGAAGATTGCCAGAGCACCACACAAAAGCACGGCAAGATTGTGCCATATGTGCCCCATGATGATCTTTTTCCATTCAATTTGTTTCAGTTGCAATTTCAAAGAAAGAGCCTCCTCTCGTTATTGAGTGGTATTAAAGTTGTTTTTTGACATACGGGGTGTCAAAAACAGGCTGTCCCTTCATGCGCTCCTGGCGCAGCGGTGTGGGAGTGGCAAGTGCACCCTCCTCCAAAAGGATCTGTGCGGCGGCGGCAGTCCACTCGGTCACACGCAGATCTCCGCCAACGATATCGTTCATCACAAGGGATGCCCCCTCTCCAAAGCCGCGTCCGCAGTTGTGGTAGGCAAACGCGCCTTGGAAGATGCCCATCTCGTTTGTTAAGATCAAGCCGCTCATACCAACGTCAATGGCAGAGCCCTTGCCAAGATCAAAGATGGCGGCATCGCAAAAATCAGTCAGGGGCTTGCCCTCATGGCGCGCACCGATGTATCCGCCCACGTTGAGAATGAGCGGGATCTTCTTCTCGCGGCAGATCTCATACACGCGAGAAAGCTTGTAGTCCTCTTTTTTGCCAACCAAATAGTCCAACACGACCGCGCGGACAGGCAGGTTGACATTCTCAAGAAATGCCGCAAGTGTTTTGGGGCGGATCATGCCGCAATTTTCGCACACGTCGGCAAAAACAGGGGTGGAACCCACGCAAACGGCAACCAACGAATCGGCAGGTGCCGAGACCTCGCCAACAACCGTGGCATCGGATGTTTGGCTCTCGTCAAAGCGCGCACCAAAGTGGCGCAGGACTGCCTCGTATGCTGCATCGTAGCTGTGGCAAAGGAGCCCGAAATTGGCACCGCTATATTCTGCCAAAGCCTTTGCGGCGGATACGGAATAGCCACCAATGGTACCCCAAACACCGCTTTCAAGGACGGAAAGCTCGGTATCAATCAATCTTTTTTGCATATCCATGTCCCCCCCTCCTTACACAGCTTTGAGTTCGTCGGCGTGTTCCCACACCTTGATGATGGCATCTGCGATCGCATCCAGCGTTTCTCTCTTTGCAAGCAGGACCGCCTGTCCCATCCATGAGCCTTCCTCAAAGGATGCGCGCTCGCAAACGGGCAGCGGCGTTGTGTCAATCTTGGCACCGATCATTCTCTCGGTATCGCGAGAGGTCACACAGGGGAAGGTATAAAGGGGCGCGTAGCCCGAGCAGATCGGCACGCCCTCAGCAACAAGCGCCTTAATGAATTGGTCGCGTGTGATGCCCTTTTTTGCCAATTCTTCTTTTTTGAAACGCATCAGGAAAAGGTGATAGGCGTGCGTTGTGATGCGCTCGTCATAAGCAAGATGCTCTACAAAGCCGAGCCCTTGCAGTCTGCCTGCAAGGTATGCGGCATTCTTGTCGCGCAAAACGACCTCGCGAGAGAGTTTTTCGTACTGCGAAAGCAGGATGGATGCCTGCAGCTCGGTGATGCGGTGATCCTGTGCAACGCTTACATATTTGCCGTCCTCGCAGCCACCCGAGAGCATCAATTCGAGATTTTTTGCAAGGACGTCATCGTTTGTTGTGATGATACCGCCCTCGCCGCTGGTCAGATTTTTGGAGTTCTGGCAGGAGATAGAAGCCGCATCGCCATAGGCGCAAATGCTCTTTCCTTTCCATTCCGCTCCAACACCCTGTGCGGCATCTACGATCAGCTTGACACCGTGGCGATGTGCGATCTCCTCAAGTGCATCGAGATCGGGGGGACATCCGCCAACGGCAACCGCAACGATCGCGCGTGTCTTTGGGGTGATCTTCTCCTCAACCGATGCGGGGGAGATGAGGTAATTGCTATCGTCGATATCGGCAAGCACGGGGGTTGCCCCTGCAAACACGATGGATGACAGCGTTGCGATAAAGGTGTAGGGCGGCAGAATGACCTCGTCGCCGCGACCGATGCCAAAGCCGCGCAAAAGCAGCTCCAGGGAGACTGTACCATTGGCAACGGCAAAGCAGTGTGCCACGCCACAGTCCTTTGCAAAAGTCTTCTCAAATTGCTCTCTCAATTGACCGCTCTTGTAGTTACCTGCAAGAAGGGTGTTTTTGAGCATCTCGCGGTCGGTGTCGGTGACCTGCGGCCAGGCAGGTACCTTATGTTTCAGAACGGGCTCGCCGCCGTGAATTGCAAGCATAGTGTTTCTCCTTTTATGTATGATAATTCGCTTACAGTGAGCGAATGGATGCTTTGTACTGTTTGATGTAGGTCTCGTTGGCTTCGTCGCCGCCAACGGTGTTGGCAGACTGAAAGACCTCGGGATTGCCGCCTCTCTCTTGGGTAAGCTCGATGCCGCGGCAAACGACCGCCTGCAAGATCATAGAGCCGATGACCGTTGAGGTCGCACCCGTTGTGGCATTCCCTACCTCGATCGCCGCATCTCCGTAGCAGCCCATGTTGTCGATGACAACATCGCAGACTTCACAGAGCTTATGTCCCTCGGGATGACGGGAGCGGGAACGTGCTGCGTGTGTCAGGTTGGTGATGCAGACCGTTTTCAGTCCACGTGCGCGCGCTTCTTCTGCCATTTCCACAGCCACGGTGTTGCAGCCCGAGTTAGAGAACAGGAACATCACACCCCCCTCTTTTACGGCATCCACGTCATCGAGCAGTACCGAGGCAAGACCTGTTACACGCTCGAGCTGACTGCTTGCCGCCGCCGCGCGATGGAGCATCAGAGAGTCCTCAAGAATGGGACAGACACGAACCAAGCCACCGGCACGGTAGAAGATCTCCTCGGCAAGAATGTGGGAGTGCCCCGTGCCAAAGGTGAAGATATAGCCACCGCCGCAGAGTGCATCGGCAATCAAGGTTGCCGCGCGCTCCATGTTTTCTTGTTGTGTCGATTCAACCACCAAGGTAAGGCGTTTGATTTCGTCAATGTAACGTTGTGCAGAGTTCATTGGTGTCACTCTCCTTTTTCCTCTTTTGCCGCATACAAAGCCGCGGCATGCTGAGCACTGATGGACGGCTCACAGATTTGGATATGTGGGAATTGTTTGCGCACACCCTCTTCAAATGCGCGGCGCACAGTCTTGTTTTTGCAAAGCACACTGCCCCACACGCCAAGCACATCGGCGCGGCAACGACCAACGAGGACCGATGCATAGCGGCACAGATGTGCGGCGGCATCCAAAAGGATGGCCTCGGCAACCTTGTCGCCCTCATCGGCGCGCAAAGCCACGTGACGGGCAAAGCCTGCAACGTCGGGTTCATTCTCTCCGTAAAAAACAGAAATGAGATCGCGCGGAGTATCCATACCAAAGTGAGCGAGAGCCGCATCGGTCAGTGCGGTCTTTGGGGCAACGCCATCGACAGCGCGAAGCGCGGCACAAATGCCCTCGCGCCCAATGTAATAGCCGCTGCCCTCGTCGCCGGTCAGTCGCCCCCAGCCGCCAACGACGGCGGTCTCATGGACATCATTCTCACCGATCGCCATCGAACCTGTGCCCGAGATGATGAGCACGCCGGCCTTTTTGCCGCCTGTGAGCGCAAAAAGTGTCATGAACGCATCGCTTCGAATATGAACGGGAACGCCCAGAGCATCTGCTGCGCGGTGGGCAAATTCCTTTGCCGCGGGACTATCGGATGTATCGTCAATTGAGGGGTCTCCAATGCCAACAGCGGCAATGCTCCCTCGGGGGAGTTCAAGAGATGCGATGCCGGACTGCAAATTACCAAGAGCCGCATCCACGCCTATAAAGTTATAGTTGAGCGGACCGCACACCGCTGAGGCGACCTCGCATCCCTCGGGTGTGAGAGCCACCAGCGCGGTTTTGGTTCCGCCGCCGTCAACGCCCACAAAATAACGTTGTTCCATCTTGCGCCCCCTTTGTAGCTTCTTTCCTCTCAATTATATATGATTTTTTGCGTCCTGTCAACGAATAATCTGTTAAAATAAGAGTGATTTTGCATTTTTTGTCTCTCTTTTTTGCATCATGGGAGATTTTTGCCCCCCGGGGCACAAAATTTGGACGTGGGTGTTGACTTTTTGGACGTATTTTTGTATAATGATTTTAGAAAACCCAATTTCAAAACTCCGAAGCTATAAAGGAGAAAACATGATGAAACAGACACTCCGCCTCGGCTTTGCCGATGCCATTATTACCCCCAAGCACCCCGAGTACACCTACCTTGACGGCTACGGCTTTCGCCTCTCTCCCGCAACCGAGGGTGTGCGCGACGATCTGCACGCAAAGGTTTGCGCGATGGTGGACGGGGAGAAGATTTTTTTGTTGTTCTCTCTCGACCTCATTGGACTGAGAGAGGACACCTACCGCTTGGTAAGCGCACAGATCACCGACCTGACAGGTGTTGCGCGCGAGGATATGGCACTCTCCTGCATTCACACCCATGCAGCACCTGCCTCGGGGATTCTTGACGAACTCCCCATTGACACCGACTATTTTGCTTACGTCGGCGAGGTTTGCGGACGTGCGGCACTTCGCGCTATTGAGCGCGCCTGCCCTGTGCACGCATCCTTTGCCATTCTGCCCGAAACCCTGATGACGACACACAACCGCCGCGAGGGACGCGAGGTCATCGACCGCTCCATTCGCGCAGTTGTGTTCCGAAACGAGAAAGGCAAGCTTTGCGGCGTTCTTGCATCTGCCGCTTGCCACGCCGTTGTCAACACCGCGTATTCCATTTCTGCCGACTGGCTGGTAGAGTTCAATAAGCTCTCCACCGATGAGATCCCTTACCTCTTTTTGCAGGGACGTGCGGCGGATATCAACCCGCAGCTGTATCTTGGGCTCCCCATCGACGAGCTGATCGAGCGCTTGGGGCGTGAATTAGCAACCCCCGTTGAAGCATTTACAAAAAACGCTCCGCAAGGAGCTCCCTTGGATGGAGACCTGACAAGGTACTATGAAGTTGTGCGCATCCCGATGAAGGAGATGACCGACCTTGATGCAGTACGCGAAGAGATCGCGCGCCAGTCCAAGTCTTACCGCGAGTGCTCCCCCGAGGATATTCAAAAGCACTTTGTGCTCCGTCAGCTGCAATGGTATCGCCACATGGAGAAAATGATCGAGGACGGCGCGGATTTTGCCTTGCGCGTTCCCCTGCAGGTACTTGCCATTGGCAAAGCGTGCGTGTTCCTGTTTATCCCCTTTGAGCTCTTAACGCTCACAGGAAATAAGCTTGAAGAAATGTTTGTTGCCGCAGGTTTTGCGCGCGAAACGGTGTACGTGTGCGGATATTCCAACATGACCGAGGGCTACCTTGCCCCGGTTGAGGAATTCCCTTATGGCGGCTACGAGGTAGCAGGCGCGGCACATTGGTACAACATCCCCGAGGCATCCCCAAAGAGTGAGCCCGCCCTCTTGGATTGGTTCTTCAAGGTTAGCGAGAAATTAAAATAAAGCAAATTCTTGTAGGGATCGGCGTCCCCGACGGTCCGTTCTTTCATAATTTAATATCAATAAAAACATACCGCGCCCATCGAAAACTCGATGGGCGCGGGGCTTTTTTATGCAATTTTTCGCTTATGCCATTGATTAATAGTGATAGTACTCAAATACAACGGAGAGACCGCCCTGTGTCAAAACGATGGTGTCTGCTTGCATGAATGCAGCAGCGATTGCCTGATGGCTGGGATCGGTTCCAAACAGGTTGCCGGCAAAATCAAACAGATTTTCACCGTCGGAGTAGAGGGTGTATGCTGTGCCGTCTGCACCGTAAACGGTGAAGAAAGGAGGCGTCGCACCTGTCGTTTGTATTGCACCCTGCGAAATTTTAAGGATGGTCAACCAGTTGACGTTGTCCTCGGTCTGGAAGCGGTTGATACCTTCCCCATCAATCAGAATAGAGCCTTGTGCACCAATACCGGTAACAATTTCTGTCGCGTTGTCGCCATTTGCCATGATGGCACCCTTGATGTTCATCTGACCTTTTGCGTCAACAAAATTGCCAAGGCCGCCTGCCTGCAAACCGTAGCCGAGCGCTTTGATTTGACCAACGATCGTATTTGCACCAACAGCAGTGAACCAGATTTCCTGACCGCCAAGGTGTGTTTCCAGTACGCCACCGGTTACGTTTACGATGGGATGATGGTTCTCCTCCCAAAC
Source organism: Oscillospiraceae bacterium (assembly GCA_015063725.1). Lineage (GTDB taxonomy): Bacteria > Bacillota > Clostridia > Oscillospirales > CAG-272 > UMGS1865. The sequence continues at coordinate 45,241 of SVTP01000004.1, forward strand.
GCTCTGTGCAATGATTGCGGGGCCGCCGCAACCGTTTACGTAAGAATCGATCAACTCAAAGGTGGAGTCGCCCCATACGAATGCCGCGTTTTGGTAAGAGTCGAAGCACTTGGAGTTTGTTACCTTCAAAGTGGTCGTATTTTCGGTAAAGTAGGTGATAAAGTAAGAGTTACCAATGATGTTGTTCATTGTGACCTGTGCACCCTCACAGGATTTGAAGAAGATCAAACCGCCTGCAGATGCCAGGCTCTCGGTGGAGTCAACAAGGTTGTCTCTTGCGGCGTTGCCGATGAGTGCCATGTTGTTCAGGGTAACGTTTACTACCTCTTCGGCAGCTTCCTCAGCAACGAGGAAACGGAACAGTGCTGCGTTAGAGAAATCTTCCTCATAGTCCTTGCCTGCATCCTTACCGAATACACCGGGAGAAGGAATGATCGGGAAGCCCTTGGTATCAAGGGTAAACATATTACCTTCCATTACAAAGCTACCCGCACCGCGGTGCTCGTAAATGAACGTCCAGTCCACCAAATATTTGGTGCCTGCGGGAATAGTCTTGGCAGGAACCAGCTCACCATTTTCATCGAGCTTGTAGTAAACAACGTCTGCGGTGGTGGTGTGGAAGAAGCTTGCGGGAACATCTGCGGCACTCAGGTGGATATCGTTGTGCAGAACGATGCCGTTTGCCACAACGTTGGTAAGACCGTGGGTTGCCTTGTGGTCTGCCCATTCTTCGTTGTAGTTGTCAACAACAGCCAGCTGCCATGCCTCGTATACGTTGTAAGCATTGATGACCTTTGCCTCAAGAACGATGGGCGGAAAATCCTCTTCGTATACGATATACTGCTTGGTAGAAGGCGCTACAGAGATCTTTACTTCCGCATTTGCAGCATCTGCGCTGAATTGATAAGTGCCCTTGTAGGTATTCACGGTAGCGATCAGCAGGTCGCCATCGTAATATTCAACCACGTTGCCCTCTTTCTTTTGTGCAGTAAGGGCTACGTATTCGCCGTTCTTTTTCAGGGAGATAACGACCTCTGCAAAGAACTCCTTTGCGGTTTCTTCTTCATCGGTCTCAATGTTCAGGATCTCAACGGTGGGGGTGAGTTTGAATTCGTTTTGGTTACCAATAACGTAGATCTGGTTGCCAACTGCAAACTGACCGGAGAAACCTGCCTCACCGTAGTTCAGCTTGCCTGCATTTTTGTTGGCAGCATTAAATGCTACCAGCGTAGAGGGAGTATCAAAACCGATAATCTCAAGCGTGGGCTCCTCGGGTGTGGAGGGCTGGTTGGGATCGTCGGGAGTCGTTTGGTCGGGGGTGGACTTTACAACCTTGATTTTGATCTTGGCTTCTTGCTTTACGCCAAGGTTAGGGTCCATAAAGGAAACGGTAATTTCCTTTTCGCCAACGGTATCGGTAATGCCGTCGGTGTTTGAGATAGTCAATTCTGCAAAGGTATAGGTTTTATTCAGGTTTTCGTCATTATACTTTGCGGTTGCCTTGATGCCGGAAAAATCAACTTTTTCGCCAATCACATACTCTGTTTTGATGGACGTAGGATCAATAATAAAGGATTCGAGCTTGAGAGAGCCGTCATTTCCACCGGAAGGTCCGCAAGCAACAAACGAAAGCATCGTTGCCATGGTCAATACTACTGCTAAAAGTCTGGTTAAATTCTGAATTGTCATTTTTTCATTCCTCCTTAAGAAAGGGTGTTGGAGTTATGCTTAACTCCGTGGATTTGTTACGTTTTTTTACGTTGGGACACATGAAAAACCTGTTGCTATCACCTCAATTTCTTTCAACTGTTTTTATTTTTACGATAGGATCTTGACATTTCCTCTTGGAATGATTTAGTTCGCTTGGGGGGATCTGCTTTTGATCACGATCGTTGTTTTTACGTTAGAGCCGTCGGTGGAAACAATGGTTACCGTAAGGCTTCTGTTGTTTCTTAAAAAGATAAAGGTTTTTGTTTCCTCATCAAAATGGACATAAGGCTTTTCTTCAAATATAAACTCCACCTTGGAGCCGTCTGCCGTGTGCGGCAGAACCTCATAGTCGATGCGAACGGCATTGGGGTTGTTTGCAAGACTTTCGGGATCTTTACTGTATTCCCCCGGTGTGAACACAAAGTGGTACACCGGAATCCCCTCTTCGTTGATCTCGTGAACACCGTAGGTTTTTGGAGTTTCATTCATTACGGTGATGCTGTTGCATTTGATCTCTTCAACGTACTCAACACCGTCAAACTCCTTGATGGCAAGGCCGAAGAAGTTGACTACCGCAATGGACGCGATATAAACCACAAGGATGACGATAACGATTGTTTTTTTCATGATTGCTTCTCCTTGTAAAACGCTTTGATTTTGGATAGGTAGGTGAACACCTTAAGGATGGCAAACACTACGGCTACAATGGCAAGCTTGAGCCACACACCCGCATCGTTGCGGGAAGACAGGAAGAACGTGATTGCAAACACAATTGCCGACAGGAGAATGGCACCAATGCCCGCTCCCGTTTCGTTGGGGTTGTTTGTTTGCTCGTTAAAGGTTGCGTATTGCTCGTATTGTGGGTTCATGATGTCACTTTCCGCACCCGAGAACAGGTGCGCAACATACACGCCATAGATCATAATACCGATCAGGACGGCATCAGTTTTGCCAAACCCTGCCTCTATGGCAAATACGTTAACGGTAAAGATCAATCCCACAAGCGCTATGATCATTGGGAAGATCAGCTTGGAGATCAACAAGGTCGCATAAGGTGTAGGTTGTATCTTGTTGAGATAGGAACTGGAGCCGTCACGGCTATAGACCGATGCGATATCAATGTTTGTCATCAGCATGATCAGCAAAATGATGATGATGTTAAAGCAAACAGTCATTTGCGTGCCGATAAAACGGGTGTCCATTGCAGAATAGATCTTGTTGAGCAGATAGATCGCCATCGGCATGATTACGATCAGTACCCCACCCAATTTGATAAACGCGTTGGAGCGAAGCCCAATCACAAATTCTTTTTTGACTGCCGAGAAGAACGGGAGCGTTTTGCGGTTTTTGCGCGGCTTGATCCTATCCTTCTTTTTGAACTCAAACGGCGTGGATGCCATTCGGTAGAAGAGCGGCTTGGAACACAGGAAGCAAAGTAGCAGCAACCCGCAGCCAAGCCCCGACAAAAGGAGCAATGACGGAAGCGTACCCGCGTGGAATATCACATTCGACAGTCCTACGGTTCTACCAACGATCAGCTCGGTAAAGGAATAAATGGGGGCAAATGCCGCGACGTAGTCATTGAGAAAGGCTTGCACCTCCCAATACGTGTTGCCCCAGCTTTCAATAAAGTTGATATCCTCGGGAATCAAACCAATGAGCCACCACATCAAAAGGATGGCACCGCCGCCAAGTGCGATATACAAAAGATACTGTAAGATCTTGACGCGGTTGAGGAAAAGATAGACGAACATTGCGGGGATCGACAAGAGTGCCGCAAGCAAAACGGGAATGCTTGAGATCAGCACAAACATCAAAATCAGCCAAGGGTAAAAAAGCAAGCCCTTGGGATCTCCCGAGCCATACCCTCTTACCACCAGACCGTATGCAATAAACATGGGAATGGTAAACATAAAGCTCTTGCGAAGCTCGTACACGTAGTAGGTGGCAAGCTTGGAGAAGAACACAAGCGAGGGGGTTGTGGGGAACGTGAGAAGAACGGTGTTGTCCTTGGAAAAATAAAGAGATTTCATCAGCCCGATCGTATCGGTGATCAGCGAGAGTGCAAGCATAATACCAAACACCAACGAGATGACCGAAACGGGAACATCATGCGTGAGCGAGAACAAGCCGAGCAGCTTTACAAAATGGAAGATCACTGCAATGATCGCCGTGATCGCCGCAAACTCAATCAATAGCCACGTGATCTTGAAGATCAGCTTTTTGCGGGAACGCAGATAGCCGAGATCCATTTTTTCCTTGAGCTGCATTTTGACCAGTGTTACGAGCGCTCGCCACTTTTCAAGGAAGGATGTCATAAATCCATCCTTTTTCAGCTTTGCTTTCGTCATACCGTCTCTCCTTGGGGCAAGGCGTGCCCTGCTGCCTCCTTAACAGATACGGGAGACTGCGTGTTGCCATCGATCATGCCCATATAGAATTGCTCAAGCGGAATACCGCTCTCTTTGATCTCGGCAACGGTTTTGGTGCAAAGGATCTGCCCCTTGCGAATGATTGCGATGCGGTCGCAAATGTTTTCTACAACGTCGATGATGTGGCTGGAGAAGAATACGATGTTGCCGCGCGATGCGTGCTCCTTCATACACTCCTTCACCTGAAAGATGGATTCGGGGTCAAGACCTGTCAGCGGCTCATCCAAGATCCAGATCTTGGGGTTGTGGACCAGTGCCGACATGATGGTGATCTTTTGCTTCATACCGTGAGAGTAGGTCTTCATCGGGTTGTCGATCGCCGTTTCCAGACGGAATCTCTTGACGTATTCGCCAATGCGCCCGTCGCGATCCTCGCGGGAAACGTTGTAAAGGTCGGCGATATAGTTGATATATTCTCTACCCGTCAGATTTTCGTAAAGTGCGTAGTGGTCGGGTACAAAGCCGATCTGCATTTTTGCTTCTACCGATTGCTTTTCTGCGTCGTAACCGGAGATCTCGATCTCTCCCGAGGTGATGGTCTGAATACCGACGATGGATTTGATAATGGTGGATTTACCTGCGCCGTTGGGGCCGAGGAAGCCAAAGATCTGTCCACCCTCAATTTCAAGGTTTGCCTTGTAAACTGCGTAAACGTCGCTGGTGGAGTATCGTTTTGAAAAATCGCGAAGGATCAGCTTGCCTTCGTTTTGGGGATTCATAGGTTCCTGCATACTGCGTCCTGCAAGATGCACCTCAAGTGCCAGCCTATCTGCTTTGATCTTGCGGTTCCTTTCCATAATAATTTCGTAAGTGTCAATGATCTCAAATGCCTGCTCGTAAATAAACCACATAGCAAAGGAAAGCACAATATAGACCACAAAGTAGAGTGATTGATACACAGGGTATATCAAAAGATTCAGGTCACCGAGCTTGAACGCAAAGGTGATCTTTCTGAGATCCTCTGCCCAGTCGCCAAGCTTTTCGGCAATGAAGTCGGAATTGATAAAGAAGAAGTCGACCGAGTGCCCCTCTGCGGTGAGCCACGCATTCATAAAAAGGACAAATGCATAGTAACCGAAGAAAGCAATGAGCGAGTAGACAAACTGCTTCATTTTGGGGCGTGCGAAAATCTTAAGAGTCATCAAAAGCAAGGGCAACAGCATTGCCATGTAGTGGTTCGTCCAAAACTGCATAGAGGACGAGGAGAGCCAGTTTGCTTTGTCGGTGTTCGGCATGATCATTGCAAAGAATGCGCCGAGCACGTTGATGAAAATGGTAAAGTAATAAAGCTTTTCCATCTTGAAAATAAGCACCAAAGGGATGATGAACATCGCCGTGTTGCAAAGGTGCAAGGGCCATTGATGCAGATTGACAAAAACGGAAAAATCGTAATTGTAGCAAAAGGAGATCATGGTTGCCATGCTGATGTAAAGCAAGGCAAATCTCTTTTGCTCGTATTCACATCTTGCAAACAAGAAATGAACAACCAGTGCAAACACGACCGCACCGTAAAGGAACAGTCTGTGCGTCAGGGTAAAGTTTTCAATCAGGATGGCATCGCTGCCCAGTCCAAAGAGAGCCTGCGGCACCCAGTGCGGCATTGAAATAGCCACCATGCCAACAAAAATTGCCACGGTCAGTAAAATCTTTTTGAGATTGAAAACAGGGCGTTTTTGCTTGGTGATCTGAAAGAGTGCCAGAGCAAGTCCTACTCCAAGCTCAAGAGCAAAGATGAGCAGGCGGTAATGGAAGCCGTTGGCAAGCTCTCCGTCCTGCGCGCGGTTGAGCATAGGGAGCGCAACGATCGAAAGTGCGTAAACGCCAAAGGCTACGTAGCGAACAATGGGAGCAACGAGCGGAATGTGCTTTTCAAAAAACGGATAGGTGATTGCGGCGAGCTGAACGGCGTAGATGAGCCAGAACAAAAGTGCCGACAAAATAACCATTGTGCCACCCTGCGGACCGAACGGCGAATAAACGTTGAGACCAATGGTCTCCTGAATGAGCGGTGTACCGCCAAAAAAGCGAACAAAAAAGAGCGTCGAATAGACCAGCGCCACCAACCGTGCGTTGCTCATGCGCTCTCCAAAGATGTCTTTATTTCGTAAGAGAAACAAAAATGCAAAAGTCAATAAACAGGATGCCAATGCAGCACCGTAGTACAAATAAATCAATGCAATATCCTCCTATAGGATTTGGGTAAATGAGATACCAATCTCGAATACAAAACGCACGTTTAAAAGATATCTCGGTATTTGCCTAAAAAGGTTACACTGCTGTGTAATTTATAAGCAAAAAGAAACGTTTTGGCTTTAAAAAAATCAGCCCTTTTTTTCGTCAGAATAAAAGGACTGATTTCTATAATGTTAAGAAATTGGTCGGAGTGACAGGATTCGAACCTGCGGCCTCTTGGTCCCGAACCAAGCGCACTACCAAACTGTGCCACACCCCGAGAATTTTTTTGAATTCTCTGATACTATACGACCGGCAAGGAAACCGGATCGCCAAATGCCGCCTTGCGACATGAGGCTAGCACCCAAATATGGTACTATACCCCGATTGGATTTTATTGTTTTTTTATTTTTTGTGACTGTGTGCGATGGTGAAAATATCAAATTGTCAATGTGAAGATTATCTGTTGGTTTGGTGAACCGCCGTCACATCACCACGCCGACATTATAACACAACATCGCATCTTTGTCAACCTTTTTTTCAAAAATACTTTCTTGTGTGCGGCAGTAATATGTGCTAAAATAAGAAAATCAACACAAAAACGGGAATTGAACTCACAAGGAGCTCAATTCCCTCTCAAAAAATGGAAAAACTGTTATTTTTCAATAATAAAAGTGGCGTAAGCAAAGGTTTCACCTTTTGCAAATTCGTAGCCTTCAAATACAATGCAGTCCTCGTAAACGTGAACGATGTAGCCCTCGGAACGCCCCTCTCCACTGCCGACCAGAACGCGAGGTGTTGAGCAAGCCGGAATGTGTACCATCGTTGCAAAAGTGCCATCTTTGTTATCAATGTTCTTATCGTAATTGGTCTTGCCCGGCTTGGGAGTAACAAATTGCGAATCAAATGCCCAATGAGAGTGTCCGCTGAAATACACTACGTTGGTGTATTTTTGGAAATACTCGTTAAACTTTTTATATTCCACGGTGGAGCTGATCATAGGCAAGCCGTATTCGCTACCGCTTGCATTGGTGGCATCCCCCACTTCCTCATCCATAAAGGTGTGGAAGAAGAGGAACACGGTTGTGTCCTTATATTGCTCCAATCTTGCTTCCAGCCAATTGAGCTGATAGTCATCCAACAAACGCGAGGTGGAACTTCCGTAATCGTAATATTTTTGGTGCAAAAAGATCATCACACTGCCATCGGGGAGTTCGACCGCATAATCCAGCTCGTTGTCATCAAAGAACAGATAATCAAGCTCGCTATCGTACTCCACTACATCTCTTGCGTATCGCATATACCAATCGTAAGAGAATCCCGTGTATTTTGCCTCGTGATTGCCCGTTGTTGTAAAAATGGGCATATCGGGGGCGGTTTTGTAGATCTCTTTGATAGCGTTTGCATGCAAAATATATTCACTCTCTATGTTGTCATACGAGAAGTCGCCGCAAATGCCAATGGCGATTGCGCCTTTTTCATAGAGCACTTTGGATGCATTGACAAAGTGGTTATATGGGATAGAGGTCGAGCCGTAGCGCGTACCTTGATGGGTATCAGACAGAGCACCGAAGACGTACAGTTCTTCTTCGGCAAACAAATGGGACTCAGGGATCGCGTAGGAATAGGTGATTTGTTTATCGCCGCTGACGGCAATCAAGCGAGTCGCTCCACGAGGGATGGCGGTAAAGGATTGAACGGTAACCTCTGCCTCCTCGTTTTCCATAAACTCGTCAGAATAGAGCATTGTGTAATCTTTCAGCTTTCCGTTCGCATCTGCCCAATAGAAGGTGTAGACATCCGATGTTTCGGGCAAAAAGGTGAACGTTCCGCCTGCAAAGCCGGGAGCATCATATAGAAAGTCATACGAGAGGATACCTGCGGGAACGTAAACCTTGCCACAACCTATGCAGACATCATTGGTATAGATGTGGTCGTGGGTTGCGGGAATGAATACACGTTTGCACTCCCCGCAAGGGCAAGCAAGGAGCTTTTCTCCGTCCTCGCCGCAAGTCGCTTCTTTGAGAACAGTCTCGTTTAGGTAGGAATGTGCGTGATATTCGCCAACCTTGACAAAATAAAGGTCGCGATAGTGTTGAGACTTGGGACAGGATGCTGCGTGCTCGATTTTGATGATGTTCTCACCCGCAACAAGATTGACCATAACACCGTACATATAAATGCCGTGTGTGCTGTTACGCATATTGCTATAATCCATATTGGCGTAGCCGTATGAGGTCTCGATCACCTGCTCATTTTCGGTGCCGCCGTTAACGGTATATTTTGTGCCGCGCACTTGCGCATCCTTAAGGCGAAAATGAAGGATCATTTCATAAACACCGCCCTCGGGAACGGTTACCTTGTAGACCAAGCAGTTTGCTGAGTTTTCAAGCACATACCAATGCTCGATCCCCTCGGTAGTGGATTTGCTCGGCGAGACGGAAAGGGATTTATCATAGTCACCCGCCCAAACGTGGACACCGTTTTGATAGCCGTCAAGCAGTTCGGGAGAAAAATGGTAGGTGTCGGTTTTACCGTCGCCGTCGGCATCGTAAACAGAGGAAATTTCGTATATGGGAATGGGGGTAAAAGCACAGGTTGCACATATACCGCTGGTGTAAATGTGAACACCCGTAGCAGGAATGTCACTTTCTTTGCTCTCCCCGCAGCTACAATAGGCTACCTGCGTGCCATTTTGCACACACGTGGGCTCTTTGGTAACGGTTACACGGTCAAATAAATGCTCGTGCGGCGGTTCGGGGGGCGTAGTGACCTCGGGAGTAGTGTTCTCGGGAGTGGTGTTCTCGGGAGTGGTGTTCTCGGGAGTGGTATTCTCGGGGGGAGTGGTTTGGGGTGTTGTGATATCCGATATTGGCTCTTGCAGGGTTGTTTGCTCGGGCGTATGAGGCTCCAAAAACGGCAAACAGCTTGTGAGCAAAAACATCAATACAACGGATAACAAGAGAATCCGTTTCATGTTTCTTCTCCTTTGAGATTTGAGATTTGTAGCAGATTACGAAACAGGAACCAGCGCGGGATGCTGTAAGGGGTTGTTCCCTGCTACCTCAACGCCAAACAAAGCAGCAATGGTTTTGGGGATCTGGGTGTTTTCAATCGTTCTGCCGTCAAAGACCTCGGCATCGGCACCGTAGGCAAACACGGGAACATTTGCAGCAGTGTGATTGCCCGTTGTGTAATAGAAGTCGCCGTTGTCGGCAATTTGCAGACCGCCTGTTTCGTGGTCGGCAGTAATGATGACCGTGGTATCGGGATTGTAGAATGCGTACTCCATAAACAGGGCGATTGCCTGATTGAAGCGCAGCATTGTCAGGTAAGCATTTTGGGCATCGTTGCTATGGCAATGCTTGTCGATATACGCTTCCTCATACATCATGAAGAAGCCGTCCTCATCTTCTGAGAGAGACGTCAGTGTTCTTGCAATGGCAGCGCGCAGATTTTCGATTTGGGCATCGGTATCATAATTGTAGTTGCAATCGATAACAGTACCGTAGGCATCGGTCAGTTTTGCCTGCGAGGCAAGAATATCCGCACTGTCGTTGCGATTGTTGGCGTGTGCCGAGAAGGATGCGGGAGTGGCACCCGTTTGCGCCTCGGTGGACATAACGGCGGTCGCCTTGCCCTTGCCTGCTGCAAGCTCTGTCAGCGAGGGAACGTCATTTTTGTCGCCGTCCTTGCCAATGTATCCGTTAACGGTTTTATAGCCGGAGGAGAGCGCAGTTCCTGCCGCGGCACTGTCGGTGGTGCCCGAAAGAGAATTGGTTTTTGCTTCTCCAATGTAGGGGAACAGGTAGCCGTAGAAGAAATCCTCACCGTCGCTGTAATCGGCAATGCTTGCATTTTTGTAGGCGTCAAAAAGCTTGGTCTGGTTGAGACCCATACCGTCACCGATGAGCAAAATAAAGTTCTTTGCCTTTTGCACAATGGGGGTGCAGATGCTGACGGTTTGGGGAATATGAACATCAAAAGCCGCGCCGGGGATGTAGGTCTCTACAAAGTAATACGCCGCAGCGGCAATGATGAAGTAGTCGCCCTCAAGCGCTATATGGTCCTCGGTGGCAAGGAATGCAAATTCCATGCCCTCGGTGGCAGCATCCAGACTTTGCGAAATGGGACGAGTTGTTTCGCCTACAACGATCTCGTGGGCGTTCTCTTTGTCGGATGCGTCAATAGGCATAACGGAAAGAACGATGCCTGTGCGCACCTCGATCTCGGCGGCGATATACTCTGCCGCGCGAACGGTGTAATCGGATGCGTGCTCGTCATAAACGATGACGTAAGAGAAAAGTGCATCACCGCACAAAAACGGAACGGATGCATCCTTTTCGCCACACCATTTGCAAATAGCATCCACATAACTGTGCTCACCCGTGGCGGGAACGCTCTCCTTTCGAATAGCACCGCAAGCGGTGCAGGTGGCAGTCATTTCACCGTCACCCATGCAGGTGGGCTCTTTGGTAATAACGGCTTCACCGTAGCTGTGCTCACCGGTATCCTCCAGAGATATTCTTTGCCACTCACCACACGCGCACATGCCTTGCCAGCTTCCGGGATTGATGCAGGTAGCATCCGTAATAACAATGTTTTGATCGTAAACGTGCTTGTGCGCCGTTTCTTCCGGTGTTGTCACCTCGGGCGTGGTTTCTGCAGGTGTCGTCACTTCGGGCGTGGTGGTATTCGGCGTTTTCTCTTTTGCAAGGTTACAACTACACAAAAGAAGTGTGAGAAAAACGAGTAAGAAGCATAATTTTTTCATAAAGATCCTCCTCGTAATAAAAATGTGGGGATGGGTGTCTTGCTGATTTTATTATACCATCCCCTCTTTGGGGCTGTCAAGTGCATTTTATAAACTTTTATTCCCTCAAAAGATATTGAAATTCGCGCGCGGGCGTGATATAATAATGCTGAATACGAAAGAAAGGAAACAGGACGTGAAGAAAAAGATCACCATTGGTATTCTTGCGCACGTTGACGCAGGAAAAACAACGCTCTCGGAAGCGATGCTGTACTTGTGCGGCAAAATTCGTTCGATCGGTCGTGTGGATCACCGCAACACCTATCTTGACACCAACGCCGTAGAACGCGAGCGCGGCATTACTGTTTTTTCCAAGCAGGCGCGTTTTTCCACCCCTGTGTGCGATTTTATCCTGCTTGACACCCCCGGGCACGTGGATTTTTCTGCCGAAGCCGAGCGCACGCTCACTCTGCTCGACTACGCCATTTTGGTGATCAGTGCCGCCGACGGTGTGCAAAATCATACACGCACGCTCTGGCAACTGTTGGAATATTACCATGTTCCCACCTTTCTTTTTGTCAACAAAACCGATATTTCCATCAAGCTTGCAGAGGAGATGGAAGAAGAACTGTCCCGCACGCTTTCCCCTCGCTGCGTGGCATTCTTTGAAGCGCAAAACGATAGTGAGCGAGACGAAAAGCTGGCGATGGCAGACGAGGAATTTTTGGAAGCCTTTTCGGCAGGCGAAACCATTGCCGACGTGGAAATTGCCGCGGCAGTCGCCGAGCGCAGACTATTCCCCACGCTGTTTGGCTCTGCCTTGCGGCTGACTGGCGTGGAGCATCTTTTGCACACGCTTGACCGCTTTACCCTCTCCCCTCTTTACGAAAATGCCGAATTTGGAGCACGTGTATACAAAATTGCGCGCGACGGCAACACACGCCTGACCTACCTCAAGGTGACGGGTGGGACGCTCCGTGCAAGAGACGAGATCACCTATTTGAGTGCTGACGGTCAAACAATGCGTGAAAAGGTCAATCAGCTCCGCCTGTATTCGGGAGAAAAATTTGAGCAGGTCGACACCGCCTCGGTGGGGGAGATCTGCGCCGTGGTCGGACTTTCCGCTACCTATGCCGGTCTCGGTCTTGGATTTGAGCGCGATGCCGGACGCCCTGTATTGGAGCCGGTTCTTTCCTATCGCATCCTGCTCCCAAAAGAGTGTGATCCGATGCTGTACTTTCCAAAGCTCAAAGAGTTGGAAGAAGAAGAGCCTTCCCTGCACCTGTATTGGAACAGTGAGCTTGGGCAAATTGAAGCGCGCCTGATGGGCGAGGTACAAATTGATTTGTTGCGCCGCCTGATCCACGATCGGTTCTCGATTGACTGCGAGCTGGATGCAGGCAGAATTCTTTACAAGGAGAAGCCTGCCGCACGCGCACTTGGCATTGGGCATTTTGAGCCCCTGCGTCACTATGCCGAGGTGCAGCTTCTAATCGAGCCGCGCCCCGCAGGATCGGGACTTTCCTTCGACGTGCATTTGCCCCCCAATACGTTGGATTTGAACTGGCAACGCCTGATTCTTTTTAACCTATATGAAAAAGTCCACCGCGGAACGCTCATCGGTGCCATTCTCACCGATGCCAAGATCACACTTGTTGCCGCACGCGCGCACCTGAAGCACACAGAGGGTGGCGATTTTCGTGAGGCGACCTTGCGCGCAGTCCGTCAGGGACTGATGCAGTCGGGTTGCGTTCTGCTCGAGCCTTTTTACAAATTCCGCATCGACCTCCCCTCCTCTTTTGTGGGCAGAGCTATGTCGGATCTGCAAATGCGGTTTGCTTCCTTTGAAGTGGAAAGTGCAACCAATGATAGAACCGTCATTACCGGTCGCGCCCCTGTTGCTACGCTACACGACTATCCTCGCGAGCTGATCTCCTACACGCGCGGTGAGGGACATATCGCTTGTACGTCCGACGGATACGAGCCCTGCCACAATCAGAACGAGGTGGTTGCCGCCGTGGGTTACGATCCCGTTGCCGACCTAGAAAACACACCGCACTCTGTTTTTTGCGAGCACGGTGCAGGCGTTGTCATCCCTTGGAACGAGGTGGAAGCCTACAAGCATCTGGATGTCAATCTCTCGCCCGCCGACACCGCCGAGCGCATTCTCCCCACCCCTCGAAAGCTTGCCAACAAGTATCAGCTCAGCGAAGATGAGGTCGAAGCCCTGATGTTGCGCTCCTTTGGTCCTATCCGCCGCCGTCAGTATGGCGAAAAACGCGTCAATGCTGCCAAGGAAGAGACCAAACGCCCCCACAAAAAGCCCCAGCCGCAAAAGCACATGGTGATTGTGGATGGCTACAACGTGATTTGGGCTTGGGACTCCTTGCGTGAGGTTGCCGAGTTCAGCTTAGAAAAAGCACGAGAGACGTTGATGGACATTTTGAGCAACTACGTCGCTTTTACCAAAACCGAGCTGACACTCGTGTTTGATGCCTATCTTGTTCCCGATGGGGCAGGATCCGAGATCACACACGATGGCTATCGCGTCGTTTACACCAAGGAAAATCAAACCGCCGATGCCTATATTGAACGCATGATGCACGAGCTTGGTCCCAACTATAACATTCGTATGGTTTCGGGAGACAAGCTTTTGCAGTTCTCCGCGGTCCACTCCGGCATCTTGCGTGTTACCGCCGCCGAGTTTGAAGCCGAGGTCACTGCCGTTGGCGAGGAGATCGCCGACTTTATTCAAAAGCTTGCTCAAAAGCAATAAAAATCGCACCCCGTATGCAAAAACGCATACGGGGTGCTTCTTTTTTAGGATTGATCTGTTTGCTCAGGTTCAAAAACAACACTGTACCAGCTTGAGTATTGGTCCCAATTTTCTCCCTTTTCAACGGCATTCCATTCTTCACATGTACCTTGGTAGAAGATTTCCTTCAGACTGGAAATATCGGCAAACGCACGGGAGCCGATATATTTTACGCTGCGCGGAACAGTGACATAGGCGACCTTGCCGTAGTCATAAAAGAGCTTATCAATCAAGCCAACGGTGCCCTCTCTTAGAACGACGTGCGATGCCGAGCGGTCACAGCTCACCGCCCAATTGCCAACGTAGCCAATGTCACCCTCTGTTTGGATCAGCTTGTCGCACCCCTCAAACGCGTTCTCACCAATGCGTCGGACGCTGTCGGGAATGTTCACCTCCTGCAAGGCACCACAGCCGGAGAACATGTTTTCCCCGATAACAGTGAGTCCCTCGGGCAGGGTGATGCGCTCCAGCGAAGAGCAATTTCCAAACACATAGTCGCCCATAACAACAACGCTATCGGGAATGCTCACACTCAAAAGCTTGTTACACTCACGGAATGCACCGTCTCTGATTTGGGTAACACCCGACGGAATGATCACGCTTTCCAAACGGTAGCAGTAGGCAAACGTACCAATTTCAATACGCATCAGCCTCTTTGGCAATGTGATGCTTTTGAGCGAGCCGCAAAAGGAAAATGCATGCTCGCCAATGCTTGTAACAGAGGGTGGAATATGGATTTCCTTGAGCTGTGAGCAATCGTAAAATGCCATCTCCCCAATGCTTCTCAGGCTATCGGGGAGCGAAACGCTCTCCAAAAGCCAACAATCCTGGAAGGTATAGGGCGCGATGGCTTGGATACCCTCGGACAGGATAACGCGGCGCAAAGCATAGCACCCCTCAAAAGCGCGCTTGCCGATTTTAGCGCTTGCGGGGATGGTGATCTCTTTGAGGGAATCACAATCGGAAAACGCCGTGTCGCCAATGACCAAAAGCCCCTCGGGGAGTGTGATGCTCACAAGTGAGGAGCCTCGGAACGCATACTCGCCAATTTCGGTAACGGTTTCGGGGAGCGTGATGCTATTCAACTGCTCGCAAGCGTTGAACGCCCCCTTCATAACAGAGGTAACATGATAGCCGCAAAAGTTTTCGGGCACGATAATTTCGTCATCGGTGCAGTTACCGATGCCTGCCACCGCAAAGGTCTTTCCGTCGGGGTTGATGGCGTATGCCAATCCCAACGAGCCGGTGGCTGGGATGAGCTCCTCATCCAGCTTTGCACCGCAACGGTTGCAGAACTGACATTTGAGCCCGGGCTCCCTTTGGGTGGGATCGTCGGGGGTGGGGAGCTTGATGGTGGGCTCCTTTTCGATTACCCAAGCGCCTGCAAAATGCGGCAGGAGCGCGATGGGTTGCGTTTCCTTTTCGCCGCAAGCGCAAAGACGTGTCTGTTCGCCATACTCGGAGCAGCTGGCTTCCCTTGTGATCCTCCATTCTCCAAAAACGTGTGTGTGGAATGGCGATCCGCCATTTGGATCTTCCGTTCCTCTTTGCCAGAATACAATACCAAGAGCTGCCGCGACTACAAGGCAGAAGCACGCAGCAATCGCGCCCCATTTTGCCCACGTACGCAAAGGTGAGCTCCTTTTTTGAGGAGCTGCATCCAGAATCCAAGCGGGATCAATATCGCGCAAGGCGTCAAAAATATTCTTATCGTTCATTCTCAAAGCCCCTCCTTTTCCAAAAACGCTTTCAGCTTTAGGCGCGTGCGCAGCATCAGCATTGCCACACTGCTCTCCTTCATGCCAAACTCCTCGGCGATCTCCGCCACGGGGGTAACGTACCAGTAGCGGCGCACAAATATCGTTCTGGTCCTCTCGGGCAAAGCTTTCAAAAACCGCCCGAGGGCATCGCGCAAAGCGACACTGTATCCGATGTCCTCACCCTCATCGTTTGAGGGGATACACTCGGAAAGCTCGTGCAGAACTGCGGGCAGCTGACCGCCACCGCGCTTGGCTGCCGTTTTGGTATCATAGCGATCCAGCGCCAAACGGTTGCTGATCTTACCCACGTATCCCTTGAGCGGATCGGGGCGATTTGGTGGAACGGTGTTCCAGGTTTTGAGATATGTATCGTTTACGATCTCTTCGGCATCCTCGTTGTCAGCCAAGATCTGATAGGCGATATAATGACAATATCGCCCGTATTTCTTGTCTGTCTCGATAATTGCACGCTCGGATCGCGCCCAATACAGATCCACGATCTGCTTATCATCTAACATTTGTACCTCTCCTTTTGGGCAGAAAATTTCCCTTTCAAAAAAATAGACGGAAAAGATGCTGCCCACATCACACAAAGATCAAAAAATAATTTATTTTATTATAGCACACTTTTGACCTCTTGCATAGAGCAAAACGGGCAAACACCACAATTTGGATGGTGTTTGCCCACAAAAGGATTTGCTCGTTCTTTGAAAATGCTTTAATGCGTAAAAAGGATTTCGAATTGCTTGGAGCCTTCTGCCCAATCCGCGGCTTTTTCAACAGACTCCCACTCTGTCTCACTACCTGCAAAAAGAATGGTCTCCAAATATCTTGCGGAAGCAAAGGCATACTTGTTGATATACTTCAGGGTGCTCGGGAGTGTAACGCGAATATACTCCCCATGGGTATAAAATGCGGAATCGGCAATGCCTACTGTTCCCTCTCGCACTGCAATCTCGTCCAGGTCTTTTTCGGCGGCGATTGCCCAATTTCCAACGTATCCAACACCGTTTTCCACCTGTATCAAAGCATCGCATCCGTCGAAGGCGCTTCTCCCTACCCAACGAACGCTATCGGGAATATTGATGTTGTTCAGCTTTTCGCAATTCATAAACGCCAGCTCCTCGATGACCTCAAGCCCCTCGGGGAAAACCACGCTCTCCAGATTTTGGCAATTGATAAACGCACTGGGACCGATTTCGGTAACGCCCGTTGGAATTTCAATTTTTGTCAGTGCCAGGCACTGATAGAACGCACCTCTTTCAATCCGCATCACGTTTTGCGGAAGGATGACATTCTCAAGTCGGAAACAATCGCTGAAGGTATATTCCTCGATGCGTTGTACCAATGGCGGCAATACGATCTCTGTCAAGGACCGACACTCACTGAATGCTCTTTTTCCAATAGCGGTAACACTTTGGGGAATGACGATCTCCTGCAATGACGTGCAATTTTCAAAAGCAAAATCACCAATGCTTTCCAAGCCCTCTGGAAGAGAGATCGTTTTCAAATTCAAGCAGCTTGCAAAGAGACCGTCCTCAATTTTTTTCAGGCTGTCGGGCAGGATGATGTTTTTCAATTCATAACATCCCTCAAATGCACTTTTTCCAATATTGATTACGCTTTGCGGAACAGAAATGCTCTCAAGGTTTTGGCAATACCAAAACGCCTTTTCTCCAATTTGCAGCAAGCCCTCGGGCAGTGCAATGCTGACAAGCTCCTGACAAAAGGCAAATGCCTGATTGCCAATGGAAGTGATGGTATCGGGGAGCGTTACACTTTTGACGGTTTTGCAGTTCATAAATGCGCCGTCACCGATTGTTGTAACGTGATAACCGCAAAAGTTTTCGGGCACGATAATTTCCTCATCGGTGCAGTTGCCAATGCCTGCCACCATAAAGGTTTTTCCGTCGGGATTGACGGCATACGCCAAGCCGAGCGAGCCCGTGGCAGGAATGAGCTCTTCGCCAAGCTTTGCACCGCAGTGCGAGCAGAACTGACACATTACCCCCGCTTCCCTCTCGCTTGGATCACTCGGCGTGGGGAGCTTGATGGTAGGCTCCTTTTCGATCACCCACGCACCTGCAAAATGCGGCAGGAGTGCGATGGGTTGTGTCTCACGCTCACCGCAGGCGCAAAGACGTGTTTCCTCACCATACTCGGAGCAGCTGGCTTCCTTGGTGATCGTCCATTCGCCAAAAACGTGTGTATGGAGCGGCGGTTCACCATTGGGATCCTTCGCTTGCCAAAACAAAATGCCGAGGGCTGCCGCCGCAACCAGACAAAGGCACGCCGCAAGTGTACCCCATTTCACCCATGCGCGCGACGGACTTTTTGCTGTGGGATCTGCATCCAAAATGTATTTGGCATCAATGCCGCGCAAGGCTTCAAATATCTGCTTGCCATTCATTTTACAAACCCCTCCTTTCTCAAAAAGTCCCGCAGCTTTTGCCGTGTGCGGAACATCAGCATAGCAACGTTGTTCTCCTTCATGCCGTATTGCTTGGCAATTTCGGAAATAGAGGCGGCATACCAATAACGGTGCACAAAAATATTTCTGGTGCGCCGAGGCAGGGAGCGCAAAAAGCGGTTCAGCGCATCCTGCAGGGCAACCATCTCGCCAATATCTGCACTCTCCTCTTCATCTGCAACACACTCATCCAATTCGTGATAGAGCAAAATCAGTTTTCCGCCACCCCGTTTTTCGGTCTTTTTGGCATTGTAACGATCCAGTGCCAACTGATTGCTGATCATCCCCACGTATCCCTTAAGCGGATCGGGGCGATTTGGCGGAACGGTGTTCCAGGTTTTGAGATATGTATCGTTTACGATCTCCTCGGCGTCCTCGTTGTCAGCCAATATCTGATAGGCGATATAATGGCAGTATCGCCCGTATTTCTTGTCTGTTTCGGTGATCGCCCTCTCGGATCGCGCCCAATACAGATCCACGATCTGTTTGTCATCCAACATTTTGTACTTCTCCTTTTCGGCAGGATTTTTCTCTCATAGTAATAAACGAGAAAAATGCCGCCTGCATTACGCAAATAACAAAAATATATTCCCTTTTATTATAGCATATTTTTTGAGTTTTGTATAGACAAAACGGCTGTCTCCCAAAAAAGGAGACAGCCGCCGTTGTTTTTCAGAAAGCGAAATGCAAAAACCGTTTTGTTTACAGTTGGAAGCTGCCGTCGGTGCAAATGACGGTGCAGCCCTTTATGCCATAGCTCCAAGCATGTCCCTTTTTGATGGCATCCCATTGCTTTTTGGTGCCGCTGTAATTGATGGTCTTCAAATTTTTGCAATTGGAAAACGCTCTGGCTTCAATGGTTTTTACACTTGAGAACATGGTTACGCTTGTTAACGAGCTGCAATCGCTAAAGGCTTCGCCAAGATATACCAAATACTTGGGGAGTGTCAGCGTTGTCAGGTTGGTGCAACCGACAAACGCGTGGTCCTCAATGCGTGTAATACTGTTCGAGAGCACAAGATTGGTAAAGGCCTGACATTCATAGAACGCATACTCACCGATGATGAGAACGTAGCTCGGGATCACGCTTGTATCGCATCCGCGCAAAAGTGTCAGAGTCTTGCGCTCGATCAAGCAGTTGCCCTCACCGATGTAAACGGTGTTCGTTTTTGCCACCGTTATGGTTTGAATGCTTGTGCATTGTGCAAATGCATTTTCACCAATGCTTGTAACCCCCTTGGGAATGTGAATGCTTTGCAGCGAGGAGCAACCGCGGAAAGCCTCTCTCTCAATTGTGGTAAGACTGTCGGGGAGCTTGACGCTCAAAAGCCCGACACAGTTGTAAAAGGCGCGGCTCTCCACAATGGTAACACCCTCTTCAAGGATGACGCTCGTCAATTCGCTGCATCCCGCAAACGCGTTTGTATCAATGACGGAAACGCTGCCGGGAATGGTGATGGATTGCAAGGAGTGGCAGTATTCAAAAGCAAACCATTCAATATACTTCAGCCCTTGGGGCAGGCTAATGTCTGTCAATGCTCGGCAATAGTAAAACGCTTGGTTCCCTATGCGCTCAAGGCGGCTACCCGCCTCAAAGGTAACAGTCTGCAAAACCGAGCAGTTGCTGAAAGCCTCTTGATCGATATACAAAACCGACTTGGGAATGGTGATTTCCACAAGATTGTCATGCGAGTAAAACGCCCGCATGCCAATGCCAATCGTGCCCTCGCGTAAAACGACAGAGGTCAGTGACGGATCAACGGCAACCACCCATCTATCAATATAGGAAATGCCGTTTTCCACTTGGATCAAAGACGCACAATTTGTAAAAGCACTCGCATCTATGCGTTCTATGCTATCCGGAATTGTAATACTTGTCAGCTTTTCACAGTTTTTGAACGTATCATTGCTGATAAACGTGAGCCCCTCAGAAAGCACGACACTTTCCAAATTGCTGCACCAAATAAAAGCACTTCCGCCAAGATAGGTAACCGTATCCGGCAGAACGATGCGGGTAATGCCCTTGCAGGATTGAAATGCGTGCGTATCGATTTCGCTGACACCGTATGGAATGGTGATTTCCTGCAAGCTCTTGCAACCGCTAAAGGCATACATACCAATGCTCTTGATGCCGTCGGGCATCTCGACCGTTTTCAAATTTTCACATTCTTTAAAAAGAGAAGATGCGATTTTTGTCATTTGACCCGAGAGCACTGCGCTCTCAAGGCTATGACAATTTGCAAACGCTGCACTACCAACCTCGAGGACGGTATTCGGTATAACAATATTTTTCAGCGAAACGCAATTGTCATATGCGCCCCCAACGATGCGCAAAAGCCCCTCCTGCAAGGTAACGCTCTGCAGGGATATGCAGTCGCGGAAGGCATGCTGCCCTATTTCGGTAACGCTTGACGGGATGACGATGGAAGTCAGGGCCGTGCAATTTTGAAATGCCTGCAAGCCGATGACCTCAAGTCCTTCGGGTAAGGTAACAGAGGTCAAGCTTACCCAATCCTTAAACGCATTGGGGGCGAGCGTATGCGCGTTGGTGAGCGTAATCTCGCTCAGCACCGAATCTTCTATGCTGTCAACAAAATAGAGCAGCTGTCCTTCCACGTGCTCATAAAATCCCATAGCCCCAACGTCAGAGAGAGAAGGCAGTGTGAGCGAGGTCAAGCGCGGACACTCATGCAAAATACACTCACCAATATAGGTAACGTCTTTGGGAATGGTGATCTCAACAAGTTTCTCACAGCCGTAAAAGGCGTATGCGCCAATGCTTGTAACACTCTCGGGAATGGTGATGCTGACAATATCCTTGCAATTGAGGAATGCGCAGCTGCCAATGCTTGTTGTTCCCTCGGGAATTTCGACATTGACCAAAAGCTCTCCGTTCAAATAGATCCTTCTTTGGGGTGCATAGTCATAATATTTTGCTTCGGTTCCCGCCTCGATCTGACACCATGCGGCAAGATCGGTGATGTAGAAATCCGTTAGTTGATCGCAATTTTCAAACGCTTTGTCGCCAATCATCATTACGCTTGCGGGGATGGCAATGCTTGTGATGCGCGAGCAGTTTGCAAAGGCATAACTGCCAATGTACTGCAGATTTTGCGAAAGCGTGATCGTTTTTAAGTTGACGCATTCGGCAAATGCTTCGTCATCGATCATCATAACCGAATCGGGCAGGGTGATGTCGGTCAGCGACGTGCAACCGTAAAACGCACGCATGCCGATGATAGAAAGCGATTGCGAGAAAACAATGTCTGCAAGATTGGTGCACCCCTCAAATGCGCTGTCTCCAATATAAACGACCGAATCGGGAATGATAATCTCCCTCAGTCCCGTGCAACCGCCAAAGGAATAGTTGCCAATGGTGAGCAGAGTTTTTGGCAGGGTGACCGACGTGATGTCGGTGTTATTCATAAACGCACCGTCTGCAATATCCGTAACGTGATAACCGCAAAAATTTGAGGGAATGATGATATCGGTATCAATACAGTTACCAATGCCAATGACCGTGCAGGTCTTGCCGTCGAGATTGACGGCGTAGGCAAGACCAAGCGAGCCGATTGCGGGAATGACCTCTTCGTCAAGCTTGGCTCCGCAGTAGTGGCAGAACTGGCACATCAGTCCCGGCTCTCTTGCCACGGGGTCCTCGGGGGTTGGAACCTTGATAACGGGTTCTTTTTCAATCACCCATGCCCCTGCAAAGTGCTCCTGACGGGCAATGAGCTTGGTCTCCTTTTCTCCGCAAGAGCACAGACGTGTCTCCTCGCCAAGCTCGGAGCAGGTCGCCTCTTTTGTTACCTGCCACTCACCAAATGCGTGCACGTGAGGGGTGGGGGGTGTTACCGTACCGCCGGGAGGGGTGCTCTCCCACGGGAAGGGGCTATGCGGTGCGTTTTGCAGATAGACAAAGAAAGCGCCCACCATCAAAACGCAAAGGCAAGCCGCAAGAGCGCCCCACCTTGTCCGCGCCGCACGTCTGCGGACCTTTGCCCATTCGCCGGGGGCGGCATCCAAGATCAGTTGCTCGTCAATATTGCGCAGGACTCTGAATAATATTCTTCCCTTCATGATCAAAAGCCCTCCTTTTGCAAAAATTCGCGGAGCTTTTGTCTTGTGCGGAACATCAGCATTGCCACAGCGCTTTCCTTCATGCCGTATTCCTCGGCGATCTCAGCAAGAGATGAAGCATACCAATAGCGACGCACAAAAATATTTCTCGTCTTTTTGGGCAAGGACCAGATAAAGCGGTTGAGCAGATCCCGCAAAACGATGGCCTCGGCAATATCTATGCTCTCCTCATCATCGGCAAGACACTCGTCCAGCTCGTGAAAGATCAAGGGCATTTTTCCGCCCCCTCTTTTGGCTGCGGTCTTTTCATCGTAGCGGTTGAGCGCCAGCTGATTGCTGATCATACCAACATAGGTTTTGAGCGGATCCGGGTAGTTTGGCGGAACGGTGTTCCAGGTTTTGAGATATGTATCGTTTACGATCTCCTCGGCATCCAAATCATCGGACAGAATTTGATAGGCGATATAATGGCAATACCGCCCGTACTTTTTATCCGTTTCGGTAATGGCGCTCTCGGACCGTGCCCAATACAAATCCACGATCTGTCTGTCTTCCATAGTTTTACTCCTTTGTTTTGGTCTTAATTTTTTCCTCAACAATCTAAACAGAAAAAACCAAGGATATATCACGCAAAAATATATTTTTTCTCAATTATACCATATTTGTAACAGTTTGTACATAGAAAACGGGACAACGCCAATATTTGGAAGGCGTTGCCCCGTCAAATTTAAAGTGTTTTGATATAGTCCTCAAGCTCGCTTTTGATGACCGAGACCTGTGGTCCATAGACCACCTGTACACCGCCGCCGCGACGGATGACACCGCGCGCACCGCTCGCCTTGAGTACGTCATCAAGGACCAGATCTTCATCCTTGACCGTTACGCGCAGGCGTGTGGCACAGCAGTCTAGCGTGACGATATTCTCCGTGCCGCCAAGCCCCTCTAAAATCAGTTGGGATGTGGCATTGTCGCCATCGCTCTTTTGTGCGTTCTTTTTTTCGTTGTAGTCCGCACGGGTGTAGAGCTTGACCTCCTCCTCTCCCTCCTCGCGCCCGGGAGTTGCATAGTCTCGGCGGCGAATGAGGAAACGGAACAAGAGAAAATAAACGATGAAATAAGCAACACCCACCAACGGGATCATCAGCCAATTGGTCTTTTCGTTCCCTTGCAGAATACCGAATAGCGTCAGGTCGATAAGACCGCCGGAGAAGGTCATTCCCACACCGACACCGAGAAGGTGCATCAGCATATAGGCAAGACCTGCCAGAACCGAGTGGATGACGTAGAGAATGGGCGCGACAAACAAGAAGGTGAACTCAATGGGCTCGGTGATACCCGTGAGCATTGAGGTCAATGCCGCAGAGAGCAAAAGACCGCCTGCAACCTTTCTTTTTTCGGGGCGTGCGCAGGTGTACATAGCAAGCGCCGCACCCGGGAGACCGAAGATCATCAATGGGAATTTACCGCTCATAAAACGGCACGCCTCAACCGAGAAGCGCGTTGTGTTTGGGGATGCCAGCTCGGCAAAAAAGATATTTTGAGCGCCATAGACCATGACGCCGTCGATCATGGCAGAGCCCCCCACTCCCGTTTGCCAGAACGGCAGATAGAACACGTGGTGAAGCCCGAACGGAATGAGGATGCGCTCGATAAATCCGTAAATAAGAGTGCCCGCATAGCCTGAGCGCAAAACGAGGTCGCCCAGCGCATAGATGCCCGTTTGCACAAAGGGCCACAAAAAGAACATCAGGACACCAACAAGGATATATGCCAGTGTGGAGATGATGGGCACAAATCGCGTGCCGCCAAAAAAGGAAATGACGGTGGGAAGCTTGATTTTATAGAATCGGTTGTGCAGCCACGCCACACCAAGACCGACCAGAATACCGCCGAACACACCCATTTGCAGGGACGGGATACCAACAACGTTTGCAACGGTCCCCTCGGGCATGGCTCCCTCGGCAAGCTTTCCACTAATATCCAACAGGGTGCTGATGGTCTTGTGCATGACGAAAAAGGCGATGGCGGCAGAGAGCGTTGCGGTGGCTTTTTCGTTTTCTGCCATGCCAAGCGCAACTCCCATGGCAAACAGGAGCGGCAAATTATCAAAAATGACCGTTCCTACCGATGCCAAAAGTGAAAAGACGGTGTACGGAACCGTCCCCGGCCCCATGATGCCGAGCAGATTGTACGCCTCAAGCGTTGCCTCGTTGGTAAAGGATGCACCCACACCTAAAAGCAGCCCCGCAATGGGCAAAAGGGCGATGGGGAGCATGAATGCGCGCCCTACGCGCTGCAAAACGCCAAAAAAGCCCTCTCCGAATTTTCTTTTTTTTACAGTTTGTGTATCTGTCATAACAATCCTTTCCCGAGGATCGTGTAGCACATAACGGCATCTCTGCCGCCCGTGCAAGCCCCGAGCTTGTATTCAATATTTTCGATCTTTTCGGGCTCGGTGACAAGCACCGAGCAAATAGCAGAAAGTCCGCGTGAGCGAATGAGGTCAATATCCGCCTCGGCGATCAGCTGTCCGCGCCGCACGCTCTCCCCTGCCCTCACGTGCGAAACAAACCCCTTACCGCCAAGGCTGACGGTGTCAACACCAATGTGTAGGAGCACGTCGGTGCCTGCCTCGCTTTGAATGGTGTATGCGTGGCGTGAATCGGCGACCGACTGGATCTTTCCGTCAACGGGGGCGAAAAAATGCCCCTCAACAGGCTCTATGGCAATCCCCTTGCCAAGCAGCTCCTCGGCAAAAGCCTCGTCGGGCACGGATGCGAGTGAGACCGCCTTGCCCGTGCAGGGGGCTATGAGACATTCGATTTTTTCTTTCATGGTTCTCTCCTTTCAAAGCCTTATTGGCAGGCGAGCACACGCTCGCGAAGCTCCAACAGATAGGGTGCGGATACCGAAAGCTCATCCACGCGCATATCGCAAAAGCGCTGGGTGAGCGAGAGATCGGCGGCAAGCTCGCCGCAAATGCCGATCCATCCGCCCCGCTCGTGAATGGCATCTGACGCGGCTGCGACCAAGCGCAAGACCGGCTCGCGACAGGTTCGACAAAGCTCTGCCACGTGTGGATTTTGACGGTCTGCCGCCAGCGTATACTGCAAAAGATCGTTGGTACCCACCGAGAAAAAATCCACCTCGGCGGCAAGCTCGCGGCACAAAATAGCGGCGGCAGGGGTTTCGATCATAATGCCGATCTCCATATCCTTGTCATAGTCCTGCCCGCGTAAAGAAAGCGCTTGCATACACTCGGCGATCAGCTCGCGGCAGGCGCGGACCTCTTCTACACTCACGATCATCGGCAGCATCAGAGCGACCTTGCCGTGCGCGGAGGCGCGCAAGATGGCGCGGATCTGCTCACAGAAAAGGGTGCGCTCACGCAAGCAGAGCCGTACGCCACGCAAGCCAAGAGCAGGGTTTTCCTCACGCGGAAGTGTCAGGTAAGAGACCTGCTTATCCGCTCCGATATCCAGAGTGCGGATCACCACGCGCCGCCCCTGCATCCGCTCGGCAACGGTACGGTAGCTGTGATAGAGCTGCTCCTCGTCGGGCGCGCGATCGAGCGAAAGGTATAAAAACTCGCTGCGCAAAAGCCCTATTCCGTCAGCCCCTTGTGAGAGTGCCGCATCGATCTCCTCTTCTCCCCCCACGTTGGCATACATCAGGACGCGGTGACCGCCCATTGTGACAGCAGGCATCTCTCGCAAAGTGTGCAATTTTTGCTCCCGCTCTTGCGCCATTTCGGCGTTTTTGGCACACCGTGTGGCAAAAGCCGACTGTTCTTCTTCACTTGGCGAAAGTGTCAGACTACCACTCGCGGCATCCAAAAGTGCGACCGTTCCGTCGTAAAGATTAGAAAATTCCCCCGTACAAACAAGTGCCGGGATGCCCATTGCACGCGCAAGAATTGCAGTGTGTGAGTTTGGCGAGCCCTCAAAGGTGACGAAACCCAAAAGTGTGGAACGGTCCAAGCCCACCGTTTGCGAAGGTGTCAGGTCCTCTGCCACAAGGATATAGGGCTTGCTCGTGTTTTCGTCCGCCGCCTCGTTTTTGCCCGACAGATGCGAAAGGAGTTGAGAGCAAACATCCCTGACATCCGCCGCGCGCGCACGCAGATAGGGATCATCCAAGGCGGCAAGCTCACCCGAAAGCGCATCTGACGCCGCCTCTACCGCCCCCTCGGCGGAAAGCCCATCCCCAAGGGATGCTTCTATCCTTTCCAACAAGTCTTCATCTTCAAGGAGCATTGCGTGAATGGCAAAAATTTCGGCAGCATCTGCCCCGATGTCCTCCTCGGCAGTTTTTTGTAAGTGCGAAATAGAGCGCTTCACCGCCTCGATCGCATCCAAAAAACGTGCGCGTTCCCCGTCTATCCCCATGCCTTTTTCTCTCGTTTTGGCTATGGACGTGTGCAAAAAACGCAGATTACCGATAGCACACCCATCCCCAATGCCTGTGCCGCGCACCACTTTAGTTTTCAAGTGTGTCGTCATTGAGAACCACTCCCCCGATATTCCATTGTGTGTGGCAAAACTGTTCAAGAGCCCGAGCGGCGCGATCCTCGTCCTCGCCCGAGACCGAGAAGGTCAAGGTAGTCCCAAGGACGGCGCCCAGCATCATCAGTGAGATCAACCGCTTGCCGTCTGCTGTTTTGCCGTTTGCCCTGACCGAAACGCTTGAGGCAAATTGCTTGGCACACGCCGCAAGTCTGCCCGCAGGGCGCGCGTGCATACCGTCCTTATCCGTAACGGTGTAAGTAAATTCTTTCATACTGCATCTCCTGTTTGGCGACCGCGCGTGCGGCAGCCGCCGATTTTTGCTTTTGTTTCTATTTTGCCGATTTGCGGGCAGATTATACCGATTTTTCAAAATCGCATTTTGCACAATCACAAAAACGTCTTGACAATATCCATCGCTTTTGATATACTGAAATACAAAGAACCAAAACAAGAAAGGAGAGCGCCGCATGACCGAGATACAAGCCCATTTGTTTGCCATGCAGGACGAAGGCTATCGCACTTTTCAATGCCGACTGATGCCCACTGTGGATGCCGAAACGGTGATTGGTGTCCGCACACCCCAATTACGCAAATATGCCAAAACGATTGCAAACAGCAGTGTGACGAAACCCTTTTTGCAAGCCCTGCCGCACAGGTATTATGAGGAAAACAATCTGCACGCATTCCTCATTGAAGAAATAAAAGAGTTTGACACTTGTGTGGAAGCCCTTAACACCTTTTTGCCCTACGTTGACAATTGGGCAACCTGCGACTCAATGAACCCCAAAATTTTGGGCAAACACAAACCAGAGTTACTTGCTGTCATCGAAAATTGGCTTTCCTCCCCCGATACGTATACTGTCCGCTTTGGCATCAAACTATTGATGACGTGGTTTTTGGATGCAGATTTCTTGCCTGAATATCTCCAAAAAGTAGCCGCCGTAAATTTCGAGGAGTACTACATCAAAATGATGATCAGCTGGTATTTTGCCACCGCTCTTGCCAAACAATACAAGGCAACGCTCCCCTACCTGAAGGAGCACCGTCTTTCCCCGTGGATCCACGCCAAAACGATACAAAAAGCTACCGAAAGCTATCGTTTGACAAAAGAACAAAAGCTATATTTAAAAACGTTATAAGCAAAAAGCAGGGACTTTCTTTGCCAAGAAAGTCCCTGCTTTTATTTTTTTGTTTAGCGGTAATAAACGTAAAAAACGATGATCGTTCTCTCCCGTCCGCCGTGCTCAAGATCGGGGGCGGTGATGACGACGCCATCCTTGGAGAGCAGCTCCCACGCTTGCATCTGATCGATCTTGCAGCGGAAGATCACATCCGAGGATGCAAACACGATCATTTCATCATCGCGAATGTTGAGTCCGCCGTTGCGTCCGATGACCTCGTCAACACCGTTGATCTTCTCTGTCACGTAGCGGATGTGGTGGTTTGCCATTTGCTTTGCCATCTCCCAACGGTATGCGCGGCTGTTGGGATCTTTTTTGCGGGAAAAGAGCTTGAACATATCTTTCTCCTTTTCTCTTTCAGGTATCAAAATGCGACCGTTTTGTCGCCCACCAAAAACGCCTTTGCCGCAAGGTAGTCCTCCCAAAGTTTCTTTGCCTCGGGAGATGCAGGATCAAAGTTGCGGCGCCTCAGGGCGCGCAGCATAATGTTTTTGGGCGTTTCTTCGGGATCGATCAGCTCCAATGCACACACGGTATAGCCGCACGCCTCAAGACGGGCAAGCCGCACAGCATCGGTGGCGGCATCGCAAAGCTTTTGGCGCAGCATGGAGTGCTTTGCAATAAAGGAAAGCGCCTCGCATTCGAGCGTGTGGTTCATTTCGTGGTGACAGCAAGGGGTGGAGAGAATGACGTCCGCTTGCCACTCGGTGGCTTTGTTCAAAACAAAGTCGGTGGCAATATCGCAGGCGTGCAGAGAGATAACAAGATGCACGTGCTCGTCGCAGGTATACTTGTTAACGTCACCGCAAAGAAACTCCAATCCATCAAAGCCAAGCTTTTTTGCAACCTCATTGCAGTATGCCACCACGTCGGGCTTGAGATCAACGCCCGTCATTTTCACGTCTCTGCCAAGCACCTCGGTAAAGTAGTGGTACGCGGCAAAGGAAAGATAGCTCTTGCCGCAGCACAGATCGCAAATGCGGAGATCTCCCTCTGCGGGCAGATGCCCGACACAATCGCGGATCAGCTCCAAAAAGCGATTGATCTGGCGGAACTTTGACTGCCGTTTGTCGCGCACGCGACCGTTCTCGTCGCTGACGTCCAAGAGCTTGAGAAAGGGCTCGCCCCCCGAAAGAATGTAATTCTTTTCGCGGTTGTTGCTCTCAATTCTGGCGCACGGTACATCGTTCTCTGCAAGTGCGCGAGAGAGCTTGTCACCGCCCATGAGTGTGACCTTGCCTTTTTTTGAGGAACGCAATTCACAGTCCCCCAGCGTAGTCAGAAGATTGATCTGCCCCCATGCGGATGCAAGAGCGCAAAGTCTTTCTGTATCGTTCGGGGTGATATTTTCGTGCAACGCCTTGTTGTCGGCGCAAAAGGTTTCGGCTTGCAGCACCGTCTTGCCGCTCACGCGGCGCAAGGTCAGGGTGCATTTGACGGTTGCGGCATTGGTGGATTTAGAGAGCACCGCCTTTTTGATGGCTCCCTTTTCTGCCGCTGCCGAAATCAGCTCCACCATTGTCCTGTATGCATTATTCGTCATTGTCATCCCCCTCGGCTTTCTTCTTTTTGAAATAGTCGCCAAAAAAGAATTTTTCTTCCTTGCCCTCCTGCACGCGCAGATAGTTTTTGCGGTGTGCAAAAACAACAACAAAGGTTACAAACACCGCCGCCGCCAATTGCAGACCGTTATTGGCAAACGCCTTGACAAAGAAGGGGTACAGACCTGCCATGGCAATCGAGCCGAACGCCACCAGCTTGGCAGCAAAGGTGGAAAGCACAAACACGATAATAAGGAGCAGGGCTACGATGGGGTTGAGCGCGGCTGCCGAGCCGAGAACAGTGACCACTCCCTTGCCGCCCGAGAAGCGGTGGAACACAGGGAACAGATTGCCAAACACCACAAAGAAGAGTGCAAGACCTGCACCGTTGGCTTCCCAAACGAGTCTGCCAAACCAAACGGCAGCAAAACCGATCAAAAACTCGCAAAGCGCGCTGACAGCGGCCATTTTTGTGCCGCAGGAAAGCAGCATATTATAGGTTCCCGCAGTCCCTCTGCCAAGCGTGCGAATGTCCGCTCCGCAGACGCGGCGAGATATCAGAATAGCAGGCGAGATGCTGCCAAGCAGATATGGAACAAGGATGCAAAGGAATGCCCCTGTAATGTTGGCGATGGTGGCGGCATTGACCGAAAGATCAAAATGCGTGATCACCCAGTCCACCAAATTCCACACCTTTTGAATGACCGGCACCTCTTGTGTTGCGGTTAAAAAAACACTCATAGTTCCTCCGTCAGAACAGTTCGATCAATTCCTTAGGGCTCTTGGTAAAGTTGCGGATGCTGCCATCGTTGCAAACGGCGACCATATCCTCAATGCGGCAACCGTACTTGCCCTCAATGTAAATGCCGGGCTCAAAGGTTACAACGTGACCTCTCTCCAAAACGCTTGCGTTATCTGCCTTGGGAGAGAGACGGGGCTCCTCGTGAATGAACATTCCAACGCCATGCCCCAAGGAGTGACCAAAGCAGCCCTTGTAGCCCGCGCCGTGAATAACGTTGCGCGCGGCGGTATCCAGCGCGTAGCAGGATACACCCTCGGCTGCCGCCTCAAGGGCAACCGTTTGTGCCAGCAGAACGGTATTGTAAACCTTTTTGATCTCTTCGTCGGCTTTGCCGAGAACAACGGTACGTGTCATATCCGAGCAATAGCCGTCAACACGTGCACCGAAATCCATCGTCAAAAAGCCACGTTCCAGCTTAACAGGGCGCGGTACGCCGTGAGGACGGGAGGAGTTGGTGCCCGACACTGCAATGGTTTCAAACGCCAAGCCTTGCGCTCCCTGACGGCGCATAAACATTTCAAGCTCGAGTGCCACGTCGATCTCGGTCATCTCGGGTGTGAGCACCTTGAGAATGTGTGCAAATGCCGCATCGGTAACGCTTTGAGCGCGCGCGATCTTTTCCAATTCTTCATCGCTCTTGTGCAGGCGCAGACGTGTCAGGAGTTCGGATGCACCGCCCTCAAGCGTGCTCCCCACAAAGGTCTTGCGATAACGCTCGTAGGTTGCAAAGGAGATGTTATCCTCTTCGATGGCAACACGCGCGCAGTTATACTCGCCAAGAATGGTGCAAATAGCATCGGTAGCTCCCTTTTCGGGGGTGAGCACCTGCATACCCTCGTCGGCGCTTTCCTTTGCCGCTTCCACATAGCGGAAATCGGTGATCAGATAAGCATCCTTTTGCAAAACCAACACAACGCCGTCTTGAAACTCAAAGCCCGACAGATAGTGTTGGTTGAGTTGGTCGGTAATAATGGCGGCATCAAAGCCGTTTTCACACAACAATGCTTGAAAATTCTTCAAATTAGACATAGGTATATCCTCTTTTCTTTTCCTTTTCTTCATTATAACACAAAAAAGGCAAAAAGTATAGTCCCTACAAAATTTTTTTTCACTTCTCTTTTGCGACAAATTTATCGGTGGCGTGGCGGTATAATAAGAGAAAGACTTGGGAGGGCATTTTTATGGAACAAGAGGTTTATGTGGATCTGTATTTTCTCATCAACACCTGCATGAATTTGCTGACGCTGATGATCAGTGCAAGCCTGCTCCATCGCAAGGTCAAGCGCGGGCGCGCGTGGCTTGCCGCCGCCGCGGGAGGACTTTGGGCGGTAGTTGCTCTCTTTTTTGGCGTGGAAGGATTTTGGGGGCTCCTCTTTGACGGTGCCGTCATCTTTTTGATGACTGCCGCGGTGTTTGCATCCAAAAAAGCCACCCTTGGTGGGCTTTTGAAATGTACGGCAGTTGGTGTCCTGACCTCTATGATCCTTGGCGGCGTGATGACCGCGCTTTATTTCCTCTTCAATCGCTTTGATCTCCCCTTGGGAGACACGCAGGAGAGTGGAAGCTCGATCCTTATCTTTGTCCTCATTGCGGCGCTGGCAGGGCTTGCGACCGTAGAGGGTGGGCGCTTTCTCGGGCTTTCGAAAAAAAGCGAATACATAACCGTCAGTGCCGTTCTGTTCGGCAAGACCGTAACCCTGCGCGCCTTGGTGGACACAGGGAACCGCCTGCGAGAGCCAATCAGCGGCAGGAGCGTGATCGTTGCCGATCGGGCGCGTGTTCTTGAGGCTCTGCCCACATCGCTCTCACAGGCGCTCCAAAGCCCCTTTGCAGAGAAGTGGCTTGCGGATGAACGCTATGCCACACATATCCGCCTTGTTCCCACAAACACCGCCACAGGGAGACAAATGCTCCCTGCCATTCTGCCCGACCGTCTCACCCTGACCGACGGGCGGGAGACTTACCCTGCCGATTATCTGATCGCCCCTGCGCCAATGGAAAAAAACGCCGATTTTGACGCCGTGATCGCAATGAACTGACATTCCCCAAGGAGGCATTTATGACTTGGTTGAACCGCTTGCGGCTAAGGATCGCCGCTCTGTTTTGCAA
This sequence comes from Oscillospiraceae bacterium, assembly GCA_015063725.1. Classification (GTDB taxonomy): domain Bacteria; phylum Bacillota; class Clostridia; order Oscillospirales; family CAG-272; genus UMGS1865. Next base: position 77,574 of record SVTP01000004.1, read on the forward strand.
ACACAAAGAGCTTTATTACATCAACGGTCCCGACACGCTCCCCACACCGCTCTCGGCAGAGGAAGAAGCCGATTGCATCGAGCACATCGACGAAGACGACGTGCGTGCACGTCTTGTGGAGCACAATTTGCGCCTTGTGGTCTACGTTGCCAAAAAGTTTGAAAACGTGGGCACGGGAATTGAGGATCTGATCTCCATTGGAACGGTGGGACTGATCAAAGCCATCAACACCTTTCGTGCCGACAAAAGCATCAAGCTTGCCACCTATGCTTCACGTTGCATCGAAAATGAGATTTTGATGTACATCCGCAAAAATAACTCGCAACGCACCGCCATCTCCATTGACGAGCCCCTCAACACCGACTGGGACGGCAACGAGCTTTTGCTCTCCGACATTTTGGGGAGTGATGAAGAAAGCATCTCTTATGAATTGGAGCAGCGCGAGGAGCGCCAGATGGTGCGCGATGCCGTTTGCAGTCTTGCACCGCGTGAGAGAGAGCTGATAGAACTACGTTATGGGATGCGTACAGGCAGAGAAATGACACAAAAGGAGGTTGCCGATCTTTTGGGTATTTCACAATCCTACATTTCCCGTCTTGAAAAACGGATCCTTGCCAACCTCAAGGAAACTCTTGCCGACAAGATATAAAAAGAACCGCTCACCCCAAAGGATGAGCGGTTCTTTTAGACAACCTTATGTAAAATTAAACGGTTGCGTTTGCAGCAGCGATCAGATCGTTAACGAGCTCTTGAACCCAAGCCATCATAGCGCCCTTCAGGAGAAGGAGGTCAACTACAACTGCTACTACAGCGAGGATAAGAACGAGGAGGAGTGCGCAGAAAGGAGCGCGTGCGAAGTAGCGAACGTTGCGGTTCTTTGCGCCGATAGCGTTAAACAGCAGAACGAGCCAGCCGATTACGGGAATAGCATACAGAACAGTACGCCAGAAATAACCCCAACCGGTGATAGGTCTGTAGGACTTCGGAAGCTGCTTTTCGATGTTTCTAATCTGCTTTCTCTTAGAGATCTTCTTAACTTTTTTCATATTTTTCACCCTTTCCTCTGACCACGTCAGAATGTTTACATTAATAGATTACCACTTTTTTGGAGATTTGTCAAGTGGTATTTTGCTTTTTTTTGAAATTTATTTCATTTTTTAAGGAAAAATTTTGTGCTTTTTTACCCAAAATAAAAAAGTTTTCAAAAAGCCAATAAAAAATCAAAAAAAACGGCGAGCAAAAAGAGATCTTCTCCTCGCTCACCGTTCTTTTTTAAGACATTTTTCGGGTTAGAACCAACCGAAATAGAAGCCTGCACCCAGAGCGCCTGCAAGGGCAATCAGGGTCAGGAAGCAGTATGCACCTGCAAAGCTGCGAATGTGACGGCTCTTATCTGCAAATGCGTGTGCAATCATAAAGATCCAACCGATTACGGGGATGCTGTACAGAAGAGCATGCAAGAAGTAGCCCCAACCGGAAACAGGTCTGTAAGCCTTGGGGAGCAGTTGTTCAACCACCTTGGATTTCTTAATCTTTTTCATGTTTATGTACCCTTTCTTTGACTGTGTCAAAATATTACACCTATAGCATAGCACTTTTTTGCTGCTTTTGCAAGGTTTTTTTATAAATTTTCACACTTTTTTTCGCAAAAAATCATTTTTTGTGTCAAAAAACGCAAAAATCAGAGAGAATACTCCATATACGGCACACCGTCAAGGCTCTTCCAAGTCAGGTGTGTCCCCTCGAGAAGCAAATATCCGTGGGGGCTGTTCTCCTTGGGAATGGACACCGAGCCGGGGTTGATATAGAGATAGTCTTCATGCTCCACGAATTTGGGCACGTGGGTGTGTCCGTGCAAAAGAACGTCTCCCTTCCCGAGGGGTGGCAGCTTTTGCTCGTTGTAAATATGACCGTGGGTAGCGTAGATCATCCGCTCCCCCACCGCAAGAATGGCATAGTCGGCGAGTATGGGAAAATCCAGTACCATCTGGTCAACCTCTGTGTCGCAATTTCCGCGCACGCAGAGCAGTTTTTCTTTGATGCCGTTGAGCATTTCGATGACCTGCTTTGGCGCATAGTCGCGCGGCAGATCATTACGCGGTCCGTGGTAGAGCACATCACCAAGCAGCAAGAGCTTTGCTGCTCCTTCGCGCTCGGCAGCCGCCAAAAGCTCGCGACAATAGTACGCAGAACCGTGAATGTCGGATGCGATCATCCATTTCATAGCGTCAGCCTCCTTAATTCTTCAAGCTGTGGATAGGTGCGGGAATTCTTCCACCACGACCGATAAACTTTGCAGGTGAATAGGTGTTGATCGCCATAATGGGAGCCGTGCCCAAAAGTCCGCCAAACTCCACACTCTCGCCCGCTTTTTTACCATACGCGGGGATAATACGCACCGCCGTTGTTTTGGTGTTGACAACGCCGATGGAGATCTCATCGGCGATAATGCCGTTGATGACGTCCTCGGGGGTGTCGCCGGGGACAGCGATCATGTCAAGACCAACCGAGCAAACCGCTGTCATGGCCTCAAGCTTCTCCAAAGTGAGCGCTCCGCGCTCGACAGCGGCGATCATGCCCGCATCCTCGGAAACGGGGATAAACGCGCCCGAAAGGCCGCCCACGTGCGAGGATGCCATAACGCCACCCTTTTTTACTGCGTCATTGAGCATTGCGAGCGCCGCCGTTGTGCCGTGCGCACCGCAGGACTCCAGCCCCATCCCCTCAAGAATGTATGCCACCGAGTCGCCAATGGCAGGGGTGGGTGCGAGGGAGAGGTCAACAATGCCGAAGGGCGTATCCAGACGGCGTGCCGCCTCGTTTGCCACGAGTTGACCGACACGCGTGATCTTAAATGCGGTTTTTTTGATGACGTCTGCAAGCTCCGAGAGATTGCAGTCGCCCGCGCGGCGAATGGCAGATGCCACCACGCCGGGGCCGCTGACACCCACGTTGATGGCTGCCTCAGGCTCGCCAACACCGCAGAATGCGCCCGCCATAAACGGATTATCCTCAGGCACGTTTGCAAACACAACGAGCTTTGCGCAGGCGATGGAATTCTCATCGCGTGTCAAATAAGCCGCGCGCTTGATGGCAGAGCCCATCAGGGCGATGGCATCCATATTGATGCCGGCTTTGGTAGAGGCAACGTTGACCGAAGAGCAAACATTTCTTGTCTCGGAGAGCGCCTCGGGAATGATGGAAATGAGGTTTTTGGCACCTACGGTCATGCCCTTTTGCACAAGTGCCGAAAAGCCGCCGATAAAGTTGATGCCAAGCGCATCTGCCGCGCGTTGCAGGGTGTGTGCAATTTTGAGATACCCCTCGGGGGAAGCCGCGCCGCCCACAAGAGAAATAGGCGTTACTGAGACACGCTTGTTGACGATCGGGATGCCGTACATCTTTTCAATGTCATTGCCCGTTGCCACAAGGTGCTCGGCGCGCGTGGTGATCTTATCATAGATCTTATCACAAAGACGATCCACGTCCTCGCTAACGCAGTCCCACAGGGAGATGCCCATGGTAATGGTGCGTATGTCGAGGTTTTCCTCGCGGATCATATTGATGGTTTCTAAAACGTCTTGCGTGTTGATCATTTTGCTAACCTCTTAAATGTGGTGCATGGTGTTGAAGATGTCCTCGTGCATGGCGTGGATCATCAGTCCCTTGCCCTCGCCAAGCTTTGTCAGGGCATCGGCAAAATCGGCAAATTCAACGTCAAGCGCATCGATGTCTGCCAGCATGATCATTGCAAAGTATTCGGAGAGTACGCTTTGCGTAATGTCAAGAATGTTTGCACGGTATTTTGCGCAAACTGCCGCCACGTCGGCAATAATTCCAACGGTATCCTTACCCGTTACGGTGATAACAGCTTTCATAAAAATCTTCACCTCTCATTTTTAAATCACTTTTAATTATAATAGATTATAGGGGGAAAGTCAATAGCAAATGTATATGAAATTTGCCCCCATGATAAACTGTTGGATGATATTTTTGACAAATGCCACCAAGGAGGTTGACAAATTCCACTTTTTGTGGTATAATAAGGAAAACATTTTGGAGGTACTGATTATGAATAGTGATTCCGGATTTGGCTCCAGCGGCGCTCCCTTTGAATATACCGTTGCCGAAGCAGACAACAAGGCACTCAAAACCAAAAAGATGCTCTTTATTGCGGCATACGCATTATACGTGGCAATCGTTTTTGCGATTGGCGCTATGACCAAAATTTTGTTGCCCTTCTTGTGCTTCATTCCCCTCTCCCTTTGGTTTATCATTTGGTTGACTTGGAGATATACACAGGTAGAATATGAGTATTCCTTCTTCTCGGGGGCGCTCACTGTCAGCCGTATTCTCGGCAACCGTACGCGCAAAAAGATGACAGAGGTTCGCATTCAGAACTTCTCCGCAATTTTCCCCGCTGTGGAAGCAAACGAATCCAAGATTGAGGCATTTGAAGCCGAGACAACCATCTTTGCAGCATCCGATGCAAACGCCGAGGGCCTTTGGGTTGCCCTTTGGCAAGACACCGAAAGCGGCAAGCGTTGCGCTCTCTACTTTGAGCCTAACGAAAAGGCAGTAAAGATTTTGAAATACTATAACGCCTCCGCAATGGCGAAATAAGAACATAACAAAAAACAGCTCACCAAACAGTGAGCTGTTTTTGTTTTGCTATTCAGTTATCCCCCGCAATCTGTCTTGCAACGTATACGCCGCTGGCGGATGCGTGCGAGAGAGAGTGGGTGATGCCGCTGCCGTCGCCAATGATATAGAGTCCCTCGTATTTGGTTTCGAGGTGCTCGTTGACCTTGACCTCCATATTGTAGAATTTCACTTCTACGCCATACAGGAGCGTATCGTCGTTTGCGGTACCGGGAGCGATCTTATCCAGCGCGTAGACCATCTCAATGATGCCATCTAGGATACGCTTGGGAAGCACGAGGCTGAGGTCGCCGGGAGTTGCGTTGAGCGTGGGAGTAACAAAGGACTCCTCAATTCTCTTTGCCGTAGAACGCTGACCGCGAATGAGGTCGCCAAAGCGTTGCACGATGACACCGCCGCCAAGCATATTGCTAAGGCGCGCGATGGATTCGCCGTAGCCGTTGGAATCCTTAAAGGGCTCGGAGAAATGCTTTGCAACAAGCAGTGCAAAGTTGGTGTTGCTCGTGTGCTTTGCGGGATCCTCGTAGCTGTGTCCGTTTACGGTAATGATGCCGTTGGTGTTCTCGTTAACAACGGCGCCGCGAGGGTTCATGCAGAAGGTGCGCACCTTGTCGCCGTATTTGGGGGTGCGGTAAACGATCTTGCTCTCGTAAAGCTCGTCGGTCAAGTGTGAGAATACCTCGGCGGGAAGCTCCACGCGCACGCCGATATCCACGCGGCTCGACTCGGTGGGAATATCCATCTCGCAGCAAACCGTCTCCATCCATTTGGAGCCGCTGCGGCCAACCGAGATGATGCACTTCTCTGCCGTGTATTCCTTTTTGCCGCAATAGATGCGATAGCCGCCGTCCGCCTCACGAGTGATGTGCTCGACGGGTGTATCAAAGAAGAAATCTACTTTGTCGGAAAGATGATTATAAAGGTTCTCCAATACAACGTAGTTGATATCGGTACCGAGATGGCGAACAGATGCATCCAACAGATGCAGGTCGTTTTGCATGCAGATCTTTTTGAATTTGCTGCCTGCGGTGGAATAGAGCTTTGTGCCCTCGCCGCCGTAGAGCATATTGATGTCGTCAACGTATCTCATCAGATCCAATGCGGTCTTTTTGCCAATGTATTCGTAAAGCGTGCCGCCAAAATCGTTTGTGATGTTGTATTTGCCGTCCGAAAAAGCGCCTGCGCCGCCAAAACCACTCATAATGGAGCAGCTCTTGCAGCCAATGCAGCTCTTGATCTTCTCTCCGTCAATGGGACATTTGCGCTTTGCAAGGGCGTGTCCCGCCTCAAAAACGGCAATCTTGAGGGTGGGATCGAGCTTTGCAAGCTCGTATGCGGAAAAAATACCGCCGGGGCCTGCGCCAATGATGATAACGTTGTAATTCATATATGACCTCCAAAAAGGTTAATGACAGTAAAATACGGGCTTGCGCCCGTTTCTCCATTGTCTATTATATCATATCTTTCTTTATTTGTCAAGGGGGTACCCCACAGTTAAAAAAAGAGAGAAAACGGCTACCGCTCGGTAGCCGTTTTTCAGCAAGCGGTCTCGTCGTCCGATTGCTCGCTTTGCAATTGCGCCTCTGCCTCTTTTTTCTTTTTCTTTTTGCTCTTGAGGGCGTTCTTTGCCTTTTGGTACATTTGCTCAAGGACGGCAAGCGTTTTTTCATCCTTGGGGAAAAGCCACCTCAAAAAGCCGATTGCAATGGGAACGGTGATAAGCTTTTCGGGTGTGAATGGAAGCCAAAGAAAGCCAAGATATACACTCCCCATAGCAAGCATCCAACCGATATCATAAAACGTACCAACACCAATAAAAATATAGCACCAGCCGTTTGTAATCATCCACGCCAATCCAAAGCACAAAACGAAGCGCGGATTGAGGAGAAATTGGACTATTTTTTTGATCGTTTCTTTCAGCTTTTCTTTCATTTAATCACCATACCCATCTGCCGAATGTTGATTACTCTCATTATACCACAGGATATTCCAAATGTAAATAGGATGACACGTTTTTTTGCAAATAAAAAACGACATATCGCAAAAAAAGCGAGATGCCGTTTTGATTTTTTAAAGGTTAAGGATTGCCGTTGGCATCGGTTTTGACAACCGAATAAACGTTGAGCACCTGACCGGGATAAGAGAGTGCCACCTTGCCGTCAAAGGAGATGCGCAAATGGTCTCCCACATCGAATTTAGGAGCGTTTTGGATGTTGGTGTTTACAATAATCTTTTCGCCAATGGGAAACGTGCCGTTGCCGGAGTTGGTCACTTCCATCAGGCACCCTTTATCCAAAATTTCAATTACCTTGCCCGTAAAATAGGGGTTTTCGGTGTCAAGCGGCTCTTGGGGCTTTTTTTGACACGCGCAAACAGCAACCACGCAAACAGCCGCGAGGCAAGCAAGCAAAATCTTTTTCATCGTTTCAAATCTCCTTGTCTTGTCGAACTGTATAGAGTATACCACAAAATTGTCGAAAAGTAAAGACCGTAGCGTGATTTTGTGAAAGTTTCCTTTCTTTCATTTTATCGGACAATATTTTTAAAAAAACAACACCCACCGTTTTGAGTGGGTGTTGTAAAATGCATTATGCTCCCCTTTTGCGTTTGATGACGGCTTTTATCACAAGGCAGATCAAAAGCCCCACAAGGGTAAAGACGCCGTAGAACAAAATGCTTGTGTACCACGGGGCAGACTGTGCGGCGTATTGCTCGGGATGCGCGTAAAAATCCCAAACAACGTACGCGCTGTTCCCCAAAAAAGCGCCAACAAGGGCAACCATAAGCGTATTCAAAAAAACGTTCCATTTTTTCATAAGGTAAGCTCCTTTTCAAAATTGATCAGGGCATTGGTGCCCTTTTTATCAGTGCAAATGATTTTGCAGAAATTCTTTGATTTTTGTTTGGTAAAGTTCGGTTTGTTTATACATTCCGTTACCGTGATTGCAGCCTTGCAAAATGATGATTTCCGTCTGGTTTGGGTTGGCTTTTTGGATGGTTTCAAACAGCTCCTCTTGGTGCTCGTTGCTGCCGGCAGAAAGAAGAAGCGGATAGCGGCAAGCAGAAACGATCTTGACAGCTTCAAAATCTCCCACGGCACACCCAAACTCTTTTTGAAAGCGTTTGATTGCATAGGATGCAATCTTTTCGGAGTTCTTTTGAAAAACCTCTTTGGATACGTTTTTGAAAAATTGCTCGATGCTGATGCTCGGGGCATCGGCAATCAAACACTTGACGTTCTCCATTTCAATTTTTGAGAGATCTAACACGATTCCACCGCCCATGCTCAAGCCGTGAATAACGATCTTTCCATCGGGAGTCAGCCCGTTGATCTTTTTTACCCAATCGACCATGTCGATATGCTCCAGAGCGCCAAAGGATAGGTATTTCCCCTCGCTCAAGCCGTGTGCTCTTTGATAGGGAATCAAGACGTTGTAGCCCATTGACAGGTAAAACAAACCTGGAAAAGCCCATTCGCGCTCGGCGTGACTTGTATACCCGTGCGCACAAATAACGGTGACATCACTGTTGTTTGGATAATAAATTCCCCTTAATTTGAGGTTGTCGCGACTGGTGACCTCAAGCGTTTGGTGCGGTCTTGTTTGAATTTCAGTCAAGGAGTTGTGCACCTTTTGAATGGTGTCGTACCAGGAGTCACTTGGTGGCACCATTGCATACGCCTTGTTGATGTCAGGCCTTTTTAAGAGCTTGTTGAATAATACGTTCGCCTTTATTTTTTCAAACATGGTTCTCTCCGTTGATTTTGTAAATAAATCGCTTTATTGACCGCCGAGGATCTCCTGCTGTCTTTTTTTGCTAAAGCCCTTGAGAATGAGGTTATAGGACTTGTCCGCCATCTCCCTGAGCAATTCGTCGGGGACCTTTCCGTCGGGCTTGACAGAGTTCCAATGGATCTTGTTCATGTAAAAGCCGGGGATGATGTCCTCGTATGCTTCTCTTAAAGCTTCGCCTTCAAACGGGTCAAGCTTGAGCGTGATGTAGTAGGGTTGATCGCGGTCATCCAGACACACTGCCAAAAACATCTTGTCACCGATCATATAGCGAACCCAGTTCCAGTTCTCGGTGTTTTTCGTCACACCCGGTTTTTGCATCAGGTATTCGTCAAGCCACGTGTATCGCATAGATTTCTCCCCTCTCTGTAATTAAAGCTTTCTCAAGTTGTCGATTCTTTCGGAGTTCTCGGATGCCGCCCACTCTTTGAGCGTGTCGCAAGGAAATTGCGCGCATTTGCCGCAATGCTCCTGCCCCTTTTCGGCGTTGCATTTGTAGAGGTCGCATTCGCCCCAAAAGACCTTGCCCTCGATTGTCTTACAGCCCTTGCAGCCTTGCTCGACCTTGAACTTGCAGGAATCACAGTCGATTCCACAAATAGAATAGTTTGCCATGCTTATTTCCCTCCGAAAATTTGAGTTTGGTGGTTAATTAGATTGTAGCATAAAAATATAGAAAAGTCAATAGGCTGTTATCTTGTATTTTATTGTGGGATGGGGCAAACTCTCCCTACAAAAAACCACCACAGACAAACGTCTGTGGTGGTTTTTTAATTTGTCAATATGAGTTTTTCACCAATATGGTTGCAACTCACAATCTTTACCTTTGTACGCAATCAATCAATTTTGGCATTGAATTGGTCGGTAACGTCTGTATAAGAATCACCATCTGCAGGAGCAGTTACTTTCTTAGTTGTTCCAACTTCGGTAAAGATAGATTCGGTATGCGTGGTAGCCGTTGCACCCATCACATCCATCGCAAAGTCGCTTTCCATTCTCAGGATCTTTCCATCTTTGCTAAAATACACTTTATAGTCTACATTGCCTTGAATGGTTGCTTCAAGATCTGCTTTATTCAAAAGCTTGGAATATTCTTCACCGCTTACGCTGAATTGAATATAATATTCTTCGCCCTCTTGCTTGATAACGATATCGCTGAACCAGCTCTCTGGAATATCAAGGATCTTGTTTTCCTCTTCGCTACTGCCAAGGAATTTTTCGTAATAATCCTTTTTAGAAATGGTTGCTTTTGCCTTTACTCCGCTCATTTCAGCGTAAATAACACCATCTACGTACCAGCCTTCAGAGTCTGTGCCTTCCATATCGCTGCTGGTTTTGTAATGGGAGTTATCTCCATCCACCTCTTGAACGACGGTCTGCTTTACTTCAATGATTTCGCCATCCATATCGATGCGGATATCTTGCACTGCAGTAAGCGTAAAGTTGGTTGCATTTTTGAGAAGCGTGCTTGCATCAGCATACAACTGTTCGGGAGTCTTTCCGCCAAGAGTTTTCAGGTTGCCGTTCTCATCGGTTACATCCTCGACGATTGTGGTGACATCCTCTTTGTCCTCGTCCTTACACGCAGTAAAAGCGAAGCAGCTGCAAACGAGAATTGCACACATCAGGAATACTAAGAGCTTTTTCATATAAATGTCCTCCTAAGATTTTTTGCCATATCGGCGGTTTTATTATAACACCTTTTTATGCTTTTGTCAAGGGATATGCGCATTTTACATTCCCATACTTTGGTACAATCTGCTTGTTAAAGCAGAGAATGAAAATAAACAAATCCCCCACCGACGGTGAGGGAGTGACATTCAATGTTTGTTTTGCTCGACAAATCGAAATCAAGTTATCAATTGTTATTTCTGTATTTTTCCATCATACCTTTGAACAATTCCAGTGTTGACGGTGGTGTATATGTAATAGCGTTAGCACCGGCTTCAATGGTCGCTGATACTGATTCTTCTGTTTTTCCACCGCTCGCAATGATTGGAATATCGGGATAATCAGCTCTGATCTTTCTTACTATATCAGGAGTGTTCAGGCCTCCTGCAACATTGATAATAGTAGCGCCGTTATTTAATCTGTCAGCAATATTGGTATTTTCAGATACAACTGTAATAATTACAGGAATATCCACAACCTCTGAAACGGCCTTTAAATCTTCATTACTGATCGGGGCATTCAATACTACACCCATAGCCCCTTGGCTTTCTACATCCTTGGCAAGATTAACCGATCTTTCGCCTTGCGTGGTTCCACCGCCCACACCGCAAAATACAGGTATATAGGAATTTTTGATGATGGCGTTGCTGATAGCTTGTTGAGGTGTAAATGGATATACTGCAAACACAGCATCGGCATCACAATTTCTAATAATTGCGATATCCGTTGTGAACACCAATGATTTGATTCTCCTACCAAATATTACAATTCCGGACGCCTTGCGTATACTTGTTGGCATTTCTAAAATATGGTGTCTGAGCTTTGCTTTGTAATTAGGAATGTTATCCTTCATTTTGATGAACCTCCTTTAATTTGATAAATTCAAGTTTATCTATCAATCGCATTATACCATAAATTTTGACAAAAGTAAATAGGACGGCGGAGTTTTTACAAATTGAACCACCCTTTTTGTAGGGGCGACCATTGGTCGCCCGCGGGCGTGCAATGCACGCCCCTACAATATTTTGATATACAACACAAAACAACACCCACCAAAAAACGATGGGTGTTGCACCAAATTTGCATCAAGATCACACCAACATTCAACGCTGTTCTGCTCGACAAATTGGGAATTGGCTATAAGACCTCTTGCCCTTTTGCAATAAAATAAACTTCTTGCATTGCCGCAATGGTTGCGAGTAAACATATTGTA
>SVTP01000005.1 GCA_015063725.1 Oscillospiraceae bacterium
TCCAAATATGTTTTTTAGTTTTGACTGGCAGGTCTCTTCTATTATAACATATTTGGAGGATTTCCTCTCACCGGTTAACCTCTTTTGAACCCCGCCACTATGGCGGGGTTTTCGTTTTGCAAAAAAGGCGGGCGACTGATAGTCGCCCGTTTTTCATAATCCTGCTATTTCATTAAGCAAAAAACTCATCCACCGTGCAACCGATGGCATCGGCCATGAGGGGGAGAAGTGCTATGTCGGGACAGCATTCATCTCTCTCCCATTTGGAAACAGACTGTGAGGTGATTCCAAACAAATCTGCCAATTCTTTTTGCGTGATGCGCTTTTGATAACGGTATGCCTTTAATTTTTCCGAAATGATGATTTTTCTCATTTGCAAATTCCCCCTTCCCTATCCATTTACAATCCAAGATTTTTGATTCTGTTTGATACCACCGCCGTCCTGAACGCGGTGGGATTGCAGCCAAAGCTTTCCTCAAATCTTCGACTAAAATGCTGTACTGTTTTAAAGCCGCATCTGTTTACAATATCCTTAACGGGCAAGTTTGTATACTCAAGCAGCTTTTTTGCCACGTTCATACGATGATACCAAACGTATTCGATGGGCGTCATATCCAATTCATCTTTGAATAACTGCGTTAAGGAAGAGCGGTTCAATGAAGCCACCTTTACAAGATCATCAAGTGTGATAGCATGACGGTAATGATTTTCTATATAAATAACGGCACTTTTAAGATGCGGATTCAGTATTTTGCTTGCGCGTTCCACAGAATTGCTTTGCCCAATCAGCCCGTAGGTTCTCTCCAAAAGCAGTATGATTTCCATAAAATAAGATCTGCTTCTGCAGGACCAATACCAGTCCGGTTGCTCCTTTAATTCAGTCTCTAATAATGAAAACAAGCGCTTCATGTTCTCTAAACACACATCGAAGATGGGAAATACGTACCGCTTTGTATCGGTAAACGGTTTTAGGAGGAAAAGATCGTGCGCCTCGGCAACCTGCTCGTAGTTTCTGCTATGGACTCTTGAAAAGCTCATATTCACATTTAAAAAGGTTGGGCTGAAATAAACAGAATCGCATTTCAGTCCACGTTTTTTGAGCAATTTGGGAGACTCCGATTCATCAAAGCAGACAAAGCAAGGCGCCATAGCCTCAAAGGTTTTTCCATGCATCTCAAAATGCGCCACGCCTTCATATATGATCATCAAAGCAAAGCAGGTGTCTTTTATATTCAGATCCTTTAAGGTGTCATTTTTTACACATTGTACCGGAGCGATCTTCCCGGTGTTATACTTGATCCCAAAGGTTTGCGGATTCATCTTACGCCCTCCAAATCATCACAGCGCTTTCTATGTAACCATTGTAATATACTTTCGTTTTCTTGTCAATGCAATTGACGCAAAAACAAATTTACAGATAACAACATCTGATTTTTAGATAACTGTTTAAGCGGGTGTGCTGTCATTGATATGGGCAGCGGTCAAAAAAGCACCCTGCTATTAGAAAAGGCGGGCGACTGATGGTCGCCCGTTTTTCATAATCCCTCTATTCCGTTAAGCAAAGAAATCATCAACCGTGCAACCGATGGCATCGGCAATGAGGGGGAGAAGTGCTATGTCGGGACAGCATTCATCTCTCTCCCATTTTGAAATGGCTTGAGGACTAATTCCAAGCACATCTGCAAGCTGCCGCTGCGTGATGTTCCTTTCGTAACGATAGGACTTTAATTTTTCTGAAATAATAACTTTCTTCATGTATACACTCCCCCAATTTAGTTAACAGAGTCATTTGTATAAAAGGTGAAGGCGATTTCGCCTCTGTCCCGCTCCGATGCTTGACAGTAATCGTATTCAACGCTTTTCATGTTTCCGTGTTCGTCCTCGTAAATTTTAAGACCGCGAACAAAATTCTTTGGTGGATTTTGCTCAAGCATTTGCGTCAGATGCAAGTACCATTGGTTTACATTTTCGAGATTGGTGTTTCCATTGAGATCTGTTTTGTGAAATTCCCGAATGCTGACTGTTCGTTTTCGTTCAACACCCTCAAGCAAACAGTCAAAATATTTTTGATAGCCTTTCATTTTTTCTCCTCATTACAATTTCGATTTTATTATAGCAAAAAAACGGGGCAACATCAAAAAACGGGATAATTGGTTGCAAAATGGGATAAAAAGCATTTATGCTCTCCAATTATCCCAAAATAGCGACCAAATATCCCAAATTTTGCGTATTTCCTTTGTTTATGCTATATTTTATGCAGACTGCTCTATCTGATTTTATTTGACTTTACAGAAATCCTGTGATATAATGATGATAGACAACATTCCATGCGTTAACAAACTGCCTGTAAGGAGGATACATATGCTGACCATTGCCGTTTGTGATGACAATCCGCAATTTGCGCATCAATTAACAACAAGGTTGAGACGGCTGTGCGCACTGCAGCTGCCCGACCGAATTGATTGCCACATTACGCCAACCTTTGGCTCGGGCGAGGATGTGCTGCGTTATGCGCAGGAGCATCCTATCAAAATTTTATTTTTGGATATTGATATGCCACAGATGAACGGCTTTTGTCTTGCGGCGGAGCTGAAAAAGGTATCGCCCGATACTGTCATTATTTTTGTATCCGCTTACGAGGATTTTGTATATAGCTCCTTTGAATATGCGCCTTTCCGATTTTTGAGAAAATCGCATTTGGAGGAGGAATTGCCGATCACCTTTGAAAAAGTGATTGAAAAATGTATTTTTGACAATGAAACCATGATTTTTGAAACGACCGAGGGCGAAATGATACTGAAGCTTCAGGATATTCTCTATTTTGAAGGAGAGAAAAATTACTATACGATAAAAATGTTCTCGGGTAAAACATACCGCTGCAGAGGTACAATGTCGTCGGTAGAGGAACGAGTATCCAAATACGACTTTTTCAGAGTACATTCCGCATTTGTTGTAAATGAGGAGCATATACAAAGTATCCATAACGAGGGATATTTAAAGATGAAAAATGACGTTGTTATCAACATCAGCAGACGGAAAATGCAGGCATTCAGAGAATCTTATATGCAATTTACACGAAGGAGGTTTGCAAGGTAATGCGTGTTTGGGATTTTTTGTTTGAGCTTTGCACATCTCTGTTTGACAGTGTTCTTTACATATACTTTATTCTGCGCTACAACGGCGTATCTTTTCGGGCAAGCAAGCTAACGGTTCCCGCAATTCTGTTGCTGTTTGGCGTAACTGTGCTTGGCGACCATCTTCTCCCGGGATTTTCAACCCTGATATCCATTACTCTGTTCTTAATCGCAACCTCTTTTTCGTTGTGGATCTCCAAAAAGAACAAGCTGCGTGCCATTATCGCTTCCTGTATTTATGAGATATCTTTCATTCTTCTGAGCAGTCTGCTCTATATGGGAATGTCAATGTTCCTCAATGATTTTGACCAATTGATGCAGGGCTCCTCGGGCTTGGGAAGGTATATCTATGTGCTGCTGCATAAAATTGCACTGTTTACAACCCTGCACCTGGTGCTGCGCATCTTCCGCGCCGAAGATTTGAAAAACATTTGGAACGGCGTTTTGGCGTTTGTCTTTTCGCTAACAACAATGTTCGGCCTTTGGGCAACGATGTATATGGTGGCAACACCCGACGGTGACGTTTTTAAAACGCAGATATTGATTATCGTTCTTTCTTTTATTTTGGTCAATGTACTTTTGTATATTTTGCTCCACCAAATTCAGCGATTGGAAAAAGCCAAATATGAGTTGAAGTTGCTGGAAGAAAAAATGTTGTTTGAAGAAACACGCTACAACGATGCTTCGGCTATTTGGGATAACGTAAGAAAAGTACAGCACGACATGAAGCAGCATCTTGTTGTGATGGCAGGCTTTTTGGAAGAGGAAGAACCGAAAAAATGTCAGGAATACATCGACTCGCTCTTGCCCGAGGTCGATCAAATCGGAAAGCTTGTCAGGTCAAACAATGCGGTTTTGGATTATTTAATAAACTCAAAGCTGTGCGCTCTTAAGGATACCCACATTGTTATTTCCGGCTCGATTGGCGACCTCTCCGACATTCGCGACGTTGACCTCGCCTGCCTGATTGGAAACATTTTGGATAACGCAATTGAAGCACTGTCTGATGTTAGCGAAAAGCGAATTGAGCTTTTATTCTCTGTACAAAACGACAACCGCGTGATCATATGTAAAAACACGATCAAGGAATCTGTCCTGAAAAACAACAAAGAGTTGAAATCCACCAAAGCGTCCGGCGATTCCCACGGTTGGGGGCATCAGATCGTTGCCAAAATCGTGGCAGACTATCACGGCATGGTTGACTACTTTGAAGAATTTGGAATGTTTGGCGTGCAGATCATTCTCCCCAACAACAAAAAAGGCAGATGACCTTAGGCATATACTAAAAACCCCGCGCGCGGAATTTCTCCGCGCGCGGGGTTTTTGTTAAGATTATTCGTTTTTTGCGCTACATGATGCGTTTTTTGCAACACGTGTTGCGTTTTATGCTTGCCAATGCTTGATGTTGTACCAGTTGATGCCATCGAAGATAGGCTTCAGCTCTGCAGCATCCCCCGAGGAATTGTTGAGGTATACGGGGATTTGACCGATGTTTGCTTTTGCATGAACGGTCTTGCCTCCCTCAAGCGTTTCGCCTGTGAGCAGGTCGATCCACTCGCCTGCAGGCAGGTAAACGTCGCGCTCAAAGGTCTCCTCGCTCAGTATTGGAGCTACGAGCAAGCCCTCGCCAAGCAGGAATTCATCCTCTACGTTGTAAACGTTTGCATCGCTTTGGTAGTTGAGGACGAGGTGGCGCACAGGAGGCATACCTGTGTCGCACGCGATCTTGGAATACTTTTGCATATAGGGGATGAGCTCGGTGTGCAGACGCGTGTAGTTGCGGTAGATCTGCTGTGCATCCTCGGTCATCTCGTAAGCGTGACGGACGTCACCGTGTGTTTGCATTTGTGTCAGGAAGGTGGTGAATTCCAATCCACGTACGAAAACAGCGGACTCCTTCTCCTTGCCGATCTTGTGGTAATCGGTGCGGTAGTAAGCATAGCCGGACATATCGAAGGACATATACGGCAGTCCGGACAGACCGCAGTTGACGGTTGCAAAGAGTTGGTCATCAAGCTTGACGTAGTCACGGGATTGGTCGCCCGACCACATGTAGGGGTTACGCTGCGAGCCGATGCCGCCGCCGCGTACAAAGACCATAAAGCCGTCCTTAAGTCCCTTCTCGGCCTTGAGCTCGATCATCTTTTTGTAGAATGCGGAAATGAAATATACGGGGTATGCGTGGTGCTCGGTGCCGGGAGCGATGAGCTCGGGCTTCTTCCACTTATAGTGCGTCTTGGTAATACCGATCTGCTTTTCGCCCTCGGGCATAACCTCGCAGAAGTCGATCTTAACGCCGTCCATACCCATCTCGATCATCTCGCCCCAGATCTTGCCAAAGTACCAGTCAACGGCTTCCTCGTTGGTGATGTCGAGGTAGTCAGCAGTCTTGATGTCGTCAGAACCGCGAACAACGTCGGGGTTATCGCCGGTGCCAAGGATCCACGGGATACCTGTGGTGTTCTCGCGAAGAGTAACGGTACCGTCCGCGTTAGTCACTTCAACGTCGGCGTGAACGCGATATTCGTCCTTGTAGCCGATGGTGGTGTCGTAAATGCCGCCTACACGAATGTAGACCATTGCGCGCATACCGTGATCGTGCAGCCACTTGATGGACTGGCGCAAATCCTCTTTGTTGGCGCGGCTTTCGTCGGTATCTTCGAAGCACCGTGCCCACTCGCGCGCTTCCATGCTTGCGGCTTCGGGCTTCATATCTGCGTTGATGTAGTTGGTCATAATGGTCTTGCAGCTGCTGCCGCCGGGGTTGCCCTTGGGGCCGCTGTTCATCAACTCGCCTGCGTCGTTTCTGACATACTTGCGTGCAAAGGAACCGTCTTCCTTCTTTTCAAAGTAGATCTTCTCTGCTGCACGTGCAGTCTCGTCAAGCGTGGTGACGGAAACGTATTCCTTACCCGATGCAACAAAGAGGTCTTGCCAGTTTTCAACTGCCTCGAGGGACTCATACTTGTAGTCCTTTTCAAACCAACAGAAGTCGGGGGTATAGCGGCAAAGGTGCATCCCCTGCATCCAAGGTGTGGGCATATACGCGTGACCTGCCAGCTCGGTGTAGCCTTTCAGAACGTCTGCCATGCTGCCCGTGGGATAGAAATAGCAGTCGATCTCGCTCTCGCGAACGGAATAGAACCATTCGTTCTCCACAGCTTTGCCAAAGTCAACGTTGGCAGCCTCGTTGCGGTTGAAAAACATACCGCCGCCGCGGGTGGTGAGGAAGGTAGGAATGACCACGTAAGTGGTGCTGGAGTTGTTCCAACCGTCGCAGGTGCGCAATTCAAATGCACTGCCGCGCTTGTTGAGCGCATCCAGACGCTCGCCGCCACCGTAGATCGCTTCACCGCTCTCGAGAGTACCCTTTACAATCGTTCTCTTGCCCACGTAAGCGATGTCGGTCAGCTCGGTGATGACCTTGCCTGCGGGGGTGCAGAACTGCAGGGAGAACGCCTTGCCAAGAGATAGAACCGCGCTGGTTCCCTTCTTCTCGGTCAGGGTTACGCTATTTTTATTTGCAACGACAGTGAGCTTTTGTGCTTTGCCCCCCAGTTGCTCGCCCATAAATTGAGCAAGCATTTGACATGCGCCCATATCGTCGAATTTACCGTTATTACTGCTTTGCAATCTCCAACCGTGAATGCCCTCGAAGGTCAAACGGAAAGAAATGCCTGCGGCATTGACAAAAGTCAACGCCTTTGCGGACGCTACAACGTCCTTGACAGCCGCGCCGCGACTAACCTTGATATCGGTTTTGCAGGGTGCTTTTTTCATAATTGCAGTTTCCTTTTTGCTTGATAAATTTCCTCAACGGAGAGGATGCGGACAGTTATACTGTCCCTTGCTCACATTTTACCATACAATTGCATTTTTGTCAATCTGTTACCAAAATTTTGTTGCGTTTTTGCAACTTTTTTCGCACACGTGTTGAAAAAATGATGTTTTACAACAAAAAGTGCCGTCGGTAAAAACCGACGGCACAAGTTGTGCATAAAGCAGATTAATTGGCTATACCGGAGTGCTCAATACCCTGTACCAGGAAGTTCTGGCAGAAGGCGTAAAGAATAACCAGCGGCGCAATGATCATAAGACCACAAGTGTTTCTGATTGCAGTCTCATAAAGCGTTTGTCCTGCATATCCCAGCTTCAGGGACGGAGGAACCTTACCAACCAAGTCAACAAGCAGCGTGTTGGATGCTGTTGTTTCGATGATCTTGCCAACGTAGAAGTCGTCGGTCCACTGCCAGCAGAATGCAAACAGGAATACCGTTACCATCATGGGGACGGAAAGAGGCAGAATGATTTGAACAAAGGTGCGGAAGGTGCCGCAACCGTCCATGTATGCGGACTCTTCAAGCTCATCCGGAATTCCACGGAAGAACTGACGGAGCAAGAAGATATACAAACCGTTCTTAAATGCCAGACCGGTAGCCGAAAGCAGTATCAGAGGCATATAGGTTTTTGCAATGTTAACACCCGTCTGCTTGAACTGCATGACGATATCGTCACCGTATTCATCAACGCCGATAACAATCTGCTTGGGCAGAACATCAAGCTTGCCGAAGAACTCGGCAACGCCCTCTCCAAGATCTTTGATATTCCAATCGAAGATTTGGATTCCGCCGCCCTTCAAGAGACGAACGATGCCAAGAAAATCGAAGTTACGGAACTCAAGATACATGGAGTGCTGCAGCGTTTGGTGAGGAATGATCATGGTAATCATAACCAAAACGAAGATGAGATTGCGGCCGCGGAACTTGAATTTTGCAAATCCGTATCCAATCAAGCTACAAATCAACATCTGAATAACAGCTGCAGAGAAGGACAGAATAAATGTGTTACCGAGTGCTTGCAGGTATCCCAATTCCTTTACGATCGCTGCGTAAATATCAAAGGAGATGTTCTTGGGGATCAAGCGTACGGTTACGTCGATGAAGTCCTGGGGAGCCATGATCGAGCTGGTAATCTTACTGATGAACGGGAAGATGACGATGTAGGAGATACCAATCATCAATACCAGCTGGAAGATGGTAATGGCAACCTTTTGCAGGAAGTAGAAGGAGAGAAACTTCGCTTTCAGTCTTTCTTTAAGCGGTGTACGGTCAAACTCAACGCGGATCTTGTTCTTTGTTTCGCGCTTGACTCTCGGCTTATTTTCGGTGTTTTGTGCGTTCATTTTTTCTCCTCCTTTCTTAATCGTTCTTACGTTGATAGAATACGAAGCCGGACATAACAGCGGCAATCAAGGCAACGATCAAACCAACAATAACAAAGTAGATCCATGCCATTGCGGTACTCATTTCCTGATATTCACTGTATACCTGTTGTACGTATACCATAACGGGGTTGCTCTCGGTGGTAAAGGAGTCGATGATTGTGTAAATACCGTTTACCAAAATCATCGGGCTGATCATAGGCAGGGTGATCTTCCAGAAGGTCTCCCATGCGGTTGCACCGTCGATCTTACAGGACTCGTAAATAGCCGGCGAGATGGACTGCAGAGCTGCCAGGAAGATCAGCATTTGTACACCGGAGCGATTAACGATATCAAAGATGTTGTTAACAATATCGGTAATCGTTTTTACAAGCTCGTTACCAACCTTCATGTTGGAAAACAGAAGTGCCAGGTCGTCAGCCGATACCAACGTTTCTTGCGTTTTACCGGAACCGTCATCAATGCCCTCGCCGCTTTCCATATAGTCGGTCAAAACGTCCATTGCAGCAATGCTCTCCATAATACCCGTGGAAAGAACAACGGGAATGAAGAAGATGGAACGGAAAACTGCTCTACCAATCATTTTGGTGTTAAGCATGATTGCCATAAAGAGCGAGAAAATCAGAATGGCGGGAATGTCGATCGCCAAGCTTCCCAAACCCTTGAGAAGGATTTGGGTAAACTCGGGGTCAACCTGAATTGCATTTTTGTAGTTTTGAATGCCCACCCAAACGATGCTGTAGGCACCCTCTTTACCAAACACGATTTGAGAAAAGCTGATTTGGAGAGACTGCCAAACCATGGGCAGGTAAATAAATGCAAATCCGATCAAGAACGGGAGCACGAAGAACCAACCTGCGCGCGCCTTGCGGCGATCGAGAGAGGCAATTTTTCTGCGACGGCGCTTTGGCGCGTTCAGTTGTACATCATTTGTCATAACGCATTGCCCTCCTCTCAATCGTTATAGCGAATAACAACGTATCCGCCGCTGGGAACGGTGTACAGCGTGCCGTTGTAGGTAACACGAACAGCATAACTGTTGTAGTTCAGAATAATGGTCTTATAGGGAGTCTTTTCAAAGGTGTCGGCGTTGCGGTCACCGTAAGTAACGGCAACAACACGGTTGTTGTTGGCAGGTTCAACCTCAACAACTTCCTCTTCCTCCTCCTCGGGACTTTCTACCTCACCCCAGATATATTCTGCAGTAAGTGTTTCTACAGGACAAGCAGCAAGCAGATCCTGTTGGATTTTTGCAAGGCTAATGGTTTTGATCTTGCTAATGTTTACATCATTTGCAAAATCTTCATAGAACTTACCGCCATCCTTGTAGTAGTCGTAGTAATCGCCGCCCTCTTGGAAGTTAAGATCGAAGTATGTTTCTACTGCGGTTTCAACGGGATTGAAGAAATACAATTCGCTTTCGGGGTTGAGATAATCCTTACCGGCGGTTGTGGTGTAGAGATCACAACCTTTGAGGATATCTTCAATGTAGTTTTCTACATTCTGGATACGTGCCTCACAGTCGGCAACCAGAATTGCTCTGATATCCTCCTTGTCGTCGTAAACAGGAGTGGTTTTGATCAGATCAAGAGCTGCTGCCATCTCCTCAAGAATACCGTCGGTTCTTGCCTTGATATTCTTCAGGTCAGTGGCGCTTTGTGCCAAGAACATGGTAACCTTGCGCAATTCTGCAAATTGGTCTGCCGTGTCATCAATAGCGCTTTGGTATTTATCTTGGTTTTCTTTAGAGTTCTCAACCAGCGTAGCAATATAAGTAGGAATAACACCGTTACCCTTACCTACGCCGGGCAGGGCGTTATTGTTGTTGTTCAAACGGTAAGCAAAGTTCACCAAGTTATCGTCGTATCTCAGGTTTTTCAGGTTTGCACCGGAACGAATGAGCCAAACCGCATCGTCTCTCACAGTAATTCTCTTGGCGATTTCCGCATTGATGTCAGCGACTTTTGCTTCCATTTCTTGCATGGTCAATTCTGCATTGTAGAGCAGATTCCATGCCTCGGCAGCAGCAACGGCTTCGCTGGTATCAAAGTTTGCTTGAATTTCGTTTTGATTGAGAACTGCATCTTCCAGCTTGTTTTCAATATCTGCTTCAAGCTCATCCAGATCCAAAATACGCTCGCCAACCAGGAATTCATGGTTGATGATGACCTTGGTTTGAACGTCCTTGAGAACGGTGTTGAGTTGGTTGTAATACTTTGCAACGTCCTCGAGCCAAATGTCGTAACGGATGGAGTAATATTCCATCAGGAATGCATCTTCCTTCAATTCAGTGGTGTTCTGATAAGAAAGGATGAAATACAAACCTGCGCCGTTTTCGATTGCGCGAAGAATTGCATAGTTGACATCACCCTCTTCGTTAAGAGGCGCACCTGCAAACTGAACGTAACCGTGCAGTACCGAGCCAACAAACGGAACGGTTGCACTGGAGATCAGGTAACGGCTGGAGTCAAGCTCTACGTTCAGGATATGATCCACGTAAGCCCAGGTGTAGGCGTTACCGCCATCGGTCATCAGGCTATATCCTGCCTTTTGAATATCCGCAAGGGCTTGCTTAGTGAATTCCTTGCTCTGCTCGCGGTTATAAGGATCGTCCTCGTCAAAGTCGGAGTTCAAGGCGTTACCCAAGGTGCCGACCGACATGGAAGAAAGACCGTACTCCTCATAATTGGAGATCAGCTTTTCGTAGAATCTACTGTAGCGCGAGGGAGAAATTGCCAGCTTGTAGAAGCCAACAAAGTCTTGAATAGATGCATCGTAGTAACGGTAGGACGTATAACGGTTATCCAGCGTTTTAACGGCGTCCTTCTTCAGATTCATACCGTCAAACGAGGAATCCATTTGTACATAAGCAAAATCAAAATCAGGATACAAGCCGAGGTGGGAACCGTCATTCTTTGCATTGATCTCTTTTGCTTGGGAAACAAGTTCCTTAAAGCCTTTGGCTCCGCCAACGTTCTTTTCCCAATTCAACTTATAAGGCATGGTGGAATACATACCGCCATTTGCAAAGCCCGTCATCTTGAAATTGATATTCTTTACGTTTCTGGACGGATCGCTCAGCTCATTGTACATCGTCATAACGTTTTCAAACGTTGTCAGGGGCGTCATTACCCATACAGGAATGGTGGCAATGGTCTCTTGTGTTTCCAATGCGCCAAACACTTCGATGTACAAAGGAAGATCTGCTTCAACGTCCTCTTCGGTCAATGCAGTGGAAAGCTTGCCGGTTTCGGTCAGATGATCGCGATAAGCTTCTGCCATACCCAACCAAGAAGCGTTGTAGTACTTGTATGCAGGGTTGACTGCTTTTCTTTCGGCAGCGAGCGCGTCATCCGTCAGCATAACGTAGTGAAGCGTAAAGCTGCCGGTGTACTTTCTATCCGAGCTGATGCCAATGCTTTCGGCACTGCTTGCAATCGAGCCGGAAAGACTGTAAGTATCGCTTGCCTTGGGGTTGAAGTACGGGAATACCGTGCTATAGTTGTGCAATGCACCGCCGTGATAGAGCTGCAATCTTGTAAAGGAATCAGCTGCTTCAACAAAAGCTGCATAGCCGCGTTGATAAGAAACGACCTTGATAGCATCCTTCTTTAAATAAATATTTCTTGCTTCAAGATCCTCTCTGAGCTTCTCCTCGGTCTTGACCGTGCAGGAAACAAGCTCGGTGACCATGATGTCATCACCATTCTCATCCTTCATACCGGTGGAATAGCTGTACTCGTAGAAGAGTTCGCTGGAAACAACACCGTAAACAGGATAACGGACGGCCTTATGGAATTTCAGACCGATCAGTTGGTGATATGCAAAGTCTTCACCGTAAATGTAACCCAAGAGCTTTTCGGTGGAGTTCCCCAGCTCGGCGTGATCGAACAGAGCGCCCGATCCATCCGGGAAGAAGGTGTAGTTTTCAAGCGTCTTGGTGCCGCCATCCTCGGTATCAATGGTAACACCTGCATTTTTGTAGTTGCCGGCACCCATGTAAGGAAGAACGGTCAGGTTTTGGAGCGTGTAGGTAGCAGCGTCATAACGCAAACCGTTACAAGGCAGACGAACCGTTAAGCCGTTTTCTTCATCAAGATAATACTCAAGAGCCATCTTGAATACGGGATACTTTTCGTCCTGTGCTACATAACCGGTTGCTTCGTGGTCTGCATCCAGCTGCTCAAAGGTGTAATCGGGACAGTAGGTCTTGATCCATGCCTCACGTCTGAGCGTGTCAGCAACGTTAGACATCTTATCGTACCAGGACCAAAGAATGGGATAAACGGTTTTGCCGTTTTCGTCAGTGTAGCTCTCACCCAGTGCAGGATATCTCTTGATCATTTCCATTCTCATACCTTGAGACATCTTGTTGGGATCATACTTCTGCCAAGCATTGATAAACCAATCAACCGCTTCGCCGCCTTGCTCAAACTCAAGAGCACCGCCGGGCTGTGCGGCTTTTCTGATGTTGTCCATGATGTTGGTTTGGAAGCTTTCATCAAAGATCAACTTGGGAATCAGCTTTCTGCCGTCCTCACGACCAATGATATACTCAACACGAATACCGCCCTTGATCAGGTCGACGGTGATCTGGTCGTTCAGCGCTGCATCGGTATAGCTGTACAGCTGCTTGGAAGTACCCGTTGTATCGGTAAAGGATACGATAATTTGGGAAAGCAGCTCTTGCTTGGTAGTCTTGGAGCCCTTAGAGGATGCTACATCGTAGGGGTTGGTGAACAGAATGTTCTCGGTGGGGAAACCCTCGTTGTCGGTTTCTACCCAAGCAACCTCACCGCTGCGTCTGTCTACCCACAACTGATAGTTGCCAACAGTACGCATCAGCTCCATGGTCATGAGCTTTTCATAGGGGTTGTTGTAAGTCTTGGTGACGTAATCCTTTAATTCTGTTTTCTTGTCTGTTTCGGTATCTGCTTTTGCAGCAGAGACCTGAACGGTAAACAGCGCGCTAAAGGTGCTCAACATCATAACGATGGCTAAGAGCGTTGAAAGTATGCGTTTTTTAATATTCATATTTTTCTACCTCCTATCCATCATTACGCTCGGTACTGAATTTCTGTTACGATGTTGGTTGCCAGGCTGATCAGCTTGGAAAGCAGCATACCGAACAGAAGTACCAAGAAGACAATAAATGCCATTGCGACAACTGTCGAAAGAATAATAATCAGGTTTTTGAAGAGCGGATAATCGTGCGTGATCATTGTTCCGAAGAACAGGAGCATGATCGTCCAAACAAAGGCGATACCAATCAAAAGGTCAACAAGCTGTACCTCGCTCAAGCTTACCCAGTTGGAAGCCAGAGTTGCGGGTGCAATAAAGAGGATCAGCGGCAGGAGCGAGTAAGAGGATGCAATAAAGATATCCTTAAAGCTTCCCTCACCCTCAAACAGAGTGGTCAAGCACCAGTTTGCAAGTACAAACAGGAACAGAGGAACCAGAATGGAGATTGCCTGCGACCACAGTGTGGAGGTCGCGCCGGTGGGATTGACAACGTATCCCTGACCGATGCCCTGATAGAAGAACGAGAGGATGGTGAGTGCAATGAACACCAACGATGCGCGAACAGAACCGCGTTTCTCGTGCTTCAAATCGTAGAAACCGTCAAACGGGTGGAAGATAACGTAGAAGCCGTAAATGAGTTCTTCCCAGAAGCGTTTTCTTTCACGTCCGTCGGTAGCAACACGTTTGTTGACCTTTGCCGCCCAACCGAGGAATTTGACGATGAGAACGATGAGAACGATGATCAAAGCAACGATCGGCAAGAGCCATACAGACATCCATTCCTTACGAACCATCTTATAGGATTCGGACCAGTTTTGGGTATCGTATGCTTTTTCGTAGTATTCGAGAGCCTCCTCGTAGTCGGCACTGCGGTAAAGCGCATTACCGATACCAACGTATGCGGCGTCGAAGTTGGAGTTTCTTTGCAGAACCTTCTCCCAACATTGAATTGCGTAATCGTAGTCGAGCGAGTTTTCTGCCGCGATTGCCTGAATCAGCATATCGCCGTACTCGGTGCGGTTATAGATGATCAAGCTCTTGGAACCGGAGTCAAGAATGAGCATCTTGGTTCCCTGATATGCAATTGCACATACGTTAGAGATACTACCCAGCATGGTACCCGTGTCGCCAAATGCGAACAGCAGGTTGCCGTTAAAATCGTAGGTGTAGATCTTTTCACGCTTGGTATCTACAACGGACCAAGTTTTTTCGGGGCCGGTGGCAACGTCTACAAGGGTAGAAACGCCGCCGCTGTTTTTAAAGTTGATTTCACCCGCCGGAGGCCAGAAGCCGTTACGTCTCATGATCTCGTCGCCGGAGGGGTTGAGCAGTTTAACGGGCATAAACTTGCCGTCTCTAACCTTATTGGTAATATCGTTTGCAACAGACTTTTCTTCAATACCCGAGGTGGTAACGTAGATAAAGCCTTCTTCGCTGATTGCGATATTGTTATAAATAACGGAAGTTTTTTGCGCACTCGCTTTTCTTTGTGCATCGGTTTGGAAGGATCTCCAAAGGATTTCCCACGCGGAAATGGTAACCGCCTGCGCACCGATGAAGCCAACGAAAGCACCTTCGGAGTTCATAACGATGATACCCTGGTTGGTGGAGGAAGAAACAACATAGATTCTGCCATAGGGGTCAATTGCCATAGCAACCGGCTTATATGCCGCGTTGTCGGAGAGCAATTGGCTTTCGGGCGGGTCAATGATCTGCTTGAAATCACGTGTCTTTTTGTCAAACTCTACCAAACGGTTGTTACCGGTGTCGCATACCCAAATGGAATCGTCGGTAACGAATACACCTTGGGGGGCTACCAATTTGTCATTGTTGCCCGCACCGTTAAAGAAGGTGGTGATGTAGCCTTGGAACTCGAAATAGCGGTTGAGAATCGCGATCTGGTTGTTATCGGTGTCGGCAATGTAAATGTTGCCTTCCTTATCCGTAATCATATCCTTCGGATTCTTCAGATCCATCGGCAGTCCCATATCTGTATAGATCAATGCTTGCTCTGCAGCATACGCATCGGGAGAATACAGAGCAAAACCGTTAATGGAGTAGGTGTAGGTTTGATATGCAGAGGATGCTCCGACACCAACGGTCATTGCGGATACGATCATTGTGAGAGACAATATCAGCAATATTACAGATGTAAACTTTTTCATATTGTCCTCCTTTAGTCTTTCATGCCGCTCGAACCCATTGTTTCAATGATATTCGATTGCGAAATAACGAATACTGTGATAGGTACCATCATCATCAATACACCGGATGCAGATGCCGCACCGGAACGCTTGATACCGCCGGCCATGATCTGACCGATGGCGTAGTTGATGGATTTGAGCTGCTCGGAATAAATGTAAATAGACGAGCCTTGGTTCCAAAGTCCTTGGAACGAGAAGATGATCAGTGTCAGCCACGCGGGCTTAACCATGGGCATGGCGATCGTCCAGTAGGTACGAATCTCGCTCGCGCCGTCAAGACGTGCACTCTCCAGTACCGTATCAGGAACGGTGGAGTCCATGTGCTGCTTCATCAGGTACAAGCCAAGGGTTGCACCCCATGCGGGAATAATGATTGCCAGGTAGCTGTCTACCAGGTGCAAAGCCGTCATGATCATGAAGCTGGTAATACCACCGACGGTGGAGGAGAACATCAGGGACGAACGAATGGTTTTGAACACAAAATTACCACCAGGGAATTTGATCTTTGCCAGTGCGTATGCGCACATGGATGCGAGGAACAAGTGTCCAAAGGTACCCATGACCGTTGTGAATACCGTGTTGAAGATGTAACGGGAGAAAGGAACCCAGGAGTCATTCATCAAGGTAAACAGATCGGTGAAGTTTTTGAGGGTGGGCTGTCTTACAAAGAATCGCGGAGGATACATCCACAATTCATCCAAGGGCTTGAATGCCTGGGAGACTGCGTACACCATAGGAAGGAACATAAATACGCCCAGTATTGTGAGTACAACGGTGATACCGGCGTCACCGCCCGCAGAACGGGATAATACAACTCTATGTCGTCTTGTTCTTAATTTTGCCATATTATGTACCTACCTTTGAGAGAGCCTTGGAGACGACCTTGTTTGCAAAGATCTGAATTGCAAACAGCACGGTGGCAATTGCGGATGCGTAACCGATCTCGTAACGCGCTCCGCCGTAGTCGTCCAAATGGTGCATGATAGTGTGTGCTGCATAGTCAACCGACGGCATGCCGCAAAGCGCGGTTACAACGCCGCCGAAGCCGAATGCGCCTGTAATTGCCATAATTGCACCGAACATGAGCTGCGGCTTCATGCTGGGCAAGGTGATGTACCACAGCTCTTGCCAACGGTTCTTGATACCGTCAACGGCACCCGCCTCGTAAAGCGAGCGGTCAACGCCCTGCAAACCTGCAATAAAGGAAAGGAAGGACGTACCGAGAGACATCCACAGAGCAACTACAATACAAAGAGGCATAATGTAATCTGCATCCTTAAACCACGCCTTGGGCTCGGTGAGAATACCGAGCTCGAGCAATACCGCGTTAACCCAACCGTAAGAGTCGGCGTCAAACAGCGTACCCCAAATGGTGTAGATACCACCCGAGATAGAGGGTGCGTAGAAGATCAGGGTGATGATTGCACGAATGCGGGGAGGAAGCTCGTTGATAAACCAAGCTACCAGGAAGGACATCAGGTAGGACGCAGGTCCTACGATTGCCGCAAAGATCAAGGTGTTCTTGCAGGCGATGATGAAGATATCGTCTGCAAAGAACAGATTGATGTAGTTTTCCAGCCAAACAAAGTTGGGCCATTGGAGCATGTTGAAGTCGGTAAAGCCGACAACAAAGGAGAGGATAACGGGACAAAGGGTAAAGAGCGAGAAGATCACAACGTAAGGAAGGATCATAACGTAAGCAATCCAGTTGCGCTTCATTTCTCTCCAGGTATAATCCCAGTAAGAAATATCTTTTCTGGCAACGGCTTTTTGCACTGCTTTTTGTTTTGCCATTTTCTGTTTCCTCCTTTGTTAAGATTTGGGTGCGGAAACTCTGTAGGATTCGTACGCATCTGCGGTATCAATCAGAGCTTCGGAGATAAAGTAAAGCAATTCTTGCTCGGTCAGGGATGCGATCTCGTATCCACCGCTGCCGTCCTTTGCCTCGGGCAGAGTTTGCTTGTTAACGTTTACGTAATAGGACGGTACGGTCTGCTTTTTGCCGCTGACCTTGGTGATCTCCTTTTGGGAGTGACCGTCGTACTTGGTTGCCAGCAGATCGGCAAACATTTGAGATGCAATCATCAAATTGTCAGTATTCTGGTTTACAATACCGTACATTGCCTGTCTGTAGATCTCGCTTTCGGGATCGATCAGACCTCTCTCCTCAAGCACGTCAAGTGCTGTGCGGATCTGGTTGGATCTCTTTTCTGCAAGCGTGCTGCCAAGCTCAACTGTTTCCAGATTGAACTCCTGACGCTTACGGGTAATTTCTGCATTGATGGTGTTAACATAACGAAGGAGCTCGGTTGTGGGATCCTTGTCGTCGTTGTATGCTGCCAGGAATGCAAAGCTGGTGTGGCGGCCTACGTAGTAGAAGCCGGGGTAGTTTTCAATTGCAAGCAGGTTATCAAATTGCTTTTCTACCTCAACCAATTCATCGGCGGTCCAAGGCATGCTCTTGAGTGCCTCTCTGTTTGCCGTTGCGTGCTTTGCAGATTCACCCATGATAGCAACCATTTCGTTTGCGTAGGTGGTTTGTGCTTCAGCACCGGTGTACCACTTCATGTACTCCCAAGCGTCCTCGACGTGCTTTGCACCGCTGACCATAACCAGCGCGGAAGAGCCCGAAAGTGTATGGTTATCGATGGAGCCGTCAGCTTTGAGCGTACCGGGAACAGGAACGAAGGTCCAGCAACCGTCAAGCTCGGTAGCAAATACCTTGAGCTGGTTGTAAAGACCTGTGTAACCGGAAAGCAGAATGGGCATTTCACCCGTTCTGAAACGGTTTGCACCGCTGTAGTCATAGGGGAAGGAATACTGTGTGAACATGTTACACATTTTGTTGAATGCGAAGAGAGCAACCTCGGAGTCGAGGTTAATTCTCATACCCTCGTCAGCCCAGATACTGCCGCCACTCTGATAGAGGAAAGGCATGTAGTCTGCACCAACACCGATCTCCATGTTGTTAGATTGCAGCTTGGACTGTGCTACGTAGAGGTCATCCCACGTTTTGGGAATCTCGATTCCAATTTCGTTCAGAATATCCAAACGCAGGAACATCATCGAGAAGGATTGCGACTCGGGCAAGCCGTAGTAGTGCATATCGTCGTCGGCATCGGGAACACGGAATACCGTCAGCGCCGCTTCGTTGAAGTTGGCAAGAACTTCCTTGAATTTTCTTGCCGCTTCTTCCGGAGTGTCGCCTTCTTCATATTCCATATTTTCAATTTCCATCAACGCTCCGCGAATTGCGTAGTTGATAACCGTATCGTCACCAAGTCCGTGGTAGACGTCAGGCCCCATACCCGCCAGAATGGAAGGCAAGAGCGTGCCGCCGTTAACCAGCTTGAGGTTTACGGCAATACCGTTCTTTTGGGTAAAGCCGTTAACGGTCATGTTACGGACAACGTTTGCCTGGTCACGACCGGAGGGCAACCATACAACAACGATAGAGGGATCCTTATCGTAGTTTTGAGTGGTACCCATGCTGTTGTAGTCACGGAAGAAGGTCCAGAAGAAACTCTTGATTTCGTGAACAAACGCTTGGAAGAAGTTAGGCGTTGCCTTGGGCGCTTCCTCGGTTGCGGGTTGGATCATCATGTAGTCGATCTGCAACGGTTGCGTCTTAACGTCGCCAAGGAAGGTACCGATACCACCGGAGTATGCCTTGAAATTCTTCAAGCCGGAGGCAATACCCTCACCGCCACGAACAACCATCTTGCCGATGAGGTCAACAAGCTTATCGCAGGTACCGGTATATGTGGAGGATACGCCTGCACCGTCACGCAGGAAGTCGGAGAGGTTTTGGATCGCCTCTTTTTCCGCAAACAGAACATCCAGCGTATCGGGGAGCATGCGGTAGAAGTTATAGTCACGGTAAGCGTCGGGTGTAGGACCTGTATACTGAACGATGCTGAGGTATGCGTCATTCAGTGCATTCAGGATACGCTCGATCTCACGGACGGTGGAACTCATCGTACCAAACGTAACCTTGAGATTGATGGTATAAACAACACCTGCTTCAAAGTAGAGCTGATAGCTTTGATTATCCAGTCTACCCGTGGAGCTCAGCTTGGTCACTTGCCAATCGGAGCTGTAATCGTAACGCAGGCCGGATGCCTCGGAGAACGGCAGACCGTTATAATAACCTGCAGTGTTTTTGAATGTTGCGAGATAGTTCTCTTCGGTATAATTAGTAGTAATTGTCAGCGCACGGCTGGTGTACATACCGTCAAGATAGCTCTGCTTGAATCTTGTGTAAATATCATACCAACCGGAGCTATCTACTGAGAACTTGTATTCTACCCACTGACCGGGGGTTGCCCACTTTTCACCGCCGATGGTGTTGAGCAGCTGAACGCTGGGGTCAACGGGAGAGGTGAGTGCGGATGCACGGTCCTCAACGGGGTATACAACGTTGGAGGAAGTTCTGGTCGGGTTTTCAGCTTCGATCTTGATCACGCTGGTTCCCTGTGCATCGCTGATGCCCATAGCCTTGAGCTTTTCGCGATATACCGCATAGGTGTCGGCTGCCTTGTAGGGCAGGAGCGTAAGAGTCGAGAGAGCCATGGGCTCGTTAACACCTTCCAAAGTGATGCGAACTGTGCCGGTCGTTTCATCGGGGGTTAAAACAAAGCCGAAGTATTCGCTATCATAGGTTTCGGTCTTGCCCTCTGCGTTGGTCAGGTTGTAGGAGTGTGTATAACCGTCGCTATCGCTGATGACGTAGCGTCTCCATTCGGGAGCCTGCAGCTGTGTGGGACGGATCTCGTTGTTGTTGAAGTCCAACGTGAAGAAACGGAGTCCATACTCATTGATAAAGTCGCTGAGCTTTTCCGTAAGGAATACAGGTTGGTGGAACGTGATGTAGGAGTTGTCAGCAGCAACCTCGTAAATGGGAGCACCGGATGTGCCGGAACCTGTACTAGGTACGTATCCTGCAGCCTCTGCCTTGGCAACGATGTCGGCAAGATTATCCTTTTTGCCCAAGGTATACCTAGCACCCAGATCGTCTCTGGAATTTGCGTTATCAGAGCCGCTTCCCTGTGAGTACATACCCCAAACCTTGGAGAAGGAGAGGATGTATGCTTCGGAAAATGCAGGCTTGCCGTTGATGTAGAACTCGCGCTCGATGGGCGTAGATCTTGCTTCGATGGGATAGTAATCCAAACCGATGCTGGCAAGCGTTGCGGCAGTGATATTGTAGCTGGCAAGATTCAGAGTCCAGGTCATGGCACCTCTGCCGGGTGTACGGACAGCGACTTTCTTTTGTTGATCCATGCCGTACTCGTCGACATAAGCAAGGTCGTCACGGTCGTAGCCTGCTTCCTCTGCTGCCTCAAGGGTTGCAAAACGGCGAGTAACCGCGCGCCAGCGGCCGTCATCCAATTGGTAGTGATCCTCTTCTGCTACCTCAAGAGGGATGTCTTCCTCGTCCTCGTAGAATTGGTCACCCAAAACAAGCATCTCCCACACGCCGTCGGTGGCGGTGATAACGATGTTGCTCCAAGTGTACTTCCAGTTCTTGGTCAACTCGATTGAGATCTCATCAGAGAGTCTCTGTGCGGATGCATAGTACAAGTTTTGATACTCGGCGTAGGAAATCAGATCCAACGTCTCCTTGTAGTCTGCAATGGTTTTGTCCGTAAGGTTGTCGTGCTTAATCTCCTGTGCACCAACAACGATTGCGGTACTACTCACAAGACACAGCAGTGCCAAAGCTAAACAAAGCAGTCTTGTGAAAGTCTTGTTTCTCATGCGCGTTTCCTCCTGAAAGAAATTAACACTTTTTGCCCGGGCTTGTTTTCGTTTGCTCCGCTTGGGTGCTCGCAAATCACTTTTGGCGGTTGGGCTTCGCCGGCGGGCGCGCGCACGTAAAGGGCGGCTCCACGAGATGCACTCTCGCCAACGGTTCAAACAAACTCCACCAAACGGGCAAATTTGGACAGAGTTCTCCCAAATATATATATAATATAATAACACAATTCGTTTTGGATGTCAAGAAAAAACTGTTTTGAAAAAAGTCTCCTTTGTTGCAAAAGCTCCCCAAAATTCACGCGATGGACAAAACGTCTTTTCAAAAAGTTTACAATTCCAAACACACTTTTTTCATCATCTGTGGTTAAATTTGAGGATTGTAAACAAAATTTACCCATTTTAACCGCTTCGGTGCGCCAAAACAGGGGTTTTTGTGCATATTTTTGTCTATTTTTACGCAACAAAAACCGTTTTTTGAGATATGGTAAATTTTATTTACCTATTTTTGAAGAATTCCAGAAAATGAGAAAAAGCGGACAGACATACTGACATTTGTTAGGATTGCACAATTTTTTCTTTTGAATTTCTACATATTTATGAAAAGGCAAAATCTCAAAAAAAGACGTTTCTTCGCTCTGATTTCAAACCTCGCATCCCCAAAATCAAACCTTTTTGAAAAATGCGAAAAGACGAACGAGATTCCTTCTCTTTGCGAAACAAAGAAAAGCCCCTTGCAAGCGCTCCAAGGTGAGACGTTGCAAGGGACTTTTTGTCCTTTTATTTACTTCAAAAATCCGTTGACGATGTGCTCCTCGGCTTCTGCCTCGGTCAGTCCCAAGGTCATCAGCTTGATGAGCTGCTCGCCTGCGATCTTGCCGATGGCCGCCTCGTGAATGAGGGACGCATCGACGTGGTTCGCCTCGATCTGCGGCAGGGCAATGACCTGTGCATCACCCATGATGATAGCGTCGCACTCGGTGTGCCCCGAACAACGGTTATTTCCGTTGACGTGGGACAAAAAGCTCTGTCGGCTCTTGTCTTTTGCAACCGAACGGGAGATAACGTGAGTGGCGCTTCCCTCTCCGTTGAGGTCGACCGTAAAGTTGGTCTCGGCAAATTGCGTGCCGTGCGTCATGATCTTCTCACGCACGATCAAGGTAGCTCCCTCGTCAAGGGTTGCGGTGGTATCTCTGCGAGTGGAGTCCACACCCTTGATCTGCGCGGTTTCCATCTCCATGTAGCTGTTTTTACCAAGGACCGCAACAGTTGTGGGGTTCATCACGCGCTTGCCCGTTCCTTCACCCTGACCGTAATGCTTTTCGACGTACTTGACACGCGCACCCTCATCCAGATAGAAGGCGTGGATGCCACTGTGCTCGCTCTCGTCGCTGCCGCTGTTGTGAATTCCACAGCCTGCTACGATGGTAACGTCGCAGTCGGCGCCGATGTGGAAATCGTTATATACCAGCTCTTTGAGCCCCGACTGTGCAAGCAGGACGGGGATGTGTAAGCTCTCGTTTTTGGTGCCGGGCTTGACGTAGATATCAATGCCCTGTTTGTCTGTTTTTGCAACAATGGTGATGTTTTCGGAGTCGTTTTTACCATACAGGTTGCCGTTAATGCGCAAGGAGTAAGCACCCTGCGGCACGTCATGCAGGTCTGCTACCTGCTCAAGCAGCTTTTTTTGAATAGCGTCCATCATTATTTACGCACCTCCTCAAAAAAGCGGCATGCCACCTGTGCGCCCAAAAGCTCGGGCAAAATCTCGTTTTTGGTACCGTAAGCGGCAACACGTCCGTCTGCAATGACAATGATCTTGTCGGCGATGTCGAGAATGCGCTCCTGGTGCGAGATAATGAGGATGGTACCCTTGGTTTTTTCATACATGTTGCGAAAAACCTGGATCAGGTTGTTAAAGCTCCACAGGTCGATTCCCGCCTCGGGCTCGTCGAAAACAGAGAGCTTTGTGCCGCGTGCGTTGATCATTGCGATCTCGATTCTCTTGAGCTCGCCGCCCGAAAGAGAGCCGTCAACCTCGCGGTTCACATAGTCCTTGGCGCACAGTCCAACCTCGGAAAGATGGGTGCACGCCTCGGCAACAGAGATGTTCTTGCCGGATGCGATGGAGATGAGCTCCTTGACGGTGATGCCCTTAAAGCGCACGGGCTGCTGGAAGGCAAAGCTGATGCCCGCCTTGGCTCGCTCGGTGATGGAAAGGCCGGTGATGTCAACGCCATCCAAAAGGATCTGTCCGGCACAGGGGGTATAGATACCTGCGATCAGCTTTGCCATGGTGGATTTTCCGCTTCCGTTCGGACCGGTCACCGCCACAAAGCGATCATCAATCTTCAGACTTACGTCGCGCAGGATGTATTTGCCCTCCGGCGTTTGGTAAGATACGTTTTTGAATTCTAACATTTATATTTCCTTTGTTTTTCTTAAATTTTAGTTTATCATATTATTGTATCTTCTTTCGTGCAAAATTGCAATACTATGACAGAATTTTGGATGTTAACTTTTTATGAACAAATAAAGAAAAAGGGCGTTTTCATGGTATAATTGGCTCAAAAGAGCCTTTTTTCGCCCCTTTTCAGTTTATTTTTTAAAACAAGAATTAGAATTGTTCTATTTTTAGATGGGTTTTAAAGAGATTTCTCCTGTGTGTAAGCGGATCAACTCTCCGTTCTCGGCGCGGATCAAAAGAGCGCCGTCCGCATCAATAGACTCGGCAAATCCCTCGCGAGAAGTCCCTTTGCTCACCCATGCCACACGCTTGCCAAGCACACAGGAATGTGCACGGTAGTCATCAAGCCACTCGCGCCCGGTTGGATTTTGCAGATAGAGAGCAATTTCACGATAGATCTGAGCGATCAGCTCTGCTACATCAACTTGCGCGCCGAGCGAGCCTGCAATCTCTGCCAGCTCCTCGGGAAAATCAGCAGTATTCAGGTTGATGCCAATGCCCACGATAACGTGTGTGCTCTCGCCGCTACTGACCGCTTCGGTAAGAATACCGCAGATCTTTTTATCATTGTAGTAAAGATCGTTCACCCACTTAATCTGTGCCTGTACGCCCGCAAGGGCTTTGATGGCACGCATAACGGCAACCGATGCCGCCGACGTAATGGCAACCGCATCGTAAAGTGGTGTGGTGAGCGTGTGCAGGATGCTGAAGTAAGCACCCGTTGCCAAGGGCGAGTAAAAGCTGCGCCCCATACGCCCTCTGCCCGCAGTTTGCGTGTGTGCTACAAGGAGTGCATCGCCAAAAAAGCCGTCCGTCACCATTCGCTTGGCTTCGGTGTTGGTAGAATCGATTTCGTCAAACACGTGCACCGAAACGCCCTCAAATTGCGCTCCAAGTGCGCAAATCAACGCGTTTTTGCACACACGTGGTGCGTTTTTGCAGTTTTTTGACATATACTCACTCCCCTTTCATGGGTTTTTAAATACTTCTTTATAAGGATGTTTTTTATGGATATTTCTGTTTTGTTTGAGGACGCGCACATCCTCGTGGTTGTAAAGCCGCCCATGCTTGTTTGCGAGTCGACCGCCAAAAAGGACGGTCTTGCAGACCTACTTTTGGAGCGTACAGGCGGCTATATTGGCACCGTTCATCGACTGGATCGCGGCGTTGGCGGCGTGATGGTATATGCTAAGACACCGGCAGCGGCGGCAAAGCTTTCGGCAGCCGTTGCGGCGCGAGAGCTGAAAAAGGAATACCTCACCGTCGTTCGCGGCACACCCGATCCCGAGGTGGGAGAGATGCGCGACTTGCTCTTTCATGACCGCAGGCAAAACAAGACCTTTGTGGTCGAACGTCAGCGCGCAGGAGTAAAGGAAGCGTTTTTGGAGTATGACACGGTCGACCGCCTGACATCGGCGCGCGGTGAGGAATGTTCGCTTGTGCACGTTCTGTTGCACACGGGAAGAACGCATCAGATACGCGTACAGTTCGCGTCGCGCGGACACACGCTGCTGGGAGACGGCAAATACGGAGC
This sequence comes from Oscillospiraceae bacterium, assembly GCA_015063725.1. Classification (GTDB taxonomy): domain Bacteria; phylum Bacillota; class Clostridia; order Oscillospirales; family CAG-272; genus UMGS1865. The sequence goes on from SVTP01000005.1 coordinate 25,340, forward strand.
ACGCGGAGACAACAGACCGATTGCTCTGTTTGCAAAGCGGTTGACGTTTTTGCACCCCGTAACGCGAAAAAAGATGGAATTTGAAGCAGAGTGGGATGCGTTGGGTGAAATTTTAATGCAAAGGTGATTTTTGGGTTGCCGAGCAAACGCTCGGCAACCCAGTTTCTTTTTTAAACTTTAGTGAACCTGTAAGAGAAGTTTTCGTCCACCTTTTCCAAAAGGTGGCGGGGTGGAGGGGCGGCGCCCCCCATTTTGGCGCTTTTCTTTTTTGATAACTTTTTTCTTTTGCGCCTACTTCGTCAAAAGAAAAAAGTGGCTAATACATTTCCGTGAATAAACCTTCCATCCACTTATCTGGAACATTCAAGGATTTGTTCCAATTTTTCCAATTTATCCATTTTCATCGGCGGTGTTCCCTCAAGCGGAAACGGAGTGTTCAGGGACTTGTATTTTTCAAGACATAAATTTTTAAACGGTAACAGCTCTACTTTTTTGATACAACTATATCCTTTTATCAGGTCCGCAAGGCGCAAAATGTCCTCCTCGCTATCGTTGATGCCGGGAACCACCACGTGACGGATCCATACGTCCTTTTGCAGTTCCTCAAGGCGATCCAAAAACGCCAAAGTTTGCGCCAAACTGCCACCTGTGTAGCGTTTATAGTCCTCCTCTGTGGTCATTTTGATGTCCAAGAGAAAGAGATCGGCAGCCTCCATCAGCCGCTCGGCGGCAGGTGTCAGGGGGGCTCCGCAGGTGTCAACGGCAACATGCAAGCCCTCTTTTTGCAAGAGTTTTGTCACCTCGGTAACGAACTCCGCTTGGAGTAGCGGCTCGCCGCCCGAAAAGGTCACGCCTCCTTTTTTGATAAAGGAATAAAAGCGCACCAGTCGCACGGCAAGAGAGGCAGCATCGGTGAGTTGGCTCTCCTCGCGCGCCCATGTGTCGGGGTTGTGACAGTAGACGCAACGCAAGGGACACCCCGACAGAAAGACAACCGAGCGCACGCCCGGCCCGTCGACCGTACCGAGGGATTGCAAGCTATGTACGTAGCCCTTCATGTTACAGTGCTTCGTGGAAGGTGCGGCTGATGACCTCTTTTTGCTGCTCGAGTGAGAGCTTGTGGAAGTTGACCGCGTAGCCCGACACACGAATGGTGAGATTGGGATACAGCTCGGGATTTTCCATCGCGTCGATCAGCTTTTGACGGTTGAGCACGTTGACGTTGATGTGGTGCGCGTTGCGATCAAAGTAGCCGCCAAGAATATCCACAAGATTATCAATGCGCTCCTCATGCGTTTTGCCAAGTGCCTCGGGCACGATGGAGAAGGTGTTGGAAATACCGTCACGGCAAGCATCGTAGGAAAGCTTTGCAACCGAGCAAAGGGATGCCAGAGCACCGCAGGTCTCGCGGTTGTGCATCGGGTTTGCACCGGGGGCAAAGGGCTCGCCTGCGCGGCGACCGTCGGGAGTAGCTCCCGTCTTTTTGCCGTAAACGACGTTGCTTGTAATGGTGAGAACAGACAGGGTGTGAATAGCACCGCGATAGGTGGGCGTTTCGCGCAGATCCGCGATAAACGTTTCCAAAAGCTCCTCGGCAATGGAGTCCACACGCCCGTCATCGTTGCCGAATTTGGGGAAGTCGCCCTCAACGGCAAAATCGCTGATAAGACCGCGCTCGTCGTGAATAGGCTTAACGGTTGCAAATTTGATGGCGGAAAGGCTATCGGCAATAACCGAAAGACCTGCCGCACCGAATGCCATCACGCGCTCCACATCGGTATCGTGCAGAGCGAGCTGCGTTTTTTCGTAGGCGTATTTATCGTGCATATAGTGAATGACGTTCATGGTGTTGACGTATTCACCTGCCAGCCACTTCATGTAGAAGTCCAGGCGCTGGCGAACCTTATCATAGTCCAGAACCTCGTCCTCAAGAACGGGCATTTCGGGACCGATCTGCATATTGTATTTTTCGTCACGTCCGCCGTTAAGAGCGAGCAGCAGGATCTTGGGCAGGTTGCAACGCGCGCCAAAGAACTGCATCTGCTTGCCAACCTTCATCGCGCTCACGCAGCAGGCAATGGCATAATCGTCGCCAAAGCGGGGGCGCATCAGATCGTCACTCTCGTATTGAATGGAGTCTGTGTCGATGGAAACGCGCGCGCAGTAGCGCTTAAAGGGCTCGGGCAGCTTGTTGGACCACAAAACGGTCAGGTTGGGCTCGGGAGCCGAGCCGAGGTTGTAGAGCGTGTGCAAGAAGCGATAGGCGTTCTTGGTAACAAGAGGTCTGCCGTCCTCGCCAACGCCGCCAACTGCCTCGGTGATCCACATCGGATCGCCGCCAAACAGCTCGTTGTATTCGGGTGTACGCAAATGGCGGATCATACGCAGCTTCATAACAAATTGGTCGATCAGCTCCTGCGCGCCCTCTTCGGTCAGGGTGCCGTTTTGAATGTCTCTTTCAATATAAATATCGAGGAACGTGCCCACGCGGCCGAGCGACATTGCCGCTCCGTTTTGCTCCTTGTTTGCGGCAAGGTAGCCAAAATAAACCCATTGGACTGCCTCTTGTGCGTTCTCGGCAGAGCGCGAGATGTCACAGCCGTAAAGTGCCGCCATCTCCTTGAGCTTGCCCAAGAACTCGATCTGCTTATAGAGCTCCTCAGAGAGGCGCATGACCTCTTCGGTCATTCCTTTTTTGCCAAGCTCCTGCTTGTCTTTTTTCTTTTCTTCGATGAGGAAATCAATACCGTAAAGCGCAATGCGGCGGTAGTCGCCGATGATGCGACCGCGGCCGTAAGCATCGGGGAGACCTGTCAGAATGCCTGCGTGGCGCATAGCGCGCATGGTATCGGTGTAAACGCGGAACACGCCATCGTTGTGCGTGGTGCGGAACCGGAAGGCTTTTTCGATCTCGTCGGAAAGCTCTGTTCCATACGCCTTGCAGGCGCTTCTTGCCATGCGGATGCCGCCAAAGGGGTTGACACCGCGCACAAGGGGCTCGGCGGTCTGCAAGCCTACGATCAGCTCATCCTCTTTGTCGAGGTACGCTGCGGGGTAAGCGGTGAGGGATGTAACAGTTTCGGTGTCAATGCCAATGACACCGCCCTTTTCTCTTTCTTCCTTCAATTTTGCATCCAGCTTTGCCATCAGGCGGCGCGTGCGTGCGGTGGGGGCTGCCAAAAAGCTTTCGTCCCCCTCATAGGGTGTATAATTCTTTTGAATAAAATCTCTTACGTCGATGCGCTCGCACCAATCACCAAGGGTGAAGCCCACCCATGCTTTTGCAAAGTTTCCCATCGTTTATCCCTCTCTTTCTCGCTCAAATTGATATCCACGGACAACAAAAGGACAGTTTTGTTGCGTGCAAAACTGCCCAGACGGTCGGCGTTCAAATTCCCGGCTCCACGTGGTAAAAATCCACAATTTCCGTCAGTCACACGGGAACGTTATTCTCTGCCTTATATTATAGCATTACTTGCCCCTTTTGTCAACCAAAAACGACAAAAAATATTTGTTATTTTTTATACAATCTCACAAGATATTGTGTTTGAGAGAAAAATGGGCAACAAGATGTATTATTTGGGGCGTTTTGGGAGACACAAAAATACGGCGGGAGACAAGCCCCCGCCCTACTACCTTTTTTCAACCGAACAGATGGATTTTATGTATCATTTTCCGCTGTCAGAAAATTCTTTTCGATAAACCCTTTGGCGCGGTAGCCGAGCAGGAAGGTCGTCTCGCCTGCCCTGAGCTCTGCCATCAGGAATTTTTCGCCCTCGATTTTATTAATCGTGACCTCGTCGCGCAAAAAGGCGTGGCACCCCAAATCCTTTTCCTCGCGGAAAAAGCCGTTTTTTAGATTGGTGGTGATGCGCAATTCGTCACCGACAACAAAAATGCAAACGTCGTGGTTTTTGAATTTTTTATCGCTTGCATCGTAGCATTTTGTTACAATGCAGGGCTCTTGCAAGCCGTAATATTCGCGCAGGTGTTCGCAGGCTTTGAGGAGAATTCTTTCTCGAGAGTTTATTTTTTTGCCCACCCAATTCCAAATTGGAGCAGCAGTGAGCACTCCAATTACAATACTAATAACCATTGCCACAAAGCTTAAAATGATAATTCCTAATACATGTACAATTGTCAAAAACGCACTGCCTTCCGGCTTCGGAATACACGTCAAGGCATAAATGATAAAACCACCGCAAACACCGCTGACGATAAGAGATAAACCGCATCCGATACCGTTTGCTCTTTCACATTTGCGTATAATCCTTTTTTCGTTTTTGATAAATGCTTTATATTCTTCTCGCAAAGCGATGCTTTCGGTTGATTTGGGTCCCTTGTATTTGAAATAGCGCATACCTTGCCTCCTTTCTGTAGTTTCGTTGTTGCCGTCAGAGGGTATCCTCCATCACAACCTTGAGTGGCTTCATGCCGCACTTTTCGTAGAAGCGCATCGCGCCCTCGTTAAGGCACCAAACGTTGAGAGTAACGGCAGAGCAGCCCTCGCTTTTTGCTTGTTCTTTGACGTGGTCATAAAGCGCTGTGCCGATGTGCTGACCGCGCTCGGTGGCATCGACGCAAAGATCGTCGATGTAAACGGTTTTGCGGTCCATCAGCGAGGGGTTATTCTTTGTCTCCTCGTAGATGCAAAAAGCATAGCCCAGCACCTTTTCCTCGTCGTTCACCGCCACAAAGATGGGGGTGGTGTCGCACGCGAGGATGGCGCAAAGCTCCTCGTCGTTGTATTTTTTGTTGCCCAAACGAAAGATGTCGGGGCGTCCCTCGGCGTGAATGCGGTGCACCTGATAAAGCAACTTGTTGATGCCCGCAACGTCGCGCTCGTCGGCTCTTCTGATATTCATATTCTTTACCTCTAAAAGCAATGCTTTATTTAGCCTCCCCTGTGCAAGGGGAGGTGGCATTTTCGTAAGAAAATGACGGAAGGGTTGTCTCTATTTTTTATAAACAGCAGGTTAGAATCAACCCTTCAGTCAGTCTGTCGACTGACAGCTCCCCTTGCACAGGGGAGCCCTTTTGAGTTGTTACCCTTGCCAACAGTGATTTCAATTCGTTTCACCCAAACACCTCTGCTGCGGCGATGATGCGGAGCTTTTCCTCGTCTACGCGGTCGCGCCCGTAGGCGTCAAAAAAGCGGTCGCGGTAGGCATCGGTGTGCAGGTTGAAGAATAGCGTCCACGCGCCCCAAAAGAGGTCAAGGTGACGGTCTCCTACGCCGCCGCTATCCACGTCAATAAATTTGCTGAATTGCCAGCCGTCATAAATGACGTTTGGCAGACAGTAGTCGCCGTGCAGGAGCGTGTTTGTTTCAAGCAGGTGGCCGTTTTTCTCAAGTACAGACCATGCCTCCTCGGCGGATGCGTAGCCCCAGTTGTCGGGAAAAAGCGTGCTATCGTAGTTGCCCGTGCGATAGTTTTTCTCGGCACGTGCAAGGTATTCGACTGTGTGATTCGGTACAGGACAGCCCGTCACGTCGCACTCGTGGAGCAAGCGCAACCGCTCGGCAAAGGTGTCGCAAAGGCGCTCGGGCTGACTTGTGTAAAACTCGTGTGTCAGATCCTCGCCCTTGACGGCGGCGGTCAGGAACCAATCCTTGCCGCCCTCACAGAAGTAGTCCAGCACCTCTGTGCCCATTCCACGCGCGTGGAAAAAGCGCGTCATAGCAACCTCGCGAGAGAGCGTTCCCACCGCGGCGGATTTGAGATAAAGTCCACCCTCGCGCTCCACAAAAAGCACGCGCGCCTCGGGCGAGCAGCTGCTATCCCAAACGGGCGTGCCCAAAAGGAGCGGCAGAAGCCGCTCGGGAATATCGGTGGGGAGTGTGGTCAGTTTCGTTTTTTTCATACCTGTTGATTATTGGAGGGTTGTAGCGCGGCGCGGGATGAGCTCGCACGTGCCGCCGGTGGGTGTGATAGAGATGTGGTCGGGCTCTTGCTTGACGTCTGCCCCAATGATCTCCAACGTGTAGGGCGTACCCTTGTAATTGTATTCGATGGCGTTTTCTGCTACCGTCAGGCACTTGGCGCGGCTTGCCCAAAAGCGAAGAATGGGGGCGCTGATGCGGATGCGGTCGGGATAGAACTCCACCTCGCCGCCACTCCATTTGGCTGCCAACACGTCCTCGCCGCGGCGCTCGACTGTGAAAGCAGTAGCGTCGCCGTCAATTTGAATACCGCTCTTGTAGTTCTCCCCGTCGTTCCAAAAAAGAGCATCGACCAAAGGGAGATTTTCATACACCGCGTCAAACGTGGTGCATTTTTCACTTAAGTAATGCTCGGGCACGCGGTCATCAAACAGATGCCACGAGCGAATAAAGATACTCCGCTCAAAACGGAAAAGGTTAGCAGAGTAGCCTTGGCAATCATACCAGACCGACTGCGCGTCGCTGCCTCTATCCCAGTTGTCAAGCGCGACCACAGACGTGGCAGGCGTGCTTTGGTATGTCTTTTTGAACCACGCACCGGCATCGCACATTTTCATCACTTGCACGTCCTTTTGCTCGGTCAGCTTTTCGATCTGCATGCGCAGCTGCGGCAAAAACTCGGTGTAGCCAAAGCTGTTCTCCTGCCCGATCTGCGTCCAGGAAAAGCCGAGGTCCTCGTTTTGATAGAAGGTTTGATAGAACCAGTCAATGTTCTCGGGGGCGGCGCCGACAGAGCCGACGGGCTCCATGGTGAAGCAACCGCAATGCAGGCGCGCATCCCACGCGTGGGTGAGATACTTTTTGTTGTCGTAATTGTGAATGGGACAAGGCCCCAGCAAACGAAAAACGGGAACGTCTATTTGTTCTCCCTCGCTTTGCGCGGGGGTAAAGACATTCTGCTTTGAGGGATAGTAGGCTTGATTGAAATATCCGCCGTGGAGCGTGTAGGCATCGGTGTTGGTCTGGTCGCGGCAGATGGCAATGGCATCAACGTCGTAATGCTCCGCAAGATAGCGGACGGTGTGCGTGTCGATGAGCCAGCTTGCCACGGTACGCGGATAGTAACCGTAGACCTCGCGGAATTTGCGCATTGCCTCGTCGATGAGCAGCTCGCGCTCGTGGGGAGTGTACGCCATTGAAAAGCCGGGCACGATGTGCCAATCCCAACGCCAGCCACGCTCGCTCTTGTAAGGGAGACCGCAGGCAGAGGTCAGGGGCTCGACGATCTCGTACCAGATGCCAAGCTCGGTGCGCTCGGTTCCCTTCTTGCGGAAGAGCTCCGCATAGCGCGGATCGCAAAGAACGTCATATTGGAGCAAAAACGTGTTGTCAAGACCAAACTCGTTGACCATCTCCAGCTCGGCACGCGTGGCGTTAAAGAGGATGTTTTCGCTATCCTCCATGCGCTGATCCACCTGCCGCGCAAAATTCATAATGCTTGCAATTTTCATAATGACGTCTCCTTTTCTTTGATAAGGACGCGGGGGAACAAATTTTCTTCGAAAATGAGTTCCCCCGCACCCCTTCCAAGAAATCTCAAAACAGAATATATTTTTAATTTGTTGATTTTGTGGCTGATTGTTTATTTTGTGGTATGCGTTGGTTTTTGACGGGCGACCAAGGTCGCCCCCACGAAGAAGGATTGCTTACAATCCTATGTATTTACTTGCCCTTTTTAAACTTGCCCTTGCTATCGAACACGTCGAACCACAGAGTGAACTGGGTGCCGCAGGTCTTGCACCTGATGCGATACCAAAGACCGTCCTGGGGCCACTGCTTTGCAAGCTCATCGGGGATGTTTCCGCCGTCGTACTCATATTCGCCGCCATCGATCAGATTTTTGGCATACTCGTGCAGAGAAACAAACTCATCAAGATTTTCAACTCGTTTTACGGTTTGGACAGCCTTGCAACCGTCACACATCTTCTTTTTTGACATAATGGTACCTCTTTCATCATTATTTTATGTGGTAATTTTGATTGGGTCGCGGAAATACAAAATATATCAATTGGTCATTCACATAAACCTACAAATTTTTCGATTTCATCGAAAGAAACAAACTCATACCTTCCCTCTCCTAATGAAATTAAATTTGCTTGCATTGCTGTCTCTTTCAAATTTTCGGCAACGGCTATAAGTTTCGGAATTGCACTAAAGGATGGTTTTATTGTTTTTCCATTCTTGCTATACATTTCTTTTGCTTGTGCCTGCTTTAACCGTTGGTAAAGAGTATACTCTCTTTTTTCTTCATCAGAAAGCTTTGTAAAATTCGATTCCTCGCTAAACAATCTCTTTTTTTCATCGGTTAAATTAATCGTAACATAATTGCTGCCGTATTCCGCTATAAATGCCTGTGTCTTTCTTTCTTGCAATTCTTTATTTGTATAGATGTCAATAAAATGCTCAATTTTATCAAAAAACGCCTCGCAGCTCCAACTGTTTTCTTTAATCCTAATCAACTCATTTTCTAAACTACGTAAAAACTCTTCTTTTCCAACGATAGTTGATATCTTCTCACTGTACTTATCCAAGAGGTAAGTAGAGTTATAGCAATCTCTTTTACAATTGAATTCGTAAATTCCTATTTCGAAATTGATTTTTTCAACGAACTCAGCCAACCAATCATCAATAGTACATTCGCATAAAGCAGGCGAGAACAAGTTTCTTTGCTCTTCTAACATTGCATCTAAATCAATTTTATCAACGTACGCTTTAAGCAACGGAAACTTCTCTAATATAAACTTTAGATTAACTTCTTTCGTCAAAGTTAAAGAAAGGATTTCATTGTTGCTATAATTTACAAAATATCGCTTACTGTCTTCTATCATCTCTTGAAGTTCTTCAAAAGTTTCTGTGCCATCTACAATTTCTTCACAAAAGCACTTTAATTCCTCTCGAAATGAACTTTTATCGTTTATTTTTTCATACAAATCGTTATGCTTGTTTAACATTTCGACAACGATTTCTTCCACAGATAAGAATGGTTGTCGCTTATTAGAGACAGTTATACTCAAGTCTTTTTCAAACTCTTCCCCATCCAATCTTATCGTAAATATTTCGGATTCACAAGTTTTTACATAGTATACACCATACTCAAAACATGAACCTCTTCTTTCAATGAAAAACGTTTTTTCGCCTTGATAAATATAGAAGCGCCAAAATTCTTTACGATTATGACTGCCGAAAAAAGCGAGATTCTTGTGACGAATAGCAGAATAAGAATTATTCTTTGAACCCCAAACTCTCTCAAAGGTATAACCATCATGTTCCTCGAAATAAAAGAAAAGCGGTTTTTGAAAATTCTCTGTTATATAAAACCCTTGTGATTTTTCTCTGTACCCAAAGCACACTTTATTTTCCATTTACTGTCCTCCAACGATTCTAGACACGCCAAATCGCGCACACTGTTTGGTTAGTAATAGACTTTTTTCGGAGGCGGGAGCAAGCCCCCGCCCTACGAGTTCACGGTTACTTTCTCGTCAGACAAACGACACTTTCGACATGCCCCGTTCTCGGGAACATATCCACTGGTGTCACTTCTCCAATTTCGTAGCCCAACTCTTTGAAGAGCACGCAGTCGCGGGCGAGGGTGTCGGGGTTGCAGGAGACGTAGACGATGCGCGAGAAGTTGCGCTTGGCAAGGTAGGTGATGAGCTCGGGCGTGCTGCCCTTGCGCGGGGGGTCCATTATGACGGTGGCTCCCGACACGTCGCCGTGGGCGGCTTCGGCGCGCTCCAACAGCTTTTCGGCGTCTGATGCGTCACCGCAATAAAAATAGGCGTTCTCGATGCCGTTGCGTGCGGCGTTCTCGGCAGCACGTGTGACGGCTTCCTCGACGATCTCAATGCCGATGACCTTCTCGGCACTCTTTGCCATCGAAAGCCCGATGGTGCCAATGCCGCAATAAAGGTCGAGGACGGTCTCCTTACCTGTCAGCGCGGCGCGCTCTCGCGCGATGCCGTAGAGCAGCTCGCAGGCGTTATGGTTGACCTGATAAAACGCACCTGCCGAGATGCGGAAGGTCAGTCCGCACAGAACGTCCTCAATGTAGTCTCTGCCGCCAATGGTGCGGTAATCGTCGCCGAGGACGACGTTGGTGTTCTCGCGGTTGACGTTGAGCATCACGCTCTTAACCGCGGGAAAGTGCGCCATCAGCTCGCGTGCGAGGGCATCTTCACCTTTGAAGTGTTCGCCGTTGATGACAAGGCAGACCATCACCTCGCCCGTCTGGGCGCCTGTGCGCAGATAGATATGGCGAAGCAGACCGCTGCGGCTTTCTTCCTCGTAAGCGCGAATGCCGTTGCGGTCGCAAAATTGACAAATATATGTAACGATCTCCCCAAAAAGAGTAGGCTGCAGGCAGCAATCGGACATTGGCACGATGCGGTGCGTGCCCGTTGCAAAAAAGCCTGCCAGCATTCCCGTTTTGCCGTTGGCAACGGGATACTGCGCCTTGTTGCGGTAGCGTGTCAGCTCGCCTGTGTGACGAAGCTCCCCCACTTGCACGTCCGAGAGCCCCGCCTTGCGAAAGGCGTTGACCACATAGTCGCGCTTGAGGTCTGCCTCGTGCGCATAGCGGATGGGTTGATAAACACAGCCGCCGCACCCGACCGCCCCACAAAGCGGCTCCGCAACGCGAAGCGACGAGGGGGTGATCATCTTCTCTATTTTGGCAATGAGATAGCTTTTATTCACTTTGATGATGCGTGCATCCAGCACGTCACCCGTTACGGCACCGCGCACGAACATGACCTGTCCGCGCCCGCCGTTTGCATCCCGAACGTGCGCCACGCCAAAGCCGAGGTTGTTGATCTCCTCGACGTTTGCGCGCACGATGTCATTCTTTTGCATCAGACGTAATACTCCTTGCCGTTCTCAAGGCAGAGGCAGGCAAGCTTCTCGCCGCAGTTGATGCGAATGATATTGCCCTCGCGCTCGATCTTGCCGCTCTTTGTTACCTCGCCGCCAACCACAACGATGGCGTCCTCCATCTTGGGAGCGGTGGCGTCTTCCGAGAAGAAGTCCTCGGGCTCGTAGTCCTCAAGGTCGGTGTCGGGGGTATAGTTTGCAATGCCGCGGCTGAGAAGAATATAGGTCTTGCCCTTGACGTCCGCTTCTTCATAAAGCGTCATTTCGGTAAGATAATCCAGCACGCCCTCACGAGAGTCGGCATCGAGTGCTCGGAAGCCGTCGAGCGTGGTTTGTCCGCCCTGTGATGCCCAAGCGGTCATTTCGGCAATGTAGCCGGCATCGGGTGTACCGCCGCTCTTGAGCATTTTGTCAAAGCCGTAAAGCATACGTGCGGCGAGATAGTCGCGCTCGCCTGCAACGGCATAAACGTTGGAGCGCATGCTGATATCCTCGATGAGCTCCATCGGCTCGTCGCCAAAATCGACGGTATTGCCCAAAATATAAAGCGTGTCGCTATCGCTGATGAGAACGTTATCCATCAGCTCCTTGAATTTTTGATAGTTGCCGCAAATATCCGCAATTACGTAGGTCATATTTTTCTCCTTGGTATCAAACAAATTCTGCAGGGTAGCTGTTGATGATGTCAACCTTGATGGTGGCATCTGCCTCGTGGAGCATCTCGCGGATGCGGTCGCACACAAGGTTTTCGGTAAAGAAGTGACCGCCCTGAACGAGGTTCATGCCGCGCTCGGGAGCTTCGGTGAGCTGATCGTGGCGAAGGTCACCCGTAAGATAGGTGTCCGCGCCTGCGGCTGCTGCCGCGCCCGATTCACCGGCACCGCCGCCCCCCAGAACGGCTACGCGAGAGACGGGCTTGCCTGCGTCACTGATCTGCACGTAGGTAGCACCCGTTACCTCTTTGACAAATGCTGCAAACTCCTTGAGTGTCATTTTTGTGGGAAGTGTGCCGATGCGGCCGATCTCCTCGCCGTCCTTACCAAAGGGGACGACGTCACAAAGCCCGACAGCTTTTGCCAAAACGTCATTGACACCGCCCCCCACGGCATCGAGACGGGTATGAAAGCTCATAGCCGACACGCCTGAGGTGAGCAGGCGAATGACCTTATTCACAGTCGCCTCACCGGGGGCAACTGCCTTCAGGGGGTGGAAAATAAGGGGATGGTGGGAGATGACAAGGTCATATCCCTCTCCCACGGCATGCTCTGCTACGGCGGCGGTGATATCGAGTGCCACCAGCACGCGGCGTACTTCTTTGGTGTCATCGGGGCAAACCATCAAGCCGTCGTTGTCCCAATCGCAGGAAAGTGCGCGCGGCATCTTTTCTTCCAAAAACGCATACAGCTCTCTTACTGTCATTTCAATTTCTCCAATCTTTCCTTCAAAAATTGCAGGGTGCGATCCTCGTCGCGTGTGTCCGCATTTGCAGATTGCGATTTGCCGCGCCGTATCGCCTCCCAAACGCCGATCTCGTGCTTGACAAATCCACAAAGATGCGGCGCGTTGTTTTGTATATTCCATTTGCCGAGGAGCAATTCTTCCTCGGTGTATTCTTCTCTCTTGCCGCTAAAGCGTGCGGCAATGGTTTGATAATATCGATCCTCATGTGTAATCGTTTCGCCCTCGATAGAAAAGCCGTTCTCCAGCAGCCAACGCCGCAACAGATGTGCTCGCGTCATAGGTTGAAGAACCAAACCAATGCTCGCGTCCCTTACCCAAGGCGCCTCGGATAAGATGCGAATGATCAACTCACCGCCCATTCCAAAAATCAGAATGTTATCAGGAGCAAAATATTCGGTGCCGTCAAGACCGTCTGTCTGCAGGGTGTCGATCTTATGTGCAAGTCCGTGGGCGGCAATATTGCGCTCGGCGCTCTCAATAGGTCCGCGATTGATATCGCACGCGAGCGCGCGCGAAGAAATGCCCTCCCCTACAAGATAGATGGGCAGATATGCGTGGTCGGTCCCAACGTCAATCACAGAGCCGCCCTTTGTCAGGTACGGCAGAGCGCTGCAAAGACGCGCCGACGGAGTAACAATCGTTTGCATAGGTCTCCTTTCAGGGCTTGTTTTTGGTAGAAAACAGGGTGCCGCACCTGCGGTACGACACCCTTGTGCCAATTATTTCTTTTCGGCAAGGAACTTGTTAATTGCTTCTACCAGAGCGTCAGCGTCGGTTCCGTGTACAGCGCAGGCATCCTCGATGGACTCACCGCGAGAAGCGGGGCAGCCCAGACAATGCATACCGATAGCAAAGAAGAATTGCGCGGTCTCGCGATCGTAATCAAGAACGTCACCGATGATGGATTGCTTTGTAACTTTCATTTTGCAATCTCCTTTCTTGAATGACTTACTGTATATTCACGATATACATAAGTTATTATAACCCATTTTTTTTGCAATGTCAATGACTGCGCCTGTATTTTCGCAAAAAAAGTTGATGCAACCGTGGGGTTCTGCCTTGACAAAAAAGAAAAAAACTGATATAATTATGTTGGAGTGATATGTCGCTTTGCAGACAAGGAGAGGAGGTGTGCGCATGCGCCCAATACTGACAGACGTTGTGGCAAATGAGCGCCTTCGCGCCCGTCTTGGCGAGGAGCTCGTCGCGGGCAAGCTTTCGCACGCCTATATCCTTTCGGGTGAGCGCGGATTTGGAAAGCATACGCTGGCTCTCCACCTTGCCGCCGCTCTTGCTTGTGAAAGACAGACTGATACGCACACACCCCTGCCCTGCCTTGCGTGCGCCGCGTGCCGCAAGATCCTTGACGGCAACTCCCCCGACGTCATTTACGTCAACCGCGGGGACAAGGCAACGCTTGGCGTAGATCCCATTCGCGAATTGCGGCAGGACGTCTATATCCCCCCGAATGATCTTTCGGTCAAAATTTATATCATCGAAGAAGCACACCTGATGACAACGCAGGCACAAAATGCGTTTTTGCTCACGCTCGAAGAACCCCCTGCCTACGTGCTGTTCCTTTTGCTTTGTGAGAACACGTCTCTGCTTTTGGAAACGGTGCAGAGCCGCGCTCCCGTTTTGCGGCTGGAGCCCGTTCCGAGTGAGGCGATCCTGCAGCACATCATAAAAACCGTTCCCGAGGCGAAACGGATGTGGGAGAGCGACAGAGCCGCCCTTGAGGAGATCGTGGTTGCCGCCGACGGCAGCATTGGACGAGCCCTTGAATTGCTCGATCCCAAGCTCTACAAGCCCCTTTCCGACCGCCGCGAGCTTGCACGCACCTTTGCGCGCCTTTGTGCATCCCCCAAAAACGCAGGAGAAACGATGCGCTTTTTGAACCGTCTTGGCGCCAAGCGCGACGAATTGATCGAGCAACTGAGCACCATTCTGCTCTGCTTGCGTGATCTCTTGCTTTCCAAGCAGACAGAAAACGCGCCCCTTTGCTTCTTCTCCGACCGCGAGGAAGCCGCATCGCTGGCTTACTCCTTTACCACCCCCACGCTCCTCTCGCTTTGTGATTGCGTGAGTGATGCAACCGACCGTTTGCGCGCCAACGCAAACGTGCGCCTGACCTTGACGGCAATGGCGCAGCAGTGTGGACTGCTCTGATAGATACACGTTCCCCTTTATGGGAAGAAAGGAACCGATATGGAAGACAACAACAAGACCGCCCAGGCGCAAAACGCCCCCACAGCCGGCGGTGAAAATAAAAACCGTCGCCGCAGAGGACATCGCGGTGGCAAAAAGCACCAGGAAAAGAAGCAACGCGCGGCAGCAGCCGCTGCGGCTGCCGCCGCTGCCGAGGGTAGCGTAAAACCCGAAGGTGCACCGCAAAAAAGTGAAAAAGCCGCACCCGTGGCACAAAAAAATAACCAACAGAATAGTCAACAAAAGGAAAAAAGAAACGATCACAGGAACCGCCACGGACAGCATCACAAGGATGGTGCAAAGCAGGCTGACCGCGCACCGCAAAAGAACGATCTTAGCAAAGACTCCAAGGAGGATCGCGAGCTTGCCGAGTGGCGCGCAAAGATCGTGCTCAATGCCGCTACCCCCACAGCTCCCGCTACTCCCGTAGCCGAAGAAGCACCCGCCCAAGAAGAGCCCCTGCCTCAATTGAGCAACGAGGAGCTTTTTGCGTCCCCCGTATCCACTCCCGCTCCCGCGGCAGAAACCGACGAGGAAAAGGTAGAGGTCATTGGCATCCGATTCCGCTCTGCGGGCAAGGTCTATTACTTTGATCCGCGCGGACAAAAGCTGAAAAAGGGTGAGTTCGCCATTGTGGAGACCGCAAGAGGTCCCGAGTTCGGCGAGGTCGCTATGGAAAACGCCATGGTCAACGTTAGCGAAACGGTAACACCCCTGCGCCCCCTGATCCGCGTGGCTACCCCTGCAGACATCGACCATAACGCAGAAAACCGCGAAAAAGAAAAGAATGCGCTGATCATTTGTCAACAAAAGATCGAGGCGCATAAACTGGATATGAAGCTGATCGACGTGCAATACGCGTTTGATAACTCCAAGCTCCTCTTCTATTTCTCGTCCGACGGACGCGTCGACTTCCGTGAGCTTGTCAAGGATCTGGCATCGGTATTCCGTACACGCATCGAGCTGCGCCAGATCGGTATTCGCGACGAAGCAAAGATGCTTGGCGGTATCGGCTCTTGCGGCCGCATGCTTTGCTGCTCCACCTTTTTGCCCGACTTTGCACAGGTCTCCATTAAGATGGCAAAAGAGCAAGGGCTCTCGCTCAACTCGGCAAAAATCTCGGGCATGTGCGGCAGACTCATGTGCTGCCTGCACTTTGAAGCCGAAACCTACGCCGAGGAGATCCGCCGCACCCCTTCGGTGGATTCACTCGTAAAAACAGAGGACGGCATCGGAACGGTCATCTCTACCAACCCCTTGGCAGGAACCATCCGCGTCATTCTTAAGGACTCCCCCGACGCCCCCCCAAAGCAATACCACCGCAGTGAGGTCACACCTCTTGGCAGAGCACCCAAAAACGGGGAGCAAAAGGAAGAAACGGCAGAATAATATCCGATTTTTTTCGACAAAAACATCTTTTTTTCGATGTAAAATATTTTTTTAAAAAAAATATCAAAAAACAGTTGCAAAAACAAAAAATTGTGATACAATATAAGTGTCCAAAAAATTTATCAGGAGGAAAATAAGATGGCATACAAGATCAGTGACGATTGCGTAGCATGCGGCGCTTGCGTTGAAGCTTGCCCCATGGGCTGCATCACCGAAGGTGACGGCAAGTATGAGATCGACGCAGATACCTGCGTATCTTGCGGTGCTTGTGCTGAGGCTTGCCCTGTTGGCGCTCCCCAGGAAGCATAATACATCTTTGCTACCTAAGAGCGAAGCGGGCGGTATTCGTTGCCGTTCCTCTTCGCTCTTACAATTCTACCAAGGAGTTGGCGTATGACAGATCTTCCGCTCCCCCCTTTTCAATTACCTCTTCTTGCCGAGGATGAACGGCTTGATACGGTAAACGAAAAGATCCGACTGATTCAAAAAAAGCAAGGACTTACCTTTGGGACCGATGCGTTTTTGCTTGCGGCGTTTGTCAAATCCGCCCCCAAAACGCACGCTGTCGATCTTGGCAGCGGAACGGGTATCATTCCCCTCTTACTTTTGGCAAAGGGCAAGATCAAGAGTGCCACCGCAGTTGAGGTGCAGCCCGCATTTGCCGACCTGATTGCACGAAATGCAAAGCTCAACGGCTTTGCCGACCGCATCACACCCCTGTGTGCCAACGTGCGCGACCTGCGCCCCGAGGACATAGGTGGCGAGGTGGGATTGGTCATTTCCAATCCACCGTATATGAAATGCACGTCCGGCAAACGCAACGAGAGTGATGAAAAATACATCGCCCGCCACGAGGTTTGCGGCGACATTTCCGACTTTTGTGCCTGTGCCGCACGACTTTTAAAGCACGGCGGAAAATTTGTGTGCGTCTGGCGTCCCGATCGCCTGACCGATCTGCTCGGCGCTATGCGCGACCATCGGCTGGAGCCAAAACGAATGACCTTTGTGCACGCCGATCGTGAAAGCGAGCCTTGCAGTGTGCTGATCGAAGCCACCAAGGGAGCCGCACCGTCGGTTCGCATATCAAAACCGCTTATTTTGTATCAGCCCTATATTCAGGGCGAAAAGGTGCGCTGTCTGACACAAGAATCGCAAACAATATATGACACTTGCAGCTTTGGCGACGTAAAGCCGAATGACCAAAAAGACTAAAACAGAACATTCTAAATTTGAAATAAAACACCAAAGGAGAACAGAATTATGAAGAAGAGAAACGTTGCTAAGTGGATTGCAATATCCGTAGCCATCACCGCAGCCATTGCTTTTGCCGCAGGCGTAGCTTTTGAGCTCAGAGCAATCAAAAAGCTGACCGTTGACATCGACAATGACGAAGAGCCTCAAGCGGATGACCTCGTGGTAGAGGCTGTAGAGGCTTAAAAACAGCAAAAGGTGAGCAAAAAGAGAACCGAAACGGTTCTCTTTTTGCCTGTTGGAGAAATGGAACACATCAAACGAATTTTGAGTTATACGCGCAGGGCTTTGGATGATTATGCAATGATCCGCCCGGGAGATAGGATTGCAGTGGGGGTTTCCGCAGGTAAGGATTCGCTCACGCTTTTGTGCGCCATGGCAGAGCTTCGCCGCTTTTACCCCGTCCCCTTTGAGCTGGTTGCCATTACGGTTGACATGGGCTTTGAGGATGGCATGGACTTCTCTCCCATCCAGAAGCTTTGCGACCAGTTGAACGTTCCCTATTACATCGAAAAAACAGAGATCGCAAAGATCATTTTTGACATCCGCAAGGAGAAGTCACCCTGCTCGCTTTGCGCCAAGATGCGCCGCGGCGCGCTCCATCGCGCGGCAAAGGATCACGGCTGCAACGTAGTCGCCCTCGGTCATCACTTTGACGATGCCGTAGAGACCTTTATGCTCAACCTCTTTTTTGAGGGAAGGCTCGGCTGTTTTTCGCCTGTGACATATTTATCAAGAATGGACATCACGCTCATTCGCCCGATGATCTATATGCCCGAAAAAGAGGTACGCTACTTTGCCAACAAGGTGGACTTGCCTGTGATCAAGTCGCCCTGCCCCGCAGATGGAAACACGCAACGCGAACAGATGAAGCAGCTGCTCTCAAAGCTCGACCGCGAACACAACGGCTTGCGTTATCGCATCTTTGGCGCGATGCAGCGCGGCGAGATCGACGGCTTCAAGCTTACCCCCGGCATGCAAGGCATTAAGGCGTATGAGGAAGAGGACGGCGAATGACGCTGCTCAAACTTTTCGCGCACCGTTAGCAAGTTTTTGATGAAACTTTTTTCAAAAAGTTTCCGCCATCAAGGGCGCGCAGCCCTTGTCGCCTCGCGCACGAGGCGAAACAAAGCCTCGGCGTTTCTTTTTAATAGGTTTTTCTTTGCGCCTCCACTTTGCAAAGAAAAACCGACTATGGAGTTTATGAAAACAAACACGTCGTTCGCACTCAAAAAACTGTTAGCCACTTTTTCTTTTGGCATCGTAGGCGCAAAAGAAAAAGTTAGCAAAAAGAAAAGCGCCGCAAACGGAGGGCTCTGCCCCTCCACCCCGCCACCTTTTGAAAAAGGTGGACGAAAACTTTTCTGACAAAGACACTAAAACTTTCAAGAGAGGAACCACAATGAACTTTTTACCGCTCTCGCGCGCGGATATGGTGGCGCGCGGCTGGGATAAACCTGATTTTGTTTACGTTACGGGTGACGCTTACGTCGATCATCCGTCCTTTGGCGTCTCTATCATCTCGCGCGTGCTTGAGGCAGCCGGCTATCGCGTTGCTATCCTCTCGCAACCCGACTATAAAAGTTGTGATGCCTTTCGCGAATACGGCCGTCCGCGCCTCGGTTTTCTCGTCACGTCCGGCAATATCGACAGCATGGTGGCGCATTACACCGCATCCAAAAAGCGCCGCAGCTTTGACTATTACTCCCCCGGCGGCGAGATGGGCAAACGCCCCGACCGCGCGGTTATCGTCTACTCCAACCGCATCCGCGAAGCCTATGGCGACGTGCCGATCATCCTTGGCGGTCTTGAAGCATCGCTCCGCCGTTTTGCCCACTACGACTATTGGGATAACAAGGTGCGCCGTTCTGTCCTTGTGGATAGCACCGCCGATATTCTCACCTACGGTATGGGTGAAAATATCCTTTTACGCATCGCAGAGCTACTCTCGCGCGGTGTGCCTGTCAAAAAGATCCGCGACGTGCGCGGAACAGTTTACCTTTGCAAACCCGAGGATGCCGTCCACTATGACGTAGCGGCAACCTTTGATTATAACGAGCTCAAAAACGACAAACGCAAGTACGCCGAAGCTTTTGGCGTACAATATAAAAATCAAGATGCCATCAACGGTCGCGCGATCTGTGAGCTTTACGACGGAAAAATGCTTGTGCAAAATCCGCCCATGCCCCCTTTGGAAAGAAGCGAGCTTGACCGCGTTTACGCCCTGCCTTATATGCGTGATTATCACCCCACGTACAAGGAAAAAGGCGGCGTGCCCGGCATCGAAGAGGTCAAATTCTCCATCACGCACAACCGCGGCTGCTTTGGCGGCTGTAACTTCTGCGCGCTGGCTTTCCACCAAGGCAGGACTGTGCGCTCGCGCAGTGAGCAGAGCGTGATTGAGGAAGCGCGCAAAATTACCGCACTCCCCGATTTTAAGGGCTACATCCATGACGTTGGCGGTCCGACTGCCAACTTCCGTTACCCTGCCTGCGACAAGCAGCTGACCGACGGTGTTTGCTCTAGTCGCAAATGCCTCGCACCCAAGCCCTGCCCCAACCTTAAGGTCGACCACAGCGAATATCAACACCTGATCGAAGAGATCGAGGCTCTGCCGCGCGTCAAAAAGGTATTCATCCGCAGCGGCATCCGCTTTGACTATCTGCTCGAGGACAAGAGCGATGCCTTCTTCCGCAAGCTCGTCCGAGATAACGTTAGCGGACAACTCAAGGTCGCGCCCGAGCATTGCTCGTCGGCGGTGCTCGCCTGCATGGGCAAGCCCAACTTTGGCGTTTACGAAAAATTCCGCGAGAAGTTTTTTGACATCACTCATGAGATGGGAAAAGAGCAATATCTTGTTCCCTATCTAATGTCCAGCCACCCCGGCTCGACCTTGAACGATGCCATTGAGCTTGCCGTTTGCCTGAAGAAAAACGGCTACGCGCCCGAGCAGGTGCAGGATTACTACCCCACCCCCGGAACGGCATCAACGGTGATGTATTACACGGGCATTAACCCCTTGACAATGAAGAACGTCTACGTTGCCACCGACTACCACGAAAAGCAGCTCCAACGTGCGCTGCTCCAATACAACCGTCCGCAAAACGCCGATCTCGTGCGCGAGGCGCTGACAAAGGCAGGTCGCACCGACCTGATCGGTCACACGCCCGACTGCCTCGTTCGCCCTGCCAACACCTACGCCCCCAAAAAGGATGGCAGCAAAAAGCCGACCGCTCCCCAAAGAGGCACAAAAAAAGCACCTCAAAGAGATGCAAAAGGCGCAAAAGGTGCTACACGCGGTGCAAAAAGCGGCACACGTCCTGCCAATAAACCGACGGCCAAAAAAAGCGGACAGGTGAAGAGAAAGAGATAATGAAAAAGGTTTTACCGATCCTTGATTGGTAAAACCTTTGTTTTTTATCTCACATTCAATTTTTTTCATCTGTCATTAAGGAAAATCTCTCTTGCCGTTGACAGCTCTTTTTTTTCGTGCTACACTGCAGTTAACGGACTTTGTTGTCCCACTCGAATATTTTTGAAAAAATTTCAACATTTGAGTGATGTACGCACTCCAAATTCTGTTTATTAGGATAGAGGCTCCCAAAAGCCCAAAAACCAAAAAGGAGAATAAAAAATGAAAAAGACACTCAAAACCACCCTTTTGCTTTGTTTGACGCTCACCTTGCTGCTCTCCCTTGTAGCATGCTTTGGCACAAAGGATAAGGAAAACGAAAGCACACCGGCAGGAACAACACCCGAGGCGACCACTCCCGGGGCAACTACACCTACAGCAACCACACCCCAAGAGGATCCCGACCCCGACAAGCCCGAGGGTGCAGTCCTCGTGGATTCGGTTGGCGGAAAGAACGCCGCCGAGCTGCTTGAGGCTTTTGTAACCGCATTTACCACCGCAACCAGCTACGATTGGTCGGCCGAGATGACCATGACCGAAGAGGGTTTCTCTATGACGCAAACCATTTCGATGAAGCTCTCGGGCAGCGAGTTCTCTCTTGTTATGGGAATGGATGGCGAAAACATGGAGATCTACTTTGTGGATGACGTTCTTTATATGAATTCGTTTGGCGAAAAGATGCAGATCCCTGCTGATAGCATTGATGAAATTCTCGGCGAGGGCGCTCTTGAAAGCTTTTTGTATATGGCAGAGGGCTTTGAGGTTTCGGATGCAGAGCTTGCCGCTGCTGATGATGCAAAAATCTATCGTTTGGATGACAAGTACATCGTAACTCTGCACTACACCAATGAGGATACCGGCTTGGAGGAGACCTCCAAATACTACTTCAACGCCACTGGCGAGATGACCGAAGCAGAAAGTATTTCCGATGCCGGTTATGCCCTCATCACCGTTCACAGTTATAACAAGCCCGTTGAGATCAATCCTCCTGCCGATGCCGACCAATATGCTCCTATGGAGGGTGCGGGCGGTGATACACCTGTAATACTGCCCGAGGATGAGGATGCGATCTACGCGCTTTACGCCGACCTTTGCACCACCCTGCAGGAGTGCGAATATATGTCGGTATATATCTCTATTCTGGAGACGTACTTTGTAACCTACGAGGTTGCGGGCGAGGATAAGCATATTTCCATGATCGATGAGGAAAGCATCGTTGACCAATATTTGATTGACAATGTTGGATACGTTAGCATTGATTACAGTGAAAGCCTTGAGGTTCCCGTAGATGATGACTTTTTGGGATCGTTTGCTGCCATCGAGTCGCTCTTCCCCATTAACGCAATTGCTAAAAAAGAGCTCCAAAACCTGCGTTGCAGTTATGATGCGGACTGGGACGAGATTTTAATCGAATTTGATTACAGTGACGAGAATAATACAACCTTGCAATACAAATATGCCCTTGCCGCAGATGGCAGTTACGTTGACGTCACCGTCACCGAGCTTATTGACGGCGTTGAGGAAGGCACCTACTCCTACTACTTTGAGGAAGACCCCGACCTTGAAATTCAAATACACGTAGGTAAATAAGAACCGTGAAAATCTAAAACAGCCACCCCTCGGGGTGGCTGTTTTATTGTTCTAATAACTCAAACTCTTTGGCAACCTAAGTGGTTCTCCATCAAGTCGAATAAATTTTCTTCGGTGGTTAGGGGCTTCGGCTTTTTACGCAGTTTATTGATGATCAGAGAAATTCCTGTAGAGATCCAAAGCACGAGCAAAACAGGAAAAGCCAAAATACAAAACAGAACAAAAAGAACATTGTCAAAAGCCTTGCGCCCTTTTGTGCGATCATCTTCGGGACCGATATATTGAACGGTTCCCCTGAACTCCATTTGCTCATTTTCTTCTGCAAAGTGGGAAACAAACCAATATCCGCCACTATGCCCTGCTCTCCCTACGCCAAAGGAAATTTCATCATCCTTCACATCCACAATGTAATTATCAAAATAGAAAAATCTTCTTTCGCGGTCGTGGTCATTTGTTAATTGACGAAGACGGTTCAAAAAAGCTTCTTTTGATCCCCCGAATTTGAAGACGTATTCTTTTGATTTTTTTGCCATATAAGTTTCCTCTTTTACTTCCCTGCTCTATTTCTCGCAGCCGTGAGTGTGTTTTTGAGCAGCATAGTGATGGTCATGGGACCAACGCCGCCGGGTACGGGGGTGATGGCAGAGGCGATGGGCTCGACTGATGCAAAGTCGACGTCGCCTGTCAATTTGCCGTCCTCGCGGCGGTTCATGCCAACATCGATGACGACCGCTCCAGGCTTGACCATGTCGGCGGTGACAAAGTCGGCTTTGCCGATAGCAACCACCAAAATGTCCGCTTGGCGTGTGACGTCAGAGAGGTTCTTTGTGCGGCTGTGGCACACGGTGACCGTTCCGTTTGCGTGGAGCAAGAGCATTGCCATGGGCTTGCCAACAATATTGGAGCGCCCGATAACCACGCACTGCTTGCCCGAAATTTCGACACCCGTGCGTTCAAGGAGCGCCATAACGCCCGCGGGGGTGCAGGGTAAAAAGCTGTAGTCGCCGATCATAATTTTGCCCACGTTGTATGGGTGGAAGGCATCTACATCCTTTTCGGGGTTGATGCGCAAAAGCACTTCATTTTCATCAAGATGCTTTGGGAGCGGCAGCTGCACAAGAATCCCGTGAATTTCGTTGTCGCGGTTTAAAGCATCTACCAATGCATTGAGCTCCATTTGTGTGATGCAGTAAGGCAATTCGTATACGCGGGAATAAAATCCGACCTCCTCGCACGCCTTCTTCTTGTTGCGAACATAGACCTGCGATGCGGGGTTTTCGCCTACAATGATCACTGCAAGACCGGGCAAAAAGCCGTTTTCTTTTTCAAACTGTGCCGTCTCAGCTTTGATTTCTTCACGAATTTGTGCCGAGATCAGCTTACCGTCAATTCTGGTTGCCATTGTCTTATTTCTCCTCTGCGGCAAGCTCTGCCTCTACCTTTTTGGCTGCCTCGTAGGCGGCATCCTCAACCTCAAGCAGGCGAGCGCGCTTGCGCGTCAAGATGCTCAGCACGAGAAGAGCCACACCTGCACCGATGAAGCAAACAAGCCCCAAAAGCTGCGAGATGCGAATGTTGGTGCCGGGAACGTAGAGACTATCGGTGCGGAAGCCCTCGATGAACATACGTCCAAAGCCGTACCACGTAAAGTAGAACAGTGCGATCTGCCCATGGAATCTCTTGTGCTTGTAAATGATGTTTGCAACTACAAAGCCGAGAATGTTCCACACACTTTCGTAAAGGAATGTGGGGTGGTAATAGGTTGTGTAGCCGTACTGATTCAATCCCATACGGAAAAAGTTGAAGACGGTTCCCTCGCCCGAGGTCAGTACAAGCTCCTTGTTGAAAAAGAAGAAGCGCGTGGTGTCTCCAATGGCGTAGCCGTATGCCTCACCGTTGAAGAAGTTGCCCCAACGCCCCATCGCTTGCGCGATCATAACACCGGGAGCTGCCATATCAAACAGCTTGCGCCAGGAAATCTTTTTGATCAGACACATGATCACAATACCCATGCATCCGCCAATGATACCGCCGTAGATGCCAAGACCGCCGTTCCAAATGGCGAGTGCCTCGCCAAAGTTCTTGTATTGATCCAGCGTTGTCAGTACGTAGTAGGCGCGCGCGCCGATCACACCGAGAATAACGGTGAGCAGGGCGATGTCGATGATGTCATCCATAATCACGTGCTCATTCTTTTTGCCGCGGAAAATAACGTACGCCACGGCACAAATGATGCCAAGAGTGATAATAATGCCATACCAGCGCACCTCAAGCTTGCCAAAAAGCGTGAAGGCAATTTTGTTCAGTTCCATTTCCCCAATGCCAAAACCGGGGAAAGAAACGATGGTTGTTGCTTCGGACATAAAAGTTCTCCTTTCTGTCGAGCCGTTACAGGGGGCGAACGACCGACATTGCAAAATATTGATTTTGATAAAGGGTGTGCAAAAGCTCCTCAAGTTCTTCTTTGGTGATGGATTGCAGAACCGCCGGAACATCGAAGATCTCGGAGCCGTCAAACACAAAGGAGAGCAGTCGGTTTGCAATCTCGTCGGTGGAGTCGTAAGCGCGGATCTCGTCGGCGTACATCACGCGGCGGCAACGCTCAAAATCCTCTTGCGAAAGCCCTGTTTTCCCAACACCGTCGATGTAATCGATCAGCGCATCATAGACCGCTTCGGGATTCTCGGACTCGCCCGAGATGCAGTTGAACGCAAAGCGCTCGGTGGAAGAATAGCCGTGTGAGAAGGAGTGCGAGATCAAGCCGCTCTCAAACAGATCGGCATAAAATCTGCCTGCCTGTGAGAAGAGAATTTCGTTGAGCAGCGTGATGGAAAGATCGCGGCGCAGTCGCTCTTGAGGTTTTTGGGGCAGGACGTTATCCTTGATGCCAATGTTGAAGATGGGCTTTGCCACCTGCATTTTTGTCTCGATACGCGCGCGGCGAACCGCTTGGGGCTCGGTGGGATACACGCGGCGAACGGTGGGCTTTTCCTCTTGTGAGGCAGGCAGGATGCGGTCGGCAACCGCCACCACCGCCTCAGGGGTGATGTTTCCGCACACAACAAGCGCCATATTGTCGAGACGATAGAAGGCATTGTAGCATTTGTAAAGCAGCTTGGGCGTGATCTTTTGAATCGTTTTGACTGTACCAACGATGTTTTTGCGCACGGGGTTTTTGTGATAGAGTGCCGAGAGCAAATTGAGATAGGCACGCTCCCATGGGCTGTCCTCGTCCTCACGGATCTCCTCGGCAATGATGCCACGCTCACGAGCCACCGACTCGTCGGTAAAGTGCGGCTGGGTAACAAAGGTCAAAAGCTCGGCAAGCGCCTCCTCGGCATTCTCGGTGCAACCGAACAGATATGCCGTTTTGTTATAATCGGTGTAGGCGTTGGAGTCGGCTCCCAGTGCCGAAAAACGGGTAAAGGTATCTGTACCGTCGGGCGCTTCAAAGAGCTTGTGCTCCAAAAAATGTGCAATGCCGTCGGGCACGGTCACAGGCTTGCCATCTCCTACTGCAAATGTAGTGTCAAGCGAGCCGTATTTGGTGGCAAACAACGCATAGGTGTTTGTCATCGCCTTGGGAAAGACGTAAATGGGGAGTCCGCTTGCGTGCTCAATATAGGTGTATTTTTCGCGCAAAAGTGCGGACGTATACTCAATCTTCTTCATCGTTCTGCTCCTCTCCTTTGGCTGTTGGGTGCAGGACAAAGACGGTATCAATCGTCACTTGCTTTGCCACTTGAATGACCTCCTCGCGCGTCAGCGCGGCGATGCGGGCACTGCCCTCTTCGGGAGAGACGGGAACCCCCGCCAGAGCTCTGCCAAGATAATAGACCTCGGTAGCAGAGGGGCTATCGGAAAGCTGACGGTAGGCGTTCTCCATCGACTTTTGTGCCGCTTGCCATTCATCGTCGCTGATGTCTCCTGCGGCAAGGGCGGCAAGCTGTGCACGGATCTCGCCCTCGGCCTCCTCAAGGCGGTCACTCTCCAGACTGCAACAAATGGTGAGCGCACCCTTGTAGGCGTTGTAGGTGGAAAAGCAGGAGTAACAAAGTCCGCGTTTTTCGCGCACGTTGATAAACAATTTGGAAACGGGAGAGGACGAGCCCAAAAGCTCGTTGTAAAAGGCGCAGGCAAAAAAGCCGTCATCCTGCACGGCGGCAGGCATGCGCAAGCCCATGACCAATGCGCTTTGGTGCACGGGCAGATCCTCGTCCACTCTTCTCTCGGGGCGGCGCACAAGCTCTGCTACGTTGGTGAGTGGAATGGTAGCGGGACTTCCCTTTTGGATGGGGTCGGCTTGGACGTTTTCCAACTGCAAGCCCTTGGCAAGAGCGCCAATAATGCTTTCCGCATCGCTCGCTCCAACGTAAAAGGCGTGCAGGGAAAGCTCTTTGCAAAGCGCTTTCCAATGGGCGGTCAAGTCCTCGGGGGTGACTGCCATGACCTCTTCTTCGGTTCCGTAAAGCGGAATGCCGCAGGGCTCGCTATCAAACATCAAGCTGCGGCAACGGTCCATGGCGTACCCTTGCGGATGGTTCTTTTTGGCGCGAATGGCATCGCAATGCAACTGTTTTTCGCTCTCCACGTAGTTTGTGCGCAACAGTCCATGCTCGTCCAAGGTGGGAGAGAAAAAGACCTCGCGCATGATCGCCACAACCTCTGATAGCAGCTTTTCTCGCTCGGGGGTGCCGTCCGGGAGATAATCCGCTCCCAGAACGTTGGCGCAAAGGCCAATCACCTGCGCATCTCCTCGATAGAAGTTGCGCACCGAAAGCTCGGTGCCAAACAGATAATCCAAACGGCGGTTGATGGCGGAAATATCGGGATAGCTCTTGGTACCGCGCAAAAGCACGGACAAAAGCAGTGATGTCATATAAGGCTTTTGCCCCGCGATCGGCAAGGCCGCCGAGAGCGAGAGCATTTCGGTTTTGAATTTTTGCGTTTGGCAAAGCCGCAACGAAAGCATCGGGCTTAGCCGTAACTCAATTGGGATCATATCGTTTTCCTTTGTGTCAAAATTGCGGCTCAATACCGCTTGGTGCCGTCGGGATCGGGCTGATTAGGGAAATCAGGATCGGTGACGGCAGGCGACGTCGCCTCGGGTGTGGTCGCCTCGGGCGTTGTCTGTGTGGGGGTTGTCCCCTCGGTGGTATCCTCGGTTGTAACGAGAGCCGGGAGCGTTGTAACAGGCTCTTGCGGTCCCCACCCCTCGCAGGATGCAAGGGCAAGCAACAAAGCTGCCACCAAGAGGATCAGGATGCGGCGCATTAAGCCTCCAGCGAGCGCAGATATTGGATGCAACGCTCTACCTCTTTGATGCCGGTGGGGTTGAGCGTTTCGCTCTCAACGACCATTTCCAAACCGTGTGCAATTGCGTACTCGCGAACAGCCGCTACGGGTGCAGTTCCCTCACCAAGTGCCTTGCCTTGTCCGTTGGCAAGACCGTCCTTGAGGTGAATGACGCTGACACGGTCGCCAAGACGCTCAAGGAGCGCGATGGGGTCTTTGCCTGCGGCATAAGCCCAGAAGGTGTCGATCTCAAACTTGATGTTGGTACATCTTTGGAGCACCTCGTGCGGAATTTGACCTGCCTTATTGGGCAGGAACTCATCCTTGTGGTTGTGGTAGGAGAGTGTGATGCCGTGTTGCGCCAAAAGAGGTTGTGCCTCGTTGACAAGGGCAATAAACTGACCGAGCTTGAGACGATCGGAAAGATCAGCCCAAGGAATGATGATGTTCTTGTTGCCAATGATCTTGTGGTAGAGAATGGTGTTCATAATGCGATCGGGGGTGAGCTCTTCCCAGCCGGTATGCGTACCGCTGATGCGAAGTCCGGTGTCGCGCAACATTCTGCCAACCTCGGGCGCAGAATTGCCAAAGAAGCCTGCAAACTCAACCGAGCTATAGCCAAGGTCGGCTACCTTTTGCATAGCACTCTCAAGTCCCTTTTGGGTAATGTCTCTTACGCTGTATAATTGCAATCCGTATTCCATAATACTGTCTCCTTTTTTGTGCGGCATTTTGCCACTTAATCTTGTTAACAAGATTATTATACCGCATCCCGAGGGAATTGTCAACAAGATGCGCGGTTTTTGTTTGTAAAAGCAAAAAACCGCTTGCTTTTGGGACGTCGAGGGCGCCGTCCCCTACCAGTTGTTTTTTTGTTTTGCGTAAATTTGTTTGCGGCGGGACGTCGAGGACGTCGTCCCCTACAAAAATTAGTTTGACCTTGTAAAAAAGCGGCGGGAGCAAAAGCGAGCGATACGCTCGCGCCGACTGTCTGTCAGAGGCTGAAGAATTTTTGCCCTTGTCCTTTTGTGAGAGTGCTTTTTGGAAGGGGTGCGGGGGAACCTTTTTCGCGAAAAAGGTTCCCCCGCAGTTCTTATAAAGAACAATCTTAAAACAATCCCGAGATCTTGCCGTCGTCGTCGACGTCGATGCGTTCG
This sequence comes from Oscillospiraceae bacterium, assembly GCA_015063725.1. Taxonomy (GTDB): domain Bacteria; phylum Bacillota; class Clostridia; order Oscillospirales; family CAG-272; genus UMGS1865. The sequence goes on from SVTP01000005.1 coordinate 53,916, forward strand.
GCGGCGGGAGATTTGGGAAGCCCCGGCATGGTCATAATGTCACCCGTCAGGGCTACGATAAAGCCGGCACCGGCAGAAACCTTGACGTTGCGAACGGTTACTGTAAAGTTTTCAGGCGCGCCGAGCTTGGTCATATCATCCGAAAAGCTATATTGCGTTTTTGCCATACATACGGGCAGCTTGTCAAAGCCGAGAGAGGTGAGCTTGTCGATCTCCTTTTTTGCCGCAGGAGCGATAACAACGCCCTCGCCGCGGTAGATATTTTTGACAATGGCTTCGATCTTGTCCTCAATGCTCCCCTCGAGCGAGTAGGAGAAGTTGAACGCGTGAGGCTCTTCACAAAGACGAACGACCTCCTCGGCAAGCGCCATACCGCCCTTGCCGCCCTCTGCCCAAACGGTAGAGAGAACAACGTTGACGCCAAGTGTCTTGCACTTTTCGATCACAAGCGCGATCTCGGCATCGGTATCGGTCGGGAAGCGGTTAACGGCTACCACGCAAGGCAGACCGTAAACGTCCTTGATATTGGAAACGTGGCGCAAAAGGTTGGGCAGTCCCGCGCCAAGAGCCTCGAGGTTCTCTGCCCCAAGCTCGGTTTTGGCAACACCACCGTGCATTTTGAGGGCACGAACGGTTGCCACAACCACTACCGCATCGGGGTTAAGACCTGCCATGCGGCACTTGATGTCCAGGAACTTTTCGGCGCCAAGATCGGCACCAAAGCCTGCCTCGGTAATGGCGTAATCACCCAGCTTCATTGCCATTTTGGTGGCGATGACAGAGTTGCAGCCGTGCGCAATGTTGGCAAAAGGTCCACCGTGAACAAATGCGGGAGTTCCCTCAAGCGTTTGCACAAGGTTGGGCTTGAGCGCATCCTTGAGAAGCGCCGCCATAGCGCCAACGGCACCAAGATCGCCCGCGGTAACGGGCTTTTCGTCATACGTGTACGCAACAACAATACGGGAGAGGCGCTCTTTGAGGTCGGCAATCGAGTTTGCAAGGCAGAAAACCGCCATGATCTCGGATGCTACCGTAATGTCATAGCCGTCCTCGCGCGGCACGCCGTTGACACGTCCGCCAAGACCGTCGGTAACAAAACGAAGCTGACGGTCATTCATATCCACACAACGCTTCCAGGTGATGCGGCGAGGATCGATGTTCAGTCGGTTACCTTGGTAGATGTGATTGTCCAGCATTGCTGCGAGGAGATTGTTTGCCGCACCGATGGCGTGGAAGTCACCAGTAAAGTGCAGGTTGATGTCCTCCATTGGGACGACCTGTGCGTATCCGCCGCCTGCGGCACCGCCCTTGATGCCGAATACGGGACCAAGCGAGGGCTCGCGCAGAGCAACCACGCAGTTCTTACCAATACGGCGCATACCGTCGGCAAGACCGATGGTCGTGGTGGTCTTCCCCTCCCCCGCAGGGGTGGGGGTGATGGCGGTTACAAGCACCAATTTGCCATTTTTGCGATCGCTCTTTTTGAGCAATGCGTAGTCAACCTTTGCCTTGTATTTGCCGTACTGCTCAAGATATTCTTCATCCACACCCGCGATCTTTGCGATCTCGGTGATGGGTTGCATTTTTGTGCTTTGTGCAATTTCAATGTCGGTTAAATATGCCATAGTATGCCTCCGTTAAGAGAAATATTTGACTGCGGATTCAAAAAGCTTCATATCGTATTTGCCGTCTACGTTCTTGTAAAGACCTGCGCCGATGCGCTCGCTGTGTCCCATTTTACCAAACACGCGGCCGTCGGGCGAGGTAATGCCCTCAATGGCGAATGCGGAATTGTTGGGGTTGAAGCGAATGTCGTCGGTGGCGTTTCCGTCCAGATCAACATACTGGGTTGCGATCTGTCCGTTTGCAGCAAGCTGACGGATCAGCTCATCGGATGCGAGGAAGCGTCCCTCGCCGTGCGAGATCGGAACGGTGTAAACCTCGCCAACCTCGGTTCCTGCCAGCCAAGGAGATTTATTAGACGCTACGCGGATGCGAACAAGCTTGGATTGGTGACGTGAGATAGTGTTAAAGGTCAAGGTGGGACAATTTACATCGGTATCCACGATCTTGCCGTAAGGCACAAGACCGAGCTTGATAAGGGCTTGGAAGCCGTTGCAAATGCCTGCCATCAGTCCGTCGCGCTTATCAAGTAGGTTATGCACGCCCTCGCGAATAGCCGCATTGCGGAAGAATGCCATAATGAACTTGCCCGAGCCGTCAGGCTCGTCGCCGCCCGAAAATCCGCCGGGGATGAACACCATTTGCGAGGTGGCAAGCTCTTTTGCAAACGCCTCCACGCTGCGTGAAATACCGTCGGAGGTGAGATTGTTGATAACGAAGATCTTTGCATCTGCCCCCGCATCACGCATCACCTTTGCGGTATCAAACTCGCAGTTGGTGCCGGGGAACACGGGAATGAGCACCTTTGGTCTTGCCACCTTGATGGCAGGTGCCTTTGTGCTCTTTTCGGTGTAGGAAAAGGTCTCAAGTGCCTTTGCATTGTCTTTTTCGAGCATCGGGTAAACATCCTCGAGCTTGCCCTCATAGAGGGGATCAAGATCAGAGAGAGAAACTGTTTCCTCGCCGCGCGAGATCATGCCGTCATTGGTGAAGTGACCGACAAGCATGCCCTCTGTGTCGGTATCGACCTCGAGAAGGAACACACCGTAGGAATACTCAAAGATGGCTCTGTTGCACATGGATCTATCAAAGCGGAAGCCAAGCCCGTTGCCGATGCACATTTTGTAGACCGCCTCGGCAATGCCGCCAAAGGTGGGGGTGTATGCCGCATAGACCTTGCCTGCGCGCATCAGTGCCGTGACCTTTTGGAAGGTCTCCAGAAGAGACGCGGCTACGGGGAGTCCGTCCTCGCCGTACTTGGGCGCGATGCAGATCAGCTTATGCCCTGCCGCCTTGGCATCGTTGGAAATGACCTCGCCTACCTTCCCCGTGGTAACGGCAAAGGAGACCAGCGTGGGGGGAACATCGAGCCGCTCGAAGGAACCGCTCATCGAGTCCTTGCCGCCGATCGCTGCTATGCCGAGCTCCTTTTGTGCGCGGAATGCGCCAAGGAGTGCCGCCATGGGCTTGCCCCAACGAGCTCCGTCCTTGAGGGGCTTTTCGAAATATTCTTGGAAGGAAAGATATACATCCTCAAAGGAAGCACCCGTTGCAATCATTTTACATACGCTCTCTACAACGGCAAAATACGCGCCGTGATAGGGGCTTGCGGATGTGATATAGGGGTTGTATCCCCACGCCATATAGGAGCAGGCGCCCGTGTGCTTTTCCTCAACCGAGATTTTGTGCACCATTGCCTGGACGGGCGTTTTTTGATGCTTGCCGCCAAAGGGCATGAGCACCGTTCCCGCACCGATGGTGGAGTCAAAACGTTCACTCAGTCCGCGCTTGGAGCAGACATTGAGGTCGGAAACCAATGCGCGATACCCCTCGGTAAAGCTCTTGACCTCAGGCTTTTGGTAGTCTTGGATCTTTGCGGGGGCAATATCAATGTGCTTCTCCGCTCCGTTGGAGTTGAGGAATTCACGGGAAATATTCACGATGGTCTTGCCGTTCCAGTGCATCTTTAGGCGAGGCTCGGCGGTGACTTTTGCGACAACTGTCGCTTCAAGGTTTTCAGTCTCTGCCAGAGCACAAAAACGCTCTACGTCGCACGCTTCTACAACAACTGCCATTCTTTCCTGCGACTCGCTGATGGCAAGCTCGGTGCCGTCAAGTCCCTCGTATTTTTTGGGAACGGCATTGAGATCAATATCAAGACCGTCGGCAAGCTCGCCAACGGCAACCGACACACCGCCGGCGCCAAAATCGTTGCAGCGCTTGATCATGCGGCACGCCTCACCGTTGCGGAAGAGGCGTTGGAGCTTTCGCTCCTCGGGCGCATTGCCCTTTTGCACCTCGGCACCGCAGGTCTCAACAGAGTGCGAATCGTGTGCCTTGGAGGAGCCTGTTGCTCCGCCGATACCGTCGCGGCCCGTTCTGCCGCCCAAAAGAATGACAACGTCGCCATCCTCGGGGCACTCGCGGCGCACGTTCTCGGCAGGAGTGGCGGCGATGACCGCGCCGATCTCCATACGCTTTGCCGCATATCCCGGGTGATAAAGCTCGTCAACCATGCCCGTAGCAAGACCGATCTGGTTGCCGTAGGAAGAATATCCCGCGGCGGCGGTCTGCACGATCTTGCGTTGTGGCAGCTTACCGGGGATGGTGTCGGCTACGGGGACAGTAGGATCTGCCGCGCCCGTGACGCGCATTGCCGCATAGACGTAGGAACGCCCCGAGAGAGGATCGCGGATAGCACCGCCAATGCAGGTCGCCGCGCCGCCAAAGGGCTCAATTTCGGTGGGATGGTTGTGTGTTTCGTTTTTGAAGAGGAGCAACCAAGGCTCCTGTTTGCCGTCAACCTCAATATCAATTTTGACAGTGCAGGCGTTGATCTCCTCGCTCTCATCGAGCTTGTCAAGCTTGCCCGATGCGCGCAGATATTTTGCGGCAAGTGTGCCAATGTCCATCAGATTGATGGGCTTGGTTCTGCCAAGCGCGCGACGCGTTGCAAGATAATCCTCATAGGTCTCTTGCAGGAGCGCGTCCTCGAACTTTACACTGTCGATGGTGGTGTTAAAGGTGGTGTGACGGCAGTGATCCGACCAGTAGGTATCGATCATGCGGATCTCGGTGATGGTAGGATCTCTGTGCTCACCTTTGAAATAGTCCTGGCAGAATTCGATGTCGTCGGCATCCATGGCAAGACCGTAGTCGCGCACGAACTTCTCCAGCCCTGCGCGGTCAAGTGCGAGGAAGCCATCAAGCGTTGCGACCTCGCTCGGGATTTCATATTGAAGCGTCAGCGTTTCGGGCAGCTCCAGAGCCGCCTCTCTCGCTTCAACGGGGTTAATGACGTATTTTTTGATCCCGGCAAGGTCAGCGTCAGTCAAATCGCCGCCCAAAAGATAGACCTTTGCGGTGCGGATGATGGGGCGCTCGCCCTGCGAAATGATCTGGATACACTGCGCGGCAGAGTCGGCTCTTTGGTCAAACTGACCGGGCAGGTACTCTGTGGCAAATACCGTCTCTCCCTCTTTTTGCGGCAGTTCGGCATAGGTAATATCCAGTTGCGGCTCAGAGAACACCGAGCGCACCGCCTCGTCAAACAGCGCAGGAGTGATGTTTTCGGCATCGTAGCGGTTGAGGATGCGCACTGAGGTAAGCCCCCCGATGCCCAACAGATTTTTCAGTTCCGAGCAGAGTGCGGCCGCCTCATGGGCAAGCTCTCTTCTTTTTTCAACGTAAATTCTGTAAACCATATCTTATTTTTCCTTTGCGCAGAGCGCTCTCTGACCGATGTCATTACGGTAATATGCGTTTTCAAAGTGGATCTGTTTGACCATTGCGTAGGCACTGTCAATGGCATTTTCAAGTGTATCAGCTACTGCGGTAGCACCAAGAACACGTCCACCGTTTGTAACAAGCGTACCATCTTTGATAGCCGCGCCCGCAACGTAGACGTTGTTAGCAATCTCTCCCGGAATGGTCATTGCAAATCCTTTTTCGTAGTGCGTGGGATATCCTTTGGATGCCATAATGACACAGCAAGCATTGCCTTCCGCAAATTCTACGGGGCAGTCGGCAAGCGTGCCGTTTGTGGTGGCTTGCATGATTGTGAGAAGGTCACTCTCAAGCAGCGGAAGCACGACCTGCGTTTCGGGATCGCCAAATCGACAGTTGTATTCAATCACCTTCGGTCCGTTTTCGGTCAGCATAAGACCGAAATAGAGACAACCCTTGAAGGTTCTCCCCTCGGCGTTCATTGCCGCAACGGTGGGCAAAAAGATCTCCTGCATACACCGCTCGGCGATCTCGGGGGTGTAATAGGGGTTGGGAGCAACCGTACCCATGCCGCCGGTGTTGAGCCCTGTGTCGTTGTCCCCTGCCCGCTTGTGGTCCATGGAGGACACCATGGGCATAATGGTTTTGCCATCGGTAAAGGAGAGGACCGAGACCTCGGGGCCGCTTAAAAACTCCTCGATGACGATGTGGTCACCGCTTGCGCCAAAGACCTTATCCTTCATCATCGAATGAACGGCATCTCTTGCCTCATCGCGTGTCATGGCGATGATAACACCCTTGCCGAGTGCCAGACCGTCCGCCTTGATGACAGTGGGAATGGGCGCGCTCTCAAGATATGCGAGTGCGGCATCCATATCGTCAAAGACCTCATAGGCGGCTGTGGGGATGCCGTATTTTTTCATCAGGTTTTTGGAAAAGACCTTGCTGCCCTCAATGATAGCCGCGTTTGCGCGCGGACCAAAGCAAGGGATGCCCTTTTTCTCCAGCGCGTCGACCGCACCGAGAACCAAGGGATCGTCGGGTGCAACAACTGCGTAGTCAATGCCGTTGGAGACGGCAAATTCCACGATTTTTTCAATATCCTTCGCACCGATGTCAACGCACGTAGCATCCTTTGCGATACCGCCGTTGCCGGGGAGTGCGTAAATTTCGGTGACGTCTTTATTTTCTTTCAGCTTTTTGATGATGGCGTGCTCTCTGCCGCCGCCACCAACGACCATAATCTTCATCAAAATTCTCCTATTGTACAGGTGGATCAATGGTGGAACAAGCGCATGCCGGTGAACGCCATGGTGATGCCGTATTTGTTGCAGCAATCGATTACAACATCATCACGAATAGAGCCGCCGGGCTCTGCAATGTACTTAACACCGCTTCTCTTGGCTCTCTCGATGTTGTCATCAAACGGGAAAAACGCATCCGAGCCGAGCGCTACACCGTCGATGGTAGCAAGGTAAGCAAGCTGCTCCTCGCGAGTGAAAGGTGCGGGTTGTTCGGTAAAATATTTTTGCCAGTTGCCGTCGGCACATACATCCTCTTCGTTTTGGTTGATGTAACCGTCAATGACATTGTCTCTGTCGGGGCGACCAAGTGTCGATTTGAAAGGCAGAGCGAGCACCTTTTCGTGCTGACGCAAGAACCAAGTATCTGCCTTGCCGCCTGCAAGACGGGTGCAGTGAATACGCGATTGCTGACCTGCACCTACGCCGATGGCCTGTCCGTCGACTGCGTAGCAGACCGAGTTGGACTGTGTATATTTGAGGGTAATGAGCGCGATAATGAGGTCACGCACAGCACTTTCGGGCAGATCCTTATTTTTGGTCACAATATTGGAAAGCAACTCGCGATTGATGGCAAAGTTGTTTCTGCCCTGCTCAAAGGTGATGCCAAACACTTGCTTGGTCTCCTGAACGGCAGGAACGTAGTTGGGATCAATTTGAACGATGTTATAGTTGCCCTTTCTCTTGCTCTTGAGGATTTCAAGTGCTTCGGGCTCGTAGCCGGGGGCGATAACGCCATCGGAGACCTCGCGCTTGATGAGGAGCGCAGTGGTGACGTCGCAAACGTCGGAGAGAGCCACCCAGTCACCAAAAGAACACATACGGTCGGTGCCGCGCGCTCTTGCATAGGCGCAAGCCAAGGGAGAGGCATCAAGCCCTTCGATGTCATCTACAAAGCAAGCCTTCTTGAGCTTTTCGGACAGCGGAATACCAACCGCCGCAGATGTGGGGCTGACGTGCTTGAAGGATGTGACCGCAGGAAGACCAAGCGCGGCTTTGAGCTCCTTGACAAGCTGCCAAGAGTTGAAAGCATCGAGGAAGTTGATATATCCCGGTCTGCCGCACAAAATTTCGATGGGCAGTTCACTGCCATCCTGCATATAGATCTTTGCCGGCTTTTGGTTGGGGTTACAGCCGTATTTGAGTTCAAATTCTTTCATCGTTTTATCGCTCCTTATGAAATAATGCGTATTTTTCGGATTGATGTATAAGCCAAAGAACAATCCCTCAGGCGCCGATGGCGCCAGCTCCCTTTACACAAGGGAGCCTAAAAGTAGTTTGCCTTGTACACGACTACTTTTTTGATGGTAATTGATTCTTTGAAGCCTCCCTTGTGTAAAGGGAGGTGCCGAGCTTGCGAGGCGGAGGGATTGTTTGCGTCGCAAATCAAACAAGTTTTCTCCAAACCTCACAAACGGTGCAATAGGCGTGTGGTTCGTCGGATTCTTCTTCTACCAACGCAAGTTGGGTAAGAACGGCGTCCTTATAGGTAGGAAGCAAACCAAACTCGGTAAGTTTTTCATAGGGGATGGAATCAAATCCACCGCCATAGTCAGTAATGGCACTAATCAAGGTTTCCTCTTCCACAAGATCATATCCGCAGAAGGTAAAACCGCGTGCCTCCATATACCCGACAGGTTCAAGATCGGGGCGCAAAATCACCGCAATAATCTGCTGTGTATCGGGAGACAATGGCGAATCTTGTGACTCGATTTCGTGCATTTCGTAGAGGCAACAATCAAAGGAGACGATTTCCTTGGCATCCATTTGTCTGCCCAAAAATTCCTTAAATTTATGATCGGGGAAGAATCGATCGGCAGCAAAATACCGAACGTCAGCCTCGAGTGAGGAAATCAATTCAATACTCATACATTCTTATTCACAATTCTCGTTTCGCTCTCGCCGCTGGCGATGTCGATGTAGCGGACGAAGAGAGAAACTTTGTTATCTTGGTTCAGGTTTGTCCAAATCAGGTCGGTCAGGGTGTCGATATCCACGTCGGGGAGCTCCAAGGTCTTGGGCTCTCCCTCAAAGGACGGCAGAGGGTTTCCGTCACCGTTGTAGGTGTGGATGAATTTTGCTCTGCCACAGATGGGATTGGAGTAGGCGTATGTAAATCTTTCGCAGGAGCTATCATCTCCCTCGGCGCTCTTGAGAATAGACATCGCATAGTTCATTCCGTCCTTTTCAAGGCGGATAATGCCCGAGATGCGAGGGGTAAAGTTGGGCTTGTCATCCTCAAACTCGCGGGTGCGGAGCGCCTGCTCAAAGGTCATTTGCTTATCCATCAAATCGTAAATGGTATCGGTCTGGTCGCCATTGGTAACGATGGTCTTGTTGCCAAGCACGCGCACGGGATAGTAGATAATGAGGTGCGGATCGGTCATTTTGGATTCGTCAAACGCCTTGGTGCGCATCGCATCTCCCTCGGCAACAAACACGCGGTTGCGGCTGTTTTCGCTTCTGCCCATAATAAAGTAGGCGGTGATCGCTTTTTTGCCGTCGGCACTCTTGCCGATGATAATGCCTCTGCCGTGGTAGGCAAGAGAGTTCAGCTCCTCTTTGATGGTTGCAATTTTCATACCGTTATTCTCCTTTCAGATAGACGCGGTTCTCCTTGACTGTAATGCGATCCTCACAAAACAGCCTGACAGCGGTGGGAAGGATCTTCCATTCCGCTTCTTCCATAATTCTCTTTTGCAATGCCTCGGGGGTGTCGTCGTCCTTGACCTCTACCGCCTTCTGGAGTACGATCGGTCCTGCATCACACTCGGGTGTGACGATGTGCACAGTCGCGCCCGAAACCTTAACGCCCTTCTCCAGTGCCGCCTCGTGGACGTGCAAGCCATAAAAGCCCTTGCCGCAAAAGGACGGAATGAGTGCGGGGTGTACGTTTAAAATACGATTTGGGAACGCATTGTAAACTTGCTCGTCGATGATGGTCAAAAAGCCTGCCAAGACAACAAGATCGACCTCTGCCGCGACGAGCGCATCGGTGAGCGCTTTTGAATACGCGGCAATGCTTTCATACTCTTTTCTTGCGAGTACCTGCGACGCGATTTCATGTTTTTTTGCGCGCTCCAAAGCGTAAATGTCAGGCTTGGACGCAATAACAAGCGTGATGCGTCCGCATCCGAGCTCACCGCGTGCCTGGGCATCAATGAGTGCTTGCAAATTCGTGCCGCCGCCAGAGACGAGTACGGCTATTTTTTTGATTTGTTCTTTCATCACAGCAATACCACCCCATCGTCGCCTTTGACAATTTCGCCAATGACGTAGGCGTCCTCGCCATGGGATTTGAGGATTTCAAGCGCCATCTCTACCTCACCCGCAGGAACCACCACGCTCATGCCAACGCCCATGTTGTAGGTGTTGTACATATCGCGCTCGGGAATGTTGCCCGTCTTGGCGATCAGGTCAAAAATGGGCAGAACCTTAACTGCGGATTTTTCAATTTTTGCGGTGAGCCCTTTGGGGATGGAGCGCGGAATGTTCTCATAAAATCCGCCGCCCGTGATGTGGCTGATGCCCTTGACGTTTACCTTTTCGAGGAGCGCGAGAATGCTCTTAACGTAGATACGGGTAGGCGTTAAGAGCGTTTCGGCAATCGTTTTGCCGCCAAGCGCCTCGCAGGGCTCATAAAGAGCAGGGTTGTTGTTATCAATATCGAACACCTTGCGCACAAGGGAAAAACCGTTGGAGTGCACACCGCTGGATGCCAGCGCAATGACCACGTCCCCCTCGCACATTTTGGTGTTGTCAAGAATCTTCTTTTTGTCAACGATGCCAACGGCAAAGCCGGCAAGATCGTAATCCTCGAGGGGCATCAGTCCGGGATGCTCGGCGGTCTCGCCACCAATGAGAGCCGCACCCGACTGCACACATCCCTCGGCAACGCCACCAACAATAGCGGCGATCTTTTCGGGATAGTTCTTGCCGCAGGCAATATAGTCCAGAAAAAACAGAGGACGCGCGCCGCAGCAGATGATGTCATTGACGCACATCGCAACGGCATCAATGCCGATGGTGTCGTGCTTATCAAGCAGAATTGCCATCTTTACCTTGGTTCCGCAACCGTCGGTGCCGGAAACGAGAACAGGCTCCTCAATGCCGCACAGGTTCAAGCCAAAGCAGCCGCCAAAACCGCCCACGTCATCAAGGCATCCGTCGTTTTTGGTGCGCGCGATGTGCTTTTTCATCAGTTCGACTGCGCGATAGCCCGCGGTAATATCCACGCCCGCGGCAGCGTAGCTTTCGGATTTTGAGTTGTTGTGCATACCGTTTATTCCTTTCCGTTCCAGCAGTAGGTGCAAAGCTTGCAGGGCTCAATTCCGATCGCGCGGATGACACCCTCAAGCGTTTGGAACTCTACCGAGTCAAAATGGAGCTTTTCGCAAATTGCCGCGCGCAGCTTTTTGCCGCGCTCGGTACTTGAGTCGCTGTATTCTTCAAGATATTGGAAGCCCTCTTCCCCCTCAAGCTCCATGACGATGCGACGAGCCAAGAGCTCCATCTCGCTTGTGGAGCGGGTGAAGTTGAGATACTTGCAGCTATACATGATCGGGGGACACGCCGAGCGCATATGAATGGCACGTGCGCCGTTTTGCGAGAGAAAATCGACGGTCTCCTTGAGTTGTGTGCCGCGCACGATGGAGTCATCCACAAATAAAAGGTTTTTGCCCTTAATGAGCTCGTGTACGGGGATCTGCTTCATTTTTGCCACCTTTTTGCGGTCGGCTTGACTGTTGGGCATAAAGCTGCGCGACCACGTAGGCGTGTATTTGATATAGGGACGTGCAAACGGAATGGTGCTTTCGTTTGCATAACCGATGGCGTGGGGCGTGCCCGAATCGGGAACACCGCACACATAGTCGATGCCCTCGTTATTGCCAAGCACGGCATCGTTTTCTGCCATAATGCGACCGTTGCGGTAACGCATCACCTCAACGTTGACGCCCTCGTAGGTGGAGTTCGGAAAGCCGTAATAGGACCACAGAAACGCACAGATGCGCATTTCCTTGCGAGGGGGGGCGAGTTGCTCGATGCCGTCGGCAGAGATCTCCACGATCTCGCCAGGTCCCAGTTCCCTCTCTGCCTCGTATCCAAGCTTTTGATAAGCAAAGGACTCAAAAGTGACACAGTAGCCGTCCTCACCCTTGCCCACCAGCATAGGGGTGCGCCCCATGCGGTCACGCGCGGCGATCATCGTACCGCCGTCACGTAAGATCAGAATGGTTGCCGAGCCTTGGATAACGTCCTGCGCAAACAGGATTCCCTCGCAAAAGCTCTTTTTCTGGTCGATGAGTGCGGCAACCAGCTCGGTAGAGTTGACCTTGCCGCCCGTCATGGCGTTAAAATGTCCACCTCCGGTGGAAAGATACTGTTCGATCAGCTCTTTGTCATTGTTAATGACACCGATCACACAAATGGCATATTTGCCAAGATTGGAACAGATGAGGAGTGGCTGCGGATCACTATCGCTGATGCAACCAATGGCAGCCGTGCCCTTCATTTCGTCAAAAACATGCTCAAAGCGCGTGCGGAAAGGCGAGTTGTTGATGTTGTGGATCTCTCGCTGAAGTCCGATCTCGCAGTCGTATGCCGCCATACCGGCGCGCTTGGTTCCAAGATGTGAGTGGTAATCGGTGCCGAAGAAAACGTCGGATATTGCATCCTCGCGGCACACCGCTCCAAAAAATCCGCCCATATATTTGTCTCCTTATTTTTCGGGTTGGTATTGGTTATTTGTTGAACGTAGCGGCAATTTCCGCATCTTTTTCAAGTACCGCACGGGCATCTGCCGCGCGCTTGTCAATCAGCTTTTGCGCAAGTGCCTCGTCGGAAAGCGCCAAAATTTGTGCCGCCAGCAGTGCGGCGTTTGCCGCGCCGTTGATGGCAACCGTAGCTACAGGAACACCCGTTGGCATTTGCACGGTAGCAAGGAGTGCATCCAAGCCGTCAAGCTGCGCCGACTTGCAGGGAATGCCAATAACAGGCAGCGTGGTGTTTGCCGCAACCGCTCCTGCCAGATGTGCTGCCATGCCTGCGGCGGCAATGATGACACCAAAGCCGTTCTCTTTTGCCGCTCCTACAAAGGCTGCCGCCTCAGCGGGGGTGCGGTGTGCCGAATACACGTGCACCTCATGAGGAATCTCCAAAGAGGTGAGCATGTCGATGGCTTTTTGTACGATGGGAAGATCACTCGCGCTCCCCATAATGATGGCTACTTTTTTCATTCCGATGTTCTCCTTACCATTTTTTTGAGCAAAAAATACAAAAGGGCGCACTACTCCATTGCAAGGAAAGTGCGCCCAGACGGTCGGCTTGAAAAGATTTCTGTTCCACTGTGGTAACCCACATTTATCCGTCAGTCGCAGAAATCTCGTGTGTATAAACATATTATAACACGCGCGCAAATCTTTGTCAAGTAAAAAAATAGTGTACTTCATCACCAAAGTCTATACAAATCTCACAAATAACCGCCCGCGCGAGGGCTTTTTTGAGGGAAATAAAGGGGCGAAATATGAAGTTTTTGTAAACACTCGCGTTTTTTCTTGACTTTAGTGTGATAAAGTGGTAAAATATTCGTGTAAAAATCACAAGGAGGACGCCCCATGCCGAATTTTCAATCAAAATCCATCGACCGCCTGTTCGAAGTCATCCTCAGCCTGGAAACAGTTGAAGATTGCTACCGCTTTTTTGAGGATGTATGCACCATAAAGGAGCTTGAAGATATGGCGCAGCGTCTGGATGCCGCCATCCTTTTGGACGAGGGGGAAAACTATCAGAACATTTCCCAAAAGATCGGCATCAGCACCGCCACCATCAGCCGCGTCAGCAAGTGCCTCAAATACGGCAGCGGCTATCGCTATGCCTTGGAGAAGCTGTCAGAAAAAAAGAAAGCGTAACCCCGAAAAATTCATTCAAAACCCCAAAAAACGCTCGTTTTTGCGCCAAAAACGCATATACGTGGTGCAAAAACGGCTTTTTTGTTCATTTGGCAGTAACCCAAAAGAAAACAAAAAACGTGCTTCAAAAACAGCTTTCGAGCATCCCCAAACTCGCCGGTTTGGGATGTGCTTTTGCGTTTGAAAAAGAAGATAAAAGCACGCCTGTTTAATCACCTTGAGCACCTCGTTTTGTACAAAATCGAGCTCCCAAAAAGCCCCTTCAAGCTCCCCCGCAGAGCTGCAGCAAAGGGGGCTTTTTTCTTTGTTTTGCGCGGATATATCCAAAAACAGAACCGGAAAAATGCCCAAACCATTTTTATCGCATATCTTGCGTTCAAATTGCCGCTTTTGGTCAAAATCACACAAGAGGATTGCACTTTCTTTCTTTTTTTATTCTTTTTTGGAGAGGTGTACTGTACCTCGGTAAAGCGCCATTGTGCACAATGACGATTTTTCGGTCAAGTTATCTAAAAACGAAAAAGACTGTTGCTTTTTGTAAATAGCAGTGTTATAATATAATAGTAATTTCTTGTAATCCGCGGGCTCGCCCGCGGTCTTTGCGTCGCGCACACGCGCGAGCACCTGTATGACGGAGGTCTTGGTATGATTTATGATTTGCAAAAAGCGAGTATGTGGAAACGCATTTCCGCTTTTTTGTGTGATATAATTGTGTTTTGCATTGTGGCGGTTGGAATCGCCCTTGTGCTTTCTACCGTGCTCGGTATTGATGCGCAGCAAGAGAAAATGGTTGCCATTTGCGACCAACACGCCCAAAGCTACGGCTTGAGCGATTTTATGACAAAGGAGGAGCTGGACGGCGCCCTTTCCATTGCGATGACACAGGAGCGCTTCGACACGCTCACCAAGGAACAACAGGACATTTTTAACAAAGCATCCGAAACGCTCTTTCAAAACGAGGAGTATCTCCACGCATACGGAATGGCTTATCAGCTCGCCCTGCTGGTGCTCACGTTCTCTATCCTCATTTCTCACCTGATCCTGGAATTTGCGATCCCGCTTTGGTTTAAGAACGGTCAAACAATTGGCAAAAAGATCTTTGGTGTTGCCGTTATGCGTATAGACGGCGTTAAGGTATCCCCCTTGATCCTGCTCGTCCGCACAGTACTCGGTAAATACGCGGTCGAAACCATGATCCCTGTATTCTCCCTGCTCTCCCTCCTGTTTGGTACAGCAAACAATCTTACAGGCATCCTCTTGATCGTGCTTGCGGGATCGGAGATCGCACTCCTGATCTTTACGCCTGCAAGAACTCCCCTGCATGATATGCTGGCAAGCACAGTGACCGTTGACTTTGCAAGCCAGATGATCTTTGACTCCCCCGAGGAGCTTTTGGAATACAAGAAAAAGCTGCACGCCGAGTCGGTGGCACCCCATGGTTTTTGGGAAGCTTCAGCACAGGATGAACAGATCGAACAAGTCGAGCAAGTCGAACAAGTCGAGCAAACAGTCGAGGATACCGCCGAGGAAACGGTGGCGGAGGACTCCATCGACGAAGAACAAAATTCGTAAGCAAGCAAAAAAGCTAAAAATATATTAAGCGAACAGAAAGGAAGTCTTGTATGAAAGTTGTATTGGAAAACGTAACAAAGATCTTCCCCCCTCGTAACAAACGCGAGCAAGAGTTCATGGCGGTAAACAATTTTACCTTTACCGTTCCGGACGGCAAGCTGATTGGTCTGCTTGGCCCCTCCGGTTGCGGTAAGAGCACCACGCTCTACATGATCAGCGGCTTGCAAAAAGTTTCGGGCGGTAGGATCTACTTTGGTGACAACGACGTCACCAATCTCCCGGCAGAAAGCCGCGGAGTCGGTCTTGTATTCCAAAACTACGCACTCTACCCCCACCTTACGGTTAAGCAGAACATCTTGTTCCCTCTGCAAAACCTCAAAGGCCCCGACAAGCTCTCTAAAAAAGAGATGCTGGAAAGAGCTTACCAGGCAGCAAAGCTGGTACAGATTGACGAGTTGATGGAGAGAAAGCCCAACGCGCTCTCCGGCGGTCAGCAGCAACGTGTTGCAATCGCACGTGCACTCGTTAAAATGCCCGGCGTTCTGCTTTTGGACGAACCCCTTTCCAACCTCGACGCGCGCCTGCGTCTGCAAACGCGTGAAGAGATCCGCCGTATCCAAAAGGAAACCGGCATCACCACCATCTTCGTAACCCACGACCAGGAAGAGGCA
The DNA here is from genome assembly GCA_015063725.1 of Oscillospiraceae bacterium. GTDB lineage: Bacteria > Bacillota > Clostridia > Oscillospirales > CAG-272 > UMGS1865. The sequence goes on from SVTP01000005.1 coordinate 69,717, forward strand.
ATGAGTATCTCCGACATGATCGTTGTTATGAGAGACGGCGTTATCCAACAGGTAGGTAAGCCCCAAGAGGTTTACGACAACCCCACCAATCTGTTCGTTGCAAAGTTCCTGGGTACTCCCCCCATCAACGTATTCAACGGCGAGGTTAAAGACGGTCAGCTCTACATCGGCGGAGAGAGTGTTCTGGACGTTGGCGGCGTAGCAAATCAAGCTGTGACAGTAGGCATTCGTCCCGAGGGCTTCATTCCCGCAGCAGATGGCCGCATGACCTGCAACCTGACCAACCTTGAAATTATGGGCCGCGATGCAAGTGTTGTTGCAACACATCCCGCATCCTGCAACCCCACCGTTCGTTCTATCATTGACGGCGACTGCAAAATCGACACCGCATCTGCAACCGTCCGCTACAATCTCAAGCCCCATAAGGTATTTTTGTTCAACAAGTTGAGTGAAAAGCGCATCATTTTCTCTGCACAGGAAAACGACGATTTCATTACTGCTGCGATGAAAAAGAAATACGTTAAGAAAATTTGAGGTGAGGCGCTATGGTAGGAAGTAAACATCCGTGGAAGGCGTGGTTATATCTTTCCCCTGCAATCATACTTTTGCTGATCTTTACCGTATGGCCGATCATCAACACGGTTCGCATGGCGTTTTTGGAAGGTTATAACTCTATGGCCGTTGCCGGCGGCGCAAAATTTGAAATTGGAATCAGTAACTTCACAAACGTAATTAAGTACAAAGGCTTTATCAACTGCCTTACCAACACAATGCTTTTGTGTGTGCTGACGGTTCCGATTTCCACAATTCTCGCGCTGGTCATTTCGGTTTGCCTCAACGCAATTAAACCCCTGAGAAGAATGTTGCAAACAATCTTCTTCCTGCCTTATGTAACCAACTCCATTGCTATCGGTATGGTATTTGCCGCAATGTTCAATATGGTTGGTAACAACTTTGGCAGACCTAACGAAATCCTGATCACTGCAGGTATCATCAACAACATTATCGAGTTCTTTGGCGGCGAAGCCATCAACTGGATCAACGTTGGTTCCACTAAGCTTGCAAATATGACCGTTATGGTCATTTACATTGTTTGGAACGCACTGCCCTTTAAGATCCTTGTCCTTTTGGGCGGATTGCAGAGCGTTAACAAGCAATACTACGATGCCGCAAAGGTTGACGGCACATCCCGTTTCCGCACCTTTACCCGCATCACCGTTCCGCTCCTCTCCCCCATGATCACCTACGTTGTTATCACGGGCTTTATCGGCGGATTTAAGGAATACTCCAGCATCGTTGGTATTTTTGGCGAAAAGATGGGCCCTCCCGGTACCAATCAGTCCACAAACCTGAACACGATGGTTGGATTTATTTACGACAACCTGACAAACCAACAAGGACGCGCCAGTGCCGCTGCGCTGATTCTGTTTGGCATCATCTTCGTGGTCACTATGCTGAATCTTCACATCAGCAAGAAGAACACGCACTATTAAGGAGGTGGCAATATGACAGATCAAAAATTCCTTGTATTTGAGAAGAATATCGAAAGAGAAAAGTCCCGCCAACGCGTTATGCGCATTTTGGTTCAAGTCTTTTTGTATCTCTTCCTCATCATCATGGCACTCATCATTGTGTTCCCCTTCTACTTCATGCTCATCTCCTCTGTAAAGGAACTTGCTGAGTACCGTTTGCCTCAACAAACACTGTGGCCGAATAAGATCGTCTTCCACAACTATGTTGAAGCGTTCCACACCGCAAACCTCGGAACACTGTTCTCCAACACCCTTTACGTTGGTTTGGTTTCCACCGCTCTCTCTTTGGTCATCACGGTCATTACCGCATTTGCGTTTGCTCGCCTTGAGTTCAAGGGCAAAAACGCAATGTTTGCAGCCCTGTTGGCAACCATGATGATCCCCGGTGAGCTCTTCACCATTACCAACTACCAAACCGTAAGTGACTTCCTCGGTTTCAGAACCCTCGGTCGTGAGCTCGGTTCGGGTGACCTTATCGCAATGGGTGACTGGAAAAACACTTTTACCGTTTTGATCGTTCCCTTCCTGGTCAGTGTATTCTACATTTACCTGCTCCGTCAGAACTTCTTGCAGATTCCCAACGAGCTGTATCTGGCAGCAAAGGTAGACGGTACCAGTGATATCAAGTACCTGTGGAAGGTTATGATCCCCCTGGCACTCCCCACCCTGATTTCCATCACCATCCTCAAGATGATGGGTGCATGGAACTCCTATATGTGGCCGCAGTTGGTTGCAAACGACGAGGCGCACCGCTTGATTACAAACGGTTTGCGTAACGCATTTACCACCACGTCCGGCGACGTAAACATTCCCGTACAGATGGCAGCGGTTGCCATCGTATCCGCTCCCTTGTTCCTCGTATTCATCTTCCTTCGTAAGTACATTATGAAGGGTGTATCGAGAAGCGGTATCAAGGGCTAATACACCACAGGTAATTGCAGCTCCCCTGGCTGTAAATTATAAAAGACAAAACAAAATTAAGAAAGAGAGGAACTTCTACCGTGAAAAGAAGAATCGTATCCCTTTTGCTGGCTCTCGCTCTGCTGGCACTCCCTCTGCTTGCCATCACATCTTGTGACGTGCTGACAGGTAACGCCGGAACCGAACCCGGCGAAAACAACAATGGTGGCAACGGCGGCAACAAAAACCCCGCGGTCAACGACGGCAAGATCCACATCACCTTCTACCATACCATGGGCGAATCCCTGCGCGCTGTACTTGATAAGTACATCGTAGAATTCAACAAGCTCTACCCCAACATCGTAATCGACCACAAGCAAGTTGGTGGCTATGATGACGTTCGCGACCAAATCCAAACCGAGATCACCGTTGGTGACCAACCCCACATCGCTTACTGCTATCCCGACCACGTTGCACTCTACAACATCGCTTACGCTGTTCAAACTCTGGATGAGTACATCAACTCTCAAGAGGTTGTTACCCGTGCAGACGGTAGCACCGAGATCCTTGGTCTGACCCAAGAGCAAATCGATAACTTCATCGACGGTTACTACAATGAAGGCAAGGCTTACGGCGACGGCAAGATGTACACAATGCCTATGTCCAAGTCCACCGAGGTTTTCTACTACAACAAGACTTTCTTTGAGCAACACAACCTCTCCGTTCCTAAGACCTGGGACGAGCTCGAGGCTCTCTGCGCAACCATTAAGGCAATCGACCCCGATTCCATTCCTCTCGGCTACGACTCTGAAGCTAACTGGTTCATCACCATGTGCGAGCAATATCAATCCCCCTACACCAGCGCAACCGGTGAGCACTTCCTGTTCGACAACCAAACCAACCGTGACTTCGTTGCAAGATTCCGTCGTTGGTACGAGCTCGGTTACGTAACCACCCAAGAGCTCTCCGGCGGTTACACCTCCGCTCTGTTCACCAAAGCTCCTGCTGATACCGGCAACAGCTACATGTGCATCGGTTCTTCCGCAGGCGCAAACCACCAGATCCCCAAGAACGATGACGGCACCTACAAGTTTGAGGTTGGCATCGCTTCCATTCCTCAAGTAAACGCTAACGCTCCCAAGGCTATTTCTCAAGGTCCTTCTCTCTGCGTCTTCAAGAAGAGAAACGCTGAAGAAGTAAAGGCTTCTTGGCTCTTTGTTAAGTTCCTCACCACCAACCTCGACTTCCAAGCTGAGTTTGGTATGGCTTCCGGTTACATTCCGGTACTCGAAAACGTTACCGATAACGCAGTTTACGCTGAAGAACTCGCAAACGCAAACGGTTATGAAGGTCTGCCTCTCCTGGCAACCAAGGTTGCTCTTGAGCAAGCAAACGCTTACTACACCTCTCCTGCATTCAACGGCTCTTCCGCAGCTCGTGACCAAGTTGGTCAACTGATGCAATTCTGCATGGCAGATCCTACCTGCTCTAACGCAGCAGGCATTAAGGCAGCATTCGAAAACGCCATTTACGAGTGCAAGTACCAAATCGGCGAATAATTCTTTTCCATTATTACTATGAGAAACACAGTAATCCAAAAGGGGCGGGCAACCCCCGCCCTCGGAGCAATCCGCATTCTGGCTGCTTTTGTGGCAATCCTGATGCTGTTGCCTTGTATGGTTGCTTGCAATCTGTTTGGAAAAACAGAAACAACACCCGAGCAAACCACCCAAGATCCGCAAGGACAACAACCGCAACACGAACACATTGACTACGTTAGCAAAACCAAACTGGATATGGCATCCACAAGCCTCAAGATCGAGGCAACCGTTAAATCCTATATTGACGGTGATACTACTCACTTTTACGTTACTCCTTCCCCCGATTTTCCCGAGGGCGTTATAAAAGCAAGATATCTTGCAATTGACACTCCCGAATCGACCGGTAGAATTGAGGCTTGGGGTAAGACCGCAGCAAATCACACCAAAGAGATGCTGAAAAATGCCTATGCTATTCTCCTTGAGTCCGATACCGAGACCTGGAACGTTGATAACAACGGCCGTCACCTCTTGTGGGTTTGGTACAAAACGGACGAGAACAGTGAGTGGCGTAATCTGAACCTCGAAATTCTGCAAAGCGGATATGCTTATGCATCCAACTCCGGTCAAAACCGTTACGGCACGACCTGCATGGCTGCATTGAACCAAGCAATGGCAGAAAAGCTTTATGTACATTCCGACCAAAAAGACCCCGCTTATCCTTACGATGCCGCTGTTATGGTTTCGGTTAAGGAGCTTCGCACAAACCCCGCAGATTACGAGGGCGCCAAGGTTGCTATCGAGGGCATTGTTGCTCAAGATACCAACGGCACACTCTACATCGAGCAATACGATGAAGAGGATGAGAAATACTACGGTGTTTCTGTTTACTACGGCTACAGTCTGGCAACACAAGCAACCAGATTCCTCAAGGCAGGCAATCTTGTTTACCTTGTAGGCATCTTCCAATATGCTACCGCAGTAGATGCTTACCAGATCGGTGGCTTGGAATACGATCGAATGAAGCCCGGCGACCCCGCCTTCACTCACTTGATCGAAGCAGGACAGACAGTTGCATACACTCTCACCGATGTTGCAACGCTCAGATCCGGCGAAACCCAGATCACTTCTCCCGATGGAGACGTTACTATCACCTTTAAAGGCAACTATTCGGCTCTGCACACCTCTGTTTCCCTTGAGGGACTGACGGTTGTAAGCACGTACACCACCGATAATGAAGATAGTAAAAACAACGGTGCCATTTCCCTGACCTGTGAAAAGGATGGCGTCACCATTACCATTCGCACCATCGTTCTTTATGAGGATGGTAAAATCGTAACTGCCGACAGATTTGAAGGCAAAGTAATCGACGTAAAGGGAATTGTTGATTCCTACACTCCCGAAGGTAAAACGCAAGCGGATATCCAAGTAAAGGTGTTCTCGCTTGACAACATCACCATTCACTGATTTAATTTGAAAAAAATTAAATAACAACAAAAAAGAAAGAGGAGAAACACTATGAAAAAAATCTTAGTTGTTCTGTTGACCCTTATTCTTTGTGTAAGTACGCTCGCTTCTTGCGATTTTCTGAAGAACTTTGCAGAGATCCGCGACGGCGAGACTACCACTACCACAGAAGAGGGTACCACCGTTCCCCCCGTTGACAATCCCCCTGTAGAAGAGTACAACGTACAAGCAGCTGCTGACTACGTTTACAACCTCTACAAAAACAAGACTGTCACCGCTACCGACTTTGAAGTAACCTCCAAGGTTTCCATCCTCGGCACCATTCACACCGTTGAGTGGTCTGTTGATACCGACAAGGTTACCATTGAAGTAAAGGACGAAAACACCTACATCGTAAACGTAGATGAAGAGTCTCCCGAAGAGCTCGCATACGTTCTGACCGCTACCATTAAGGGCGGCGACGAGACTGCTACCAAGTCCTTTAACCTGACTGTTCCGGAATACATGCTGACTCCCTTTGAGGAATACATCGACATGACCGAAGGCAACGTTGTTGTCAAGGGTATCGTTGTTGGTATCAACTCCAAGGCAGCAGGCAACACCCGTAACCACCTCTTCCTGGCTGACCTTGACGGCAAGGGCGGCTACTACTCCTACCAGATGGATGCTGACCCGGTTGCAGACCTCGGCATCGAAGTTGGTATGATCGTTGAGGTTTCCGGTCCTGTATCTCCTTACTCCGGCATGCAGGAAATCAAGGGCGGCGTTGCAAGAATCGTTGATTCCACCATCCACGAATTCGACATCGTTGACATCACCGAAGCGTTCGCTAACGGCAGCAGCCTGAAGAACTATGTCGGTACGCTCGTAACCATTAAGGGCGTTGAGATCACCGGTCAAGAGCTCGGTGGCACCTCCGATTACCTCAAGTTCAAGCTCAACAACAAGGAAGCTTACGTTCGTACATACGTTACCGACTTCCCCACCACCCTTGTTAAGGATGACAAGGCAACCATTGATGCAGCTCACCTTGAGCACTTCGGTTGGACTGCAAATGCTACCGGTATTCTCGTTCTGTACAACAGCAATCCTTACCTCATTCCTGTAGGCGTTGATTGCTTCGAATACCTCAACAAGGTTGAAAAGTCTAACGAGGAAATGATCGCCGACGTTATGAATCAACTCAAGCTCGGCACCTCCTACACCAGCAATGCAGTTGTAGAGCTCCCCGTTGCTGTATATCCTGAGGTTGTTCTTACCTGGGCATCCAACAACGAAGCACTTGTTGCAATTGCTGACGGCAAGCTGACCATCACCGTTCCGGATGCAGCTACCGACGTTATCGTTACTGTTACCGCAACCTGCGGCGACAAGACCGCTACCAAGGAATTCACCCTGAAGCTTTCCAAGACCGCAGAGTCCATTAAGGACATCATCGATCTCGGCGCTTCCAAGGGCCACAACCAATACACCGAAGAGAAGCACCTCGTTGCAGGTATCATCTCTGAGGTTTACAACACTACCTACGGTAACATGAAGATCGTTGACGAGTTTGGCAACGTTCTCACCATTTACGGCACTTACAGTGCAGACGGTTCCGCAAGATACGACGCTATGGAAAATGCACCTGTTGCAGGCGACTACGTAGTTATCTTTGGTATCGTTGGTCAATACAACGGCACTCCTCAGGTTAAGAATGGTTGGATCATGTCCATCACCAAGCCCACCTCTGTTAAGGATGCTATCGACACCGGTGCTTCTATGGAGCACAACACCTACACCGAGGGCAAGGTAGTTGTTACCGGCGTTATCACCGAGGTTTACAACACCACCTACGGTAACATGAGAATTACCGATGCTGAGGGCAACATCCTCACCATCTACGGCACTTATAGCTCCACCGGTGCAAACCGTTACGATGCTATAGAAGGTGCACCCGTTGCAGGCGACACCGTTACCATTTACGGTATCCTCGGCCAATACAACGGCACTCCTCAAATTAAGAACGGTTGGATCGTAGCTGTTACCAAGGGCTCCGACACTCCCGAATGCACCGAGCACGTTGACGCTGACGGCGACAAGAAGTGCGACGTTTGCGGCGCTGATATGCCCAACGACAATCCCCCCGCTATTGACACTCCCGCTCCCGATTCCACCCTTTCCGTAAAGGACGCTATCGATTTCGCTCTTACCCAAGAGCACAACGTATTCACCGAAGGCAAGTACTATGTAACCGGCGTTATCAAGGAAGTTTACAATGATATGTACGGTAACATGAGAATCGTTGACGAGGCCGGCAACGTCCTCACCCTCTACGGCACCTACAATGCAGACGGTACTGTTAGATATGATGCTCTCGAAGTAAAGCCCGTTGCAGGCGACACCATCACCGTTTACGGTATAATCGGTCAATACAACGGCACTCCCCAAGTTAAGAATGGTTGGATCGTTAAGCACACCGCTGCTGAAACCCCCGATCTCCCCGAGTGCAAAGAGCACGTTGACGCTGACGGCGACGAAAAGTGCGACGTTTGCGGCGCTGATGTTCCCAAGGTTGAAGAGCCCAAGGATCCCGCAGCTGATTCTACCCTCACCGTTGAGGAAGTAATCGCTCTTGGCGCATCCAAAGAGCACAACACCTACACCGAAGGCAAGTACTACGTAACCGGCGTTATCGTTGAGGTTTATCAAACCGTTTACGGTAACATGAAGATCCAAGACGAGGCTGGCAACATCCTCACCATCTACGGTACCTACAGTGCAGACGGCACCGTTAGATACGATGCTCTCGAAGTTAAGCCCGTTGCAGGCGACACCGTTACCATTTACGGTATCGTTGGTCAATACAACGGCACTCCTCAAATCAAGAACGGTTGGATCGTTAAGCACACCGCTGCTGAAACCCCCGATCTCCCCGAATGCACCGAGCACGTTGACGCTGACGGCGACGAAAAGTGCGACGTTTGCGGCGCTGACGTTCCCGCAGCTCAACCTCCCGTTGAGGGCAGCAACACCGTTACCGGCGTTATCGCTGACATCGCGAAGGCAAACGGCTGGGCAAATGGCACAATGTATGAGTCCTTCGAGCTCAACAGTGACATCATCGTTTCTTGCTTTGGAACTGCTGTAAACAACTACGGCCGCAACACCGGTAAGTATTACACCAGCGGTGAAAACTGGAGAATTTACCAAGCTGAAAAGCCTGAAGTTACCATCACTGCTCTGAACGGCAAGACCATCGTTTCTGTAAAGATCACCTACGCTTCTCAAAACACCGGTACTCTTACCCTCAACGGCGAAGCAGTTGCTTCCGGCACTGTTGTAACCGTTAACGCAACTTCCATCACCTTCAGCGTTGGCAACACCGGCGCTGCAACCAACGGCCAAGCAAGAATCACTGCTATCGAAGTTGTATATGCAGGTGGCAACGATACTCCTGCTTGCGAGCACGCTGAAGAAATCATCCCCGCATCCCCCGCAACCTGCACCGAAACCGGTCTTTCCGAAGGCAAGAAGTGCTCCAAGTGCGGTGAGATCCTCGTTGAACAAACCATTATCGCAGCTCTCGGTCACACCTTTGTTGAAGGCAAGTGCACCGTATGCGGCGCAGAAGATCCCGACTATGTAAAGCCCGATGAACCCAAGGCTGAGTGGACTCTCGTTACCGAGCTGAAGGACGGCGACCACGTTCTGATCGGTGCTCCCGCTTACGGCAAGCTCCTCTCCGCTCTCAAGGTAAGCGCAGGCTCCTACTACAACAAGGGCGTTGATTACTCCGCAGATAATTTTGCAAACGTAACCGATGCAGAGATCTTTGTTGTTACCGTTAACGAAGACGGCAGCTACACCTTTACTTCTCTCACCGGCGACGTGATCGCTCTTGCAGACTCCTACTCTTCTCTTAACGTAACCGGTGCACACAAGAGCTGGACTCTTAAGTCTAACGGCGACGGCACCTTCCTCGTATACAACACCGGCCGTAAGACCTACCTTGAGTGGTACAACTCCAAGGGCAACTGGAGCACCTACACCGCAGGCAATACCGCTGAGTACTATCTCTCCTTCTACGTAAAGACCTCCGATTCCGGCGAAACTCCCGATCCCGAGTGCAAGCACACCAACACTGTTGTTGAAGGTGCTACCGAAGCTACCTGCAACACCGCAGGCTTCACCGGCAACACTGTTTGCACAGATTGCAAAGCTGTTATCGCTAACGGCGAAGAGATCCCCGCAACCGGCAAGCACACCTTTGAAGAAGGCAAGTGCACCGTATGCGGCGCAGAAGATCCCGACTATGTAAAGCCCGATGCTCCTGCAGCAGGCGGCTCTGCTGACTTTAACACCATTGAAGGCAAGGGTTCCTCCAGCTACGCCAGTGCAACCACTGCCAGCGGTTGGGAAATCAGCAACTCTGCAATCCAAGTTGGTGGTCCCAACGTTGCAAACCCCGCATTCCCTGTAATCGGCCCCGACAACACTTACAAGGCAGTTTGCCTCAACGGTAAGGTTTCCGCTCCCGGTAAGATCGTATCTCCCACACTTACGGGCGGCATCTCTAAGCTGACCATCAACTACACCAAGATGTTCACCGATACTGCTCTCTCCGTAACCGTTACCATCACCGATGCAAACGGCAACACCTACACGCACGTTATCGAAGCAACTCTTGACAAGAACGAGAAGTACGTTGTTTACACCGATGAGTGGGTTCTCGACACCCCCATCACCGGCGATTTCACCATTGAGATCGTAAACAACAGCCCCACACAAAACACCGGTAACAAGGACCGTTTCACCATCCTTGACATTTCTTGGAACTAATTTCTAAGTAAAAATTTTCGGAACCACACCCTCGGGTGTGGTTCCTTTTTTATGCATATTTGTGCACGAGCGCGAATAGGTTGTAATATCCTCTCAAAGCGGACCAAGCTTGTCCATTTGCCGTCGCTTTTGCGCAAGGGACGGATGCACGTACACAGAGAGCGTTGTGGCAATGTTGCTGTGCCCCAAAATTTCAGAAAGCGACTTTGTATCAAACCCCGCCTCCACGCATCGGGTGGCAAAGGTGTGGCGCAGAGCGTGAAAGGTGTACCTGTCCATTTTGTGCCGCCGCATCAGCTTTTTGTACCTATTATATAAAGTATTCGGCTCAATTGGTTTTGCATCGTTCGAGAGGATATAAAAATCCCCCTCGCCCCCTTCCCTCGCCTTTTTTTCATAATATTCGCGCAAGCGCGAGAATAAATAACGCGGTATCGGGATCGTCCGTACGGAACTCAACGTCTTTGGCTCGCATATAATGATCTTAGTGCGCTCCTTGGCGGTGGGATCGAGATTCTTGATGCGCTCGACGGTGCGACGCACCGTAATGATACGGCTGTGCCAGTCCACGTCCTGCCAGGTAAGCCCGCAAAGCTCTCCAAGACGCATCCCCGTAAAAAGAGAAAGCAAAATGCCCATCTCGGTGGAGCCGACGTCCTCATTCAGAGCGCGCTCAAGCGTTTTGCGGTTTTCATCGGTCAAAATGGCAATCTGCTTGCCCTCACGCCCGGGGTACCGCACCCCCTCTATGCCACTTGCCAGATATTCGTTTTGCACGCCAAACTTGATAATCGATTTGAGCACCGCAAGAATGTCTGTCACGGTTTTTGCCGATAGACGGTTGCCAAATTTTCCACCGTTTTGTAAAAGCCGCTCCGAAAAAGCGTTGACCACCTTAAAATCCAGCCGCTTGAGGGGCACGTCGTTCAGCCCGGGCACAATGTACTTGGTCACAAGCCGATGGTATTGCACAAACGTAGATTCCTTAACCGAGATCTTCACGTCCGCAAGCCAGCGCACACAAAGCTCCTCAAGCGTGGTGACCGTGCCCTTGGGTGAGATCAGCGGCTCGCGCCGAGCGATCGCTTCTTTGCGCTTCTCTTTTACCTCGCTGTAGGAGCGACCGTAAACAAAAGCGTAAATGGCACGCCCTGCGGGATCGTAGTGATGAATGTAGCGCGCCTCCCAGCGGCCATCCTTTCTTTTAAAGATGTTTTCACCTTTTCTTGCCATAAAATAGTGGCCTCCTTTGACTAGAATTTTGACTGCGAATTTTTGAAAAATGATTCACAGTTCAAACCTATTTTAATAAAATATGTACCTTTTTTGTCGATTTTCACCTGTTTTTCGGTTTTAATTCACACAAAAGGGTTGACAAAGTTGTATTTTTGTGGTACAATAGGCTATCAAAATAACTTCTTACTTGAGAAGAGAAGGTTTTTCGTAACATTTTGTTCATAATAAAGTACGATACTTCTCGATCAAAAAGAGGTGTTTTGGAATATCTCTCAAAAAAATAAAAAAGGAGAAAAACCATGAAACACACAAACAAAAAAGGCTTTACAATCGTAGAGCTCGTAATCGTA
>SVTP01000006.1 GCA_015063725.1 Oscillospiraceae bacterium
GCCCGAGACCATCAACTATAGAACGCTCAAGGCAGAGGTCGGCGGACTGTTCTGCGAGCGTATTTTCGGTCCCAGCAAAGATGGCGCTTGTATGTGCGGCAAGTATAAGAACTCGCACAGCAAAGAGATCATCAAGTGCGAAAAGTGCGGCGTTGACGTAACCACCAAAAAGGTGCGCCGCGAGCGTATGGGACACATTGAGCTTGCCGCTCCCGTTTCTCACATCTGGTATTTCAAGGCAGTGCCTTCCCGCATGGCTTTGGTTCTGGATATGTCTCCCAAGGCGTTGGAGCAGGTACTCTATTTTGCAGAGAACGTGGTTCTCGATCCCGGCCACACTCCCTTGGAGAAGGGCCTGGTTCTTTCCGAGAAGCAATACGTTGAATACCGCGAGCTGTACGGCAACGAGTTCCGCACCGGCATGGGTGCTGAGGCTATCAAGGAGCTTTTGCAGGGCATCGACATCGAGGCTCTGGCAGAGTCCCTGAAGGAAGAGCTTGCACAGGCTACCGGTCAGAAAAAGACACGCGTGATCAAGAGACTGGAGGTCGTTGAGGCATTCCGTAAGTCGGGTAACCATCTGGATTGGATGATCCTGGATGCTATCCCCGTACTGCCTCCCGAGATCCGTCCTATGGTTCAGCTGGACGGCGGACGCTTTGCATCCTCAGACCTCAACGAGCTGTACCGTCGCGTGATCAGTCGTAACAACCGTCTGAAGAAGCTGATGGAGATCCGCACACCCGAGATCGTCATCAGAAACGAAAAGAGAATGCTGCAGGAGGCAGTAGACGCGCTTATTGATAACGGCAAGCGCGGCAAGCCCGTAACAGGCCCCTCCAACCGTCCTCTCAAGTCGCTCTCCGAGATGCTGCGCGGTAAGCAAGGTCGCTTCCGTCAAAACCTGCTCGGTAAGCGTGTTGACTACTCCGGCCGTTCGGTTATCGTTGTAGGTCCTAACCTCAAGATCTACCAATGCGGTCTGCCCAAGGAAATGGCAATCGAGCTGTTCAAGCCCTTTGTTATCAAGAGACTTGTTGAAATGGGCAAGGCAACCAACGTAAAGGACGCACAAAAGAAGATCGACCGCGCATACGATCCCGCAAACGCTTGCGTTTGGGATGCGCTGGAAAACGTAATCAAGGAGCACCCTGTGCTGCTCAACCGTGCACCTACTCTGCACCGTCTTTCCATTCAAGCATTCGAGCCTGTATTGGTTGAAGGCCGTGCAATCAAGCTGCACCCGCTGGTATGTACTGCGTTTAACGCAGACTTTGACGGCGACCAGATGCCCGTACACGTTCCGCTTTCCGCAGAGGCACAAGCAGAGGCTCGCTTCCTGATGCTCTCCGCTAACAACCTGCTCAAGCCCATGGACGGTAAGGCAGTAACCGTACCCTCGCAGGATATGATCCTGGGTGCTTACTACCTGACCATGGAAAAGGACGGCGAGCCCGGCGACCGCGTTCCCATGACCGACGAGAACGGCAACGTTGTTCGCGATGAGAACGGCGAGATCGTTTACAAGTACCATATGTACCGCAACGAGGACGAGGCTATGATGGCTTATGCCAACGGCACACTCGGTCTGCACTCCAAGATCAAGATCCGCCTGGTGCGTGAGATCAACGGCGAGGAGAAGTCCGACGTGATCGTTACCACCCTCGGTCGCCTCATCTACAATAAGGTAATTCCTCAAAACCTTGGCTTTGTAGATCGCTCCAAGCCCGAAAACGCACTCAAGCTTGAGGTCGAGTTCGTTATCAAAAAGAAGCAGCTCGGTCAGATCCTTGACCGCTGCATCCGCAACAACGGCCCCGACGTTTGCGCAAGAATGCTGGACGACATCAAGGCGCTCGGTTACCAATACTCTACCAGAGCTTCCTTCTCGATCTCGGTTTACGATATGACCATCCCGAAGGAAAAATCCGAATATATTGACGCTGCACAAAAGCAGGTTGACGTCCTCAACGACTACTACCGCATGGGTCTGTACTCTGACGAGGAGCGTTACAGCGCTGTTATCAAGCTGTGGGATAAGACCACCGATGACGTAACCGCTGCACTGCAAAACAGCTTCAGCCAATTCAACCCGATCAAGATCATGTCCGATTCCGGAGCCCGTGGTTCTATCGCACAGATGCGTCAGCTTGCAGGTATGCGTGGCTTGATGTTTGCAACCAACGGACGTACCATCGAGGTACCGATCAAATCCAACTTCCGTGAAGGCTTGAACATTCTCGAGTACTTCATGGGTGCAAAGGGTTCCCGTAAGTCCCTGTCCGATACGGCTCTCCGTACTGCAGACTCCGGTTACCTGACGCGCCGTCTTGTTGACGTATCGCAAGAGGTCATCGTTCGCGAGATCAAGTGCGACTCCAAGACACCCACTTATATTACCGACATCATGGACGAAAAGAACAATGTTCTCGAGCCCCTGTCCGACCGTATCATCGGCCGCTTTACCATGGGCGAGGTCGTTCATCCCACAACCGGTGAGGTTATCGTTGGCGACGACGAAATGATCACCGATGAAGCTGCAGAGCGCATCACCGCCGCAGGCATCAAGGGCGTCAACATCCGCACAGTTATCCAGTGCCATGCAAAGCAGGGTATTTGCGCACACTGCTACGGTGCCGACCTTGCAAACGGCAAGCTGGTCAATGTTGGTGAGGCTGTTGGTATCATTGCCGCACAGTCCATCGGTGAACCCGGTACGCAGTTGACCATGAGAACCTTCCACTCCGGTGGTGTTGCAGGTTCCGACATTACCCAAGGTCTGCCTCGTGTTGAAGAGCTCTTTGAAGCACGTCAGCCCAAAAAGCCCGCCGTTATCAGCGAAATCCGCGGTACGGCACACATCGGCATGGCAGAAAACTCCAACATTCACACCGTTACCGTTCGTCCCGATGCAGAGCAACCCGAGGGCGTTGTTGCCGAGGTTAAGGAATATCAGATTCCTTACGGCACCAAGCTGTCCATCATTGAAGGTCAGCATCTCGAGGTCGGTGAGGCTATGACCGAAGGCAACAAGGCTCCCGCCGATATTATGAGAGTTCTTGGTCTGGATGCCGTTTACGAGTATCTGATCAAGGAAATTCAAAAGGTTTACCGTTCGCAAGCTTGTAACGTAAACGATAAGCACGTTGAGATCATCGCGCGCCAGATGACCAGAAAGATGAAGGTTGAGGACAGCGGCAGCACCGATCTGCTTGTTGGCTCCAATATCGACGTTCTGGATCTCGAAAGAGCAAACGAAGAGGTTGACGCTCGCATCGCTGCAGGCGAAGAGGGACTCACCCATGCAACGGGTAGCACCATTCTCTTGGGTATTACCAAGGCATCTCTGCAAACAGAATCCTTTATGTCCGCAGCATCCTTCCAGGAGACCACCAAGGTTCTTACCGAGGCGGCTATCCACGGTAAGGTTGACTACCTGCGCGGTCTTAAGGAAAACGTCATCATTGGTAAGCTGATCCCTGCCGGCACCGGCATGGATTGCTACAAGGGCGTTGGCGTTCGCAAGGTACAGTAATCCCAAACAAACGTTCATAAAAAACTGTAATATACGGAGGAAGCTCAAACGGGCTTCCTCCGTAGGGTTATCACCATCAAGAAAGGGAATTGATTATGAAAAAGATCGGCTTTATTGATTGTTATTTGAGCAACTGGCACGCAAACAACTATCCTGCATGGATCCGTGAATCCTGCCAGGAGCGCGGACTTGAATATGAACTCGCATACGCTTGGGCAGAGGTTGAGGTCTCTCCCCGCGACGGCAAGACCACTGATGAGTGGTGCGCAGAGAACAACGCCATTCGTTGCAACTCCATTGAGGAGATCTGCGAAAAGAGTGACGTGCTCTTTATTCTCGCTCCCACCAATCCCGAAAAGCACCTTGAGTACGCAAAGACCGCGCTCAAGTACGGCAAACGCACCTACATTGACAAGACCTTTACGCCCAACTATGCCGAGGCGGCAGAGATTTTTGCCATTGCCGACCAGTATGGCACCGCGTGCTTCAGCACCTCTGCTCTCCGCTATGGCACCGAGCTGGATACATTTGAGAACCCTCAAAAGGTCATCACCACAGGTGCAGGACGCACCCCCGACGAGTACATCGTTCACCAGGTAGAAATGATCGTTAAGCTCCTTGGCTGCAACACCAAGGCAGTTAAGGCAACCAAAGAGAGCGACACCAGAGTGGTTTATGACATTGCTTTTGCCGACGGCAAGAGTGCAACCGCTATCTGGGATCAAAGACTTGGCTTTACCGCAACCGCCATCAACGAGAAGGGCGAGGAGGATAAAAAGTCGATCAACTCTCCTTTCTTCAAGATCCTGTTGGATAAGATCATCGTCTTCTTTGAGACCGGCGAGGTTGATTTTGACCGCGCAGAGACCTTGACGTGCATGAATCTTCGTGAGCATATGCTTGTCAACGAGGGCGAGTGGGAAGAGGTCGCACCCGTAGTATAAGCATCTAAAAGCTCCGGGTTACAAGACCTACGACAAAATGTCGTTGGTAACCCCAAAAACCGCAAAAATATAAACAAAGGATTGTCCTACACTTGCGCTAAAATTGTGCAAAAAGTAGAAAAATTCACACAAAACACATAATTCTTGACAAAATCGCCCGTAAGTGGTATAATAGATTGTAATTGTGAGAGTATGCCCAAACTATGCCTGTTTGTAAATACCTTGCAACCTAAAAACGGCAGAATCACACGACTGCGGTCGGGTGTCTGTATATAAACATTAAATTTCGGAAGAAGGAGGAAACTTGAAGAATGCCAACCTTTAACCAGCTTGTCAGACAGGGACGCGGCGAAAAGATTTACAAATCTAAGTCTCCTGTTCTTCAAAAGGGTTTTAACTCTCTGAAGAACGCAGCAGTAGATCAATCTGCACCGCAAAAAAGAGGCGTTTGCACAAAGGTATCTACCACCAGCCCTAAGAAGCCTAACTCTGCAATGAGAAAGATCGCAAGAGTTCGTCTTACCAACGGCATGGAAGCAACCGTTTATATTCCCGGTATCGGACACAACCTGCAAGAGCACTCGGTCGTTCTGATCAGAGGAGGTCGTGTAAGAGACCTTCCTGGTGTGCGTTATCACATCATTCGCGGAACGCTGGATGCACAGGGCGTTGCAAACCGCAACCAGAGCCGTTCTAAGTACGGCGCAAAGAGAGCAAAGAAGAAGTAATTTTGCACTCTCGGGGTAACAAGTCCCCAAAATAACTAAAAAGCACCACTTGTCCCGTCCGACGTGTTTTTTCGTAAATTTAATGTTTATGTTCAAACCCGACGGCGCTAACAGAAGCTGCTTTTGAGTACCAATGATCTCATAATTATTAATGAAGGAGGGAAGTACAGTGCCGAGAAGAGGTCGTATTACCAAAAGAGATGTATTGCCGGATCCGTTGTATGGCTCTAAGCTTGTAACCAAGCTGGTTAACAACGTAATGTACGACGGCAAGAAGGGCGTTGCTCAAACCATCGTTTACGATGCATTCAAGATCATCGAAGAAAAGCTGGGCCAAAACGCTCTTGAAGTGTTCCAAGAAGCACTTGAAAACATTATGCCTGTTCTGGAAGTTAAGGCTCGCCGTGTAGGTGGTTCCACCTACCAGGTACCTATGGAGGTCAGAGCAGAGCGTCGCCAAACCCTTGGTTTGCGTTGGCTCATTCTCTTTGCAAGAAAGCGCGGAGAGAGAACCATGGCTGAGAGACTCGCTGGCGAGATCATCGACGCTAAGAACAGTGCCGGCGGCGCCTTCAAAAAGAAGGAAGAAACTCACCGTATGGCAGAAGCAAACAAGGCGTTTGCACACTACCGTTATTAATTTGTTTGCGTTTACTGATTTAAGGAGACAAATTAATGGCAAGAGAATATTCGCTTGAAAATACCCGAAATATAGGTATCATGGCTCATATTGACGCCGGAAAGACCACCACCACCGAGCGTATCCTGTTCTACACAGGTAAAACGCACAAGCTGGGTGAAACTCACGAAGGCGCAGCTACCATGGACTGGATGGCACAGGAGCAGGAAAGAGGTATTACCATTACCTCGGCTGCTACCACATGCTTCTGGAAGGGTAACAGAGTCAATATCATTGATACCCCCGGCCACGTCGACTTTACCGTAGAGGTAGAGCGTTCCCTGCGTGTTCTGGACGGTTCTGTAACCGTTATGTGCGCAAAGGGCGGCGTTGAGCCCCAGTCTGAAACCGTTTGGCGTCAGGCTGACAAATACAGAGTACCGCGTATGATCTATGTTAATAAGATGGACATCACCGGTGCCGATTTCTATCACGTAATTGACATGATTCATCAGAGACTGCGCGCAAATGCAGTTCCGATCCAACTCCCCGTAGGTAAGGATATGACCTTCCGCGGTATCGTGGACCTGATGAACATGGAAGCAGACATCTATTATGATGATCTGGGTAAGGACGTTCGCGTGGAGCCTATCCCCGAGGATATGGTCGACCTTGCAAACGAATGGCGTGAGAAGATGGTTGAAGCTATCGCATCTACCGATGACGATCTGATGGAGAAGTACCTCGAGGGTGAGGAGATCTCTGTGGACGAGCTCAAGGTTGCCCTGCGTAAGGCTACCATCGATAACGCAATCGTTCCTGTTGTTTGCGGTACCTCTTACCGTAACAAGGGTGTTCAGAAGCTTCTGGACGCAATCATCGACTATATGCCTGCTCCTACCGACATCGCTGCTATTCGCGGTATTAACCCGAAGACAGAAGCTGAGGAGGAGAGACGTTCTTCCGATACCGAGCCTTTTTCTGCTCTGGCATTCAAGATTATGACCGACCCGTTTGTTGGAAAGCTTTGCTACTTCCGCGTTTACTCCGGTTCTATTAAAGCGGGTGAAACCGTTTATAACTCTACCAAGGGTAAAAACGAGCGTCTGGGCAGAATTTTGCAGATGCACGCAAATGAAAGAAAAGATATCGACTGCTGCTACGCAGGTGATATCGCTGCTGCGATCGGTATTAAAAACACCACAACGGGTGATACCTTCTGTGATGAGAAGCATCCCGTTATCCTGGAATCTATGGAATTCCCGGAACCCGTTATCAGCGTTGCAATCGAGCCCAAGACCCGCGCAGGTCAGGAAAAAATGGGTATTGCCCTCTCCAAGCTGGCAGAGGAAGACCCCACCTTCCGCACCTACACGGATGAAGAGACTGGACAAACCATTATTGCCGGCATGGGTGAATTGCACCTGGATATTATTGTAGATAGACTCCTTCGCGAGTTTAAGGTAGAAGCAAACATCGGTAAGCCTCAGGTTGCATACAAGGAGACCGTGCGCAAGCAGATCAACCATGAATGCAAGTATAAGAAGCAGTCCGGTGGTTCCGGTCAGTACGGCCACGTTAAGATCATCCTCGAGCCCAACGAACCCGGCAAGGGTTATGAGTTTGTTAACTCCGTTACAGGCGGCGCGATCCCCAAGGAATTCATCCCTGCGGTCGATCACGGTATTCAGGGTGCTATGCAGTGCGGCGTTCTGGCAGGCTACAACGTAGTAGACGTTAAGGTAACGCTCTACGACGGTTCCTACCACGAGGTCGACTCCTCTGAAATGGCATTCAAGATCGCCGGTTCTATGGCGTTCAAGGAGGCTATGAGAAAGGCAGATCCCGTTCTCACCGAGCCTATCACCAAGGTTGTTACCATCGTTCCCGAGGACTATATGGGTGACGTTATCGGCGACTTCAACAGCCGTCGCGGACAGATCCTCTCTATGGAGTCCACCATCCCCGGTGTTCAAGAGATCACCGCATACGTTCCGCTTTCCAATATGTTCGGTTATGCAACCGATCTGCGTTCCAAAACGCAGGGCCGCGGACAGTATTCTATGGAGCCCAGCCACTTTGCTGAAGTTCCGAAGTCCATTCAGGAAACGATTATCAAGGAGCGCGGCAAGAACGCGTAATTTGATATCGTAGCATAAAAACCAATTAAAATTAAAATAAAAAATAATTTATTAATTTACTTTACGGAGGAATTTAAAAATGGGAAAAGCAACATTTGAACGTAGCAAGCCCCACGTTAACATTGGTACTATCGGTCACGTTGACCATGGTAAGACCACTCTGACCGCAGCTATCACTAAGACTCTCTCCCTCAGAAGCGGTAACGTTGAATTCTTGAGATATGACCAGATCGACAACGCTCCCGAAGAGAAGGCAAGAGGTATTACAATTAACACCCGTCACGTTGAGTATGAGACCGAAAACCGTCACTACGCACACGTTGACTGCCCCGGCCACGCCGACTACGTTAAGAACATGATCACCGGTGCCGCTCAGATGGACGGCGCAATCCTCGTAGTTGCAGGTACCGACGGCCCTCTGCAACAAACCCGTGAGCACGTTCTGCTCGCTCGTCAGGTAGGCGTTCCTGCAATCGTTGTATTCATGAACAAGACCGACCTCGTTGATGACGATGAGCTGCTCGATCTCGTTGAGATGGAAATCCGTGATCTCCTCTCCACCTACGAGTTCCCCGGCGACGATCTCCCGATCGTTCGCGGTTCCGCTCGTGACGCTCTCGAGTCCACCAGCACCGACCTCAGCTCCCCTGAGTACGCTTGCATCCTCGAGCTCATGAACGAAGTTGATAACTATATCCCCACTCCTGAGCGTCAGGCAGACCTCGCATTCCTGATGCCCGTTGAGGACGTATTCTCCATTTCCGGTCGTGGTACCGTTGCTACCGGTCGTGTAGAGCGTGGTACCGTTAAGGTTGGCGACGTTGTTGAAATCGTTGGTCTGAAGGACGAAGCTTCCTCCACCACCGTTACCGGCGTTGAGATGTTCCACAAGCTCCTGCCTCAAGCAGAAGCAGGCGACAACATCGGTGCTCTGCTCCGTGGTGTAGCTAAGGACGAGATCGAAAGAGGTCAAGTTCTTGCTAAGCCCGGCTCCATCAAGCCCCACACCAAGTTCGTAGGCCAAGTTTACGTTCTTACCGAAAAGGAAGGCGGCCGTAAGAAGCCCTTCTTCTCCGGTTACAGACCTCAGTTCTATTTCAGAACCACCGACGTTACCGGTAACATCGAGCTTCCTGATGGCGTTGAGATGTGCCGCCCCGGTGACAACGTTGATATGACCGTTGAGCTCATTAAGCCCGTAGCTTGCGAGCAAGGTCTCCGTTTCGCTATCCGTGAGGGTGGTAGAACCGTTGGTTCCGGCGTTGTTGGTAGCATCGTTGACTAATTAACGTTTGTTAACACTTAGTTACTAAACCAATATGGGTTGCTGTGCCAAGCACAGCAACCCTTTTGCAATCATACTATAAAACAAAAAAACACTTGGGAAATGGTGAAATTCCATACCGGCAGTGAATATTTTTAGAAATAGAACAATTCTAATTCTAAAAAATAAGTCTGCGAACCCTCAAAAAGAGGGCCGAACGGGTGAAAATCCCGTACCGACGGTACAGTCCGGATGGGAAAGGAGAAAAATATGAGTCGTTTGAGTTCTTCTAAAAAACTGCGCCGCATTGCTTTGATAGCAGTCTTTGGCGCGCTTGCATACGCTTTGATGCTGGTTATTCATTTCAAGGTATCGTTTTTGACGCTGGATCTGAAGGACGCGGTCATTACCTTGTCGGGGCTTTATTTTGGGCCCGGCGCGGCACTGTCGCTCTCGGTACTGGTGCCTCTGTTGGAGCTGATTTCGGTCAGCGATACAGGTCTTTACGGCTTTTTAATGAATTTCATCAGCACCGCGACGCTCTCCCTCACGGCATCCTTGATCTACCGCTACAAGCGGAGCTTGATGGGTGCTATCATAGCACTTTTGAGCGCCGCCGCAGCAACCGTTGGCGTGATGATGCTCTTCAATTTGTGGATCACTCCGTACTATATGGGTGTTACCGTTGCCGATGTGCAAGCATTGATCCCGACGCTGCTCTTGCCCTTTAACACAGTCAAATCGCTGATGAACGTTGGCTTTGTTCTCCTGCTTTACAAACCGATCTCGGCAGTGATGCAACGCATGAAGCTGATTGAAAAAAGCACGCAGCAGCAAAAGCTGGATTGGCGTACCATTGCTGTTGCAGTGCTTGCTCTGGCTTTGATTGCGATTTCTCTTGGAATTGTATTCGGCGTGCTTGGCGGCAGATTTGAATGGCGTTAATTGCAATACGTGTGCAAAAAACGGCATATTTTGACAAAAAGAAGCAAAAAAGAGCCGCGCAACCAATGGTTGCGCGGCTCTTTTTGTTGCGTTTTGACGCGTCTGAACGCTTATTTGTTGACGATAGGAAGTTCAACAACGTCCTTGGGCTTGCGGATGGTCCACATACCGTTGGTAAAGTCGGGGATCATCTGAGGCGTGCCGCCTTGCGCGATGGAGATCTCGGAAAGTGCAGAGATGCTCATCCAAGCTGCCGCGTCGTAAACGTCGATGGGCATTTCCTTGTTTGCCTTCAGGGCATTGACAAATGCGCGCATTTCAAGGCCGTCCATGCCGCCGTGACCTGCATCAAGCTCCTTCTGGGTAATGGACTTCCAGATGTCGGGCAGATAGTCTTCTTCAAGGGCAGCGGCATTGTTGCCCATTTCGCGGTAGTAGCATTGGGTGTCCCAATACTCGCGGTCGCCCCAGCGGTAAAGGAGATTGTGGTCCTGCTCGTAGAGACCGTTGGTTCCGCGTAACGTGAACTCGCGGGAGTAGGAGCGAGGCAGCGTAGTATCAAGACGGAGCGAGATGGTAGAGCCGTCTGCGCAGGTAATCAGCGTGTTGACGATGTCGGACTGACGCCAGGTCTTGCCAACCAGGTGTGGGAACTTTTCGGAATAACGGTTGACGTAATCAACCATACCGACCGACTTAGAGCCGACAGAAACGAGCGAGAGCATTTGGTTGCCGCGGTTGATGTTGAGCGCCTTGGCAATGGGACCGAGCTCGTGGGTGGGGTAGTTGTCGCAGTTGCGCATCAGGTAGTTGCGCAGGCGATAGTGGCGGTGCTTTACACCGGACGCGATCTCATAGGAGAGGTGATGCGCGTATGCACCGTGTGCGTGAACGAGCTCGCCCAAGAGACCGTTGCGAACAAAGGACGTGCCAAGCAGCTCGGTTTTGCCGAAGCAGCAGTTTTCCATAAACATAAAGGGCGTACCGGCCTTTTCTTGGGTGCGAACCAGCTCCCACAGGGAGTCGATATTGTACGCGCCACAAACCTCCATAGCAACAGCAATACCCTTGTTCATTGCCTCGATAGCAAAGGGAACGTGCGTTTCCCAAGAGGTGGCGATCATGACTGCGTCAATGGCTTCCATGTTCAAAATATCCTGATAGTTGGTCGAACCAAAGGGACGCTTGCCGGATGCCTTTTCAACGTCGTTCATTGCTTGCTCTGTGCGGTCTTCGTAATAGTCGCAAACGCCGATGACTTCAACGTCGCTCATGCCGAGCAAAATGTTTTGCGTCATGCCCGAGCCGCGCTGACCGTAACCGATAACACCAAATTTTACTTTTTTCATTTTTTATTCCTCCAAGAAACAAATCTTGTCATACTACACCCATTATACACAAAAAGAGAGGGGCTGTCAATAGAAAAACAGCCCCAAAAACTTTGATTTTTGATTATTTGATCTAAAATGATTGATTTTGGATACGTTTAACGCTCTGCAAGCATTCGCTTTGCGCGAGAAAGGGGGAGATTAAAGTCAAAGATGCCATCAGCGCTGTTTGCGCTCCACTCGGCAAGGCGGTCAAGCTGCGCAGAGGTTTGCTCTAAAAGCAAGGCAGACTTTTCATCGAGCTTTCCTCGGGCGAGCAGATGCTCCTCAAGGCGGGAGAGCGCAGGGACGGCGGCAAGGTCGAGGTCGCAAAGTGCCTCTACGTCGACGCTTGAGAGGTCGCCCGAAAGGTAGGCATCCACGTTGTAATCGGCGATCATTCCGTCGATGTTTGGCAGGAACAAAACCAGCAAAAACAGTGCACAGGTGATAAAAATACCAATGGCAAGCGGGAATTTTCTGCAAAAGACATGGATGAGCGAGAGGATAAAGGAGACTGCCAACAAAAGGATCATCCACGTTGCCAGCACGCGGCTTCTTGTCATGCCGTAGGCATCCATATAAAGGATCATCTTGGAGAGCGCCGTGGCGATGAGAATGAGCGTAAAGAGAGAAATGATACCCGCATAGGTGCGGCGCAACACTCCGCGCTCGCCGGGGGTGCGGCGCATAAAGGTTTGCAGGATGATGAGCAGAACCGCGTTGAACACGCTGACGATGCAGAGCTGGAAGAAGCCCTCGCGCGCGTACTGCGCATAGGTCAGCCCCTCGGGCAGGGTGTGTGTAAATGCCGACACGTAATAGTTCCATTGTGAAACAAAGAAGAGTACATATATCAGAAGAATGGGCGTTACAAACGCGGCAAGCAGGGGCTTCGGTAGCACCTGCAAGGAAGGGATGTGGTCGGTATCCTCTTGTGTGCCCTCCGGCTTTTTTCGCGGTCTTGCGGCAACCAGATTGCCAAAGAGGACGGCACACAGACCGACACCCAAAGCACAGGAGAGAATGATATCCCCTACGTGTTCAAAAAGATTTTCATTCGAAAAAGAAAAGATGTTGTCCAAAGTCTCCCATATTTTATCGAGCAGGCTTGTAAATTGTGCATCGTAAGAGAGCAGTGCAACAACGATAACAGTGGGGATGATCGCGCCCACAAGACCGACAAGGCACCACCCGATCGTGGCGAGCGCGCGGCTCTTTTTGCCTTTTCTTGTGGGGATGAAAACAATGATGTTTTCCGGCAAAGCGGCGAACGGGACGGTTACAAACGCATCTGCTATACGGTTCAAAGGAGTTTTCGAAAATTCTCTGAAAAAGTCTTTTTTGCAACACGTATGCGCAAAAATGGGTAAAAAAGCCAGCAAAACAAGGGATAGGAGTGTGCGCAAGACCTCGCTTGCGTTGGTTACAAAGCCTGCGCAAAGGGTGAGCATCAAGAGCCAGACCATCCGCGCGGAGAGCGAGGGGCGGGTGCCGGAGAGGAGCAGATAGAACAGGGAAAACGCCGCAATAAAGCAGAGCGCCATCGCCGTGCCGAGAGCCGGCGAGGAAAGCGGTGCAGATTTGACAAACAGATAGCACACGGGTATGCATAAATAGGCAAAAACTGTGTCACGTGCCACGTACTCGGGGCGCGGTTTGGGTTCCGGACGGGGAATTGGCAAGGGACGAGGGGCGTAGTTCATAAAATCTCCTTTCTTATTCTTCGTAGGGTTGTTCTTCCTCGGGGCGATATTCCAAAATGTCTTGCGGTGTGCAGTCTAGGGCACGGCAAATGGCATCCAGAGTGGAAAAACGAATAGCACGTGCTTTGTTATTCTTCAAAACCGATAGGTTGGCAAGCGTAATGCCCACGCGCTCGGAAAGCTCACTTAAGGACATTTTTCGCTTTGCCATCATAACGTCTAAATTTACTACGATCATAAAAACGTCCTCCTTACACCGTCAATTCGTTTTCTTCCTTGTAGCGCATTGCCTCGGCAATGACGTTGCGCACCACGCGCAGGCTAACGCCAAGAAAGAAGGCTGCCAAGGTCAGGCAAAGGGCGGCGGTGAAATAAAAGGCAATATAAATGAAGAGCAGACCTTCCACAAAGCAGCACAGGGAAAGCCAATTCAAGGTACGTAACGCGCCCTCAGAAAAAACCTTTTCGGAAAGGGTGGAGCGCAAAAGGACGATGAGCAGGGCAACCGCCGCAAAAGCGACCAAAAGCATGGCATAGGCATCCACCAGCATGCAGGTGCGTTCCCACGCGGCAAGGACCCCGTCATCTCCGATCGCTTCGTGCACGTTCAAAAGGACGTTTACAAAGTGCGGCAACCCGATCAAAAGAAAAATCAGTGCAGGGATGAGTGCGATGGCAAATGTGAGGGAAATGATGCTTGAGGTGCGGTTGGAAAGATGTCTTTTTATCATTTTGCGTATCCTCCTTTTCTTTTATTTGGCAAATTTGATAAAACACGCGGTAAGGTGCATCTTGCCCACATTATACCATGGCGCAAAATGTTTGTCAATATATTTTTATCGAAAAACGATAAATTTTTTGATATTATAGAACGAGAATAAGAATTTTTCTAAAATGTGAGAAAAATCGAATTCAAAACGCCGAAACGAAGGGGCAAAATGGGCGACAAAAAAGCAAAAAAACGAAGAAAATATTATAAAACCTCTTGACAAACGATAGGAAAAATGGTATCATATTCTATATAAAAAAGCTATCACTGTACCCTTTTTTGGGAAAAGAGGCATCAGTGACCGAAAAAACGGACTTTTCAAACCGTCCAAACAGAAAGTTTGGCGGAAATCTAGACAAAGTGAGGTTTTGTGTTATGAAAAAGTTCAACAGAGTTCTCGCTATGTTGTTGGCTCTCGTAATGGTTCTGGCAATTCTGCCTATCAGTGCGATCGCTGACACTTGGCTGAACATTGAGGCCGAAAAAGAGACGAACGGCAACGAAACGGCTACCGACGTTACCGTCACCGTTGATCCTAAGGCTTTGTTATCTTATCTCCAGGACGGCGACCTGATGGGACTGCTCAAGGGCATCTCCGCAACAGGCGGTCTTGGCAGTATTATGACCAAGGAGGAGCTCCTTGCGATCATTCCCGAGGAGCAATTGATCGACCTTGCAAAGGCGATCGTTGCTGACATCGACGCAAAAGCGTTGCTCGAATGTCTTGATGCGGATGCTCTGCTTGCTTGCGTAGACAAAGCAGGCCTTGTAAATCTTCTCAAGGAAATCGATCTGAAAAAATACGTCAAGGATGTTGACCTTTTGATGGACTACATCAATGACGAGGATCTCGAAAAGGCAGTTGCTCATATCAATACCACTGAGCTTATCAAGGATTACTCCAGCCAACTGATGGATCTTGCACTGGGCCTTACCCCCGCAAAGCTCTTTGAAATCGTTAAGATCGACGCGGCTGTTAAGCTTGACGGTGTTGACGTTAAGGCTGCTGCAAACCTGACCTACATCAAAGAAAAGATCGGCTATACGATTCTTGCAACCACTTACGTGAATAAGACCGCACTGGATGTTTACGTAGATGCAAACGTTAACCGTTTCTCTGCAACCATTCCCGCATACGTTAACAAGACCGAGCTCTCCGGTTTGTTTGGTAGTGTTAAGAATGATCTTGCCGATTACATGAATGCTGCCAATGCAGAAGCCATTGTCAGAAAGGCAATTGACGACGGCATCTTTTCTACGGATGTCATTCTTCCTTATGTAAACGGTGACACCATCGACATGAATGCTTTGGTTGCTTCCGGTGAACTTGAAAGCTTGTACGACGAGCTGCTCACCGGTTATGGCAACATCTCCGCAGCGTTTGATGTTAAGGTTCTTCTGTTTGGTAACAAGCAAACCAACCTTGCTCCTCTGTTCCCCGATCTTGCAGCTCTTATCACTGCAAACGTATTGAACGTAGAGGAGCTTTTGAACGGAAATGTTATCAAGCTTGACGAGCTGATCACCGCTAAGGTTATCGACGTAGATACACTTGCTACCCAATACGGCTATAACAACCTTGTTAAGCTCGACGTTATCAAGAGCCAGATCACCACAGCTCTTAGCGCTAATGTCCTCACCGCAGACAAGCTCGTTGCTTGCCTCAAGGATTACACCGCTGCTGTTAAGGCAATCGGTGTAAGTGCTGCGATCAATGCGATCCCCGGCGGCTTTGCAACCGTTATTGATTACGTAACCAACTTTAACGCAATCCTTGATATCGTTGGTGTTGAAACCATTGCTACCCAAATGGTTAAGGATCGCACCATTACCGATATCGTTGACGTTGTAGGCGTTGTTAAGGCAATCGGCCCCGCAGCCGTTGTCTCCAAGGTAGACGTTATGCAACTGATCAAGGTCATTTACGAGTCCGGCGTGGTTCAAGATCTGATTGGCATGCTTGACTTTGAAAAATACCTTGTTAAGGCGTTCACCATTCTTTCCACCATGCAAAAGACCATCACCGCAATCGAAATTGACGGTGTTGTTATCACCGAACGAAATGAAGGAAGCAGCTTCACCAAATTTGTTCCCGCAAAGCTGATTGATGCTATCGAAAACCTCGTTCCCACTTTGGATGAGCTGGCAAGCATCGACGATAGCGGCAAGCTCTTTGAAGCAGGCTTTGCTTTCTCCTACCTCGACGAAGAGGGTGTTGAACACACCAAGAGATACAACTTCAGCTTTGTTCTCACCGCAGGTATCGATACCATCCGTGCAGCAGCTGCTAAGCTTTCCGCTCTGGTGAATAAGATCGGCTCCGTTGAGTTTGTAAACGGCGAGCTGGTTGCAGATATCACCGTTCCTTCCGAGTTCGCGCGCGTTCTGCGCATCGCTCTCGAAAAGATGGCTGATTCCAACGATCCCGAATTCAACGCACTCAAGGATAAGGTCCTCGCAGCCTGCGAGGCAACGCCCGATGATTTCATCGCGTTTGCAGAAGGCCTGACCTTTGAAGAAGTAGTAGCTGTTCTGAATGCAGTTGATCCTGCCCTGTTTGGCAAGGTATACAACAAGGTTCTCGCTTCCCGCTATGCCGAGGTTCTTCTCGCATACGTTGAAAAAGCAACCGGCATTCAACTTTCCAACGATGTTAAAGCACAAAACCTGATCAATACAATCGCTGAAATTCCCACCTTTGAAGTATTTGTAGAAAAGCTCGAAAGCGTTACCGGCATCGAGATCACCGATCATCTGCCCGCAAAGGTCAACGGCTACCTCGACAACACCGTATTCGATGTTATTGATAAGCTCGCAGACAGATTCGGCTATGACTTCGATCTGTACAGCCTCCTTAAGAATGCTGCTGCATCCGATGATCCTTTCGCATACCTCTACACCGCTTTTGTAAACAAGTTTGAAAACAGCAGCGCAACCTACAACCATGTAAAGAACAAGGCGCTCAAGCTTGCAAACCGTCTGATGGCTACCAGCTACGGCAAACAGCTTGCCGACAACTGCCTGTTGGACTTCTACCGCGGCAACTCCAAATTCGTATTTGATGAGGACATCACCTTTGATGCAAAGGTTGTTCTTGAAAAGGGACTGAGAAAGGTTCTTGGTCTGCTTGGCAATTATGCACCCTCTGTTGCAACCAAGCTCGACGGTTATGTAGCTGACATTCTGGATGTTCTCCTTGCAGATAACTCCACTGCTACCACCGGCATTGATATCACCATTCACGTAAACGACCTCTTCCGCGTAGAGTTTGTAAACGAGTACGGCACCACCTTCCTGACCACTCTCCTGCCCGTAGGCACCGACATCTCCAAGATGGTTGACTACTCCGGTGTTGTGGGCTTTAACGGTTGGTTGAATTCCAAGGGTGAGTATGTAGACGTAATGCCCGCAGAGGATGTTATCCTCAAGGCTGACGTTCAAGGTGCTACAAAACACACCGTTACCATCATTCCCGTTGACAAAGATGGCAATCGCCTCACCGACAGCAACTATCCCACACTCTCTGTAACCGACGGTGTATATCTTGGCGAGTATCTGGGTGACCTGGACGGAATTGCAGAAGATCTGTGTGTAGCTCTGCTTCCCGCACTGAGCGCTGAACAGATCCTCCTGGGCTACAGATATGGCCACACGTTTGACCACGATGATCTCGGAGCAACTGTTGAAGGCGATATTGAGATTGAAGTTAAAATCTTCGTTCTCGAGAACAAAAACGAAGCATCCGTTAAGGTTGATGGTGTTGATTTCGAACTCTCTCTTAACAACGATGTTCTTACCGTTACTCTTGGCGACAATTGGAACAACGTAATCAAAGACAATGGTCTCGACGCTCTCAACTTCACCTTTAATAAGGATCTTATTGCAACCCTGACCTCCCTCGTTCTGACTGCAGAGGGTACCGACGTACAAAAGGTAACCCTGAACCAAGCAATGCTCGCACAGCTGTTGGGTATTGCAAACGGCTCGGGTGCTAAGACTGTTGGTCTTTCCTACGCTAACGCAACCTCTGAAGCACAAGAAGAGATTGACGAAGAGTCCTACGAATTTAACTTCACCTTTAACGGTGTTGTTTCTCCCACAAAGATCACATTTGAAAACGGTGCAACCGTTGAAATCATCCTGCCCTTCACTGTAAAGGATGAGGACAACATTAAGACTCACGTTAAGGTTGATGATGACGAGGTTGATTTTGAAGCCGTTGCAGGCACTGTTCAGTTCAACGCTCCTCACTTCTCCACCGTTAAGCTCTTCTACAAGTACCGCTTGCTTCTTGAGGATACCAAGTATGCAGTAGACGGCATTGGTGAAGATCAACTCCCTGCAGTACAAGGTCCTCTTGTATACAACTTCAAGAACGCCGATGGTGAGAGCATTGACATCAACGGCTTCTATGCACCCGGCGACACAATTACAGCCACATACGAGATCGGCAATCTGCCCAAGGGTCTGGAATACGACGAGCTGGTGTTCAACGGCGAAGCGTTCAACGGCACATTTACAATGCCTGCAGAGTCTGTAACTGTTACCAGTGTTCTTAAGACCATCACCTACAACATTTATTACTTTGTTGACGGCAAAAACAGTAACACCATTTCCTATACCATCTTTACGGCGCCTGAAGTAAACGGCCTGCTGGCTCGTCCTGGCGGCTATGACGACAACTACGAGTGGTATGGCACAGCTCCCACCGCAGAAACTCTCTTTGACGGCGACTTCTATCTGTTCTGGATCAATCCTGTTGAAACCGTTATCAGCGTAGAATTCAAAAACGTCGATAAGCTGGTAGATTCTCTTAGTTACACCGTTACCGAGTGGAAGAACTCCATCTTTGACGCTATCAAGCAGGGCGTTGAAGATAACAACGGCAAATACCTTGGCTACGTTTGGGTAGACAAGGGCGGTAAGAGACTGACGCAATACACTGTTGAAGAACTGATCGAAGCGGCACTCTCTGGAGGCAATACGCTTGTATTCCAAGCTGTCGAGGATCAACAACCTTCTTACGAAATCCTTGTTGACGGCGACGTAACCGTAAATAAGAACTCTGCAATCGAAGGTGAAGTCATCACCGTTACCGGCAACAGAGTTGGTTACATCACTTACTTTAAGGTTTGCTACACCATTGACGGTGAAATTGCAGGCCTGTATCTTAAGAATGGTAAAGGCGGCGACTCGTTCAAAATGCCTGCATCCAACGTTATCATCGTTGTTACCGGCTACGATGCCGACTCCGTTTCTTACACCGATAAGGACGGCAACACAGTAACGGGTGCTTACGGCGATGTTAACCAAATCGTTATCACTGTTCCCGCAGGCTCTACGCTGCACACCAACATGATGCCCGAGGGCAGCATTGGCAACCTCTCCGAGGCTCCTGCAGATCTGGTTCTTGTAAGTGCTGTTCGCACTGAGGACGGTTCTCTCGTTCTTACTTATCAATATACCTTGACCGAGGCTGTTGATGAAAAGGCGTTCATCGCACAGGTTCAAAGCTTTATCAAGACATCCGAATACGGCGTTGTTACCTACGTTGTAAACGGTGTTGAATACGCAACCATGGCAGATGCTATGGCTAACCTGCCCAAGCGTGCAAACGTTGTTGAGTGGGTACAGGTTTCCCCCAACGTTATGATCGCTATCCTTGAGTATCAAACCCTCTCCGTATGGGCTATCCTTAGCATCATCCTGGGTGTTCTGTTGCTCCTGGCTATCATCGCTCTCATCTACGTTCTCCACGTAACCGACAGAATCGGCACCAGCTGGCTCACCAAGGTTTGCGTTGCAGTTGTTAGCGTATTCTTCGCATTCTGCATGCTGATCGCAAAGATCGCCCTTAAGATCCTGAACTTCATGGGCATCAAGGATGAGGACATTCTCGAGCCTCTTCCCACCGAGCCCGTTGACGACATTCCCGCAGTTCTCATCGATCCCAACGCACTTACCACCGAAGAAGGCGAAGACGTTGAGGAAGTTCTCGGCGAGGAATCCGCAACCGAAGAAGCTCCCGTTGAGGAAGCAACCGAGGAAGCTCCTGCTGAAGAAACAACCGAGGAAGCTCCCGCAGAGGAAGCAGTTGTTGAAGAAACTCCTGTAGACGATGCAATTCCCGTAGAAGTCATCGACGAAACTGTAACCGAAGAAGCTCCTGCAGAGGAAGTAACCGAGGATGCTCCCGTTGAGGAAGCAACCGAAGAAGCTCCCGCTGAGGAAGCAACCGAAGAAGCTCCCGCTGAGGAAGCAACCGAGGAAGCTCCTGCAGAGGAAGCAACCGAGGAAGCTCCTGCAGAGGAAGCAGTCGAAGAAACTGCAGAAGAAGCAGTTGAAGAAGAAAAGAAAGACGAATAATCTCCTATGAGAGTATTCGCTCAATAAAGCATTGGGGAAAACTTCATTCGAGGTTTTCCCCTTTGCCGTAAGAGGACTCAAAAAATGAAATTTGCAAAACACTACATTACAAAATGGCACGATACCGACGCCAACCGTCAAGTGCGCCCCTCGGCGCTGGTGACTTATTTGCAAGAAACGGCAAATGAGCACCTGATCCACCTGGGCATCTCCCTGGATGCGCTGCGTGACAGTCACGGTCTTGCTTTCATCCTGGGGAGCATCTCCGTGTGCATTTACAAGCCACTCTTCTCCGGCGAGGAGATCGAGGTACAGACATGGACGTGTGGAAAGCGGGGCTATCGTCACAACCGTTGCTTCCGCATTCTGCGAGCAGGGGAGACGGTGGTAGAAGCGACCTCACAATGGGCACTGATCAATCTTGCCGATGGCAGTCTTGTCAAAATTGAGGATATGCCTTACCACGTCGAGCCCGAAGAGCCCATCACACTCCCGAGCCTGCCGCCACGCTTGCGGATGCCAAGCATGGCAGAAATGGAACAAGTCGGCGAGCGACGCATCGTTTACTCGGATATTGATTACAACGGGCACATGAACAACACGCGCTACCCCGATATGCTTTGCGACTTTGTGCCCGACATTCGAGAAAAGCGCGTGAGCGGCATGGTGCTCTCTTACCGCCACGAGGCGGCTTTTGGACACACGTTGCGCGTATTCTCAACGCCGACCGATGGCGGATATCTGCTTTGCACCGCACAAGAGGACGGAACAGTTTGCACCGAGGCATTCTTGCAGCTCTCGGATATTTCTCTTGAAAATTGATTTTTCCTGACAAAGGAGAACGTTATGAAACCTATTTATAAAATGAAGAATTGGCAACTGCTCCGCGCACGCGGTGCCGAGGGCAAGGTCATCCTCTCCGCAGGCGAATTTGTTGCCATTGGCAAGCGCGCGTTTTGGGGCAAGCACAACCGATATATCGAGTCCGTTACGCTCCCCACAGGCGTGTCTGTTATCAAAGCAGAGGCCTTTGCCGAGTGCAAAAACCTGCGCACAGTCATTCTGCCCACAGGTGGCAGCATTGGGCTCTCACAAGGCGTTTTTGCGGGCTGCACGCGCCTGCGCGGGGTGGCAAACAGTGAGAACATCAACTCCATTGGTGCCAACGCTTTTGCGGGTTGCTCTTCTTTGCAGCGCATAGAGCTTGGCAAGGATCTGCACCGCATAGGCGAGGGGGCGTTTTCGGGTTGCCGTTCCTTGACCTCTGTCACGCTTCCGTCGAGCCTGCGCGAGGTAGGCGAGGGCGCTTTTGCAGAATGTCAAGAGCTTGCTTTCTATACGACGCCCGACACGCTGTCCACACTTTCCTCCGAGATGTTCCGCGATTGCGTTTCGCTGCGTGAGGCGGTTATTCCTGCGGCAGTAACGGTAATTCCTTGGGGCGCGTTTATGGGATGTATTTCCCTTGGTGAGGTGAATATTCCCGCCAACGTGCAGACCGTTGAGGCGCGTGCGTTTGAGAATTGCCGCAAGCTGCACACCGTCCGTATGGAGCTCGGTGTAACCCAAATTGGCGCGCATGCATTCGACGGCACTCCCGCGCTTCGCGAGGTGTTCCTGCCGCGTTCTGTCAAAAAGCTCGGCAGAGGTGCCTTTGGCACAGGCAAACGAAAAGACGGTGAAAAGGTCACCGTCTGTGTCGAAAACGAATATATGGTGCGCCGCATGAAGCATCTGCTTGCCCTTTGCGGCTCGGCAAAATGCACCACCGTCAAGCTTATCGGCAAGAGCATCGAGGAGCGCAAACGCGAACGCCGCCGCGAAAGCCTTGATGAAAAAGGTGCACATTTGATTGGATAAGAGGTGTTTTTTGTGGGGGAACTTTTTTCAGCGAAAAAAGTTCCCCCACGCCCCTTCAAAAAAGCACTCACAAAAAATATCAAAAAAATTCCGAAGATACGGATAGACAGTCAGCGCGAGGGTAAACCTCGCTTTGGCTGTCGCAAGCGGCTAGGTAGCGAAGCGGCGCGAACGCAATGAATGACAGTCCGGTGGACTGTCAGAACGTCAAGTTGCCGCAGGCAACTTTTGTGACACGAGCCGCAGCGAGACCCACTAACCCTATCTGCTCAGAAAGTTGAATAGAGACAAAAAAGGATAGCAATTTTGCTATCCTTTGTTTTTTGCTCTGCAAAGAACTCTCTTAACGGGCAGGGTCTTGGCGGTGCCTGACCGTTTGCGATAGCAAAGCGACCACTACCGTGGGCGCTTCTACTGTCTATTTGTTTGTTAAAAAAGTCCTTTTTGATTTATCCGTTAGAGAGTTTTGAGGGGGTATGGGGGAACTTTTGCAAAAGTTCCCCCATAAAACCTATCCTTCTCACCCGACAGGTGAGTTGAGGATAAAAATGCGTTATTGATTTTTTGTTTTGCATCTGTTATAATAAAGTCAACAAGGCGCCTCGAATTCATTTTGAAGGAGAAATTTTATGAATATTGCAAACAAGATCAAGCAGCTCCGCGCCAGTGCGGGGCTTACGCAAGAGCAGCTTGCCAACCGTCTTGGCATCAGCGCGCAGTCGATTTCCAAGTGGGAGACGGGTGTGACGATGCCCGACATCACGCTCCTGCCCGCTCTCTCTGGCGAGCTTGGCGTTACCATTGACGATCTTTTTGATCTTACCATCGATCAAAAAATGCAGCGCATTGAGCGCAGGCTCGACGTTGAAGAAGAGTTTACAAGCGACGTCTTTTATGAATATGAAAGCTTCCTTGGCGCGCAGCTTGACGAAAAGACCGACAGACGAAAGGTGTTAAGCCTGCTTGCGCATCTTTACCATCACCGTATGCTCTCGGACGCGAGAAAGGTCAGCAAGTACGCTCGTGAGGCGATTTTGCTTGCCCCCGAGGTCAAGGAGTGCCAATGGCTCCTGCAAAAGGCAGAAGGCGCGGTCTCGTGGGATTGGAACGTCAACAACCGCACGTCTGTGATCAATTTTTACAAGCGTGTCATCGAAAACGACCATATTGAGCCGAAATCGCCGATGCCTTACTATGAAGTCATGGACAATCTGATTGCGGATCACCGCACCCGTGAGGCGCGCAAATATTTAGAGATCTACAAGACTTTGCCCGCGCATAAACCTGTGCTGGTCCCCATCTACGAGGCGAGTATCGCCTTGGCAGAGTTTGACGCTCCCAAAGCCGATGCCATTATGGCAGAAGCCGAAAAAGAGTTTGGCGAAAACAATGATTTTCTTTTTGAGTGCGCGCAGTATTACGCAAGAAAATGCGAATACGAGAAAGCGATTGCCTACTACGAGGCATGTTGGAAGGTAGAAGAAAGCAAAAAGCCGCGTTTTACCGATCCGCTGCAAGGCATCGCCATCATCTACGAGATCTTGGGCGAGCGCGAAAAAGCCCTTGAAACCTACGACCGCATGATCGCTTGCATCAAGGACGAGTGGGGCTACAAGGACGAGGACGCTGCCGTCCTTGAGGTGGAAAGAGAAAAGAAGAGATTAATGGAATAGGGGCGTTTTTTGTGAGGGACGCGGTTTGTGGGGGACGCGGTTTGTGGGGGAACTTTTTTCAGCGAAAAAAGTTCCCCCACGCCCCTTCAAAAAAGCACTCACAAAAAACATCAAAAGAAAATTCCAAAGATACGGACAGACGGACGGCGCGAGGGTAAACCTCGCTTTGGCTGCCGCGAACAGTCAGGCACCGCCAAGACCCTGCCTGTTAAGAGAGTTGTTGTGAAACAATGCGGACCGTCCGGGAGGCCGGTCCCTACAAGATTTGTGTTTTTTGTAGGGACCGGCGTCCTCGACGGTCCATTTTTTCATTGATATATATCCTTCCGGCTACCTTTATAGACAAACTCAAAAAAATATGCTATAATATTTTCAAACCTACCTAACATTTGGTCGGACGCACCGACTATATGGGTGAAAGCATTGATCAATCGCTTGGAGAAACAAATGAAAAAACAAGAATTGCTGAATTATTTTGATGACGACCTGCTTGATAAGCTTTTTGGTTTTTGCTATGCGCGAACCAACGATAGCTATGAGGCAGAAGAGCTTTGCTCCGACATCCTATATGCGCTTGTCAAAGCCGCCCAAACAGACGGAGAAGTTCAAAACGTCTATTCCTTTGTCTGGAAAGTTGCGCGCAATGTCTATGCCGATTTTTCGGATAAACGGCGCAAGAAAACCGACATGACGTGGACGGGAGATGCAGAAGAGCTTTTCCTTACCTTGGCAGACGAAGAAGCTACCGATGATACAAAGGAGCTTTTGACAAATGTCTACCGCCGCATTGCCTTTTTAACCAAGGCATATCGCGAGGTGATGATCTCCTTTTACATAGACGGTCTTTCCACGGCACAAATTGCCGCACGGCAAGGCATTGGTGAGGGGACAGTTCGTCAAAGACTTTTTTCGGCCAGACAAAAGATCAAAAGTGAGGTAGAAGAAATGGCAGAAACAAACAACAAGCCGGTAGCGCTTGATGATATCAATTTTGTGATGTGGGGAACGGGAAATCCCTTGTGGGGTGATCCTGCTACCGTTTGCGAGAGGATGTTTACAAATCACGTCATTTGGCTTTGCCGCAAAAAGCCAATGAGCGCGACTGAAATTGCAGAAGAACTTAACGTTCCTACCGTTTACGTAGAAGAAGAACTTGAAATTTTGCGCAAGGGTGAAAACGGAGAGTACGGTTTGCTTCGCCGCTTGGAGAACGGCAAATATGCAATCAACTTTGTTTTGCTTGATAAGGATACCTTTGAAAAAGCAAATGCGCTCTATACCGAGCATCTCCCAAAAATTTGTGATACGATCTCAAATTATATCGAGGAGCACAAAGAAGAATACCTTGCCTTCCCATACCTGAATAAAAAGGTGGACATGAACCTGATTTTGTGGCAACAGGTTCAACATATTTCCGATGCTTTTTCTTATACTGTTAAGCGTATTTTAGAAGAAAAGTTTTTTGCCGATGTCAAAAAGCCAAACCGTCCATACAGCTCGTTTGCATACGTAGACAACGGAAAGTATTATGGCGGAGGTTGTGATGGTATAGGCGCATTTGGAGTTTGCGGATTTGATGAGGTGCATTTGAGTAACATTTACCAGTCCGGGGTTCGGGCGCATTTCCGTTGCGGACATGATGTTTCGCGCGATATGCAGCTCCAGCTCACAATTCGTGCAATCGAGGGGTTGGAAATCAATTCTTTGAGCGAGCAAGAAAAGGAACACGCAGCCAAGGCAATCGAGCAAGGGTATTTGTACCGTGAAGGAAATGCCGTTTACACCAAAATTCTTGTTAATAAAATGGATGAGGAGTCAAAACTTTTTGACATCAGTAACGGTTTACGAAATGGATATTTTGAGACCGAAGCAGAGGTTGTGGCAGAGAAATTGGCAGAGCTTATTAAAAACGCACTTCCCGAATACCTTTTGGGAGAATGGGCATATGCCAATACGCTTGCAAATTTGCCGGTTTTGGAAACGGTTGTGGAATGCCTTATCGAAAAGGGCGTTCTGATACCTCCCGAAAACGACATTGGCGCCGAGGGCTGTTGGATGAGTGTGAGAAAGTAAATAAATAAAAGGGATAGCGCACTTGCTATCCCTCTTATTGTGTCTCGTAGGGGAGGGGCTTGCTCCTCCCGAAAACAAACGATCACGGTGAAACCAAAAACGGGCGACCTAATGGAAGGCGGCAAGCCGCCACGAGATTGCAAGCAATCTCTTCGCCCCTACAATGTTATTCAACTCTCTGAGTGAGCAGGGTCTCGGCGGCCCCTGCGAACTTGCGGCAGCAAAAGCGAGGTTTACGCTCGCGCCGCCCGTCTATCTGTGTCTTTGAGATTTCTTCTTATAACCTTTTGTTAGAAAGTTTTTGGGAAGGGGTGCGGGGGAACCCCTTTTCTCAAAAAGGGTTCCCCCGCAATCATTCACAAACTTTATTCAGCAGTATAATTATCAAAATAACCTTGAATCCAGATAATGGGCGTACCCTTATCACCGGAGCCGGAGGTGAGGTCGCAGAGCGAGCCGATAAGGTCGGTCAGGCGGCGGGGAGTAGTACCCTCGGAGATCATTTGACCAACGAGGTTATCGTCCTTTTCGTGGATCTTTGCCTTAATAGCGGCTTTGAGTTCTTCGCCCTCAAGGTTGGAGAAATCGTTGTCCGCGAGATATTTGAGCTTGAGCTCGTTGGGCGTTCCCTCAAGTCCCTTGGTGTAGGCGGGGGAAACGACCGGGTCGGCGAGCTCCCAGATCTTACCGATAGGGTCCTTGAAGGCGCCATCGCCATAGACCATTACTTCGATCTTTTTGCCGGTAGCCTCAAAGAGCTGCTTTTGGATAGCATCTACAACGGGTTGGCAGTCGCGAGGGAAGAGCTTGACCTGATCTTCGGTAGCCTTGTTCGAGCCCAAAAGACCGTAGTCAGCGTTATAGCCCGAGCCGTTTACGGGAGCGTTCAGGATCTCGTCCAGACCGAGAACGACCTCGGCGCCTGCCGCCTTGAGGATGCGCTTTGTGCGTGCACGGGTGTGAATATCACAGCAGAGCACGTTTTTGGTATAGGGAAGGATCGCCTTTGCGTTATTTGCAAAAATGATCTCTGCCTCGGCGCCGCATTCGCGAATGAGGCTCTCGTAGTATTCTACGTAGTCCACGCCCGTAAAGGTGTGCTTTTGGTAACCAAACAGCTCGCGGTACTGTGCAAGGGTGAGGACGTCGCGGTAAGGATTTACGTCCTTTTCGTCAACGGCTTCCATGCTGATCAGATGGTTTCCAACCTCGTCAGAGGGGTAGGAGAGCATCAAAACGACCTTTTTGGAGCCCTTTGCAATGCCGCGCAGACAAATAGCAAAACGGTTGCGGCTGAGGATAGGGAAGATAACACCAACGGTCTCGCCGCCAAATTTATTTTTGATGTCGGTAGCAATGTCGTCAACGGTTGCATAGTTGCCTTGTGCGCGCGCCACAACGGCCTCGGTCATAGCAACGATGTCTCTGTCATGGAAGGGAACACCCTCAACGCGGGATGCCTCCAAGACAGATTCGGTAACGATATCCACAATGTTGTCGCCGTTTCTGATGATGGGAGCTCTTACTCCGCGCGAAACAGTGCCGAACATACGACTCATAAAAAAACAACTCCTTTATTTACAAATTAGGGGGTCATACCAATCAAACAGCCTGACATATCATTATACCACACCGCGCCCTTCTTTGCAATATTTTTTGCAAAAAAAGTTGAAAAAATGTGGAGAGGGAAGAAATCGCTTTGCGAACACTTCGTGTTCGTTAGAGTTTCCGTATGCAAAAAAAGAAAAGCCAACGGCTGATAGCCGTCGGCTTTTCTTTCTGTTTATTCTTTCATCGCGTCGGTCGCTTCGGCTTCGGCGGGGGTGGTTGCTTCTTCGGGTTCTTCGTCTTCGATGGGTGTTTCAAGCGCTTTTTGCATCAACGCCTCGGCGGCGGCAAGCTCCTTGTGGGTGACAAGGCGCGTCCCCGAGGGAATTCCCCATTTGAGACTGCGCTTGCCAAAGGTAAAGGTGCCATCGGGCAGAACTACCGTTTTCAGGCTGTCGCATCCGCTAAACACGCCGCGCTTGATCTTGACACGCGAGTTTGCAAAAATGACGGTCTGCAAAAAGAGACAATTCATAAACACTTCATCCTCAACTACCTTGAGCGAGGCGGGCAGGCTGATCTCCTTAAGAGAGAGACAGCCCCAAAACGCCCTCTCTTCAATGGCTTTCAGCACGGGGGATATTTCCACCACCTCAAGGGACGTGCATTTTGCAAAGGCTTCTGCCTCGATCTTGACCAGCGTCTCGGGCAGGCGGATGCTTTCCAGGGCAAAGCAATGCGAGAACATATGCTCTTCCAATTCCTTCAAGGGGGCGTCAATGGTGACTGTCTTCAACGCTTCGCAATAGGCAAAGCAAGAGGGGGCAATGTCCTGAACGGCGGCGGGGATCGTGATCTCTTCGAGTGAAACACATCCCATAAACGCCGAGTGACCGATACGTTTGACCTCGTGAGAGAGGGTAATGTCCTTGAGCTTTTTACAGTGCGCAAAAGCGGCGTTGCCGATATAATTGATGTGATCGGGCAACTCTACCGCTTCAAGATTGGTACAACAGGAAAAGGTATAGTCGCTGACAACGCGAATGGCGTTGGGCATATGCACGCGAGTGAGCGAATGGCAGTCACTGAATGCGCCAATGCCTACGTAAACGATGCTATCCGAAAGGTCGACCTCGCGCAGAGCGGCGCAGCGAGCAAAAATGTAGCGGCCGAGCGTGCGGACACTTTCGGGAATGT
Source organism: Oscillospiraceae bacterium (assembly GCA_015063725.1). GTDB lineage: Bacteria > Bacillota > Clostridia > Oscillospirales > CAG-272 > UMGS1865. The sequence continues at coordinate 28,736 of SVTP01000006.1, forward strand.
TGATCGATTTGAGTGAACGGCATCCCCAAAATGTGCAGCGGTGCAAGGTGGCAATGCCCTCGGGCAAAGCCAACTCTTCCAGACTTTCGCAGTCGCAAAATGCGTAGCGACCGATGTGCTCGATGGACGCCGAGAGTACCACGTGGCGCAGAGCCGTGCAGCCCTTGAAGCAGGAGTCGCCCAAGGAGACCACCGAGCGGGGCAGGAGCAGAGCGGTCATAGCTCTGCAACCCTCAAATGCCTGCTCGCCGATCTGGCGCAGCCCCGAGGGGAAGGTCACCTGCAAAAGACTTGTGCAATCCTGAAAGGCGCGAGGTCCAATGGTAGCAACGCGTCTGCCAAGCACTACGCGCGTAACGAATGTATTTCCGCGAAATGCCTCCTCTGCAATATCGGTGATGTCATCGGGAATGACGACCTCGCTCTTTTTTCCGTAGTAGCGAATCAGTCTGCCGTTGCGAACCTCGCCGTGGCGAATGAGCTCGGGGGCTTGCGGCAAGCGCTTTTTTTCGGGTTTTGTGGTTTTTTCGCTCATAGTCTATCCTTTTCTTTCGTTCTCTAAAAATCCCACAAGGGGACACTGCTCGGCAGTGCCCCCACAGAGGGAAGTATTATTCTTGTGCGTCGGTTTTGTTTTGTGCGTTGCTTACAACCTTGCCGCCTACAACGCCGGCGAGAAGGGAAGTGATATCAAGACCGGTAGACTCCTTAACGCCCTCCATAATTTGGTTTGCGCTGTTCATAACGTCCTTTACAAGACGGGTGGAGTTGCCGTCACCGTACATAACGATGCGGTCGGTCTGGCTAAGAGGAGCGGCAGCATTCTTAACCACTTCGGGAAGGGCAGCGAGGTACATTTCGAGGACGGATGCTTCACCCATCTTCTTTTGTGCTTCTGCCTTCTTTTCAATGGCTTCTGCTTCTGCCAAGCCCTTGGCACGAATACCGGCAGCCTCTTGCTCCATTGCGTAACGCAGAGCCTCAGCCTCAGCCTTTTTCGCCTCTGCAGCTTGAATTGCGCGGTATTTTTCAGCCTCAGCCTCGCGTTGTTGCGCAATGAGCTCAGCCTCAGCCTTCTTTTCCATTTGATACTTCATTGCATCGGCTTGCTTACGAATCTCGGCATCGAGCTCTCTTTCCTTAAGAGCGATCGCCTTTTCTGCCAGCTCGGCTTCCTTTTCCTTGCGGGCAATGTCAGCATTAGCCTTGGTAATTTCAATGGTCTTACGTTGATTTTCCTGTTGAATGGAGTATGCAGCGTCTGCCTCTGCACGCTTGGTTTCGGACTTGACCTTCATATCAGCCTGTTGGATAGCGAGGTCAGCATCCTGCTCGGCAATCTTCTTTTCAGCCTCAACGCGAACAGCGTTTGCTTCCTGTTGTGCGTTTGCGGTAGCAATAGAGATGTCTCTTTGTGCGTTTGCCTTTGCAATTTGTGCGTTCTTACGAATCTGCTCAACGTTGTCGATACCCATGTTCTCAATGGTGCCGGCACCGTCCTTAAAGTTCTGAATGTTGAAGTTTACAACCTCAATACCCAGCTTTTCCATATCGGGAACAACGTTCTCGGTGATCTTCTTTGCAACGCCCTGACGGTCCTGGACCATTTCCTTAAGCCCTACAGAACCAACGATCTCACGCATGTTACCCTCAAGCACCTGAGTAACGAGCTGAACGAGGTCGGATTGACGCAGGTTGAGAAGTGTCTCGGATGCGCGAGCGAGGAGCTCGGGGTCAGAAGAGATCTTGATGTTGGCAACGCCGTCAACGGTTACGTTGATGAACTCGTTGGTGGGAACAGCCTCACTCGTCTTTACGTCAACCTGCATAACGCGCAGGGAGAGACGGTCAACACGGGTAAAGAAGGGCATACGCCAGCCGGCTTTACCAATCAGGATTCTTTTTTTGCCAAGACCTGTAATAATGTAGGCAGTGTCCGGGGGCGCCTTGAGGTAACCGCTAACACCGAGGATAACGGCAAGTGCGAGCACGACGAGAATGGGAATCAAGAAATCCATAGTAATTCTCCTTTTTAAAAATAGATTTTGAATGCGATCCGCGGGACCACACCTATATTGTACCACGCAGTCAAGTGACTGTCAATAGGTTTCCAATGATGTTTACAAATCGTTTACAATTTGTCTTATGCTTCGGGTTCAACCCCCATCTGACGCAACAGATTGTTGTTAAATTCCTCGGCGGTGTTATAGCCCATGCGCTTTTGACGGTTGTTCATAGCGGCAACCTCCAAAATGATGGCAAGGTTACGTCCGGGGCGAACGGGGATGGTGATGGAAGGAACCTCAAGACCGAGGATGTCAATGGTCTCCTCGTCCATGCCAAGGCGGTCATACATTTTGCCTTCAACCCAGTTTTCAAGCTGAATAACAAGGTTGATCTTTTCGGTTTCCTTGACCGCACCCATACCAAACAGACGGCGCACGTCCACAATGCCAATGCCGCGCAGCTCCACATAGTGCTTGATCAGGTCGGGAGCAGAGCCGACCAAGGTCTTGTCAGATACGCGCTTGATCTCAACGGCATCGTCGGCAATCAGACGGTGACCTCTCTTGATCAACTCAATGGTGGTCTCACTCTTACCAATGCCGCTGTCGCCAAGCAGCAAAATACCTTCACCGTAGACTTCAACAAGGCAGCCGTGACGGGTGATGCGGGGGGCAAGGTAATTGCTGAGTGCCGAGATGAGGCTCGCCATAATTTGGCTGGTTTTCAGTCCTGTGCGCAAAACCGGAACACCGTCCCTTTGTGCGCGTTCGATCAGGGCGGAATCCACCTCAATGTTGGTGGTGTAAATAATGGCAACGGGCTTGGCATCCACTAGCTTTTGCAGCATTACGCGCTTGGTGCTGGGCTCCAACGAGTGCAAATACTGTGTTTCTGCATAACCGATCAGCTGAATGCGCTCGGTTTCAAACACCTCATAAAATCCCGCTAACGCAAGACCGGGGCGATTGACCTCGGGAGAGGTGATTTGGATCTCGTCAAAATTGTCGGGCTTTACCACAATTTCCAAACGAAAATCCTCTACGATCCTTGAGAGCGGAATCGAATAGATCTCATTCATTGGGCTTTACTCCTTTCACAAAAAAGATCTTTTTCTTATTGTATCATAAAATGAGTAAAAAAGAAATGCTTTTTTTAAAATTCGGTCACTTTTTTATACATATTCACAAAAAAGACATAAATATTTAGTATAATGTAAAAAAAGACGGAAGGAATGAAGAAAAGTGAGGAGAAAAATGATGCGCGCGGCGGCATGGCTACTGTTGTGCGGTATGCTGATCTGCACACTTGGCGCCTGCGCAAATGCAAAAAATAAAAAAGTGATTGCCACCTCGGGGGAATATGAGATTCCTTACGAGCAGCTGCGCTTTGTTACCATGACCTACAAGATGGATCTGGATGATAAATACGGTGACGGCAACGACGAAAACGGCACCATTTGGGATGATCCCACCACTGCTGAAAAGTACCGTGCAGAGCTGGAGGAGCTTGTTTGGAACACGATCAAAGAAAATTATGCGCTCTTGCACGCGTGTGCCCAGGAGGGCGTTGGGCGTGAGGTTTTTGAAGGCAAAGAAATCGAAAAAGCTGTTGATGCCAACATGACCGAGCTTTTGGCGGAGTATACCTCCAAGCGTGAGTATAAGGCGGCTTTGAAGGAGAGATACGCAACCGACCGTTTGTTCCGCTTTTACTTTGCATTGGATGAAATGAAATATATGCTGCACACCGCCATGCAAAACCGTGGCGCATTCTTTACCGATGAGGCAGAGTTTGAGACTTGGCTGACCGACGGAAACAGCGCATACGTACAACACTTTCTCCTGACGCATGAAAACGATACGGAAAAAGAAGAAAACCGCGCTATTTTAGAGGATGCCCGCCAAAAGCTGATCTCGGGCGAGTGGACGCTGACCGACTGCATCAACAAGGCAAACGACGATCTGACAAACGTCTCCCCCTACTATCTTGTTCGCAACGTCCACAAGGATGCGCTGGTCGATACGGCTGTTTCGCTCAAGAACGCGGGCGATGTAAGTGAGATCGTCGAGGATGACGGTGTACTTTACGTGTTTGTTCGCGTCGAGGAGACCGAAACCCAGGATGAGATGGGGAATATGTACTCCACACTTTCTCTGCAGCTGACAAAACTGCTTTCCGATTACCAATGGGCTATCGTTGGCGATGTCGTTGAGGCTGCAAAAGCGTCGCTCAATATTGAGATCAACGACTACGGCAAGTCGATCGACCTTGTGGCAATGCAATAATATCTACCTCGGCAAATTTCTTTGAAAGGAGACGTCGCTATGCAACTGTTTGGCAACCGCCGTAATACGCACCGCAGAGGGAACCTCTCGCCGCTTACCATTGTTTTGATTTGTGCAGGCGCGGCGCTTCTCCTCACCGTCATTATCGGTCTTATGCTCAACGTCTGGTTGGATGACGAGGCATACGAGCGCCTGACCACGGGCGAAAAAGCCGAAGAAGAAACCACCAAAACCGACAAATCCTACACGCGCGACATCCACGCTGATGCTTACGTGTTTGGCGAAGAAGCAGAAAGCTTTTGGGAAAGCCTTGCCGAGGTCTCGGTAACGCTCAACACTCCCACAGGGCAGCTTAATTACACATCCGAGGTGGCAACCTATCTCGGGGCGACGTCTGTCTCCGAGCAGGTGCTCTACGATGCAATGGAGGAGGTCCACCTGTTTACGGGCTTTGTCAGTGGGGTGTTCTATCCGCAAGCGCTCTATCAAGAGGGAGCAGACCTGCAATACGCAATCGCTGCCCAAGAGTGTGCCTTGATGAAGGAGTTTTTACACGCAGGCGGCAATGAAATTTTGTTGTGCGGCATCCCCTTTGCCCAAACCGACACGGCATCCATTTTGCGTTACGTTCGGCAAATCAAGGCGATGGCAGGGGATGAACCTGTGGGAGTTGCGATTCCCTTGGCGCTTGCGCGAGCCGACGGTTCCTGGGCACTGCTTGAGAGCCTTGCCAAGGAGTGTGACTTTCTTGCCATCGACCTGACCGAAGCGACCTCGGTTGGGGGAGCGGAGCAGATTTTGACCGATGCGCAATATTACATTCAACAATATGATATGCGCGTAGTTTTGAGCGAGCAGCAGGAAGAACTGATTTTTGCCGTCCACACCTATCCCGACGTGCAGATCATCACGCATTATGCCCCCGCACTGCCGCCAACACCCGACGTACCGATTCAGTAAAAATATAAAAGAAACAAAAAGCACCGCTTTCAAAAAGAGCGGTGCTTTTTTATATGATATGGGAAGGATATGCGCGGGAACGCTTGGTTCCATGTCAAAGTTTAAAAATCGACGCCCCGCAAACAAACGCATATCGCAAATAAAGGCGGGCGACCTAATGGAAGGCGGCAAGCCGCCACGAGATTGCAAGCAATCTCTTCGCCCCTACGATGAATATTAAAATTTCTTGTAGGGACCGAGCCGCAGCGAGAACCCCGAAGGTCCGAAAAAACAACCCACCGTGTAAGTCATTACACGGTGGGCGTCAGGAAACTGTTTTTACATCAAAACCTGCTCGTTTACCACCAAACGGAAGCGCAAGCCGAGGCATTCCGCCGCGCGACGGCAGAGTAACATTCTTTCCAGAAAGATCTCAAAGTAATCACTTACCGAGCCAATGCCCGTATCAATGGAGAGCGAGAGCGTCAGGACCGTTTTTTCTTCGTTTACGGTCAGGGTGGATCTTTCTACCGAATAATTGACGCGGTCGTGAATATCAAAGGTGGCAGGGTCTGTGTTGCGCACACGCGAGCGGCGAACGTCGCTTTTGTCTGCCAAAATGAGAGCGGCGGCAATGGCACTCACGGGGGTTCCTGCGCCCTCGTCGTGGTTGCCAATGGCAGTCATGATATCGGCAATGTCGCAGGCATCCAATCCGCGCTCACGCAAAAGGGAAAACGCCATCACGGCACCGCTTTGGCAATGGTCACGGCGGTTGACAACGTTGCCAATGTCGTGCATATATCCTGCGATTTTGACAAGCTCCACGTCTCGCTCGGGGTAACCAAGGCAAGAGAGGATCCTGCCGGCTTCCTCGGCAACGCGGCAAACGTGTGCCTGATTGTGCTCGGTGTAGCCGAGCGCACAAAGCGCGGCGTCTGCCCGTTCAATATAAGTGCGGATCTCCTCGTCGCGGCGAATTTGATCGTAGGTCATGGTGGCTCTCCTTCCCACGTGTGTTGTTTTTTATCATTCTACCACATTTTTTGTAGATTGTCAACACACGAGCGTACTCTAAAACATTCCCACGAGCCAATCAATCACGCCATAGATCGCGCCTGCCAGCGTTCCGTAGAGCAAAACAGGACCGGCAACAGTAAAAATTTTGGCGCCCACGCCAAGCACCAATCCCTCGGCGCGGCTGTCAATGGCAGGGGAGACCACGGCGTTGGCAAAGCCCGTGATGGGGACGAGTGTGCCTGCCCCTGCGTGCTTGGCAATGTTGTCAAATACGCCAAGTGCGGTCAAAATGACTGCGACAAGAATGAGAGAGATCGAGGTCAGCGTGCCTGCGGTCTGTTCGGAGAAGGAGCAGAGATTTTGGAACACGTCATGCAATATCTGCCCAACGGTGCAAATACTGCCGCCCACAAAAAACGCCCAAAGACAGTCCTTAACAATGGGGGAGCGCGGTGCATGGGCATCGGCAAAACGCGCATAGGTATCTTTATTCATTTTCATTTCAAACGCCCTTTCCTGCAAATCTGATCGTTTTTGGATAGTGTTTGCACAAAAATTTACTTTTATACGGTTGACAACACGCGCAAAAGGGTATATACTATTTATGGAAAAAACGCACAGCAAATTGTAGAACAAGGAGCAAAAACGTATGAATTGGGAAGAAATTTATGGCGGAATCAGAGCCTTTGCAGGCCGTGCCGCTACCAAAATCAATCAAACCGCCGATATGGCAGGTCTGCAGGTCAAGCTTTCCATGGCAGAGACCAGACTGCAAGAGGCTTATGCCGAGCTCGGACGGGCATCCTTTGGGCATTTTGTAGAGGACAAGGAAAACTTTGACCAAATTGCCGCTTGCATTACAAACGTTAAAAATGCGATTTTGGATATTCGCACCGTCAAGGCGCAAATCGAAGAGCTCCGCCAACGAGTAGCCGACGCCGAAAGAGAGGCTGCCTCGTTTAAGGAGACTGTAGCCGATACCGCTGCCGAGGCAGCGCAGGCGCACAAGATGGCGCAAGAGGCAAAGAGGGATGCCGAGGAAAGAGCTGCCGCTGTCCGCGCAAAGCAAGAGGCAGAGGCAGAGCCCCTTGAGGTCTTCGACTTTGACGAGGACGACGTCATCACCGACGTTTCCGAAACCGACGATGCCGTTGACATCGTTTTGGAAGAAGAATGAGTGCACGTATGCAAAAAAGACCGCTGAATTTCAGCGGTCTTTTTATTTATGGTCTTTGATTATTCTTTTTCATTCTGCACTTTTTTCTGTCCGAGCTTCGACCAGAATTGGAAGGTCAAGGGCCAGAGGATGCCTGCGACTACCACGATCAGGAAGTAACGAACACCTGCACCGAGGTTGACACCAAAGAGGGCGTTGAGGGGCGCTTTCAGTCCCATGCGTACTGCCAAAACAAGTCCTACGCCAATGGCAAGCTTCAGGATCTGTGCCCACCAAACAGCTTTGGTTTCAAACTTGAGCCAATGACGGTCAAGGGGGTAAATGATGCAAAGACCGATCGCCAAAGCGAGCATCTGCCAAGCACTCTTTTGTCCGCTTGCAAGGTTTGCAGGGTCAACGTCGGCAGGGAAGCGGTAAAGCGTTACAAACAACAGGTTTGCAATGGCGGCAAGCAAAAGCACACCGCTGGCAATATAAATTCTTTTGGGCTTGTCAAAGCCGAGGTAAACGACCCAGTACAGTCCAAAAATAACGACTGCCGCAATCCCGAGAGAGACGAGGACGTCAAGGGGCGTGTGAACGCCAAGGTACATTCTTGAAAGTCCTACCAAAAGCAAGAGCACCACGCCACCGATTTGAACGGCGCGCTTTTTTGCCGAGCGGGCAATGCCGCCCCAAAGCCCTGCCGCACACTGCGTGTGACCGCTGGGGAAGGAGTATCCCGTTGCCGCCTCGCGTGCGCTTTCTACAATGGTAAAGTTAGGATCTTTTACCCATGGGCGAGGAATGCGGAAGGTCATCTTCAAAAACTGTATGCAGATGGTTCCCGTAAAGCAGGTAAAGAGCAGATAGTATCCGCGTTTTTTATCCACGCACCAAAAGAAAACGAGCGCCAGGACGATGAAGAGCGTCTCCTCTCCAAACAGGGTGATAAAGGACATCAGCGCGTCTCCTACGGGCGTGCGGATGCTTTCCAAAAATCGCAAAAAATCCATACGATCCAATCCTTTCTTTTAATTTCTGTTTCTATTTTATCATTTTGTTGGAAGAATTGCAAGCGTTTTCAAAAAAATCTATCTGTTTGCCTGCGCGTATTTTGCGGTTTTTCTTGATTTTTCGCGCGCGATATGATATAATGGATACAACCAAAGCAAAGGAAGCCGAACATGAACGAAATTCTTTCCCCCAACGCGGTGCGTACACTGCTTTTGTGGTATCAACAAAATAAGCGCGACCTGCCTTGGCGGCACACGTCCGATCCTTATAAGATCTGGATCTCCGAGATCATGCTTCAGCAAACGCGCGTTGAGGCGGTCAAGCCCTACTATGCTCGCTTTTTAAAGTCCTGTCCCGACGTACGAGCGCTTGCCGAAATTCCCGAGGAAAAATTGATGAAGCTTTGGGAAGGCTTGGGATATTACAGCCGTGCACGCAATCTGCAAAAGGCGGCACGTGCGGTGGTCGAGGAGCACGGCGGCGTGATGCCCGCGACCTATGAGGCGTTGCTGAAACTCCCCGGCATTGGCGAATACACCGCAGGAGCGATCGCATCCATAGCTTACGGCTTGCGAGCTCCCGCCGTTGACGGCAATGTTTTGCGTGTTCTGGCACGCGTGAGCGGAACGGACGCCGACATCACCCTGCCCGAAACAAAAAAGCACTTCCGCGAGGCACTTGCCCGCGTGGTTCCCGAAGCGGCAGGGGACTTTACCCAAAGCCTGATCGAGCTTGGCGCTACCGTATGCGCACCAAACCGCGAGCCGATGTGCCAGAGTTGTCCCTTGCGCGACTGTTGCGCGGCTTATCGCGAGGGCAGAACGGATGAAATTCCCGTCCGCGCTCCCAAAAAGCCGAGGCGGATCGAAGAGCGGACTGTCTTTCTCATCCGCGACGGCGACCGTACAGCGCTTTCCAAGCGTCCCCAAAAGGGGCTTTTGTCGGGGCTTTACGAGCTGCCCAACATCCTGGGGCATCTCGGTGAAGCCGAGGCGCTGGCGCATCTGCGTTCTCTTGGGTTTGAGCCTCTGCGGATTCAAAAACTGGAAAACGCCAAGCACGTTTTCACGCACATCGAGTGGCACATGATCGCCTATGATGTGCGCATCACTCCCGAGTTTGACGGCTTGCACGGGCGATCGGGAATGCTCCTGATCCCTAACGGGGAGCTGCATCAAAGCTATGCGATCCCATCTGCTTTTGGAGCATACGTCAAGTATTTATGACAATTTTTACGCATCTTTATCAGTGGCTATCCAACAGACGACCAAATAAACAAAAAGGAAAGTGGCAGTTATGAAGCATATTTTCATCATCAATCCCGCGGCCGGCAAGGATAACTCCTTTCAAAACATCAAAAAGATCCTGGAGCTGAAAAAGGTAGAGGTCGATTACGAGCTTTACGAAACGCAAGCACCGGGCGACGCAACCGCATACATCCGCGCATATTGTGAGGCACATCCCGAGCCAGTGCGCTTTTATGCCTGCGGCGGTGACGGAACCCTCAATGAGGTCGTCAACGGCGTTGTCGGCTTTCCGCACGCGTCCATGAGCTGCTATCCCTGCGGCTCAGGCAACGATTTTGTCAAGTACTACGGCGGCAAAAAGGTGTTTTGGAACATCGAGGAGCTTCTGGACGCCCCCGAGGAATACATCGACCTGATGCGCGTAGGCAACAAATACGCCATCAATGCCACACACTTTGGATTTGATTCCTCTGTTGCCGAAACCATGATGAAGGTCCGCCGCAAAAAGATCATCGGTGGCAATAATGCTTACACAACGGGTATTGTTGTAGCACTTTTCAAGGCGATGAAAAACCCTTGCAAGGTTACAGTGGATGGGGAATTGCTCAACCCCGCGGGCAAAATTCTGCTCTGTACTATTGCAAACGGTCAGTACGTGGGCGGTTCCTTCCGTTGCGCACCTCGCTCGCTCGATAACGACGGACAGCTTGAGATCTGTCTTGTCAAGCCTCTCTCTCACTTGACCTTTATCAACCTGATCAAGGGCTACACCGAGGGAACACACCTCGATAACCCCAAATTCGATAAATATCTCGAATACCGTCGCGGCAAAAAGATCAAGATCGATGCGCCCGAGGGATTTGTTTATTCCTTTGACGGCGAGTTGATTCGCCAAAATCATTTTACCGTAGAGGTCGTGCCCAATGCCATCCGCTTTGCCGTGCCCAAGAGCGCGGTCTACCTGCCGGGGGAGAAGCACGTGCCCAACTACGCCGAAGAGAAAGAGATCATCAATGCACCCTGAGTATCTTTACAACAGCGATACACAAGATATCAGCCGCCGCGTGAGCGAATTGGCAACCTCCAACGAGCCTCTGCTGCGCGCGCACTGTCAGGAGGTGTCCCACCAAGCGGACACCTCCTCTCTCTGCTTGCAAAGAGATTGTGCCACAGGAGTGAATGACACCAACTCTGTGCTGTCGATAATAGGGGAGAGCCTGGACGCTCTTTCGCAATCTCTTGCGCAAAAGAGCGGTGTTTTCCGCACGCGGGATGGCAAAGCGGATTTTCCCACCGTTTGCCGCACCGTTGTGCAGATTGAGGAAGCCAGGGGGCGTTTGCTTGCGTGCATCGCCACGCTCTCACAGCTGCGCCACAGTATCGCGTCGGAGGTGGCAAAAGTCAACCGTGCGCTCCACTTGCTTTCTTTGGCAGAAAGAGCCGTCCAAGAGGACGTACGCGAGGAATATACCGAGATTACCGCGCGCATCAAGGCTGCCTATGCACGCCTGACCGCAGTGGATGTCGCCCTATGCGAGGCGCAACCAACTTATATGACGATCGTAGAGAGCCACCTGCCCACCTTTATGGAAAGACTGCGCGCCGCCGCCGATTTCAACCATGCGGGAGAGGGGCTTGACGGCGCCGAGATCCGTTCTCTGTGTTTTGCGGCTTCGGTAGTTCTCTCGCGCCTGCCCAAAGTCTCTTTTTGACGAATATTGCGACGAAAATTTGCAAAAACTGAAAAGTTTTTTTATAATATATATTGATTCTTTAAGGGATGTGTGATACAATATATGTGTATCAATAGAATTGGCTCGACCAAATTTTGCCAATTCAGGAAGTCGTCGGAAAAATCCGACAGAATGGGGGACAAGACATTGAATCTTCAACAATTTTTTGCAATGTCATTCGGACTCAGCGTAGAAAACCTCTACTACATTGCCATCGCTGTGTTGGCATGTGTTCTGGGCGCTGAAATCGCAGGCATCTGTGTGCTCGTCGGCAAAATGCGCCGCGCAAAGAGCGAAAAGGCAGATGCATCAAATGACGAATACAACAGAGGCGGAGGCGCGAACTATGCCTTGGCGGCACTTTCCTTTGGTGCAGTATCTGCCACGGCAGAGCTGGCCCTTTTGGTGCTGGCTATCGCTGCCGCAGTGGGCGCCTTTGTGCTTTGCGTTCTTTTAATCGTGCTTCGTGCCAAGGGCTATCTGCTCATTTCCGCAAAGGATGAGAGAGCAGCCGAGGAACAAAAAGCTGCAACACCCGCATATGCTCCTGTGGAAGTTCCCGAGCAAGTTTCCGTTACCGAAGAGGAAGCACGCCCCGAGCCCGCACCCGAGGTCGACTACGTTCAACCTTATCAGGATGATGCAGAGGCGCAAAAGGCGATCGCCAACCTCATCAACACCGAGGATGCCGTTCTTTCCGAGGACGTTACCGAAGAAGCTCCCGTAGAGGAAGTTCCCGCAGAGGAAGCTCCCGTCGAGGTCGCACAAGCAGAGGCACCTGCCGAGGCGGTTACCGAAACCGCCGTTACCGCAGCTCCTGCCGCAGTTGCACCCGCACAACCCATGCAACAAACGTTCATGCATCAGGGTATGCCTGCCTATGCAGGACAGGTTCCCTTTGTTGAAAAGCATATTATTGAGACTACCAAGGAGATCATCAAGGAGACCAACACCACCACTGTTACCGAGGATAAGAGTACCAATCCCGTAACCGAGGAAATGATGAAGGCAATCGATGCTCTCAAGCAGCTCGAGGCGCAGATCCGTATGGAGCGTGAGGTTGCTGTTGCACGTCCCGCACAGGAAAACGGCGAAAGTGTACCTGCCATCGACGCCGAGGACGAAGAGCTCGAAATCGAAGAGCTCGACACCGAGGATGAGGTTGATGCCGAGGATGAGGCAGAAAGAGAAGCCGATGCAGAAGAGAACGATGACGAGTACGAAAGCGATCTCTTTGGCAACGAGCGCATCGTAGGCTTTGACGAAGAAACAGGATGCTACATCATTGCACGCTATCGCAAGAGCTGCGAGGCAAAGCTGATGCAGTCCCGTCCTGCTACCAAAAAATATTACAGTGCTATCCGCAACGCGCTTATGGGCTACGAAGGCACCAAGGAGCGCATGAGCTGGACCATTGACACCTACACCAACGAGCACACGCAAATCGCAAAGATCAACGTTCGCCCCCGTACGTTGGATCTCTATCTTGCGCTTGAGCCCTCTACTCTTGAGGATTCCGTTTATCGCGGACGCGACGTTGGGTCCAAAAAGAAATACGCCGAGACTCCCTTCCTTTACAAGGTCAACTCTCCTCGCAAGCTCACACTTGCTTTGGAGCTTGTACAACGCGCCTGCGAAGAGCAGGGACTCTCTCCCATCGACATCGAAGAGATCAACTACGAGGAGCAATATCCCTTCACCGATACCGAAACGCTCATCACCCGCGGACTTATTCGCGAGTATCTGCGTGAGGAAAAGCCTGCGGCTACTTTCGAGCTTGACCCCGATCACGTACCGCAACTGATCGAAGAGGATGAAACCGTTATCCCCGCAAACGCAAACTTCACTTGGGAGTTTGACAACGACCAACCTGAAACGGTTGAAGAGCCCGCTCCCGAAGAGCCTGTAGAAGAGCCTATCCCCGAAGAACCCGTCATCATTGAGGAGCCCGAAGAGGAACCCGTTATCGTTGAGGAGCCTACCGTCGAGGAAGTACCCGTTACCACCACCGTATCGGGCACAACTACCACAACTACCACAACACACGAGACTATTCGCACAACCGAGCGTCACTACACCGAGCATTACTACGGCACAGGCGCTGCGGCACAAATCAGCGAGGAGACTCGCACCGTTGAAATGATCCCCGAGCACACCGCTGCTCCCATTGAGGCAGAGGCAGAGGAGATCGCTCCCGAGGTTGCACAAGAACCTGTCAAAGAAGCTACCACCGAAGAGGTTGTAGAAGAAGTAGCCGAAGAGGTAGCAGAAGAGGTCGTTGAAGAAGCTGCAGAAGCAGTTGAAGAAGAGACCGAGGAAGCGACCGAAGAAGCAGAAGCACCCGGCGAGGTGCAAAGCTCTGTGGCGGCTCTGTTCGGCGATGATGTTTTCGAGGAGGATGCGCCCGCAGAGGAGCTCACCCCCGAAGCAGTCCCCGAAGAAGAACCCGCAGAAGAAGTTGTCGAAGAAACCGTCGAGGAAGTTGTTGAAGAAGTCGTAGAAGAAGTCGTAGAAGAGCCCACCCCCGAGGTTGAAGAGGTTGAAGAGGTCGCAAAAACCGTCGAAGAGCCTGCTCCCGAGGTTGAGGAAGAGGTCTACGAAGAAGAACCCGAAGAAGTCGTCGAGGAAGAATACTACGAGGAAGAACCCGAGGAAGTAGTCGAAGAAGAATACTACGAGGAAGAACCCGAGGAAGTAGTCGAGGAAGAATACTACGAGGAAGAACCTGAGGAAGTAGTCGAAGAAGAATACTACGAGGAAGAACCCGAGGAAGTAGTCGAGGAAGAGTACTACGAGGAAGAACCCGAGGAAGTCGCCGAAGAAGAGTACTACGAAGAAGTAGTCGAGGAAGAATACTACGAAGAAGAACCCACCGAAGAGGTTGAGGAATACTACGAAGAAGTATACTACGAGGAAGATCCCGATGCGGTCGCCGAGGAGGAGTACTACGAGGAAGAGTATTACGAAGAAGAGCCCGAGGAAGTCGTTGAAGAAGTTGTGGAAGAGGAAGAGGTCGAGGAAGAACCCGCACCGCAACCTGCTCCCACCACCGACGTTGTCCTTTTGGACGTATGCACCTTTGACGATTACTTTGATAACGGTGCCATCATCAACCTCGAAACCCTGAAGCAAGTAGGACTTGCACCCGAGAGCGCAACCCGTCTCAAGGTTTATGCAAGCGGCGAGCTCAAGGGACAATTCACCGTCGAGGCAAACCACTTCACACTGGATGCCATCAAAGCCATCAGCGATGCCGACGGCGATTCCATTATGATTCGATGAGAGGAGGACAGTATCAATGAAAATAATGAAAACTTCTATTATGCGCAAAGGGATACTGCTTCTCACTTTCGTTATGATGCTTGTGCTTCTTGCTGCAGCTTCTGTTTTTGCAGCAGGAGATCCCGATCTTACCATATCGGTTGTTTATGATCCCAATCAGTGTACAGTCTACTTGACATATGACGGACTTGAAACCGGAAGGGAAGTAATGGATCCTGACGGTAAGAGCGTTAATGTCCCCTATGGTAGCAAAGAGCTCAAGCTTATCGTGGAGCCTGTCATGGGCTATGCTTTGACAAGCATTGAGGATATGGATAATCCCGGTAACTCCCTTAGGGAGCCCTATGACGATTGCTATTATGCAGCAAGCTTTTTGTCATCGGTTCGTGCTAAGGTTGAGTGCTCCCCCAAGGTGTTTGATGTCAAGTTTGAAAAAGCCGATGTCACCACCTTGCCCTATAATCCTGTAAGCGGCGACAAGGGAGAACTGTATGGTTTGAAGTATCACTATATGCAGCAAGACAATCTTACGGTGCTTCCCGAGGTGTATCGCAAAGGTTACACCTTCCAATATTGGCAAGTCATTTATAGCACCGGCGAGGAAATGGTGCGCATTACAGAGAAAAATGAGGATGGCAAGTATTATCTTTCTCACACGCTGATCAATACCGATATGGTCCTCAATGGCACCATCTATTTGCATGCAGAATTTACCCCCGATCCGCAAAAGGTTACCCGCTATGACTATGTATGGAAGCAAGATACCGAAACCGGAGCGTGGGGACAGGACAAACGGTTGGGAACGTATTTGTGGGAAGCGCCTATGGATACGCATGTATCTGCACTTACGCCCATGGGCGAAGAGCTCGCAAATGACGGCTCCATCAACTACAAGAGTTATCCCGGTTACACGCTGTATATGGATTATCCTTACCAAATATCTCCCATTACACTTGTTTCCGAAAATGATGATAACCCCAATGAATTTACACGTTACTACACCCCTATCATTTACGCGCTCGATTATCAGCTCGATGGCGGCGTTCTGCCCGAAGGTGCTTGCACGACCTATGTTTATGATACGCGCACGCCCATCAGCCAATCCACACGCAGAGGCTATATCTTTGACGGTTGGATCGTTATGGTAGACGGAGAACAGGTTGGCGAAAAAACCGCAACAGATTTTGTTCTCGGTATCCTGGATGCCGCAGGCAATGCCCAATACGCAGCAGAGGATGGAAAAATCGTTCTGATTGCACAATGGGTTCCACAGACTTATACAATCACCTATCAGTGGGGGGACGTTCCCGCAGAGCTGATTCCTTCTTTGGATGCATGGAATGCAACGCTTCCCCAAACCTTCCAATTTAACCAAGCTGATTTCTTTATTCCCAACCCCTTCCGCGCAGGCTATCAATTTGCCGGTTGGACATTGACCTACACCGATGGCAGTGAAGTTGGCGGAGAAAATGGCTTGACTGCAGGTGAGGGCAAGTACTATTTGGATAGTACCGTGCATACTACAGACATTACACTTACGGCTTCTTGGACTGTTGAATCCTACAAGGTAGCTCTCGACGGTCAAGGTGCTACAAATGAATTCACAAACGAAATTCCCAGTGTAACGTACGATACCGAATGGAGCCTTCCCGATGGTTTTGTGATTCCCCTTAAGGACGGTTTCAAGTTTGACGGTTACTGGAGTGCTCTCGAAGGCGGCGTAAAGTATATCAATGCCGACGGCACGATCAATGTAACAAAATGGGATCTCGACGATGTAGATAATGCAGGCGTGATCACATTCTATGCACGTTGGATTCGCGAGAGCTATAGCGTTACCGTAACTATCAGCGGTCTGCCTGAAGGCATAAATCCCACCATAGAGATTCTTGTAGGCAACACCTTTTATCCCAATGGGGTAGAGCTGCCTTTTGAAACAGAATATAAGGTAAAGATCACGATGCCCGACGGCTTCAAGCTGGTTGCTTGGAACGGAGAGGCGATGGATCCTACCACCATGTTTGAATCCGGCACATTCACCGTTGGTGCAGCAATGCAGGTATGGAGCGCCGAATCACGTCCGCAAGCCCCCACATACGGTAGCGACGGTGCCGTGACGTCGATTGACAAGAACGATACCCAAATCAAGGTTACAATGAATCCCGATGTGGCACATCTCTATGAGTTTGCCATCTTGCGCAACAACAATCCCGAAAATTTGACTGCTGAGGATTGGAAGCAGATTGTTGGCGATCAAAACTACTATCTGTTCGAAAACCTGCAGCCCGGAACCACCTATTATGTATTTGTTCGTTTGCAAGAGAACGGAGAGGTTCCCCCCGGTATTATTTATGTGCATTCCGCTACTGTTACAAATCACGAGACATACGTGAACAACATTAAGGAAAACCTTGATAACATGCTCACCGACAACGATGGCGATATTGCCAACGCTGTGATTGGAGAGATCAAGGATGAAATCGACAGTCTGGTTGGCAGTGAGAACTTCTTTGAAGAGGTAGAAAAACTGATTGCCTCTGTTGAAGCAAAGCTTGCTCTTGCAAGATTCCAGGATTCCAAGATCGCCGAGCTCGAAGCATTCCTCGATGATTGCTTCCAATCCGGCTCCTTTAACACCGCCAACAAAGAGCGACTCAGCAATATTTGCGAGGTAGCGGTTACCAAGATTTCCTCGGCTGGCAAAACCGAGGATGTAGAGGCACTCTTTGATACTGCTATGGCAGAAATGAAGGCGATTCCCGTATCCTATCTCCATGATGCCACCGGAACCATTCAGCTCTCCACTCTGTTAGGTCTGGGCCAAAACGGCGGTATCTCCTTGAATTCCATTGAGGATATCAAAGCTTTGCGCCGTGCCGTCAGTGATGCGATCGCACAGGGCAAGATCACTGCTGATTCCTTTATTACCATTGAAGAAGCCAAGGAACTGATCAGTGCGCTCGATACGGTCAGCGCTTATAACTTCTATCTGACCAACGTACAACCCGCCGAGGGGGATAGCTTTGAGTTCCGTATGCTCATTCCCGAAGCACTCGCAGGTCGCACCGGCTTGCAGGTGGCTTACTACAACGCTGCTACCGGCACGGTAGAGCTGCTTGAAACCACCGTTGAGGGCAACATGCTGGTATTCCGCGCAAAGCAGGTGGCTGATTTCGTTATCATGGCAGATCCCACCGTTGATTTGACCGGTGTTATCATTGCTCTTGGCGTTATCGTACTTTGCCAGCTCATCGCAATCATCCTTGTGCTTGCGGCTCGCAGCAAGGCAAAGAACGCAATTAAGCATGCAAGCGTAGCACTGCCTATGTTCCTCACAATTTATTTCCAACCCGCTAATAGCGAAATGATCGCGCTTGGTCTGGGCGCTCTGGCACTGATTTTGCAGATCGTGCTGATGTGGTTGCTCATTTCCTCGGGTATGATCCGCGTCTTCAAGCCCAAAAAGCTTAAGCCTACCCGTCAAAAGCCCGCTCCCGCTCCTCGTAAGCAAACCTTGCAAAACGAGCCCGCGGCAGTTCCTGCCGAGGATACGCAAGCTCCTATGGGATCGCTTGAAATCGAAGAAGAGGATCTCGAAGAGGAGTACGTTGAGACCGAGCAAACGCTTGGTGAGGATGCCTTTGACGAGGGACTTGCCGACGAGCTTGCACACGAGCAGACAGAGACCGAAGAGGTTTATGACGACGAGGAATTCATCGAGCATGCCCCCAACCCTTACTATTCACTTGATGATGAGGAGGACGTATATGCGTATAATCAAGAAGAGACCGAGCGAGTATCGGATGTGGATGCGACAGGTCAAGAGACACAAGAGACGTCGTATGGTGCAGATCCCATTGACGGAGTATTTGGAGAAGCGTATGTACAAAACGGCTACTCCGGAGATGAAGGAGGAGATCCGTACTATGCGGAGTCGGACGCAGGAGCATACGACTATGCAGATGAAGCGGATGCCGCACAATTCGAGTCCGAGATCCTTGAAGGAGAAGAGACAAGCGACGAGGGATCGATTGACCCAACAGCATATATCGTAAACGATAACGAAGAATATTCCGAAGAGGAAGAAATGTACCGTTACGATGAATAAACACTTGGCGGTCTGCTTTTGCAGACCGCCTTTTGTTTGGCAACGGGTTGACATTTCGAAAAAAATAGGGTATAATGAAACCACGGGTGAAAGATCCACCCAAATGCCGACGGGCTAAAACGCGAAAGTGAGAGGATTATGAAAAACACAAAAAGAATCGCAATGCTGACGTCTTTGGTTATGCTTCTGAGTACATTGCTGCTCACCGCGTGTAACAAAGAGGGGGACCCTTCCAAGGGCGAACACACACATACTTGGGGCAACTGGGTAACCGTCAAGCCCGTTACCAAAACCGAGGACGGTCTGCTGGAAAGGACTTGTTCTTCCTGCGGCGAAAAAGAGAGCTTTGTCCTCAAAAGCAGTGACGTTTATCAAGGCACGGGCTACTACACCGTGGGCAACGTTCCCGACTGTTGGAATCCCATCACTTGCACCGGAGAGGATGCCAAGCATCTCCTGAAATATCTCTCCACGCCGCTCTTTGTGTATGAATATAGGGACTACGTTGAGAAAAAAGAATATACCGAGGAAGGCCTTATTGATGAGCGTCAGCTTGTGTTCAGCGAAGAATGTCCCTATGAGTTTTCCGATTATTATGTTGATTACTTTGCCGCCGCTCACCTGGAAGATGTCACCGCGCAGTTTGTTGGTGACCCCAAATGGGGTTATACCGAGGGGCAAATCGGCTACGCCTGGAAGATCACCCTGCGTGATGATATGAAGTGGGCAGACGGGCATCCTATTAGAGCCGAAGATTTTATTTACTCGATGATGCAGGTGCTTGATCCTCGTTCCCAAAGTCCACTTGCAGAGTTCTATTACGATACCCTTGGAATCAAAAATGCACGCGCCTACCATATGCAAGATCCCGAGCAGTTCCATCACGGTCTAATAGGATCAAAACCCGCGCCCGCTGTTACCAGAGAGGACGTTGGTATATTTGTGGCGGAGAGCGATCTTGAATTTGTTATTTGCTTGGATAAGTCACATCAATTTTTAAAGGAATACGGCACCCTTGCACCCGCAGCCGTTGAATATCTGGCATATTTCCCATTGGTGTATATGCGTTTTTACGAAGCAACTACAGGGGAATCTCCAAACGACAGCCCGCTTTTTACTTCCATTTATAACACCTATTTGGAAAGTGGTATAAGCTGGGGACCTTATAAGCTTGTTGACTACAAAGCCGGCAGTTATTACAAGCTCGAGGTCAATGCAAATTGGTACGGTTGGGGAGCCGACGGGACGTATGCGAACCGCTATAGCTTTACCTCTATTCATCGCATGAGCACAACGACGTCCGGCAAAGAATGAAAAAATTGAACAAACAAAAATCAATCCTTGCAATTCACCCAATCCAAAAGCGCACCTGCCACGGCAGGTGCGCTTTTTATCATCATAAAAAGGTTGCAATTTGTGGTAAAGTGTGCTATAATGAAGGCGACATCTCATTTGCGGTGCCAAAACATATGTTTTAGAAAAGGAGACATCTTATGAAACTGAACAAAAGATTGGCTTTTGCGATGCTGTGCATTCTGTTAGCATCTACGCTTCTTCTTTCAAGCTGTAACTTTGCCGGTATCGAAATTTCAATTTCTACAAAAGGTACTACCGCAGAGGACACAGCTCCAACAACGACCACTCCGCAAGAAAACACTCCCCCTGATGACGACTTGTATCTGTTAGAGATGCAAACCGTTTTTGAAATGGCAAAGGAAGCCGGTTACACCGGTACGCTCGAGGAGCTGATTGCTATGTTCCGCGGTGAACCCGGTCCTGCGGGCAAGGACGGCGTTACTCCTCACATTGGTGCCAACGGCAACTGGTGGGTTGCCAACACTGACCTTGGCGTCCCGGCGCAAGGTGCTCAAGGCCCTCAAGGTCCTCAGGGTGAGCCCGGTCGCGGCATTGCCAAGATGGAGCTGGTCAACGGCGAGCTTATCGTTTATTACACCGACGGAACGGTTGAAAATCTCGGTCCCGTTATCAGCGAAAATCCCGATAATCCCGACATTCCCGATATTCCCGACGTTCCCGATATTCCCGATACGCCCGATAATCCTTCGGGCAACAAAAAGGCAGAGTACAACACCACTACCAGTGTTATGCCTTCTAACTGGAATGAACTGACCTACAAAGACAACAACGACACCCAAATCCTGAGCTATATCGGCTCTTCTTTCTTCGACTACGACTATAAGTTCGAAGGTGATAAGAAGTATAATGCAGACGGGTCTATTAATGTAAATGCCATTATTCCCGATGCATATACTGCCTATTATTCCGCGGCCACCAAGCTTGAGGACGTAACCGCTTTGGTAGATGCAAAATGGGGTTATACGGCATCCCAAAAGGCAGAGGGCGGCTATGCTTGGAAGATCACTCTGCGTGACGATTTGATGTGGGACGATGGTACACCCATTACTGCTGCAGATTTCGTTTATTCGATGCAAGCTCAGTTGGATCCTGCATTCATGAACTTCCGTGGTTACACCTACTACGATACCCTCATGATCAAGAACGCCCGTGGCTACTTCTTCCAGAATCAGGAAGGTACATATGAGAGTGTTGCAAGCTTGGGTTATGCTAGCAACCAAGAGGCTCTTGATGCAGGTGAAGTCCTTTATCTAAATCTTGAAAATCTTGATAACGAGCTTTTAGGGTGGGGCATCACAACTGCAGGTCTCGTTGATGAAGACGGCAATGCTCTACCGCAATATCTCGCTTACAATGATGCAAGAGTATTTAACACTCCTGACGGTTGGAAAACCGGTAGCGAAAATTGGCTCTTCAAGGCAAGTGATATCTGGCAACACATTGCTCCCGGCGGCGGTTACGCTGAGTATTGCGAGCCCGGCGGAGGCTATAACTGGGTAGCTATCTACAGACCCAACACGGTTCGTAACGTTGCATGGGAAGACGTTGGTATCTATGCTGAAGGCAATGCCATCGTTATTTGCTTTGATAAGGCATACGCCTTCCTCAAAGAGGACGGCTCGCTCTCTTGGCAAGCGCCTTATTACATGGCAAGCCTTCCGCTTGTGCACCAAGCAAAGTACGAGGCTAACAAGCACGAGCCTGTAGCAGGTTCAACTCTTTGGACCACCACCTACAACACCAACCTCAAGTCTACTGCAAGCTGGGGTCCCTACAAACTCGTTCGTTATGAAAAGGGCAGTGATTACAGACTTGAGCTTAACCCCAACTGGTATGGTTGGAACATGGAAGAATATAAGAACCAGTACAACATCACCGCCATCAACTGCATGAAGATCGAAGAGGCTGCTACCCAATGGATGGGCTTTCTTGCAGGTCAATTCGATGATTCCGCATTCGATACCTTCAACATCGACGACTATCTGCATTCCAAGTACGTTACTTACGTTCCCGGCACAGGTACATTCGGTATGCAGCTTTTCAGCGATCTTGCCGTTTTGAAGGCGAGCGGTAATAATAATGGAATTCTCGCAATCCAACAGTTCAGACAGGCATTCAACCTATCTATTAACAGAGTAGAGATCGTTGAAAAAATCTGGCCCGGCACGTCAACGCCTTGCCTTGGTCTGTTGAACTCCATGTACTACTACGATATCGAAAACGCTCCTCTGCTTCCCGATGGCGGTTCTTATCGCAATGCCGTTCAAGCAAAAGAAACTCTCCTCCGCGCTTACGGCTTCGTGCAAGCGGGAGACGGTACTTGGTCCGACGGCACCTTGACCGGTCTGACCACCGATGAGGCTTACGAAACGCTCACCGGTTACAATCCCACTCGTGCTAAAGAGAAGCTGAAGGAAGCAATCAACATTCTGTTTGCAAATCCCGAATACTATGGCTACGATTCCAGCCAGAAGATCACCCTCGTTTATGGTTCTTCCGTCGACACCGCAAAGCAGAGAGAAAGAGCTAATTATCTGCAAGACATTCTGGACGAGCTGACCAAGGGTACTGCGCTCGATGGTCAAATCATTATTGAATTCGATGCATCCGCAGGCTCCGGTTGGGCAGATGCATTCCGCACTGGCGAAACCCAAATCGGTTTCGGTTACGGTTTCTCCGGTAATGCTTTCAATCCTTTTGATATCATTGGCGCATTTGTAAATCCTACTGATGATCTCAACTATCATCAATATTGGGATACATCTAAGATCGATATGACTTTGACCATGCCCGCAGGCAACTACGAGTGCGCAGGTCGAACCATTACCATGAATCTCCAAAACTGGTATTATTGCCTCAACGGTGTTGCTAAAGAGTACAATCAAAAGTACACCTACAACTGGGGGGACGGTTATGCGCCTTCCGATGTAAGGCTGATGATCCTCTGTGCACTTGAGGAGGTCGTTTTGAAGGAAAGCCGTTCCATTATGCTAATCGGTGACTACACCGGTTCCTTCCTTGGTGCTAAATTCTCCAACCTTACCGAGGAGTATAACACCTTTATGGGTCACGGTGGCATCAGATACATGGTTGTCAATTATACCGACGAAGAGTGGGCAGAGTTTACTGAAGCACACAACAACGACCTCTCAAAAGAATACCAAAAAACAGAATAAAATTTATTGAAACAAACAAGAGAGCCGCTTCCATTGGGAGCGGCTCTCTCTTGCTACACAACCAAATATGCGCCACACCGCGAGCAAGCTTGCACCAGCAATCCTAAGGGGGGCGGCATAACACATCAAAACAGAGCGGTTTTCACGCTTTTTTGCCACAAATATTCCTTACTTTTCTTTTTATTTCCAAATTCCCATTTACAAACCTAAAATTTTGTGGTATACTGAAAGAGCATATCTATGCAATTATTTTTTTGAGAGGAAATCACTATGAAGCTCAACTACAAACGTGTGTTGCTTGTGGGAATGGCGTTTTTTCTGATCTCGGCATTTTGGCAGGCATACGATGCAATCGTCCCGCTTATCTTAACAAACCACTTTGGTCTTCCGCAAACCGTTTCCGGAGCGGTTATGTCAATTGACAACGTTCTGGCTGTGTTTATGCTCCCCATCTTTGGAGCCCTTTCCGACAAGGTGAACACACGCTTTGGCAAACGCACCCCCTTTATCTTCATTGGTTCCATCGTCGCTATGGTATCCTTTGTTGCACTTACCTTTATTGATAACTATCAAATTGCAAAGGTAGTGGCAGCAGGCATCCCCGAGCTGGCGCATGGAACCGACGCAGAGGTCGAAGCGGTCCGCAAGCTGACCGTAGAGCTGACCATGGAAAACCCCATGCCCTTTATCGGTTTTATTGCAACGCTGCTGGTTGTGCTGGTGGCAATGGCTACCTTCCGTTCTCCTGCGGTTGCCCTGATGCCCGACGTTACCGTAAAGCCCCTGCGTTCCAAGGCGAACGCAATCATCAACCTCACCGGTACGGCAGGCGGCATTCTCGTGCTTGTGCTCGGCATGGTATTTGCAACCTCTAAGAACCACTATATGCAATATACGGGTTACGTTGTAGCCGTTGTTTCCATTATGCTTACGGGACTTGTCGTTTTCCTGCTCACCGTAAAAGAGAAGAGCTGGGCTGCGGAAATGGAGGAGGACTCTCGCCGTCTCGGACTGGAGGACGCCCCCGAAGAAGAGGGTACAAACACACAAAAGCGCAAGCTTTCCAAGGGTGAGATGAAATCCCTGCTTCTCATTTTGGCATCGGTTGCACTTTGGTACGTTGGCTATAACTCCATCACCAGTAAATATTCGGTATACGCTACCAATATTCTCGGCTTTGATTTCAACTTCACGCTCATCATCGCGCAGGCGGCGGCAATCGTTTCCTACATTCCTGTGGGCATTATCGCTTCGAAGGTTGGCAGAAGAAAGACCATTCTTGCAGGAGTTGCGATCCTCGCATCTGCGTTCTTCATTGGCAACTTTATCACTCCCAAAACTCCCGAGCTCGTTATGTATCCCGTATTCATTCTTGCGGGCATCGGCTGGGCAACCATCAATGTAAACTCCTTCCCGATGGTTGTTGAGCTTGCAAGAGGAGGCGACGTTGGCAAATATACGGGTTACTACTATACCGCTTCTATGGCAGCACAAATCGTCGCGCCCATTTTGTCGGGCGTCCTGTATGACCTGATCGGCATGCGCTATGTATTCTTTGCATTTGGTACGGCGTTTGTTCTGTTCTCGTTTGTTACCATGTTCTTTGTAAAGCACGGAGACGCCAAGGCGATCGAGAAGAAGGATCTGCTCGAGCAGCTCGACGTTGATTAACTTATGATGATACTCATCAATATTGTTGTATTGCTTGCGATCCTTGCGGTAATACTATTCGCAATTTATCTGTTTATACTTGTCCGTCCGCCCAAAAAGACAAAGCCCGACCCGGTGCTTCTGTGCGATTATGCGCACAGAGGACTTCACAACGGCAAGGACGCCCCCGAAAACTCGCTGGCGGCATTTGAGGCAGCCTGCCGAGCAGGATACGGCATTGAGCTTGACGTTCAGCTCTCGCGCGACGGCAAGGTCATGGTCTTTCACGATGGCACGCTCGTCCGTATGACGGGGTGTAACAAAAAGCTTTGCGAGCTGACGGCAGAGGAATTGAGTGCTCTTACGCTCGGGGACTCCGACCAAACGATCCCAACTTTTGAAGAGGTGCTTGCTCTGATTGACGGCAGGGTTCCCTTGCTTGTGGAATTGAAGGGCTCAAGCTTGGATACCTCGCTTTGCCCCAAGGTTGCAGAGCTGCTTCAAAACTACAAGGGTCCCCACTGCATCGAATCCTTCAATCCGTTCCTTGTTGGAAACATGAAAAAGCGCTTTCCCAATACGTTTTGCGGTCTGCTTTATGCAAACGACTGCAAAAGAAAGAAAAAGAAGACCGCACTTCTCCTTGCGCTTTCCGCAATGGCGCTCAACGTTGTGGCACGCCCCGACTTTATTGCGTTTTACAAAGAGGATAGAGATGCTCTACCCGTAAAGATCACCACAAATTTTTTTGGCGCGCCCAAATTTGTTTGGACTGTGGATACGCAAGAGGAGCTTGACACCGCCCACAAGAATGGCGAACTGCCGATATTTGAGAACATCTTTTAAGTGAATATGAACCCATAAACACAAACCGCACCGTCTCCATTGACGGTGCGGTTTGTGTTGTGGGAGAAATCTTTATTGTGGGGTGGGATTTGTGTTTTCTAACGTACAAACCACAAAACCACAGAATGACATACAGGATTTTTGTTTACAATAGACGTTAGAAAGATTTATGTTTGGCCTTGTTTGTTTGATAAATTGGAATTTGTTGATTACATCGGTGTTCCTACCTCAATTAAGTTACCATCCAAATCGTAAAATCGAATTACTTGTTGCCCCCAGCTATGTGTCATAAGTCGATTAACATACTCAATATTAGGGTACATTCTTTCCAGCTTTTCAATAAAAACTTCGATATCCTGTTCTTCAAAATATAATTCACAAGAATTACTTTTGGAAACGACATCTTTTCCTAAAAAGCTTTTCCATATCTTTTCGTCTTGAAGGACAAGACCTTCAGTCAAAATCATATTGCCATCGTTATCAAGCACCAAGTCTATACCAAATAATTTGTGATAGAATTCTCTCGATTTCTCTATATCTTTAACTACAATCAAAATGTTCTTCAATTTCATATTATATCTCCATCACGTTAGAATTTGATCAACCATTGCGTTTGAAGTCAATATCGGCTTTTCTTGCCTGAGCGCAAAGATCCTTTGTCTGCAATTTATACGCTTTGCCGTCCTTGATAAAGTGTGTTCCGCATTGTCTAAATTCGAAGGACACATTTTTCCTGATGCACTGATCTCTGATAGCAAGCACCCAAGCGTAGTCAAGCGGTCTTGCATTCGTGTCCGATTCACCGCCGACAACCACAAGCTCAACACCGTCAAGATACCGTTCTATGTCGATGGCTTCGATCAGCGGCTGAGCCGTTATGCACTTATGCTTGATCGGAAGCTTTTCAAAAATTCCGAGCTTATAATTTGCGTTCTTTTGGTTCTCAATCGTACAGCAAACGACCACGTTTTCATAGCCGTCGCCCCAATCATCGGGGATGCAGTCCATAAATCTGTCAATGCGTTTGGTGAGAAACAGGAACGTGCAATCCTTGCGTTCCCTCATCATCTGCCAACATTCGGGACGCCAATTATCTGCTTCCTCAATCAAAAAATCGGTGGAAAAACAGGTATAGACAATGCCGGATTTCATTTTGTAATTGCCGTTTCTCAGGCGTTCTATGGGGTTGGTAAAGTCCTTTGTCTTTTCGATAATACTTGTGTCAACTCCGCGCTTTGCATCGCCCTTATGGATATAACAATAGAGGCAGCCATCGCTGCACTTTTTGCAACCTCTCCACGGATTCCACATTGCCATATTCTCACCTCATCAAATTCTTATCCACAACGATTTTCTAATTGACCTTATTATATCATAAAACTCCAAAAAAGTAAATAAGACGGTTTGAATTTTCACTCAAACCGTCTTATTTGTTAGAAAAACTTACAATACTTGAATATTATAGGCTTATTGTCACACAAACCAAATATTTCTTAAACAACACCGTAAGCAAGCATTGCGTCAGCCACCTTGAGGAAGCCTGCAATGTTAGCACCTGCAACCAGGTTGCCTTCCATGCCGTACTTCTTTGCAGCGGCAACGGAACTATCGTAGATGTTCTTCATGATGTCCTTCAGCTTTGCGTCAACCTCAGCGGCGGACCAGCTGTAACGCATGGAGTTCTGGGACATTTCCAAACCGGATACGGCAACGCCGCCTGCGTTAACCGCCTTAGAGGGAGCAACCACTACGCCGTTTGCCTGCAGGTATGCAACTGCCTCGTTGGTGGTGGGCATGTTGGAAACCTCAACGTAGTACTTAAGTCCGTTTGCAACCATCTTCTTGGCGTCGTCAATGTTGACCTCGTTCTGCGTTGCGCAGGGCATAATGACGTCAACCTTCTCACCCCAAGGCTTTTGACCGGCGAAGAAGGGAACACCAAACTTGTCGGCATAGTCCTCAACGCGGTTGCGGCAGGATGCACGCATTTCCAGCAGGTAGTCGATCTTTTCTTGGGTAGAAACGCCGTCCTTATCGTAAACGTATCCGTCGGGGCCGGAGATGGTAACAACCTTACCGCCAAGCTCGTTGATTTTGATAACAGTACCCCAAGCAACGTTACCGAAGCCGGAGATGGCAAAGGTCTTGCCCTTGATCTCCTCACCGTAGGTCTTGAGCATTTCGGCGGTGTAGTAAACTGCACCAAAGCCGGTTGCCTCAGGGCGAATGAGAGAGCCGCCGTAGGAGCGTCCCTTGCCGGTCAGCACGCCGGTGAACTCATCGCGCAGTCTCTTGTATTGACCAAACAGATAGCCGATCTCGCGTGCGCCAACGCCGATGTCACCTGCGGGAACGTCGGTGTCGGGACCGATGTACTTTTGCAGCTCGGTCATAAAGCTCTGGCAGAAGCGCATAACCTCTCCGTCAGACTTACCCTTGGGGTCAAAGTCGGAGCCGCCCTTACCGCCGCCCATAGGGAGACCGGTCAGGGAGTTCTTAAAGGTTTGCTCAAAGCCGAGGAACTTGATAATGCTCTCGTTTACCGAGGGGTGGAAGCGAAGACCGCCCTTGTAGGGACCAATGGCGCCGTTGAACTGAACGCGGAAGCCGCGGTTGACTTGAACCTTGCCCTGATCATCCACCCACGGAACGCGGAATTTGATAATTCTTTCAGGCTCGACCATCATATCAATGATGCCGCGCTCAATATAAATAGGGCTTTGCTCCACAACGGGCTCAAGGGATTCCAGCACCTCGCTAACAGTTTGGTGGAACTCGCTTTCGCCGGGGTTGCGGGCGATAACGTCAGCCAAAACTTTCTTTAAATATTCATTTTGAATGCTCATAATAGGTTTTCCTCCTTTTGGGCGTTTTTGCAAGATGGATGCCGCAATGCTGCATCCGCCGCCCTCATGCAAGGGCGTTTTTTGCAAAAGGCGTATTTCTATGCAACTATTATAATACAGATGATGCAATTTGTCAACGGCTTTTTTGCAAAAAAATCATACTTGGAAAAACTTTTTATCCGACATTTTCGGGTGTCAGAGGTCAAACAATTCACCCAAGCGCCGAGCGGTGTCTCCCATAGGGGCAGAGAGAGGCAGACGGTATTCCGCACGGCAGAGTCCCATAGCTGCCATGACGTGCTTGACAGGAATGGGATTGGTCTCCCAAAACAGAGCCTGCATGCGGGCAAGGATCTGTTTTTGCCGCGCGTATGCGAGCTTCCAGTCTCCTGCGGCACACAACCTGCAGATCTCGGTCATCTTTCGCGGTGCTATATTGGAGTAGACCGATATCACGCCTGCCGCTCCCAGGCGCATGGCAGAGACGGTGTGGTGGTCGTTGCCCGTGTAGACGTCAAGCTCCGCGGAGCATTCACTGCACAGGTTGGCAAGGAGCAAGAGGTCGGGGGAAGCCTCCTTCACAGCCACAATGCCCGGGTGCTTGGCAAGCTCACGGTAGTGTGGGAGCGTCATCGAAAATCCCGTTCTTGCGGGGACGTTGTAAAGAATGAGCGGTTTTTTGGTGGCATCCGCAATTGCGTGATAGTGAGAGACGATGCCGCGGTCATTGGTGCGGTTGTAGTAGGGCGTGACCGCGAGTAGGGCATCCGCGCCGCTCTCCGCCACCGCCGCCGCCAATTCACAGGCGTGGGACGTGGAATTAGAACCACACCCTGCCAAAAGGGGGAGCCGTCCTCCGATTTGCCGCGCGGCAAAGGACACAAGATCGGCACATTCTCTGACCGAAAGCGTGGGGGCTTCCCCCGTCGTTCCTGCCAAAAGGATCGCCCCAACGCCTGCATCAATCTGCATTTCAATCAGATTTTGCAACGCCTCATAGTCAATTTCGCCCTTGTAAAAAGGGGTGATCAACGCTGTTGCCACTCCTTTGAAAACGGTTTGTTTTTCAATGCTCATAAAGGAAATCTCCTTTCAATTTCGATACCATAGGAAAACAACTCTCTGAGCGGATAGGGCCTTGGAGGTGCCTAGCCGCTAGCGAGAGCAAAAGCGAGGTTTCACCTCGCGTCGACCGTCCGTTGCAAGACTGACGAACCTTTTTTGTGATTTTGTTAGAAAGTTTTTGAGGGGGGTGGGGGAACTTTTTTCAAAAAGTTCCCCCATAAAAAACCTCAAAACAGTTGCAAAACAGTCGGTTTTGATGTATAATGGTATCAATCTGTGACAGCGGACATTTACAGTATATGAACCGCGTGTCGATTTGCGAATTTGAAAGAAGGATTTTTGGATTTTTATGAGAGAGGCTATCAAAAATACGTTACCCGAAACCGAATTGCGCACGGCGGATTTTGACTATCATCTGCCCGAGGAGCTGATTGCGCAACACCCGATGGAAAAGCGCGACACCTCGCGCCTGATGGTGTTGGACAGAGCGACAGAAAGCATCACGCACCGCCATTTTTATGACATCCTTGATTATCTTCGCGAGGGTGACGTGCTTGTTATCAATGACTCCAAGGTCATTCCCGCGCGCGTGTACGGTCATGTTGAGGGAAGGGGTGAGGCACTGATCGAATTGCTCCTGCTCCGTCAGCACGAATTGGATACTTGGGAATGTCTTGTCAAGCCCGGCAAGCGTGCGCGCATTGGAATGAAGCTCGTGTTTGGCGAGGGAATGCTTTTGGGCGAGGTCAAGGACATCGTCGAGGAAGGCAACCGCCTCATTCATTTCACCTATGATAAAGAAAAATACGCCAACATCTACGATGTTTTAAGCATCGTGGGGCTCATGCCCCTGCCGCCCTACATCACCGAACGCTTGACGGATAATAGCCGCTATCAAACGGTCTACGCACGCGAGGAAGGCTCGGCGGCGGCTCCCACCGCAGGGCTGCACTTCACCCCCGAGCTCCTCACACGTATCCGCGAAAAGGGAGTGGCGATCGCCCCTGTTATGCTGCACGTGGGGCTCGGAACCTTCCGCCCTGTTAAGGAAGAAAACATCACCGACCACGTCATGCACACCGAATTTTTCTCGGTTCCCGAAGAGAGCGCGCGCATCATCAACGAGCGCCGCGCCGCAGGCGGACGCCTCATCTGCGTGGGAACAACGTCCTGCCGTACCATTGAGAGTGTTGCACGCGAGGACGGAACCATCCCTGCAATGAGCGGAGACACCGGCATTTTTATCTACCCGGGCTACAAATTCAAGGCAGTGGACGCACTCATCACCAATTTCCACCTGCCCGAAAGCACGCTCCTCATGCTCGTCTCCGCCTTTTACAACAAGGACCGCGTGATGGAAGCGTATGAAACAGCCGTCGCAGAAAAATATAGATTTTTCAGTTTTGGCGACGCGATGTTTATTCAGTAAAAGTATGGGCGATTTACGAATCGCCCTATTTTAATCCGCTTTTCCTAACGGATGTTTCGCATCCTACACCTCATCCGTCCGTAGGCGGCGTTAGGTACAGTCAACTATCAGTTGATATTCAAAAAAACTTATTGACAATCCATCCATTATGTGTTAAAATAAATGCGTGAGTGGGGACGGCACCCATAACAAAAAACAGCATCACAAAATAATTGCATATCACTATAAGGGGGTGACACCCATCGAAAAAAACATTATTGTAGTAGATGAGCAAGGAAATGAATATGAGGCGACCTACCCAAAACGGGCAAAAGGTCTTGTAAAAAACGGCAGGGCACGCTTCGTAGACGAAAATAAAATATGCCTTGCGTGTCCTCCGGATAAAATTTTGGAGGAAGAAAAAATGTCTAATAATACAAACAACCAGTCCGAACAAAAAGTAAACGGAATTACCGAACAACAGATTTTCGAGCAGATTA
Source organism: Oscillospiraceae bacterium (assembly GCA_015063725.1). GTDB lineage: Bacteria > Bacillota > Clostridia > Oscillospirales > CAG-272 > UMGS1865. The sequence goes on from SVTP01000006.1 coordinate 60,398, forward strand.
CCTTACTGCAAAAGCAGCTTACCGAAAATAGCTACACTTCGTTACATCGCTTAGGCGATGCGATCTCCTCAATTGGTGAGGAGGAAAATGAAGCGCGCTATGAACAGGTGACGGAAGTTTGTGACGTATTCAAAACAAGAGAACTAACTCTTTTGAAAATGCTCGAAATGTACGAGAGAATGTACGCTGATATTCAAAAAGCCAAGAAGGCGAACTGATCAAAACTGCATTTGATAACAATATGGCTTTTATTGAAAGCAACGAAATGGATTCGGAACATACGGCAGCCGCTCTTACCTATGTTACCGACAAAATAGCCGAGCTTCTCGAAAAAGCAATCACCAAATAACAACCCGCCCGAGGACAAAATCCTCGGGCTTTTTATTCGTGAGGTTTTTCACTTTTTCGGGGCGACGTAGCGAAGCGGCGCGAACGTAATGAATGACAGTCCGGTGGACTGTCAGAACGTGAGCGTGACCGAGTCGCAACGAGAACCTCGACGCCCCGCCTCTAACGATTTTAATCGTAACAAACCCACTGTATGTCATCATACAAAGATTTTGTTTGACTTTTATCATTAGAAGGCGGGCGACCTAATGGAAGGCGGCAAGCCGCCACGAGATTGCAAGCAATCTCTTCGCCCCTACTGTGTCTCTTAAAAAACGTCAAAAATCCCTTTTTGTCAACTCTTACAAAACGAAGCATTACATTTTTCAAAAAAATGTATGTAATGGGGGTTTTCAAAGGGGGATTTTTGTGGTATAATATATATTTGGTATGTTTTTTAAATAATTCTGGATGAATATGGAGAATTTGAAAAGTGATCAGAGAAGATTTGAGAAATGTGGCAATCATCGCGCACGTTGACCACGGTAAAACGACTTTGGTAGACGGACTGCTCAAGCAGGGCGGCATCTACCGCGAGAACCAAGAGACCGTTACTCGCGTAATGGACTCCGGCGACCTTGAAAAAGAGCGCGGTATTACCATTTTGGCAAAGAATACCGCCGTTCACTATAAGGATATCAAGATCAACATCATCGACACCCCCGGCCACGCCGACTTTGGTGGCGAGGTTGAGCGTATTCTCAAGATGGTAAACGGTGTTATCCTTTTGGTCGATGCTGCCGAGGGACCCATGCCCCAAACGCGCTTCGTTTTGCAAAAGGCACTCGAGCTCAATCACCGCGTTATCGTTTGCATCAACAAAATAGACAAGCCCGATGCCCGTCTTGGCGAGGTTGAGGACGAGATCCTCGAACTCCTGATGGACCTCGGCGCAAACGACGAGCAGCTCGACAGCCCCATGATGTACTGCTCGGGCCGTTCCGGCACTGCTACCGAAGATCCTCTGGAAGAGGGCGTAGACCTGACACCTCTCTTTGAAAAGATCGTCAACTACATGCCTGCCCCCGAGGGCGACGAAACGGGTGACCTTCAGCTCCTCGTTTCCTCTATCGACTACAACGATTACGTTGGACGTATCGGCATTGGACGTATTGAGCGCGGCAACATCCGCGTTGGTCAAGAGGTTGCCATCTGCAACTATCATAACCCCGGTGCTGTCAAAAAAACCAAGGTCGTATCCCTTTATCAGATCGACGGTCTTGTTCGTCAGCCCGTTGAAAACGCCACCGTTGGCGATATCGTATGCTTCTCCGGCGCGGGCGACATCACCATCGGTGATACGCTGACCGCCGTTTCCAATCCCGAGGCGCTCGAGTTCGTCAAGGTCTCCGAGCCCACCATGGAAATGACCTTTATGGTCAACAACAGCCCCTTGGCAGGCAAAGAGGGTAAGTTCGTTACTTCCCGTCAGCTGCGCGACAGACTTTATCGCGAGCTGCTCAAGGATGTCTCCCTGCGCGTTTCCGACGGTGACACCACCGACGAGTTCCGCGTTGCAGGCAGAGGGGAAATGCATCTTTCCATTCTGCTCGAAACCATGCGCCGCGAGGGCTTTGAGCTTGCTTGCTCTAACCCCCGTGTGCTCTACAAGGAGATCGACGGCAAAAAGTGCGAGCCTATGGAGCGTGTTACTCTGGACGTTCCCATGGATTACGTCGGCGTCGTTGTCGAAAAGCTCTCCCAACGCAAGGGCGATCTGCTTTCCATGAACCCTGTTGGAAGCCGCACCCGTATCGAATATTCCATCCCGTCCCGTTGTCTATTTGGCTACCGTTCCGAGTTCCTCACGGCAACCCACGGTGAGGGTGTTATCAACACTCTTTTTGACGGTTACGCACCTTACCGCGGAGAGATCGCCATGAAGTTTACCGGTTCTCTCATCGCATCCGAGGCAGGCGAGACCACGCGCTACGGTCTTTACAACACCCAAGAGCGCGGACAGCTCTTTGTTGGTCCTCAAACGCAGGTTTATGAGGGCATGATCGTTGGTGAAAACCCGAAGAACGATGACATCGCCGTCAACCCCTGCAAAAAGAAGCAGCTCACCGCCATCCGTTCTGCTGGTGCGGATGAAAAGCTTTTGCTCACGCCTGCCAAGATCTTTACCTTGGAAGAAGCGATCGAATATATCACCGATGATGACCTCATCGAGGTCACACCCAAGTCCATCCGTCTGCGCAAAAAGATCCTCAATACCGAACTCCGTATGAAGGAAATGATGCGCCGCCGCCGTGAATTAGAAGCTCAAAAGAAGTAATTGAAAAGAATGCAGGGGGGAAACTTTTTGGAAAAAAGTTTCCTCCTGCACCCCTTTCAAAAACTTTCTAACAAAAGAGCAAAAAAGAACTCTAAAAACACACACAGACGGGATGGTATGCTCTATGGTCAATATAAAATACAATTGTAGGGGCGACCATTGGTCGCCCGTTTTTTATATAACAACTTTCCTATTTTGTAGGGTCTCGGTGGTCCCTACAAAATAGCGATAGCAAAAGCGCGCCGAAGGGCGCGCGTCGACTGTCTGTTAGCATACTAACGAATTATTTTTGTAGACCCTTGGTGAGAGAGTTTTTGAAAGGGGTGTGGGGAAAACTTTTTGCAAAAAGTTTTCCCCACAAAACGCGTCCCCATCGCAATTTTATATATTTCATATATAAAACTTTCAAAAAGGGTTGACTTTTATTTTGAAATGCGGTAAAATAATAATGTATAGGCTTTTTTGAAAGGAGTTTTGGTATGATCCGCAGCATGACAGGATTCGGCCGCTGCCGCGAAACGGTAGAGGGCTTGGATATTACGGTTGAGATCAAATCGGTCAACAGCCGCTTTTTGGATTGTACCGCCAAGATCAGCCGCGCCTACGGATATCTCGAGGAGCGCATCAAGCCCTATCTGATGAGCCGCGGTGTTACGCGCGGAAAGGTAGACGTTTGGATCTCGGTGGAAGTAATGGACTCAGGCAGTGTGCAGATCACCGCCGACGAGGGGTATCTCAAGGGGTATCTCGATGCGCTTTACACTCTGCGTGACAAATACAATTTGCGCGACGATATTTCGGTTATGACGGTTGCGCGCAATCACGACATCTTTCAAATCAAAAAGCCCGAAGAGGATATTGAGCACGATTGGGAAAGAGTCCTGACGGTTCTTGCAAAGGCAACTGACACCTTCCTCTCTGTCCGCGAACGCGAGGGCGAGCGACTTGCCAAGGATCTGCGCGCTAAAATGCAGAACATCAAAGGGGCAGTCGATCGCATCGAAAAGCTTTCCGAGTCTGATATTGCATCTTATCGCGAGAGACTTGCCGAGCGCATCCGTGAGGCGCTGAACGACAATCAGATCACCCCTGATGAGACCAGACTTTTGACCGAGTGTGCCATCCACGCCGACAAGGTTGCGGTGGATGAGGAGATGGTTCGCCTGCGCACGCACTTTGGCGCGTTTGAGGAGATCCTTTCCTCGGGTGAGCCGGTCGGTCGCAAGCTCGATTTTTTGATGCAGGAAATGAACCGCGAGATCAACACCACAGGCTCCAAGTGCTCCGATGCACAAATTGCGCATTTGGTGGTAGACGTCAAGTGCGAGCTGGAAAAGATCCGCGAACAGATACAGAATCTTGAATAATTCCAAGGAGTGACAAAGGATGAAATTTATTAACGTCGGCTTTGGAAATATGGTGGCAGCCGAGCGCATCGCTATTTTGGCAAGCCCCGATTCCGCGCCCATGAAGCGACTGGTGCAGGATGCAAAGGATGATGGCAGAGCCATCGACGTCACCTGCGGTCGCCGCACACGCGCCATTATCATTACCGACTCGGAGCACGTCGTTCTGTCTGCTCTGCAGCCCGAGACCATTGCCAACCGCTTGGAAAACAACACCGCCGACGACGATACCGTCGATGCGGAAAGCGACAATTGAGGAGGAGACGAACGATGCAAAAAGGATTACTGATCGTTATTTCTGCGCCCTCGGGTAGCGGAAAGAGCACGGTGCGCGAGGAATTGATGCGCCGCGAGGATTTTGCTTATTCGGTATCCGCCACCACGCGCCCCCCAAGAGCGGGCGAGGTTAACGGTGTGGATTACTGGTTCGTCACCCGCGAGCAATTTGAAGAAAAGATCCGCAACGGCGATATGCTGGAGCACGCCATCTACAACGGCAACTACTACGGCACCCCTCTGCGCGAAGCCTTGCGCGTGGTCGAGTCGGGACGCAATCTGCTTCTCGAAATTGAGGTTGAGGGCGCCATGAACATCAAGCGCCAATACCCCGAGGCGGTGCTCATCATGCTCCTGCCCCCGTCCTTCTCCGAGCAGGAGAGAAGACTGCGCTCCCGCGGCACCGAGACCGACGAGGTCATTGCGGGCAGACTCAAGCAGACGCACGAGGAAATGACCTATTTCGATAAATACGATTACTACGTTGTCAACAAGACCGTTGACAAATGCGCCGACGATATTCAGGATATCGTTCACGCCGAAAGATGGGCGATCAAGCGCCACCCCGAGGTTCCCTCTACCTACTTTGAGGGCTGATACATCAAACGTAAATTTTGCACAAGCAAGGAGATAAAACTATGTTGCACCCTACCATTGAAGAATTGACAAAGGGCGAATACAATCGCTATGAGCTGGCACTTGCCACCGCAAAGTGCGCGCGCCTCATTACCGATGAGTACGTTCGTCAACACGATGCTGCCGAAAAGTCCATCACGGGCAACAAGGAGACCGACCGTCCCCTGAACACCATGATCGACCGCGAGCTGCGCGACGAAAAGGCTGTTCACGTAGCCGTTAACCGTCTGTATGCAGGCGAGTATGTTATCGACGTACACGCAAACGAGGCAACAGAGGAAGAAGAGAGCGAAGAAGAGGCAACAGAAACCGACGCCGAGGACACCCTGTCCGACGCAGAGTAAGCGGGGGCACTCTTGAGCCGCTTTGCGGGCGTATGCCTACTCGACAATCCGTTTTCCATTGACGGTATATACGATTATGTGATTCCCGAGGAGTTGGCAGAAAGCATTTCTGCCGGCTCATTCGTCACGGTTCCTTTTGGCACAGCCAACCAGCGCCGCCTGGCACTGGTCACGGAGTTGCGGGATACCTCTCCCTACAAAGAGGCAAAGTCTATCCACTCCGTGTGCCCCGAGGAAATGTTTTTGAGTGAGGAGATGCTGGGACTGTGCGCATTTATGAAGCTTCGCACCCTGTGCTCTACAGGGGACGCCGTGCGCGCAATGATTCCCGCATCCTCGCTTTCCCGTCTTGTCACTACGTATGCACTGTCCGAGGAACATATACCCAAAAGCTCCGACGACGTACCATCGTCGGATTTGTTTGTATATGAGTATCTGCGCGAAAACGGGGAAATATCTTTGGATGCTCTGCGCCGCCGCTTTGGCGCGGGCGTCGAACTCAGATTAAAGCATCTCTGCACCCTCGGCATTGCAAAAAAAAGGAGTGTGCTCGAGGAAGCAAAAGGAGAAAAGACCGAGCGCGTCTGGCAGGTGGCAATTCCCACCGCCGATGCCTATGCCCTCATTGACGGGGAAATGGTGGGAGACGTCAAGCTGACGTCCGATGCCCAAAAGAAGGCGCTTCGCACTCTGTTGGAAAGTGATTTGCCCATGACGGCAAGTGAGCTTTGCGAGCGCACGGGCGTGACCGCCGCACCCCTGAAAACCCTTGCCACCAAAGGCATAGTCGAGGCTTTGCAGCAGCACCGCGAGCGCAACCCCTATGGAGGTGTCAAGTATCTTGGCAGAACCCCCATTCACCTGAGCGACGAGCAATCGGCGGCTATGAGAACACTCTCGGCGCTGGTCGATTCGGGTGAGCCACGCGCGGCACTGCTCCACGGTGTTACGGGCAGCGGCAAGACCTGCGTGATGCTTGCTCTCATTGATAAATTGCTTGACGACGGGAGAGGTGTGATCGTTCTGCTGCCCGAAATCGCACTCACACCGCAATCAGTGTCTATCTTTTCCGCGCGCTACGGTGAGCGCGTAGCGGTCATCCACTCGGGACTTTCCGCAGGGGAGCGGTACGATGCTTACTGCCGCATCCGCGACGGACGAGCCGATGTTGTTATCGGTACACGCTCGGCAGTCTTTTCGCCCGTCAAAAATCTGGGTGCTATCATCATCGACGAAGAACAGGAACACACATATAAATCCGACCAAAATCCCAAATACCACACGCGTGACATTGCGCGCTTCCGTTGTGCACACAACAAGGCGCTCATGCTTTTGTCCTCGGCAACGCCCTCGCTGGAGAGCTACCAAAAGGCAAAAGAGGGAACTTATACCCTCATTACGCTCAAGCATCGCTTTGGCTCTGCAAAATTGCCCAAGGTCAAAATTGCCGATATGCGTGGCGAGGTACAAGGGGGAAGTCTCTCTCCGCTTGGTGAGGAGCTGATGGGCGAGCTTTGCCGTGTGACGAGCGCGCGTGAGCAAGCGGTGCTCTTTATCAACCGCCGCGGATATAACCATTTTGTCAGCTGCCGCTCCTGCGGTGAGGCGGTCACCTGCCCCTCTTGCTCGGTGGCAATGACCTATCACACACGCCGAGGCACGTGGAACGAGGGCGACCTCGTTTGCCATTGGTGCGGTCGCCGTATGCCGTTGCCAAAGGAGTGTCCCAACTGTCACTCCGAGCATCTTGCCCGCATGGGCTTTGGCACACAACGCGTTGAGGAAGAGCTGCAAACGCTGCTTCCCAACTCCAATATTCTGCGAATGGACACCGACACGACGTCCACAAAATTTGCCTACGACGAGCTGCTCGGGCGTTTTCGCGCACACGAGGCAGATGTCCTTCTCGGCACACAAATGGTGACAAAGGGACACGATTTCCCCGACGTCACGCTCGTAGGCGTACTGCTCGCCGATGCCTCTCTTTATCTGGACGATTACCGCGCCGCAGAACGTACATTTGCCATGCTGACGCAGGTCATCGGTCGCGCAGGTCGCGCCGACAAAGAGGGAATGGCAGTCATTCAAACCAACAATCCCGATAGCGAGGTCATCCGTCTTGCATCCGCGCAGGACTATGAGAGCTTTTATGAGCGCGAGATCCGTCTGCGCAAGCTTTTGACCTTCCCGCCCTTCTGCGACATCGCCCTTTTGACTGTGACGGGCTCCTATGAGACCGAGCTGTTGCGCGCCACCACCCTGCTGGCGCAAATGGTCAAGGAGCTGGCAGAGGGAGATTACAAGGATGTAACCCTTGTTACCTTTGGACCCTTTGAAGCCCCCGTTTATCGGGTGGATAACAAATACCGCATGCGTATGGTGCTCAAGTGCAAGCTGACGCGCCGCACACTTTCGATGCTGGCAGAGCTGCTCTCTACCTTTGGTCAAAGAGTGAGCAAAAAGGTGACGCTGAGCATTGACTTAAATCCGTCAAATCTGTAAAGTGAGGATACTAGCGTGAAAGTTTCGTAATCAAAAAGCCAAGATGCACCTCTTTCACGCGCAAAATTCCCTAAAAATGGGAGCCAACCCATTTTTGTCGCGAGCGACACGGGAATTTCATTATTATTTTGTGCCGCCGCACAGCGGCAGAATGGAGACTGTTATGGCAAAACTCAAAATTGTAAAGCACGGCGACGAAACCTTGCGCAAGGTCTGCCGTCCCGTAGATAAAATTACCCCTCGCATCATTACGCTCCTTGACGATATGATCGAAACGATGCGCGCCGCCGACGGCTGCGGTCTTGCAGCTCCCCAAGTCGGTGTATTGCGCCGCATTGCCGTTGTCGAGGTAGAAGAGGGTGAGGTTTACGAGCTCATCAACCCTCGCATCGTTGCATATGCCGGCGAGCAGCAGGAACAAGAGGGCTGCCTCTCCATCCCCGGTCGCTGGGGCATCACAAAACGCCCCAAGCACGTCACCGTGCGCGCATTCAACCGTAAGGGCGAGGAATATGAAGTGAGCGGCAGCGACCTTTTGGCACGCGCCTTCTGCCACGAGATCGATCATCTTGACGGCAAGCTCTTTATTGACTGTATGATCGAGGAACTGAAGGAATGAGTATGAAAATTCTGTTTATGGGCACGCCCGATTTTGCTCTGTTTTCTCTGCGCGCACTGGTCGAGGCAGGCGAGAACATCATCGGCGTTGTCACCCAGCCCGACAAGCCAAAGGGCAGGGGATATACCCTGACGCCCCCCCCCGTAAAGGTGTACGCGACCGAGCAGGGCATTCCCGTTTACCAGCCCAACACTCTGCGCGGCGAGGAGTTTGCATCCCTTTTGAGTGAACTCTCTCCCGACCTCATCATTGTTGTTGCCTACGGCAAGATTTTGCCTGCAAACGTGTTGGAATTTCCCAAGCACGGTTGCATCAACGTCCACGGCTCTCTGCTGCCCGCCTATCGCGGAGCGGCGCCCATGCAACGCGCCATTATGGAAGGGCAATATGAGACGGGCATCACCACTATGATGATGGACGTTGGTCTTGATACCGGCGATATGCTGCTGGTTGGCAAGGTTGCCATTGAAGAGAACGACAACTTTGAAACCATACACGATAAGCTCGGTGCTTGCGGCGCAGAGACGCTTTTGAAAACGCTCGACGAGCTTCGCGCAGGCACCCTGACACGCACCAAGCAGGACGATAGTCTTGCTACCTATGCCGCTAAAATCGAAAAGAGCGACTGCCTGATCGACTTTACAAAGCCCGCTTGTGGCGTGCATAACCAAATTCGCGGACTGTCTCCCATTCCGCTCGCATTCACCTACACGCCCGACGGCAAAATGCTCAAGGTGACCGCTACCGAGGTTACCAATCACGGTGGCGTTCTCGCTCCTGCGGGAACGGTATTGTCTCTTGCAGGCGGCAAAATCGAGGTTGCTTGCGGGTGTGGCTCTGTCAATCTTCTTTCGGTTCTCCCCGAGGGCAAAAAGAAAATGGCGGCGGCTGACTTTATCAACGGCAGAAAGATTGCTGTTGGTGACGTGCTTTCCGCCCCCAACGCATAAGAGGAACTGCTATGCAAGAAGTCACCATTTTAGACCTCAAAGAAACAAAAGGGCGCATTCTTGGTGTTGACTTTGGCGATACGAGAACGGGACTTGCCGTCTCAGACGTGAGCCGTTTTCTCGCCTCGGGGATTGGATACGTCAGCCCCGGTGGCATCGTCAAGACTGCCGACAAGGTCGCCGAGGTCGCACGCGAGCAAAAGGTCTCTGCCATTGTGGTGGGACTGCCCAAAAACATGGACGGCTCCGAGGGCTTTCGCGCTGAGCGTTGCCGCGAGTTTGCCGACCTGCTCCGCGAGCGTCTTGCCGATATCCCTGTTGCCATGATGGACGAGCGCATGACCACCATGAGTGCCTCGCGCTACCTCAACGAGACCAACACGCGCGGTCAAAAGAGAAAGGGCGTTATCGACACCCTCTCGGCACAGATCATTCTGCAAAACGCCCTCGACCGACTGAAAAACTGAAAACGAACTCCAATATCCTTTCGCATCCTGCGAAAAAGAAGGAAGACATATGCAACATTTACCGCCGCGGCGCATTGCCGCAATCCACGATTTTTCCTGCGTAGGGAGATGCGCGCTTACGGTCGTTATCCCCACCTTGTCGGTCATGGGATATCAGACCATACCGCTGCCCACCGCGCTCCTTTCCAGCCACACAGGTGGCTTTGAGGGGCTTTATTTCCGCGACCTGACCGCCGATATGCACCAGATCGCCGCACATTTTGACCGTCTGGAGATGACCTTTGGCTCTATCTATACGGGTTTTCTTGGCAGCGTGGAGCAAATTTCGGTGGTGCGCGAATTTATTGAGCGTTTTGGAAAAACACCCGACGAAACAGGGAAAGCCCCCCTCGTCCTCGTTGACCCCGTAATGGGCGACGACGGCGTGCTTTACGCAACCTATACCAAAGAGCTTGCCGACGGTATGCGCGAGCTGGGCACACACGCCGAGGTGCTCACCCCCAACCTCACCGAGGCTTGCTTCCTCACAGATACCCCTTACAAGGATACTGCCAAGCTTGCCGAGGAGGAGGTCGAGGAGTACGTCCTTGATCTTTTGGAAAAGCTCTCCCACATCTGCCACGGCAAGATCGTGGTAACGGGTATTGGACTTGCGGGTGGCATTGTTGCCAACGCAGGCAGAGACGATGACGGTCGCATCTTTTGGATCAAGCGTACCTGTCAGGATATCTCCTATCCAGGCACGGGTGACATTTTCGCATCTGTCCTTTTGGGTGCTTTGATGCAAGGGGACAGCTTTGAGACCGCCTGCACACGTGCCGCCGACTTTATTGTTTTGCTCATCACCGAGTCGCAAAAAATCGACACGCCTGTGCGTATGGGTGTGGCACTTGAAGCGCATCTTGGTGCGCTTTTGAAAAAGTAAGGAGGAGACTATGTCAAACGGACATAATATGCGCGTTTTCTGGCGCGTTGTCAAATGGAGCATCTCGCTTTTGCTCTGTGTCATTAGTGGCATTATTCTTTGGCGCGTGTTCTCCTCGGGAGATCCCAAAGAAATCAAATATCTGATGGGTAACGGTGCCCTTTATGATGCATACGAAAAAAGTGGCAACGACCTTGTTCTGCAATATCAAATGCAGGATACCATCACAACTGCCGAATACAACCGAGGGTATTTTTCGGTCACGCAATATGTCTTTATTCCAGAGGCGCATCAGGTGCAATTGGTGTTTCGCTACAACAACAGCACCATCAAGAACGTAGCACGGGATTACGGACTGGATGCGATTCCCGACAAGAGCGAGGAGCTTTTTGACCTTACGCTTGTCACCACCACCGATAAAACCCCCGACAATCGCGCGGACAACGCAAACACCGAGCAATTGACAATGCAGCGCTATTATCCAAGCGCCGCCACACGCACCGAGACCTCGCTTTATACCTACTACCGATTTGTTTTTGACAATATCGACATCACCCCCGATATGCTCTACGTATTTGCAGACGTTTACTACAAGGGGGATCTTGACTACGAAAAACGCCCATACGGCACGCTTTGTCTCTATGACGATGAATCCGAATGGGTAACTTATAAGCTCTCGCGCGCCGAGCGCAAAATGCTTGCAAAAAGAGAGGACGAGTAAGTCCTGCGGAAAGGAGACCTTATGAACATTCCCTACACACACGAAAGCATCCGCCTCACAGGCAGATGGGATAGGGGAGCTGACTGTGCCACCGCTACGGCTACGGGCTCTTATATTGAGTTCGCCTTTCGCGGCAAAATGGCAGTTGCTAAATTCAATATTGTCTCCAACGCGCAACCACGCCTGCATTTGTGGATACAGATCGATGGCGGCGATATGATCGAAGCCAATATTGATTCCCACATCCGCGTGCTGGCAAAGAATGACGGCGACCACGTCTGCCGCATCATTTACAAGGGCGGCACCGAGCTGGACCGCCGCTGGTATCAGCCGCTTACAGGCAAGGTATCTTTTGTTGGCGTGCAGACCGAAACGCCCATCCCGATCACTCCCGACAACCGCCGAACCATCGAGTTTGTGGGCGACTCCATCACCGAGGGCGTTCTCATCGACACCGATTTTAACAGTGGAGACGTTCCGCTTTCCACTGCCGTTTTTGATGTGATGCGCTGCTATCAGGATGACGTTTGTGCCACCTACGCGTGGCAAACGGCAGAGGCACTTGACCTGCGTCCCATCTTTATGGGTTACGGTGCGGTCGGCGTTACGCGTGCGGGCGCGGGCGATGTTCCTGCCGCCCCCGAATCTTACCTTTATAATTTCGATGGCTCTCCCATCACCCACGAGAGTGCCGATTACATCCTCATCAACCACGGTGCCAACGACCGCCCAAACGGCGTGGAGCGCTACCTGCAAAAATATGAGGAATTGCTCGACGTTATCAGGGAGCACAATCCAACGTCTGTCATTGTTTCACTCTCTGCATTTGTGGGAACCTTCCACGGTGAGCTTGGCGAAATGATCGAGCGCTACAACCAAAAGCATGGCTGCTGCGTGCATTTTATCGATTCGTTTGGCTGGATCCCCGAGGTGCCCCTGCACCCTCTGCGCGACGGACATAGCACCGTTGCCAAAAACCTGATCCCCCTGATGAAGGAGATCGTAAAATAAACCGTTTTTACAGATAAGAAAGGAGCTGACGTATGGACAACCCACGCAAAATTGCATACGACGTGCTGGTTAGATGTGCGTCGGCAGAGCAGTATTCCAATATTGCACTTGATATCGCCATCAAGCGCGCGAATCTGACCGCCCCCGACAGAGGACTTTTGACTACGCTTGTCTACGGCGTTATCGAACGGCAGATCACACTGGATGCCATCATCAAAGGCCTTTGCAGTCGCGGCAGCGAGGAGATCTCTCCCGACGTGCGCGTGCTCTTGCGATTGGGGCTTTATCAGCTTGCCTTTCTTGACCGCGTGCCCGATCACGCCGCCGTTAACGAAACGGTGAATATGGCACCAAAGCGCAATCGCGGATTTGTCAACGCCATTCTGCGTGCCTTTATCCGCAGCGAAAAAAAGATCCCTCTCCCCGACAAAGAAACAGATGCTGCCTTGTATCTGTCAGTCAAATATTCCTTTTCTCTGGCACTTTGCCGCAAGTTTATCGACACCTTCTCATTGGAGCGCGCCGAAGAGCTTTTTGCCGCCTTTGGTGAGACGCCCGACCTGACCTTGCGTACCAACACCCTGCGCATCTCGCGTGAGGAACTGATCCAAGAGCTCGAGGAGCGGGGCATTCACGCACTCCCCACCAAGGAGAGCGAGGTCGGCATTCGCGTGTGCGACAAATCCCCCGTTACCGAGCTTTACGGCTTTGCGGATGGACTTTTCTTTGTACAGGACGAAGCATCCCAGCTTTGCGTCAAAGCATTGGATGCCAAAGAGGGAATGCGCGTGCTGGATGCCTGCGCTTGCCCCGGCTCCAAATCCTTTGGCGCGGCGATTGATATGAACAACTGCGGCGAGGTCATTTCCTGTGATCTGCACCGCAACAAGCTCTCCTTGGTCGAGAGCGGAGCTACGCGACTTGGCATCTCTATCCTCACAACCGAGGAGCGGGATGCGCGTAACCAAAACGAGGAGTGGCTCGGCACATTCGACCGCGTGCTTTGTGACGTGCCTTGCTCGGGCTTTGGCGTGTTTGCCAAAAAACCAGAGCTGCGCTACAAGGATCCTGTCGCAAGCGCGGCACTCCCTGATATTCAGTTTGCCATTCTCAAAAACGCATCGCAATACGTCAAGATTGGCGGCAAGCTGGTCTATTCCACCTGCACGCTTCTCCCCAAAGAAAACGAGGAGAACGTATCTCACTTTTTGAGCGAAAATAATCATTTTATCCTGAAAGAACAGCGCACGCTCTATCCCGATACCGACGGCACCGACGGCTTCTTTTACGCCGTGATGGAGCGCATAAAATAGAATTGATACTTTCCCAAATTTTTGGACACAATACAGAAAGGAGGCGCCCAATGAACGAACAACAAAAGCCCGAGCTCTTATCCCAAAGCATTGCCGAACTGGAGGCTTGGATGACAGAGAACGGAGAAGCCAAATACCGTGCAAAGCAAATTTTTGAACAACTGCACCGCGGCATCTCGCCCAATGAGATGACCAACATCGGCAAAAAACTGCAAGAAAAACTGCGCGCATCCTTCCTGTGTCATTTCCCCGTAGTCGAGCAAAAGCTGGTGTCTGCTATCGATGGCACCGTCAAGTTTTTGTTTGGTTTTTCTGATGGCAACTGCGTTGAGAGCGTTGTGATGAAATACGAGCACGGCAACACCATTTGCATTTCCTCGCAGGTTGGTTGCCGCATGGGGTGCAAGTTCTGCGCATCCACCATTGGCGGCCGCGTGCGCGACTTGACACCTGCCGAGCTGCTCGGTCAGGTCATTGCCGCCCAAAAGGAGATCGGCGAGCGCATTTCCAACATTGTAATGATGGGAATCGGCGAGCCGCTGGATAACTACGATAACGTCATCAAATTTTTGCACCTTGTCAACTGCGAGGCGGGGCTGAACATCGGCTACCGACACATCTCGCTCTCGACCTGCGGACTCGTTGACCGCATTAAGATGCTGATGGAGGAGGATCTCCCCATCACGCTTTCTATCTCGCTCCACGCGCCCGACGATGAAACACGCTCGGCGATCATGCCCATCAACAACCGTTGGGGAGTGGCAGAGCTGCTTGACACCTGCCGCGCATATTTTGCACGCACGGGGCGCAAAATTTCCTTTGAATATACCCTTATCGCAGGCAAAAACGATTCGGTAGAGAACGCAAACAAATTGGCAAAGGTGCTCAACACGCACCTGCGCTCGCGCACTGAAACCATGCCCATACACGTCAACCTCATTCCCGTTAACGAGGTGGCAGAAACAGGATTTAAAAAGTCGAACAAGGCGGCAGTCGCGGCGTTTGCCAAGGCACTGGAAGCCAAGGGCATTCGTGCAACGGTTCGCCGAAAGCTCGGCTCCGACATCAACGCCTCCTGCGGACAGCTCCGCCGCGCGGCGATGAAAAAAACAGAAGAGTAACAACTCTTCGTGTCCCTGCGAGGAAGTTTTCGTCCACCTTTTTTAAAAGGTGGTGGGGTGGAGGGGCGGCGCCCCCCATATTCGGCGTTTCTTTTTTGATAGATTTTTTCTTTGCGCCTCCACTTTGCAAAGAAAAAATCGGCTAACAAATCTTCGTGAACATTCCCCCTACATACAACCTTTTGGAGGACCGATATGAAAATAGGGGAATGGCTCAAAGATACGCGCACGTGGAGGCGCGCCGCCGCAGTTGCGGCGGTGTTGATCGTAGCGGTGGGATGGATCACAATCGATATCCTATTCCAACCGCGAAAAAAAGAACCTACAACCGTCGAGATCCCAAACTTTTGCGGACTGCACGCCGATAGCATCCAAGCGGACGA
This sequence comes from Oscillospiraceae bacterium, assembly GCA_015063725.1. Lineage (GTDB taxonomy): Bacteria > Bacillota > Clostridia > Oscillospirales > CAG-272 > UMGS1865. The sequence continues at coordinate 75,737 of SVTP01000006.1, forward strand.
ATGGATCGATCTCGATATCGAATACCGTTACCATGAAAACACCCCCGCAGGCGTGGTCTTTGCACAAACGCCAACAGGGGGCAGCCGGCGCCGCTTGTCGGATGACAGAAAGACCTGTCAGGTCACCCTCACCGTCAGCCTCGGGCGCGAGAGCATCCGCTTGCCGCACATGGCAGGAAGGGATGTTTATGAGGTGGCAACCGAGCTTCGCAACCTCGGTCTTGTTGTCAACACCGTTGCCGAGCCGTCACCGCGCGAGGTTGGTAGGGTGCTGGCAAGTGAGCCAAGGGCAGGGGAGAGCGTTCCAAAGGGCGCGACCGTTACCCTGACCGTTAGCCTTGGGGAAAAACAAAAGACCGTCCGCGTGCCAAATCTTTGCGGACTGTCACGCGCAGATGCGCTTATCCGCTTATGGCTGTGTCAACTCAATGTGGGCGAGGTGGTCGAAGCATCGTCCGACGCCCCTGCGGGAACGGTCTTTCGACAAAGCCATACCGAGGGGACTGTGGTCCTGCCGGGAACAAAAATCACGATTTACGTCTCAAAAGAGAACGAATAAAAAAGGAGAAAAACGCATGTATCAAGGGTGTGGAAGAGTCATCAAAAGCAACGGCGGACTGTTTACAGTGCGTCTGTTTTTGGATGCAACGCGCGCGCCGATGCCGCTGGACGGCATGACCGTAACGGGCAGAGGTCGCGGAAGCCTGCACCGCCGTGGCTCGCTTCTGGTGGGCGACGTGGTCAAGGTCACCTACGATAACACCGCGTACTCCAAGGACGAGGAAGGGAACATCAAATGTGCCGAGGATGGCACAGGCGTTGCCATTGACGAGATCCTGCCGCGCAAAAACGCGCTTATCCGTCCGCCCATGGCAAACCTCGATCTCCTATTCGTCACCCTTTCGGCAACCACCCCCGATCCCGTGCTTGAAACGGTGGACAAGCTCATCTCCATTGCCGAGCACAACAACATCGAGCCCGTCATCGTCATTACCAAAAGCGAGCTCGCGCCCGATGTGGCAGAGGGGCTTGCCGATATCTACCGCCGCGCGGGCTTTGAGGTCTTTTGCGTGGGGAAGGGAATGCCCATCACAGCACTTGAGGAACGCATTGCCAAGATCCGCGGCGGAACCGTCGCCGCCTTTTCGGGCGCATCGGGCGTTGGCAAGTCCACGCTCCTCAATCGCCTGTTCCCAAATCTGCAATTGCAAACGGGAGAGATCAGCCGCCGCATCGAGCGCGGAAAGAACACTACGCGCGTGACCGAGCTCTATCCCTTGACCGATGGGGAAGACTGCGGCTACCTTGCGGACACTCCCGGCTTTACAATGCTCGACTTTGAACGCTTCGACTTTTTTGAAAAAGAGGACCTGCCCCTGACCTTCAGGGAGTTTGCGCCCTACATCGGGGAGTGCCGCTATACCAAGTGCTCCCACACAAAAGAGGAAGGATGCGCAATCCTCGCCGCCGTCCGCAGAGGCGACGTTCCCAAAACGCGCCACCAGAGCTTCCTCTCACTCTACGAGGTGCTCAAGAAAAAAACCAAATGGTAAATGGAATAAAAGCCTGCAGGGGGGAACTTTTTGAAAAAAGTTTCCCCCTGCACCCCTTTCAAAAACTTTCCACACAAAAGAAGAAAAAGGAATTTTTACTGACCACACGCCCCAAAAAAGAAAAAGACAAAATTCGCAGTCACAATTCTAGTCAAAAAAATGGAAAAGTGCCCAAAAACCGTGCTATACGGCGGTTTTTGGGCATTTTTGCATGAGCGACAATAAAGTACGATACTTCTCGATCAAAAAGAGGTGTTTTGGAATATCTCTCAAAAAAATAAAAAAGGAGAAAAACCATGAAACACACAAACAAAAAAGGCTTTACAATCGTAGAGCTCGTAATCGTA
>SVTP01000007.1 GCA_015063725.1 Oscillospiraceae bacterium
TTATGGGTAGTAAGTAACAATTGCATGGCTGGCAGGCCAATCTCAAGCGCACTTGTGCGCAGCCAGTATTATTAGGGCTATGCCCGAAAATGAAATACCCCCCGTTTTACGGGGGGATTTTTATTTCATATTTTCTCTTTTCTCACATAAAGGTTGATATCCCATGCGGGGATACCGCGCATGCGGCGCAGATAAAAGCCTTGGTAATGGGGTGCAATGGCTTTGATGTGAAGCGGAAGTGCGAACAGATCCTCGCTGCGGTGATAAAGGGAGACGAGCAAGGTGGGGGCGTGCTCTGTTAAGGTGCTCAAAGAGCCGTCAAGAGCTTCCCTCTCCGAGCCTTCCACGTCGTATTTGATATAATCCACACGCGCGCCGCCGAGGACTTGGTCGAGCGGCAGAGCCTTGACCTCGACCATTTTGGCAGGGCGGTCGGCTAGTGTTTGCGAACGGTTTTGCCCAAAGGATGCGTTGCGGTTGCCGCTCTTGTCAAAAAAGAGTGTTGCTTCTTCATTCCACGCGCCTGCGTTGACGGGAATAATGTGGGCGCGTGTTTCGCTTTGGGCATAGGCTTCGAGCTTTTTGTAGTTGCGCGCATCGGGCTCCATTGCCCAAACAGTGTCGACTTTTCCATCTGTTCTCTCTAACAGTTGGCGGACGGTGTCGCCGTTGTATGCACCAAGGTCGGCGGCGGTGCGGATAGTTTGCGGGCGGAGAATATCTCTCCAGATCTCATCCTCGTCGCTTTCGGCATCCAACAGATAGGAGATATCTCCGCTGAGCTTATAGGAAAGAATGTTATCAAAAATGCGGCGAGATTCCTCGTTGGACAGAAGTGCACGTGCGGCTTCCAAATCCGACTTATGCGCCTCATAGAAGGGGCGTGTGAAAAGCGTGTCGCCAAAGGCGGGAACGTCGGGGGCGTAGAGTTCTGCTTCCGCGCGGATACGCAGAATGTTCTCAAGCACCTCGGGGCGTGACGTGCCAAACGAGAGCAGAACGATGACGTTTTCGGCTCCCAATTCGGCTTTGACGTCGCTCCATGTGCGCACGGGCATACCGTGAAAGAGGTTACCGCGTGCAAATCCGTCACTGGCAAAAATGCCGCCCACGGGAACGCCTCGCTCGGCAAGAACAGAGAGGATCTTATCCGCGCCGTTGCCCATTCCGTAAAGGACGATGGTCTTATCGGTCTCTTGTAAATATTCCCATAGGTCGCGCATAACATGTGGCAGCATCGGCGGTCTTCCCCCTTTCCCTTTTGTTATATCCATTATACCATATTTTGTGGGGATGTCAAGAAAATGATTGACATTTTTTGGAGAATGTGATACAATATATGTAATTGCGGTAACAATACAATACGTAAAAAAGACTTCGAAGAAAGGCACGCTATGGGAATTTTAGATTTTTTGAACCAAATGACAGCCAATCCCCTTTTGTTTGTTGCGGTAACGCTCACACTTGGCGTTATTTTGGTAAACGGCTGGACAGATGCCCCCAACGCCATTGCAACCTGTGTGGTAACAAGATGTATGCCACCTCGTGCGGCTATTTTAATGGCGGCGGTCTTTAACTTTTTGGGCGTGTTTGTAATGACAAAGATCAGCAACGAGGTTGCCGTTACCATTACAAGCATGGTCAACTTTGGTGAAAACTCCGGCAGAACAGTTATTATCGTTTTGTGTGCGGCAATGCTTGCCATTGTCGCCTGGGCAACACTCGCTTGGGTATTCGGCATCCCCACAAGTGAGAGCCACGCGCTGATTGCAGGTCTTACCGGCGGTGCTATGGCGCTCAACGGTCTTGGCGCGGTCGTATGGAGCCAATGGGTCAAGGTCATTTACGGCATTTTTATTTCGGTCGTTCTCGGATTTGGTCTGGCTTGGGTAATCGGCAAGCTGGTAACCATGATCTGTTACAAGATGAACCGCCCCAGAACAGAGCCCTTCTTCAAAGGGGCACAGATCGTCGGCGCGGCAGGCATGGCGTTTATGCACGGCGCGCAGGACGGTCAAAAGTTTATGGGCATTATCCTTTTGTGTGTATTTACCCTGCAAGGGACGGGAGCTGCGGCAACCTCCTTTGAAATTCCCACCTGGTTGATGATCGTTTGCTCCTTGGTTATGGCGGCTGGCACGGCTATGGGTGGCAAGAAGATCATCAAATCGGTTGGTATGGACATGGTCAAGCTGGAAAAGTATCAAGGCTTTTCGGCTGACATCGCCTCCTCTCTCTCGCTGGTATTCTGCTCGGTGTTCGGTCTCCCCGTTTCCACCACGCACGTAAAGACTACCGCTATTATGGGTGTGGGCGCGGTAAAACGCATTTCCGCTATCAACTTTGGTGTGGTTAAGGAAATGGTGCTGACCTGGATCCTCACCTTCCCCGGGTGCGGCGTTCTTGCATTTTTGGTAACAAAGCTGTTCTTGGCTATATTCAATTAACAGAAAGGAAATAAAAAACAATGGCTAAAGGCGATAAATTCTATTTTGAAAACTTTTCGGCATGTGCCGCCTTGGCAAAAAGCGCGGCAAACTATTTGGTAGAGTGCCTTGAGAATTACGATGCTGACAAAATTGAAGAAATGCTTGTGCAAATGCACACGTTTGAGCACAGTGCGGATATGAAGAAGCACGAAATGAACGAAACACTTGCAAAGGCATTCGTCACACCGGTTGACCGCGAGGATTTGGATATGTTGAGCCAACAGCTTGACAACGTGGCTGATACCATTGAGGAAGTTTTGCAAAAGTTTTATATTTACAACATCAAAGAGATCGATCCTGCGGCAATTGCGTTTGCCAAGAATCTGGTAAAGAGCTGCGAGATGCTTGTACAAATTATGGACGAGTTTGAAAACTTTAAAAAGTCCAAGACCATGCGTTCCCTCATTATTGCCTGCAATGATGTTGAGGAAGATTGCGACAAGCTTTACCTTGCCACCATGCACAATCTGACAAGAAACTCCACAGACGTTCTGACAACGATATCTTGGTATAAGATCTTTGATTGTCTGGAAGCCTGCGCCGATGCTTGCGAGCACGTTAGCGAATGTGTTGGCTCCATTATTATGAAAAATACGTAATTAAAGAAAGAGGAACAATGATGTCTGACTGTTTATTCTGTAAAATCATTGCAGGGGAAATTCCCTCTGCCAAGGTCTATGAAGATGAAGCTGTTTATGCGTTCCGCGATATCGCGCCGATGGCGCCCGTGCACGTTCTGGTCGTCCCCAAAGTGCATATTGCATCAGCCGACGGTGTGAATGCCGAAAACAGCGCTTGCGTGGCTCGCATTTTTGAGGCGATCCCCAAGATCGCCGCAGCCGAGGGGCTGACAAACGGCTACCGCGTGATCACCAATTGCGGTGAGGATGCTTGCCAAACTGTCAAGCATTTGCATTTTCACATCCTTGGCGGCAAACCGCTGCCGGAAACGATGGCGTAAATTTTATTTGAGACGAACTGCAAAGAACCGCGACTTGCCAAAGCAAGTCGCGGTTCTTTTTTGGTTTTATGACCTTTCAAAAAACCGTTTCGATCACGCGCGCAGAACGGCTTGGGGAATATCTCCAACGGGTGAGGTGCCGCGTCTCTGCGGTGTCGATAAAAAAGCGCAAGGGAGTTCTCGGGGCGGGGGCGGAGCAGCAGGCATCGATGAGCACGAGCTTGACCTTCATCCGCTCGGGCAAAATGCTCTTGATGTAAACGGCTATGCTCTGCCCGATCTTTGAGCGCAAAATGGCAGCTTCCTCCTCCCCCACCTCAGCAAGCCCTGCAAGGTTTGGGGCAAGCTCCACAAACACGCCGTAGCTTTCTACACTGCGCACAATCCCCGTAACTGTTTGCCCTGCCTCAAAGGCGGCGGCGTTTTCTTCCCACGTGCCAAGCAACTCGCGCATGGTGACGTATATGCGCTCGCTTTCGCGGTTGATGCATTTGACAACAACGGGAACAGTCATACCGCACGAAAGTCTATCACGCGGATGCGAAATGCGAGAGACCGAGATGCAATCGACCGACAAAAGCGACGGCACACCGCAGCCAACATCCACAAACGCACCAAAGGGCTCCAAATGGGTAACACGCGCCATAATAATGTCCCCTTCAGAAAGGTGCTTAATGTAGTGTTGCATACACGCCTCCTGCGCCGCTTTGCGTGAAAGCTTTACAATGGGTTCCCCATCGTGGCACTCGATTGAAAGGATCTTGCACGCCACGGGCTTACCCACGCGCGTAATGACGGCAATATCCTTTTTGCTCTCTCCCTTGCGGCAGGCGAGTGTTTCGTCGGTGTCGATGATGCCGCGCGCGCAGTGCAGATCCACGTGCAGGCGCATTTCCTCGTCGCAAAGCGTTGCAATTCCCTCTATGATGGCGCCGCGATTCATAGCTCTCTCCAGCCCCGCCAAGGATGATAGGTATTCTCTGTTTTGTGCACTCTCTAAAAGAGCCCCCTCGGGGCGGTAAATATCGGTAAACATTTGTTTCTCTCCTTTCCTTTTTTGCATTCCGATTTATTCTATCCTATGCGTCAATACATGGGATTATGAATAACTCTGCCATTTTGCGGTACAATAAGAAAAACGAGGTTTGGGAGAGATTGTATGCTGGAACTGTGCCATGATTACCGCGAAAACGTACAGCGTGTGGACGACGTCTTGCGCGTGTGCGAATGCTTTGATATTATCAAGAAAACGCTCTTTGTTGGAGAGAATGAAACGACGCTTTATTACATTGACGGCTTTGTGGACGGCGGCTCGATGAATCGGCTGATGTTTTATTTTCTTTCGCTCAAGAATTTGGGAACCCCCACAGGTGACGGTGAGGATGCCGCCGCGCGCTATTTTGTGGAGCACCACATGCCCTTTGTTGAAGCAGAGGTGATGAGTGACGGCGAGAAAATACTGCAAATGCTGCTCTCGGGTACGACCTTGATGCTGGGTGAGACCTTTGGGAGCTATGCCGTGATCATCGACTCGCGCACCTACCCTGCCCGCTCGGTTGCCGAGCCCGAGACTGACCGCGTGATGATGGGCTCGCGCGACGGATTTGTGGAAACGCTCATTTTTAACACCGCAATGATTCGGCGGCGTATTCGTGACCCCAACCTGACAATGCACTACGCAAGCATTGGTACGCGCTCCAAAACAGACGTGGTGCTTTGCTATATCAAAGGAATTGCCGACGATGGATATGTGCAAAAGCTTTCGCAAAAGCTCAATTCCATCAAGACCGATGCCCTGACGATGGGGCACGAATCGCTGGCGGAGCTGCTCATTCGACAAAGGTGGTACAATCCCTTCCCCAAGATCCGTTACACCGAACGCCCCGATGCGGCGGCGGCTCAGCTCTTGGAAGGGAGCGTGCTCATCATTTGCGACAATTCCCCTGAGGTGATGGTGTTGCCAAGCACCATTTTTGACTTTATGCAGGAGACCAACGACTTTTATTTTCCGCCCCTGACGGGCACTTATATCCGTATCGTGCGGCATTTGGTGTTCTGGTCAACACTGTTTCTTGTCCCCATTTGGTTCCTTTTGATCCGAAACCCCGAGTGGATCCCCTCGTGGCTTGGCTTTATCGTACCCGAGGAGCGCGGGCGCATTCCCATTTTTGCGCAGCTGATGCTGATGGAGTTTATGATAGACGGCTTGCGACTGGCGTCAATGAACACCCCGAGCATGCTTTCCAATTCCCTTGCTATTGTGGGCGGACTGATACTGGGCGACTTTGCGGTGAGCATTGGATGGCTCATACCCGAGGTCATTTTGTATATGGCGTTTGTATCAATTGCCAACTTTACGCAGAGGAGCTACGAGCTTGGATACGCCTTTAAATTTATGCGCATTCTGCTCATTGTCCTCATAGAAATACTCGACCTTGTCGGTTTTGGCATTGGAACGGCAATCATCCTCATTTTGCTTGTAAGCAACAAGACGGTCAACGGTGGGCGCTCCTATCTCTATCCGCTCATTCCCTTTGATGGACGCGCACTGCTCTCTTTGTTTGTCAGGGTGAAAAAGGATCGCAAAAAGAAAGTATAACAAAACATCCCCAACCTTGCGTTATGCATTGGTCGGGGATGTTTTGTTTTTTAGTTCATGTAAAGGAAACTGTCGGCAACTGCCTCGTAAAACTGTGCTTGTCTTTCCTTTTGCAGTTTTTTGTGCTTGGCAACGCTGATGATCTCCCAAAGGAAGATAAACAGATAATAGACATACCAATAAACGGTATATTGACCGCCGCCAACAAAAACAGCCATTGGGACAGCCCCCAAGAACAAAAGCGCCGATAAAATATTGAAGCCGGGTAAAATTCCTTTGAACGCTTTGCCGATAGAAGCAAATCCATCCAGCATATAGAAAAAGACGCTGATAAGAGCCACGATCATGCTATATACCCAGCAAGCAAACAAAGCGTTGTGTCCACCTTCCTGCTGCTCTGCGGGTGGTGCTGTTACGATACCCACGAGCATAAACGCAAGACTGATAACGGTCAGAACAAGGGCGGTGACGCCTTTTCCTTTTGAGATGATTCTCTTTGATCTTTTCATGTCATTTTTTCCTTTCGGTCGTTTTTAGAAAATTTCTGTCCCCGGGCGGAGGGTAACGGTCATTTTGCAGTGCTCGGCTTGTGCGCCGTGAATTTCGATGAGGTAGTCAAGCTCAAGTCGGTTCTCTTCCAAAAGGCGGTTGTTGACCTTGAGGGTGCGCACGCACACCTCAAACTCGGAAAAAGGGGTGTTATAGAGGCAGATGTGCCGTTTGCCTTCCTCAAAGGTCATTGCCGTGCGGACAGGGCCTGTACGCATCATGGACACGAGATTGGGATTTGCACGGTCAAAGCCAATATCGGTCATAGAGCCTTGCATACCCGTCAGCTCACTCTCGGCGTAGATGAGCTCCACACGGTACTCGGTCGTCAAAAGCTTGCCTTCCATCAGCATCTCTGTCGGCTCGGGCAGCTCGCCCGTCACGTTTTTTAAAAGGTCTTCCAGCGAGGGCATCCCCTCTTCTGCTTGCTCGTTTTCCTCGTCCTCGTCAAACAAGGAAAGATTCATCTCGCGGCGCGAGGTGAGAATATCGATCATAACGTCTCGTTTTGTCATTTCGCTTCCGTCTCCTTTTGTGCTTCTTCGCGGCGCAAAAGCTCTTGCACCTTGAGGACGGCAAGCTGCGTTTTGCCATCCAGAATTTCGCCTGCCATCACGCGGTCGACCATTTCGGCAAGCGGAATGGAGACCACGTCGATAAATTCATCGTCATCGGGGTCTGTCTCTCCAAAATCGAGTCCGCGCGCCAGATACAGCTTGATCTTCTCGTCCAAAATCGCGGGGGATGCAAGGTAGGTGCCAAGCTCAACAAGAGACTTGCAGCGCGCGCCCGTTTCCTCGCGCAATTCGCGCAGGGCTGCCTCGTGAGGGTCCTCGTCGGAGCTATCAAGCTTGCCTGCGGGGATCTCAAGGGTGACCTCTCCCACCGCATAGCGATATTGGCGCACGCAGATCACGCGTCCGTCATCGGTCAGGGGAAGGACTGCCACAGCACCGATGTGCTTGATATATTCACGAAAGCCCTTACCGCCGTTTGGCAGATGGATGTCATCTACAAAAACGTGCAAAATCTTGCCCTCAAAAACCGATTTTGAGGCGGCGCAGGTCTCTATCAAGTGTTCGTCACGCATCCTTTTGTACTCTCCTTTTGCAATATCTCTTATATTATACTCTATTTTTTTTGATTTGTAAAGAAGCCCTTGCAAAAAAGATAAAATTCTGCTATAATGGACACAGAACTTTTGTGGAGGCGATGCTATGAGAACAAAAGAAGAACACATCCGCTCGGCGATGCTGCTTGGCGAGGATGCAATAGAACGGCTTGCGGCAGCAAAGGTTGCCGTTTTTGGTGTTGGCGGCGTGGGCGGCTACGTTTGTGAGGCGCTGGCACGCGCAGGCGTGGGAGAGCTGCATCTGTTTGACAATGACGCGGTCTCTCTTTCCAACATCAACCGCCAGATCGTGGCTCTGCACTCCACCGTCGGCCACCCCAAGGTTGAGGTAATGCGCGATCGTATTCTCGACATCAACCCCGATTGTCGAGTGGTCACACATCAGATCTTTTATCTGCCCGAGAACGCCGACGACTTCCCTCTTTTGGGCTTTGACTACGTCGCGGATGCCATTGATACGGTGTCGGCAAAGATCGAGCTTGCAGTCCGCGCAACCGCAGCAGGCGTTCCCCTCATCAGTGCGATGGGAACTGGCAACAAGCTGGATGCCACCCGCTTTTGTGTAACCGACCTTTCCAAAACAAGCGGATGCCCTCTGGCACGCGTGATGCGCCGCGAGCTCAAGGCGCGCGGTATTACGCATCTCAAGGTGGTCTATTCCACCGAGGAGGCCAAGAAGCCGATCCTGCTTACCGAGGAAGAAGGCGCGCGCATTCCGCCTGCATCCCTTCCCTACGTTCCACCCGTTGCAGGGCTATTGATGGCGGGCGAGATCATCCGTGCGATCGCAGAAAAGGAGTAAGGCATGAAAACTGTTGATTTTATCCCCTTTCAGTCCGTCACACTCACCGACGGCTTTTGGAAGGATCGGAGTGATTTGAACAAGAACGTTTCCCTCTCCAACGTGCGTTTGCGCTTTGAGGAGAGCGGTCGCTTTGACGCGCTGCGCTTTAACTATGCCGAGACGGGTAAAAAGCCGCACATCTTTTTTGACTCGGACGTTGCCAAATGGATAGAAGCTGTAGCTTACCTGATGGAAAAGGATCCCATCGGTATGCGCGAGCACGAGGCGCTTTGCGAGGAACTGATCGACTGTATGGAGCGCGCACAACGCCCTGATGGGTACCTCAACTCCGAGCATCAGCAAGTTAGTCCGCACCTTATCTTCTCAAATCGCGACCGCCACGAGCTTTATTGCGCGGGGCACCTGATCGAAGCCGCCATTGCCTACCACAAGGCAACGGGTAGGGATCGCTTTCTTGCTATTATGGAGCGCTACTGCGACCTCATCGAGCGTGTGTTCCTTTTGGAGGGCTCTGCCCAGTTTATGACTCCCGGTCACGAGGAGATCGAGCTGGCACTCATCAAGCTTTACCGCCACACCAAAAAAGAAAAATACTTGAAGATGGCTCGCTTCTTTTTGGAGATGCGCGGCAACAACGAAAAGGACAAGCCCATTTATGAGGACAACCGCTTTGGCTCGCAGGATGATGTGGATATCCGTCACTTGGAGAGTGCCAACGGTCACTGCGTGCGCGCGCTCTATCTTTACAGCGGCATTGCCGACCTTGCCGCCGAAACGGACGATTTCCTTTTGTTTGAGAATTTGGAAAAGGTCTTTTCTGATATCACAAACCAAAAAATGTATATTACAGGCGGTATTGGCTCTACCCCCACAACCGAGAGCTTTACCGTCCCTTATGACCTACCCAACCGCACGGCTTACACCGAGAGCTGCTGCGCCGTTGCTATGATGATGTTCACGTCGCGCATGCGCCGCCTCTCCAAGCAAGCCAAATACGGGCATCTTGCCGAGCGCGTGCTTTACAACGCTATGCTTTCCTCTACCTCTCTTGACGGCAAATCCTTCTTTTACGAAAATCCGCTCGAGATCGCTCTTGAAGAATACGGGCGTGAGGTAGCTGTTCCGCGCCGTCAGCACGCGCGGCTCCCCATTACACAGCGCGTAGAGGTCTTCAGCTGCTCCTGCTGTCCCCCAAACATCAACCGCTTTTTTGCACATCTTGGCGACTACATCTGCGTAGATGAGGGCGACGGTCTGTGCATTGAGCAGTATATTTCGGCAAAGGTGAACACTCCTCACGGCAGCATCACCCTCACCGAGGATTACGCTCGCGAGGGCAAGGCGCGCATCGTTGGCAGCGGATATACCAAGGATACGATCTCCTTCCGCGTGCCCGAATGGTGTAAAGAACTAACGGTGCTTCTGGATGGAAAATCAGTCAATCCCACGCTCTGCGAGGGATATGCTTATTTATCGGTTGGAGAACATTTTTGCATTGATCTGGATTTCCATATTTTCCCTACATTCATCTGCGCCAACCCTATGGTGCGCGACAACGTTGGCAGAGTGGCACTTATGCGCGGTCCTGTGGTCTATTGCATCGAGAGTGTGGACAACGGCGCACGTCTGAATCGCATTGCCGTATCGACCAACGCTCTTGCAGAGGCTACGGAGGAGCTTGATTTTCACAGCTTGTATTCTGTGACACTCCCTGCCACGAGACTAAAGAACAATCCCTCTTTGTACTTTGATGCATCAAAGAGTGCCTGCGAGCCTATGCGCATCAAGTGCATTCCCTACTTTGCGTTCGCCAACCGAGGAGAGAGCGATATGCTGGTGTGGATACGCCGCAAATAATTGATTTTTAGAGAGAAAATTTGGCAATATATATTTACTTTTATATATTTTTATGTTAAAATAGAATGAATGACTATGTAAAGGAGTAGACTCCCGAATGAAAAACCTCAATCAAGATGAACTGTTGGAATATTTATGCCAGGGTTTGCTGACTTTGCAAACGCCCGAAGAATGCCGCCACTTTTTGGAGGATCTTTGCACCGTTTCCGAATTGCAGGAAATGTCGCGCCGTCTTTTGGCTGCAAAAATGCTGATGGATAACCATATCTATACGGAGATCGCCTCGCAAACGGGACTTTCGACCGCAACTATCAGCCGCGTGAACCGTTGCATCAAATACGGCAATGATGGCTACGTTAAGGTTTTGGATAGGCTGAACAGAAAGGCGCATCGCTAATGAGCGGTTGTGAGGGCTACGAGGCAATTGCCCGTGTTTACGATAAGCTCAATGCCGAAATTGATTATGCAGCTTGGGCAGACTTTTTTGAGGCTTGCTTTGACCGCTATCTTGCAAGTCGCCCCGAGCTTGTGCTTGACCTTGCTTGCGGTACAGGCCGCATGACCTTGGAGCTTGCCGCACGCGGCTATGATATGATCGGTGTGGACGGCAGTGCCGATATGCTTGGAGAGGCACTTTTGCAAAATGACGGTCGCTACAATATTTTGTGGCTGCAGCAGGATATGCGCTCCTTTGAGCTTTACGGCACAGTGGGGGCGGTAACGTGCTGTCTTGACAGTCTCAACTATCTCCTCTCTCCCGAGGATCTTGCCAAATGCTTTGCCACCACGCACAACTATCTCGATCCCGACGGGTTGTTTCTCTTTGACATGAACACGCCCTACAAGTTTGAGCACATTTACGGCAATAATGCCTACATGCTGGAGGACGAGATCGTGTGGGAGGACGGTGAGCGCTCCTCGATCTATTGCGGTTGGCAGAACACGTATCATCACGAAAGCGGACTGTGCGACTTTGATCTTTCCCTGTTTGAAGAGGATACCGACGGTCGCTATCGCCGCTCGGACGAGCATCAGGTTGAGAGATGTTACACGCTGGAGACCGTAAAAGAGCTTCTTGCAAAGGTGGGCTTTGAGCTGCTTGGTGTGTGGGGCGGATTTGATTTCTCTTCCCCCGCTCCCAATTGCGAGCGCTGGTATTTTGCCGCTCGCGCTATCAAAAAATAAACTGTTTTTTAAAGGAAATTGTTATGTCTTCGACCATTCTTCGCGCTATGACCTCGGACGGAAGCGCACGTATTCACGTCATCCGCTCCACCGAAATCGTAAACGAGGCCATTCGCATTCACCATACTTCTCCCGTGGCGACTGCCGCCTTGGGAAGACTTCTCACAGTCACCTCGCTGATGGGGTGTATGCTGGGGGAAAAGACCGACTCGATCACCGTCAGCCTCAAGGGCGACGGACCTGCAGGCACTGTCTTGGCGGTTGCCGACTATATTGGCAACGTGCGCGGATACATTCAAAACCCCGCGGTTGATCTTCCCCTCAAGGAAAACGGCAAGCTGGACGTTGGCGGCGCCGTTGGAGCGGGATATTTGAACATTATTAAGGATATTGGCACAAACGAGCCTTACCACGGCTCGATTGAGCTTGTCAGTGGTGAGGTGGCAGAGGATATTGCCGCCTATTATGCGCAAAGCGAGCAAGTGCCCACCGTGTGCGCGCTTGGTGTTTTGGTGGATACCGATCTTTCTTGCCGTGCGGCAGGCGGGGTGCTGATTCAGCTGCTCCCCTTTGCCGACCCCGAAACAGTGGATCAGATTGAAAAAAATCTGCCTGAAATCTCTAACGTATCGGCTCTGTTTGATAAGGGGCTCTCGCTTGAAGAGATCGCCGCTCTAGCGCTCAAGGATATCCCCTTTGACATCTTTGACGAGCTTGACGTAGATTACCGCTGCAACTGTAGCCGAGAGCGCACCACAAAAGCACTCGTAACCCTTGGCAAGAGCGACTGCCTTGATCTGCTTGAAGAGCAGATCGCCGAGGGCAAGAGTGATAAGCTTGAGGTCGTTTGCCGTTTTTGCAATTCCAAAGAGTATTACGGCCGTGAGGACATTGAGGAAATGTTCACATAAAACTTAAAAAATAAAATTTGAAATATAAAAGGAGACCGATTATGTATCGTATTGGTATCGACCTTGGCGGCACAAACATTGCCGCAGGTATTGTTAACGAGGAATTTAAGATTGTTGCAAAGGTAAGTGTTCCCACCCGTGCGGAACGCCCCGCAGAAGAGATCGTTGCAGACATCGCTTCCCTTTGCCGCGATGTTTGCGCAAAGGCTGACATCGACATTTGTGAGGTGACATCGGTTGGTATCGCATCCCCCGGTATCGTCAGCGACGAGAGCGGTGAGGCAATCTATGCAAACAACCTGCCCTTCCATCATCTTCCCATTCTTCCTATGCTGCGTGAAATGCTCCCCATTAAGGAGTTCCACATTGAAAATGACGCAAACGCCGCTGCTTGGGGCGAAGCCATTGCAGGCGCTGCAAAGGGGGCAAAGTCCTCTATTATGATCACGCTCGGAACCGGCGTTGGCGGCGGTGTTATCACCGACGGCAAGGTGCTCAAGGGCTTTAACTCCGCGGCAGGTGAGCTTGGTCACATCGTGATCCAGGTCGGCGGCCGTCAATGCTCTTGCGGCAGATGCGGATGCTGGGAAGCTTACTCCTCGGCTACGGGGCTTATCAATACCACCAAGGAAAAACTCGAAGAATGCGCAAAGACAGGTCGCGAGACGGTTATGACCAAGCTCGTGGCAGATGCAGGCAAGGTCAGCGGTCGCACCGCGTTTGACGGTATGCGTCTTGGTGATGCTGCAGCTACCGAGGTTGTAAACGAATACATCGAATATCTTGCAAGCGGTCTTGCCAGCATGATCAACATTGCACAGCCCGAGGTTCTCTCCATCGGCGGCGGCATTTCCAACGAGGGACAGTATCTCTTGGATCTGGTCGTTCCCAAGGTTCTGCCTCAAATCTACGGTCGCGGTGTTGTTAAGGCTCCCGACATTCGCATTGCTACCCTGCGCAACGATGCCGGCATCATTGGTGCGGCTGTTCTGGGACTGTAATCCCTCTCAATTTCCCTTTGAAAGGACAAAGACAATGAAAAAAGTAAGAATTGCTATGATCGGCTTTGGCGGCATTGCCCGCACACACTATGCAGGTTACACCGACCTTGCAACACGCAATGTTCCCTTTGAGCTGGTTGCTATTTGCGATATCGACAAGGCACAGTTTGAAAAGCAGATCACCATCAATACAAGTGCAGAGCCCGTAAAGATTGCAGAGAGCATTCACACCTACACAAATCTTGACGAAATGCTCGCAAACGAAGAATTTGACATGGCTGACATTTGTCTGCCCACCTACCTGCACTGCGAATACACCACCAAGATGCTCCGTGCAGGCAAGCACGTGCTTTGCGAAAAGCCTATGGCTCTCAACTCCCTCCAATGCGAGGAAATGCTCGCCGTTGCCAAAGAGACCGGCAAAAAGCTGATGATCGGTCAATGCCTGCGCTTCAGTGATGCTTACCGCTATGTGAAGAAGTGCATTGACGAAAAAACCTTTGGCGAGCTTGAAAACCTGAATATGTACCGCCTGAGCGCTCACCCCGAGTGGGGCTTTGAAAACTGGTTCCAGGACGATACCAGAAGCGGCGGTTGCATCCTTGATATGCACATTCATGACATCGATATGGCGCGCTATCTGCTTGGCGAGCCCACCTCTGTCAGCGTAACCGCTTATAACGGACAAACCCGTTGGCAGGTTGAAAACACCCGTCTCTTCTACCCCAACCTGACCGTTGTTGCAGACGGTTCTTGGAACGAAGGCCGCAAGAGCCCCTTCTCTGCCGGTCTGCGTGCAAGATTTGAGAAAGCACAGGTCGTTATGCAGGGTTATGCCGTTAAGGTCTACCCCAACGAGGGCGATCCCTTTGTTCCCGACATTCCCGTTTGCCGTCCCTTTACCGAGGAGTTTGCATTCTTCATTGACCTGCTTCTGAATGACAAAGAAAACCTCGAAAATCCCCCCGAGAGTGCTTACAAGACCGTAAAGCTTGTTGAACTGCTGCGCGAGAGTGCCGACAACGGTGCAGTTACACTGCCCATTAACTACTGATTATAAGGAGATACGATTATGAGACTTGGATTACTTATCAATCTGCATCAAGATACCGATATCGATCAAAAGATTAAAGAAGTGAAAGATATGGGCTTTGACTCCATTCAATTGACCTGCTGGGATATGGCATGCTACACCGACGAGTGGGTAGCAAAGGTTCTTGCCGCGCTCGAAAAACACGGCGTTAGCATCTCCACCGTTTGGTGCGGTTGGAGCGGCAAGGCTGTTTGGAATGCGTTTGAAGGCCCCCTCACCCTTGGTATCGTTCCTCCCTTTGCACGTTTTCAAAGAATCCTCGACCTGAAGGCAGGCTCGGATTTTGCAAAGAAGCTTGGTGTTAACCAAATCGCAACCCATGCAGGCTTTATTCCCGAGGATCCCAACACCCAGCTCTACCGCGAGACGGTTGTCGCTCTGCGCGAGATCGCCGCTTACTGCAAAAAGAATGGTCAGTACTTCCTGTTTGAAACAGGTCAGGAGACTCCCTTCACGCTCGCACGCGCGATCGAGGATATCGGTCTTGATAACCTTGGTGTTAACCTCGACCCTGCAAACCTCATTCTTTACGGCAAGGCAAATCCCGTTGACGCACTGCTCCTGATTGGCAAGTACGTGCGCGACGTGCACGCAAAGGACGGCGTATATCCCGATGCAGGTCACTCCTTTGGTAAGGAAACTCCCCTTGGCGAGGGCCACGTTGACTTCCCCGCTTTCATTGCAGGACTGAAGAAGTGCGGCTATGACGGCGTTGTAACCATTGAACGCGAGATCAGCGGCGAGCAACAGATCAAGGACATTCAAACCGCAAAAGCTCTGCTTGAAAAGTATATCTGATTCCCTTTTTGACGCAAGGAGAAAACACTTATGAATCTTGGCGTTATCATTCGTTTGCGTGAGGAGACCGATCTTGACGCAAAAATCAAAGAAGCCAAAGAAATGGGCTTTGACTCGGTTCAGTTTACCTGCTGGCAAATGGAACGCTACACCGATGAGACAGCAGAGACTATTTTGAATGCGCTGAACAAATACGGTGTTCGCATTTCCACCTTTTGGTGCGGCTGGCGCGGCAAGGAGTCCTGGATGTGGAACTCTTACGAGGGACCTCTCACACTCGGCATCGTTCCGCCTCACGCACGCTTCGAACGCATCCTTGACCTGAAAAAAGGCTCGGATTTTGCAAAAAAGCTTGGCGTTGACCAGATCGCAACCCACGCAGGCTTCATTCCCGAGGACCCCAACACAGAGCTCTACCGTGAGACTATCGTGGCTCTGCGCGAGATTGCGGCATACTGCAAAAAGAACGGACAGTATTTTTTGTTTGAAACCGGACAAGAAACTCCCTTCACCCTCGCACGTGCCATTGAGGACATCGGTCTTGACAACGTAGGCGTTAACCTCGACCCTGCAAACCTCATTCTTTACGGCAAGGCAAACCCCATCGACTCACTGTATCTGTTGGGCAAGTACATTCGTGACGTGCACGCCAAGGACGGCGTATATCCCGAAAGCGGTCACTCCTTTGGTAAGGAGACGCCGCTCGGTCAAGGACACGTCAACTTCCCCAAGCTGATCGCACGCCTCAAGGAGTGCGGCTATGACGGCCCCATCACCATTGAGCGCGAGATCCACGGCGAACAACAAATCAAGGACATTCGCATGGGTAAGGCATTCTTGGAGCAATATATTTAATGATTTTCATCAAAAAAGCATAGCCGATTTTGGGCCAATGCCATTAAGTTAAGCGTAAAATAAGCCTCCCCCATTGGGGGAGGTGGCACGCGCGAGCGTGACGGAGAGGGTTTGGACATGCCCCTCTCAGTCGCCTTCGGCGCCAGCTCTCCCCAAGGAGAGCCTTTTTTGTAACTAAATGCTATTGGATTTTGGGCTATGCTTTTTTTTCTTCCTATCACTTAACCGTTGATTAAGTTATAAACAACTAATTGATAATTGTTTTTTGATAAATTACGTGCTATAATAGGGTTACACCGGTGATAACCATTTCAAGGAGGTGCATTTATGCAACTGAATTTAGGAACAAAAATTAGAGAGCTGCGCCGCCGCGACGGACGAACGCAAGAAAATCTCGCCGAAGCGCTTGGCGTAACCGCGCAGGCGGTCTCCCGCTGGGAATCCGACACCACCTACCCCGATATGCAAATGATTCCCGCTATCGCAAATTACTTTCATATTTCGATTGATGAATTGTTTGGCTATCACGATGATAGAGAAGAAAAAATCAAAGATATTCTTTTGAATGTTGATAAGGTTTTTTCTAAATACACGCATTTCTATCCAGGGAGTTTATCCGAAGAGATTGAAGATTGTATAAAGATTCTACGCGCAGCGGCAGAAGAATTCCCAAATGAACCAAAAATTCTTTTGAAGCTTGCGCAAGCTCTTCATATGTGGGGATGGCATAAATACGGATTTATGGCATTGCATCCTACAGATTCAACAGAACTTATCGAATACAATGTTGATTATAACTCTCAAAATATTTTTTGGCAAGAGGCTATTCGCATTTACGAAAAAGTATTAAAATCCAATCCCTCGTCAGAAGATCGTGAGACTGCCATTTGTCAACTAACACCTTTGTATTGTAGAATGGGTGAATACGAAAAAGCAAAAACACTTGCCAACAATCAAAACAGTGTCATTATCTGCAAAGAGCTACTCTTGCCTATGGCAACAAGCGGCGAAGAAAGAGCAATGTATCAAAGTGAACGGATTGTGGCACTTCTTTCGCAACTTCAACTTTCTATTTCCGAAGCCGTTGCCTTTAGACCAAAGGTATCTTCCTCAGAATATGGGAAGCAAGTACTGCTATCAGTTATCAACTTGTACGAAACCATTTTTGTTGATGGAAAGTTTGGAAAGTGGCATGGTCGGTTAGGATTCTTGTATTTAAAATTGGTCGATTATGAATATGAGAATAATTGTTTGGAAAATGCGCTGATTTATTTTGACAAGGCATTTGACCATTATACGGAGTCAATTCGCATTTACAATGAGGGCGATTACAGCTATTCTGCCCCGTTGGTTGCAAGCTTGAAACCTCTGAAAAAAGGAGAGTTTACTCCTGAGGGCAGAGGAGATTTTTGGAAGAAACATCTTAGAAACTACCCTCAAAATATGATTGACGAACTCCGCAAGAATCCCAAATACGCCGAATGCTTTGAATAATCCCCTGCCCCGCCTTGTGCGGGGCTTTTCTTCTTGCGCGCACGGTATAACTCCCCCAATTCTTTCATATATTGAACAAAAAGATTTGGGAGGAAAAAATGAGAGGAACCAAAGAAAAAACGGCGGTGCCATCGGCAGGACTTCGCGAGGACGAGGTCCTACGCGCTCGGCGCGAGCATGGGGAGAACGTTCTATCGCGGCAAAAGCGCAAAAGCTTTTTGCGGCAGTTTCTCGGCAATTTGAATGATCCTGTTATTCGTATTCTGCTCGCGGCGCTTGGCGTTCATCTGCTCCTTTTGTTTGGCAACGGCGACCTTGCCGAGACCATCGGCATTGGAGTGGCGGTCTTTCTTGCCACCTTTATTTCCACCCTTTCGGAGTACGGTTCGGCGCGAGCCTTTGAGCGGTTGGAGCAGGATGCGGGCGGCATCCTTTGCCGCGTGCGCCGCGGTGGCAAGGTGCGCGAGATTCCCATTCGCGAGGTGGTGGTGGGCGACGTTGTGCTTTTGAGTGCAGGCGATGCCATCCCTGCCGACGGGAGGATGCTTTTGGGCGCGCTGCGCGCCGACCAATCTGCCATGACAGGTGAGAGCCGCGAGGTGCGCAAGTATCCCCTTGAAGGAGCGGCAACTACTCCCGACTCCCCCGCCGCGCTCTTTCGCGGATGCACGGTGACCGAAGGGAGCGGCGAGATGCTTGTGACTGCGGTCGGCGATGCGACATTTTTGGGCGAGATCTCGCGCGAGATTCAGGTCGAAACGCGCGAGAGCCCTCTCAAGCGCAGGCTGACAAAGCTTGCAAAGCAGATCAGCATTTTTGGCTACATTGCCGCGGCTCTTGTGGCGGCAGCGTATCTCTTTAACACCTTTGTCATCAGCAGCGGTTGGCAACGCGAACTCATTTCCATCAAGCTGACCGATCTTTCTTATCTGCTTTCGCATCTGCTCCATGCATTCACCCTGGCGGTGAGCGTGCTTGTCACCTGTGTTCCCGAGGGGCTTCCCATGATGGTGGCTGTCGTTCTTGCGGCAAACATCAAGAGAATGGCGCGCGACCGCGTACTCGTGCGCAAGCCTGTGGGCATAGAGGCGGCAGGCAGTATGAACATCCTTTTTACCGACAAAACCGGAACGCTCACCGAGGGCAAAATGAAGCTTTCGTCCGTTCTGCTCCCAGACGGTGAGGAGACAACGCTTGCAAGGCTTTATCATTCGCACACGCGCTCGTGGGAGCTGCTCTCTCTTTTTTTGCATCTCGGCACAGATGCCACGCCCGGTACAGGTGAGGACGGTTGTGCGGTGGCGCTTGGCGGCAATGCAACGGCGCGCGCACTGCTTGAGAGTGTTCTGCATCTGCCAGCCCCAGAGGGGATGCGCGTGCGGTCACGCCTTCCCTTTGATAGCGCACGCAAATATGCCGCCGCCTCGTTTGGCGGTCGCGAAGGCTTGACCTTTGTTCTCGGGGCACCCGAAAAGCTCTTTCCCTTTATGAGTGATCAGCTGCGCGCGGATGGCACGTGCAGTCCGTTTTTGCGATCCCGTGCAGAGGAGAGCGTGCGTAAGCAAACCCAAAAAGGCAGCCGTGTGTTGGCGTTGGCGATCTCGCAGGAGAACATCCCCGCGCCTCTCTTTGCCGATGGACTGCGAGGCTCTCTGACCTATCTTGGCGCCTTTTCCTTGCAGGACACCTTGCGTGATGAGGCAATAGAAGCCGTGGCAGGCTTGCAGGATGCAGGCGTGCACGTGGTGATGATAACGGGCGACAGTCCCGAGACCGCCGCCAGCATCGGGCGCGCCGCAGGCATCGTCAACCGTGAGTGCGACATTGTTCTGACAGGTGAAGAATTGGGGGCACTTTCCGACACGCGTGTGGGAGATATGCTCCCCCGTCTTGCCGTGGTCGCAAGGGCGCTCCCCACCGATAAGAGCCGCTTGGTGCGTATCGCGCAAGAGCGCGGATTGGTTGTTGGCATGACAGGGGACGGCATCAATGACGCTCCCGCTCTGCGGCGCGCCGACGTCGGTTTTTCGATGGGCAGCGGCACGCAGGTAGCAAAAGACGCCGGCGACATCATCATCCTCGACAACAACCTTGCCACCATTGTACGCGCGGTGCTTTACGGACGCGGCATCTTTAAGAACATCCGCAAGTTCATCACGCTTCAGTTGACGATGAATTTCTGCGCCGTTGGTGTGACGATGATCTGCCCGTTCCTTGGGTACGAGTCGCCCGTGACGGTTGTGCAGATGCTGTGGATCAATATGATTATGGACACCCTTGGCGGTCTTGCCTTTGCAGGCGAGGCGGCTCTGCCCGAATATATGAAGGAGCCACCCAAGCGGCGCGACGAACCGATCCTCAACGGCTATATGCTGGGGCAAATTGGCTATCTTGGTGCGTTTACGGTGGGGTTGTGCATCCTCTTTCTCAAGTCGCCGCACTTTACCGCCGTCTATCGCACCGCCCCCAATGACATCTACCTACTCACCGCGTTTTTTGCATTGTTCATCTTCTCGTCTGTGTTCAACTGCTTCAACGCACGCACCGATCGACTCAAGCTCACAGCAGGTCTTGGCAAAAACAAGGTCTTTCTTTTGATCATGGGCGCGATTTTGACCATTCAAATTCTGTTTGTCTACCTCGGGGGCAGCGTTTTGCGCACCGTTCCCCTGACCGCGCGCGAGCTGCTTGTAACTATGGCTCTCTCGCTCTCGGTCTTCCCCGCCGATATTTTGAGAAAGGCGGTTTTGCGGTTGCGGAAAAAGAAGACGGGATATTGAAAAAATTGTAGGGGCGACCATTGGTCGCCCGCTTTTATTTGCGATAACCGTTTGTTTTCGGACCGTCGAGGACGCCGGTCCCTACAAAACAAATGTTAAAAACGCCAAAAAAGCGAGCCGCGGTGCGGCTCTCTTTTATCATTGTTTTTTAGAAATTAAACTCCGGGCAATCTGTATAGGGGGCAGGCAATTTAGAATCGAAATCAATCCAACCTAAATTTTTAACAAGGACAGATTTTTGATTTGGGAAAATCCAAGTATTTAGATACTCAATAAAATCATCCTCATCAAAGCTACACACCACACCTCTCTTTCGATATTTCTTTGCCTGAGGACTGTTACTCAACCAATTGTCACAGAATTCTATACAATACTCACGCAAATTGTCCGCTACAACATCAGGAACAGAATATACCTTTCTATCTCCATCTGCACTAATAACTACATTTTTCATACGGAGTTCTCTCCTTATTCTTCATCCTCTTCAAAACGTCCGATTCCGACGATGGAGTCGACGGGGAGCGAGAACAGGATGGCGCCGCCATCGGTTTTCAGTCCTGCGCATTCGCGGATGGCTTCCATGATCTTTTGCTTGTATTCGCTCGAGGTCAAAAAGGCAATGGTGTCTGTCTCCTGCTTGAAGGTGGTTCCAAGAACCTGCTCGACCTGCTTATTGTTCACGCTGCGCGTGTGCAAAATGGTAGCACCCGTCGCGCCTGCGGCACGGCTGGCATCCAGCACGGCATCGGTAAATTTTTGATTGACTACGGCAACGATGAGTTCGTGCATTTTACGTTTCCCTCTTTCTTTGGTGTTTTTCTGTGCTTCGGCATCCTCGCGCACGGGGGTGGAAAGCACCGCGTTGCTGATGAGATTGGAGATGCCCGAGAGCGGAATGGTGAAGGCGATTCCGTTGCCCATCAGGTAAAGCTTGAGCTTTTTGTTGATGGCGCGCAGGACACGTGCCTCACTGTAATTGGGGATGAGCGAGTAGACGATTCTTTTTTCGATTTCGTCAAGGCCAAGGTAACTCAAATAGTGCGACTTTGCCGTGCCGTATCCCAAGCCGGAAAAGCTGAGGGCTACGCATTGCTCGTTGCAAGCCTCGGTAAGCGCAATCTCGTCTCCCTTTTTGATGATGCACACGAGAAGCTTGACGCGCTTTTCGGGTGTTATGCGCTTTGCCATTACGATCTCACCTCCTCTTTCTCTGTGGTATAATCAATAAAGTATTCCTGCTCGGAAATGAAGCGGCTGACCGCCTGACGGGACTTGTAATTATAAATCAAGCCACAAACCTGAATGGAAATGATAGGCGTGAGAGCAACAAACGCCACGCAGCCAAATGCCTGCGTCATAACGCTCTCGCCGAGGGCGAGGCATGCACCCGTTGCCAAGGGAAGCACGAATGCGCTCATCATAGCACCACTCGCAACTCCACCGGAGTCGAATGCGATACCAACGAAAAATTTGGGAACAAAGAAGGTGAGTCCCAAGGCGATGATGTATCCGGGAACCAAAATCCAGAGAACGTTGATGCCCGTGAGCACGCGGAGCATGGAAAGTCCCAATGCCGCCGACACACCGACAGAAAGTGCCAAACGCATAGTCGATGCCGAAATAGCACCTGCGGTGATCTGCTCTACTTGCTTGTTGAGCACGTAAACGGCAGGCTCGGCGTTCACGATAAAGTAACCGAGCAGCATTCCAATGGGCAACAGAACCCACTTCCAAATGTCGCCAAGGGATGCCAGCGCGCGGCCAAGCTCCTGACCAACGGGCAAAAAGCCCTCATTCGCACCTGTCAGGAAGATAACAAGTCCCACAAAGGTATAGAGGAGACCAATGCCGATGCGGAGCATCTTGCGTGCTGTAAATGCGCGAGTCAAGAGCTGGAACAGGAGCGCAAACACGATAATGGGCAAAAGTGCTATCGCAATCTCTTTTGCGTGGTCGGCAATACCATGCAAATAGCGCACGGTAAGGTCTTGCGTATCAATGATCTGTTCGATAGGCGCGCCAACGTAGCTGCCGCCTTCAATGGAGAAGCAGATGCCAAGGATCATCACCGAGAGGATCGGTCCTACACTACAGAGAGAAACGAGACCGAAGGCATCGTCATGCCCTTCCTCGCCCGAGCGCATGCTCGAAACACCTGCGCCGATTGCCATAATAAAAGGAACGGTCATAGGTCCTGTGGTAACGCCGCCCGAGTCGAAGGCGAGTGCCCAGAAGTCGGGAGAAACGAAAAAGACACAAAGACCAAAGGTGATGATGTAGAAAATGATAAGCAACAGAGAGAGGCTGATCTTAAACAGAATACGCAGCATTCCAATGACCAAAAAGATGCCAACGCCCACCGAGATGGTGAGGGTGAGAATAAGCATCATATCGGCGTTGCCGGAAAGGTCGGCTACCTGCTTTGCTAATATTTGCAGGTCGGGCTCAGAGATGGTAACAAAAATACCAATAAGGAAGCTGACCAGCGCAATCAGCCATATCTTATTCGATTTTGCAAGGTATGCACCAATTTTGGAACCGATCGTTTGCATTGACATCTCTGCCCCCATAGTGAACAGTGAGAGTCCAAAAATCAAACAGACTACACCAAACACAAAGAGCAAAAAGATGCCCGGCTCCATGGGCGTTAGCGTAACTGCCAATGCCGCTACAATGAGCGCGATGGGAATGATGGAAGAAAACGATTCGGAAAGTTTGGATTTGATAAGGTTTTGCAACGCTTTTTTGTTCCTTTCTCTGTAATGTGAGGCGAACCTACCTCATTTTATATTATACCATACTAAAGTGTTGTTTGCAAGTTCTTTTTGTCGTTTTCCAAAAATTCTTACCTATTTATAATATATTTTTCATTTATATTTTGAAAACAGCAGACATTTACAATTTGTTCATTTTTAAAATGCTTTTTTAACAAAATATCTATAGACTTTTGTGGGGTGTTTGCGGTATAATGATTGGGTAATTTTATCACTTTATGAAAGAAAGGGACTACGTATGGAATTTTTATCTTTCCTATGGGAAAATATCGCGCATTTGTTCCAAGGTGACGGTTGGAAGATGATCGTTATGTGGCTCATTGGCGGTACGCTAATCTATCTTGCTATCAAGAAAGAGATGGAGCCCACACTCCTATTACCTATGGGCTTTGGTGCAATTCTGGTCAACATTCCGTTTGCTGACGCCATCACCGAGCACGGCGCAATCACAACACTCTACAATGCAGGTATCGCGAATGAACTCTTCCCTCTGCTCCTCTTCATCGGTATTGGTGCAATGATCGACTTCGGTCCCCTGCTCTCCAATCCCAAATTGATGATCTTCGGTGCAGCGGCACAGTTCGGTATCTTCTTTACTCTCTGCCTCGCTTCGATGTTCTTTGACATCAAAGATGCGGCATCCATTGGTATTATCGGTGCGGCTGACGGTCCCACCGCAATTGCAGTAGCACAAAGATTGGGCTCCAAATACACCGGTGCTATTATGGTCGCAGCCTACTCTTATATGGCACTTGTACCCATTATTCAACCCCCCGTTATCAAACTGCTCACCACCAAGAAGGAAAGAATGATTCGTATGCCTTACGAGGCAAAGGAAGTCAGCAAGCTGACTCGCATTCTCTTCCCCATCGTCATCACTCTGATTGCGGGCTTGGTTGCTCCCTCGGCAGTATCTCTTGTTGGTTTTTTGATGTTTGGTAACCTCATTCGTGAGTGCGGCGTGCTTGACTCCCTCTCCGAAACTGCACAAAAGGTTCTTGCAAACCTCATCACCATCTTCCTCGGCATCTCCATCGCATCGCAGATGACGGCAGAAAAGTTCCTCAATTGGGAAACTTTGCTCATTCTCGGTCTTGGTCTGTTTGCATTTGTATTCGACACCGCCGGCGGTGTTCTGTTTGCAAAGCTGATCAACCTTTTCTCCAAGAAGAAGATCAACCCCATGATCGGTGCGGCAGGTATTTCGGCATTCCCCATGTCCGGCCGTATCGTACATAAAATGGGACTGAAGGAAGACCCTCAAAACTTCCTTTTGATGCACTCCATCGGCGTTAACGTTTCCGGTCAGATCGCATCGGTTATTGCGGGTGGCTTAATTTTGAGCTTTGCTAAGTTCTTTACTTAATAAAGGAGGACCTCGTATGTTTGAACCTATGAATTTTGTAACCAATTTGACTTATCTTGCAAAAGGTATGATTGGTATTTTGGTTGTTATGGGCATCATTATCCTCACAACGATGCTCCTCAACAAACTTGCCTCTAAAAAGAAGAAGGAAGACTAATCTTTCACATTAAAAAATCGCACCTGCCAAGCAGGTGCGATTTTGTTTTTCCTAATTATCTGTGATGAATGAAGTTGCCCCAACCGCTATCATCACGGTTGTTGTCATCTTCGTCATCCTTTTTGTTATCTAAGTCATTTTGATCATCTTGGTCATTTTGATCATCTTGGTCATTTTGATCGTTTTGATCATCGTCTGACTTTTCTTGAGCGGAATTGTTTGCTTCCTCTTCGGCTTGACGTCTTGCGCGCTCTTCATTGTCGCGGCGGCTCTTTTCAGCCTTTTCTGCGGCAATTGCTTCGAGCTGCTCTACAGTTGCACCGTCTTGCATAGCGGCCTTGAATTGGTCACCGTCCATGGTTTCGTGACCGAGCAGATACTCTGCCACAAAATGCAATTTGTCGATGTGCTCGGACAGAATCAGCTTTGCATCGGCATAGCACTGCTTGATGATGCGTTGGATCTCTTCGTCGATAGCGGCAGCGGTTTGCTCGGAGTATTCCTTGCCTGTGCCGTAATCTCTGCCGAGGAATACCTCGGAGTGGCCCGAACCGTAAAGGACAGTGCCAAGACGGTCGCTCATACCGTAACGTGTGATCATGCCGCGTGCAACCTTGGTTGCCTGTTGAATGTCACCGGATGCACCCGTGGAGATGTCGTCCATAATCAACTCCTCGGCAATACGTCCGCCAAGGCTCATACGGATATCATCGATCATTTCACCGCGCGTCTTGTAAGAGGTATCGACCTCGGGAACGCTGACGGTTACGCCACCGGCCCTGCCTGCGGGAATGATGGTGATAAACTTAACGGGGTCGGTGTTCTTGCAGTAGTAAGAAACAACTGCGTGACCTGCCTCGTGATATGCGGTGAGCTTGTTTTCCTTTTCGGTACGGATCTTGGACTTCTTTTGAGGACCAAGCAGCTCCTTCATAAAGGCTGCCTCGATGTCTTCCATACCAATGAGTGACTTATTCTTCTTTGCAGCAAGAAGCGCGGCTTCGTTGAGGAGGTTTGCAAGGTCGGCACCTGTAAAGCCAACGGTGGACTGTGCAACCTTGTGGAAGTCAACACCGGATTCAAGAGGCTTGTTGCGTGCGTGAACCTTGAGGATTTCTTCTCTGCCCTTCATATCGGGATAGTTGACGGTGATCTGACGGTCAAAACGTCCGGGACGAAGGAGTGCAGGGTCGAGAATGTCGGGGCGGTTGGTTGCCGCAATGACAATGATACCGTCATGCGAGCCAAAGCCGTCCATTTCAACGAGAAGCTGGTTAAGTGTTTGTTCGCGCTCGTCGTGTCCGCCGCCAAGGCCTGCGCCACGGTGACGTCCAACGGCGTCAATTTCGTCGATAAAGATGATAGCCGCGGGAGATTTGCGAGCCGTTTCAAACAGGTCGCGCACACGCGATGCACCAACACCAACGTACATTTCGACAAAGTCAGAACCCGAAATGGAGTAGAACGGAACGCCTGCCTCGCCTGCAACAGCCTTTGCCAGCAGTGTCTTACCCGTGCCGGGAGGGCCCTCGAGAAGAACACCGTGCGGGATTTTTGCGCCCAGCTTGGTGAACTTTGCGGGATCCTTGAGGAACTCTACGATTTCAACGAGTTCTTCTTTTTCTTCATCTGCGCCTGCTACGTCGCGGAACAAAACCTTTTTGCTGTCATCCACTTCAGGCGTCTTGACACGTGCTTTGCCAAAGGAATTGAACTTGCCTCCGGCACTGCCCATCTTTTTGAACGCAATAAAGTAAATAACAACGAACAAAATGATGATAAAGAGCGTGGGCAAAAGGCTTACCCACCAAGGCATGGTTGCGGGCGGTTGATATTCTACCTTAACACCATTCGCCAAAAGCGTGTCTTGGAAGTCGCCATAGAACATATCTACGTACGCAAGCTTATAACTCTTTTGCGAGTCGTCGTTGAGCGTTACGGTAACGTTGCCCGTGTTGTGCACGTAAACCTCTTTGACTTCATTTCTTTGAATGTAGCCTGCCAGCTCACTGTAGGTTTTAATTGCTGTGCCTTGGGTATCCTTGTAGAACAAGGACGAGAGCATAACAATGATAACACCAAACAGCACCACATACAAAAGCAGCTGACGGCCAAAACTGTGTTTCTTCATAAATCTGTAACTCCTTCCCCCTCGGGGATCTTCATTTTATTTACTCGCTGTAAACCGACGGGTCGAGAACGCCGATGTACGGAAGATTGCGATAGTATTCTGCAAAATCAAGACCATAGCCAACCACAAACTCATCGGGGATGGTAATGCCTGTGTAATCTGCCACCATTTCAACCTGACGGCGAGAAGGCTTATCCAAGAGTGTGCAGCATTTTACGCTATGTGCGCCGCGCGTTGCCAAAAGTGAGCAAAGCTTTTGCAGGGTGCGGCCACTGTCGATGATGTCCTCAACGATGATGACGTCAACATCCTTGATGTCACGCTTGAGATCAAGGCTGACCTGAATAAAGCCGGAGGTCTCAACACCTGCACCGTAGGAAGACACTTTCATAAATTCCATTGTGCAGGGGCGATCGATGCGACGGATCAGGTCGGTGGCAAAAAGGACAGAACCCTTTAGCACGATGACAAAGACCAACTCGCGATTGTGGTCTGGATAATCTTTGTTGATTTGCTGTGCAAGTCTGTCACAGGTTTCCTGGATCTTTTTCTCATCGGCCAAAACGTACTTGATGTCATCCTTCATTTGGTGCATGGCAATCATCCTTCCTTTCTTTTTTGCGTTCTCAAAACGCGTTGTTCGGTACGTTGATTTCAATTTTGATAGCAAAAGATGAATCCGTCTTTGCCATTTTATCCGCAAAGCCGTCCGCAGCCCCCACAAAGGGTGCCCAGACGATCTCCTCGCCAGAGCAGAGCAGCGGGAGCGCGCGGCGCATCTCTGTTGGCACGCCCTCTTGCGCATACAGGCGGCGCAATTTGCGGTGCATTTTGCCACGCAGGATCACGTCCCCCTCGCGGCGGTTGCGCCAGGTAAGGGTTTGTTGCAGGTCCTTCCATTCGCCAAACAGAACGAGGTTGTTACCCTCTCCTCTGTTTTCCCCATTGAACTGTTCAACAGGGGTGACGCAAATGGAAATATCGGTGTTGGGAATTTGTGTTTTTCCCAAAGTCAGGGGCAAGGTGTACTCCCCTACCGATTGCGGCTTGGTTTTGGTCAGCGCGAGTCTAGCGCGCGCCGTACAGTGTGCTGAAACGCCCGTTGGCAATGCCACGCGTGCGGTGGTGTCAGCGCTCAAAATCAAATCGGTCAGTGCCAGCAGGTGAACCGCCTCAAGGGTGGCTCCCCGTTCTCTTTCAAACCAAAATTGCAAAGCACGGCGGCGGATGGCGGGATGTGCCTCGCGGAGTGCTTTGATGTTGACACCGCTCGCGGCGGTACTCTTTGCAAGCAACTCTTCTGCGGCCTCACAAAGAAAGGCATCATCCTCGCAAAGCTCTGCGCTCATGCGTACGGTGCGATGCGCTACGTCCCCGTAAAGAGACGTCAGTGCAGGTACGGCATCGGCGCGGATGCGGTTGCGCGCATAGGTTGTGTCTGTGTTTGTGCTGTCGGTGACAAAGTCAAGCCCCCGTTCCTGGCAGTAATGCAAAATTTCTGCTTTGGTAAACCCGAGCAGAGGGCGCACGAGATGCCCATCAGCAAAGGGACGGATCGGCGCGATACCTGCCAGTCCCGAAAGCCCTGTTCCGCGTGCGATGCGGAACAAAACAGTCTCCAAATGGTCATCGGCGTGGTGCGCCGTGAGTAGGACGGGAATGCTTCTCTCCCGCATCAGATCCGCAAAAAAGGTGTAGCGCACCTCGCGTGCGGCTTCCTCAAGGCTCTGCCCCTTCTCTTTGGCAAGTGAGGGGACGTCGACATCAAGGATCGCAATTTCCAGTCCGCGGTCATGGGCAACCTTCTCACAAAATGCGCGGTCGCGCAAGGCTTCCTCACCTCGGATACCGTGGTTGACGTGCGCCAAGAGGATGGGAGCTCCCGATGCTTGCTCCTTTTGGAGCATATCGAGGAGTGCCACTGAATCGGCACCGCCCGAGAATGCCAACAGGACAGGAGCATCAGGCAGTACACCTGCCAACGCACGCGGATCACGCAATTTGCCCGTTAGAAATTGTTTTTCTGTCATACACCTACGTCGCGATCGTCGGCAATGGTTACAAACTTGGTGAACTGACCGTTCCAGCCCATGTTGACGGTGCCCTGTGCACCGTGACGGTTCTTTGCAACGATGACCTCGGCAATGCTGGTATCCTGCGATGCCGCCTCATCCGTTTTATAGTATTCACTACGATAGAGGAAAATAACAGTGTCAGCATCCTGCTCGATAGCACCCGAGTCACGAAGGTCGGAAAGCATCGGCTTTTTATCGGTACGGGACTCCGGTCCACGGGAAAGCTGTGCACAGCAAACAATGGGAACCATCAGTTCCTTTGCCATGATCTTGAGCGAGCGAGAGATCTCGGAAACCTCTTGCACGCGGTTTTCGGTGTGCTTATCACCCGCCATCAAGCCCAGGTAGTCGATCACGACCAAGCCGAGATTCTTGACGCGGCGCAGCTTTGCCTTCATGGCGGTAACAGTCAAGCCGGATGTATCGTCAATGAGGATGTCACATCCTGCAAGCTCTCCTGCGGCTCTGGCAAGGTTCTCCCAATCTGCGGGAGCCAATTCGCCCGTACGCAAGCTATAGCTGTTGACCAGTGCCTCGCTGGAGAGCACACGGTTGACAAGCTGATCGGCAGACATCTCCAAAGAGAAAATGCAAACTGCCTTTTTGGTTTGCTTTGCCACGTTGGTGGCAATGTTAAGAGCAAACGAAGTCTTACCCATACCGGGACGCGCACCAACCAGAACAAGGTCACTCTTCCCCATTCCTGCCAGAACGCGGTCAAGAGCCGAAAATCCGGTCTTCGTACCCTGCGTTGCCTCTTTGTTGGTATTCAGATCATGCAGATGCGCATAGACGTCGCCAAGCACGTCCTTGATGTGGCGGAAGCCCTTGGTGTCTCTGCCCTGTGCGATATTGAAGATGAGGTTCTCTGCGTGGTCGATGATGTCGGTCACTGATTCCTGCTCGGAGTACGCAGCCTCGGAAATTTCGGTGCAAGCCGAGATCAGTTGGCGCAGAACGCTCTTTTCTTTGACAATGCGGGCATAGTCCTTGATATTGAGCGCATCGGGAACCGCATCGGTGAGCGTGCGGATATAATCCTCGCCGCCCGATTTATTGTAAATGCCCTTGGTGACCAGCATATCAATGAGTGTGACTACGTCGATTTCGCTGTTCGCCATAAAGAGCTCTTGCATAGCAAGATAGATCTGCTTATGCTCCTCGAGATAAAAATCCTCGGAGTTGAGCAGGTCTGCCACCTGTGTGATGGAGACGGGATCGATCAGGATCGCTCCCAGGAGCGATTGCTCTGCCGGCATGGAGAACGGCAGGCGTTTCATCAATTCATTCTGCATACTCTTATTTTTCAACACGAACGGTGATCTTACCCGTTACTTCGGTGTAAAGTTTAACGTCTGCCTGATAGGTACCGTATGCCTTGATAGGGTCTGCCAAGCTGATCTTGCGCTTGTCGATATCAATGCCGTGCGATGCCTTAAGAGCATCGGCAATATCCTTGGACGTGATGGAACCGTACAAACGGCTATCACTGCCGCCTGCGGCGTTGATGACAACAACGATCTCCTTGAGACGAGCGGCAAGCTCCTGTGCTTCCTTCTTTTCGGTAGCGATGCGGTATTCCAGCGCCTCTGCCTTGACCTTTACGTCATTGAGCGACTGTGCATCGGCGGGCTTTGCCAGCTTGCGGGGGATGAGGAAGTTCTTTGCGTATCCGTCGGATACCTCAACTACCTGATTCTTTTTGCCCTGCCCTTTTACGTCGGTTAAAAAAATCACTTTCATTTTATGTCTCTCCTATGTGCGAAAAATCTTGGGGTTATCTTCTTGCGCGACGCTCCTGGTCATATTCGTTGTCCAGATAATCGTCGAGCGCTTCCTTGAGCTTGCGGCATGCGCCGTCAAGGGTTACGTTGGTCAGTCTTGCGCCTGCCATATCGTAGTGTCCGCCGCCGCCAAGCTTTTGCATAATGATCTGTACGTTGATCTTATCGTGCGAGCGAGCGGAAATGGTAACGGTATTGTCGGCACGAAGCAGTGCAAAGGATGCCTCGATGCCATCAATGTTCATCAGCTTGTCTGCCGCCTTTGCAACGGCAATGTTGTCATCCTCGGTGGCTACGCGATCAACGCTGAGCCAGGTGAGTGCAACCTTTTCGCGGTAGGTGCGCGTGCGGCTGTCGATATCGGATGCGGTAAAGAGATCGGACATGGTCTCGGTGAAGAACTTGCGCACAACGCTTGCGTGCGCGCCTCTCTCGTAGAGATAATGCACTGCCGAGAAGGTTTGCATACCCACTGCAGTGGTGAAGTTTTTGGTATCGAGCATAAGTCCCGCCAGCATCAGGTTTGCCTCCTCCTTGAGGAGTGCATCGCGGTGCGGACTGAACTCCAGCATTTCACTGACAAGCTCACTTGCCGCTGAAACACCGGGACGGATATAGGTCATCAGGGGCTTGAATTCATACAGCTGGTCCTGACGACGATGGTGGTCAATGATGACCACGTTATTGACACATTTGAGCAGCTTGGGACACTCGGTGTTGTTGACGTTGTTGACGTCACTCATGATCAGGAGCGTATTGTTGCGCACGGCATCAAGAGCCGTATCACCATTGATGAACATGGAACGGTACTCGGGAAGTGCCGCTAACAGATCGTAGCAGGTACGGAAGTTGCTATGGTCGCGGTTGACAACAACGCGGATCTTTGAGGTATCTCCCCCACGCGCGCAGATGGCGAGACGGGCAAGACCGACACAGGAGCCGATGGAATCGTAGTCGGGGGCGCGGTGTCCCATAATGAGGACGTTTTCGGCATCCTTCATCAGGCGGCACAAATGCTGGGAGTTGACACGCGAGGTAATGGTGGTAGAGCCTGCCATAGTATTGACGCGTCCGCCGTAAGGCGTTACGGACTTACCGTCATTGACTGCGGCTTGGTCGCCACCCTTTTGCAGGGCAATATCAAGCGCGTCGCCTGCGGCTCTTTCCTTGTCCTCAAACGTACCCTCGATAGCACCGACACCGATGGAAATGGTTACAGGGAAGCTGTTGTCGCCCAGTCGGATGCTGCGAATGGTATCGAGTATTTGAAATTTATTGCGCACGCAACGGTCAAGTGCCTTGCGGGTGAACACAAGAATATATTTTTCGCGCTCATATTCGCGCAACATTCCTCCAAAGCTTGCTGCCCAATCCTTGAGCTTGGCTTCGATCTCATTAACGGCGGTACGGTAGCTGACGCGAATGTACTGTGCCAGCTCCTGCAAGCTGTCAATAACAATGTGGGCAACAATGGGTTCGTTTTCATACATTGTGCGGCGCATTGCCTCAAGCTCGGTAACGTCGCGGAAGATAACAAAGTAGTAATCCTTGCCGCGCGAGCGCAGAATGTAGCAGCTGAGTCCGAATTTTTTTCCGTCGATCTCGGTGATCATCGGCTTGGTGCGGTCGATCGGTACGCCGTCCTCATTGAAGACAATGTCCTTAACTTGTCCGCCATTTTGTGCATAGGCGATGATATCTGCGATCGGAACGGTGCAGAAGGTCGTCAGCGGTACGTTGCAAACAGGAGAACGGAATTGCAGCATCTCCTGCATGGCACCGCTCACGATCTTAACGGTTCCCTCTTCATCAACAACCGCATACGGGATCTCAACCACGTAGCGGAACATATCGCTCAACTCGGTATTGAGCAGCTCTGCCATATCGTCAGCCGAGCGCACACGGTGGTAGCGGACAAGGTAAGATGTCAGCAAAATGGATACGGCAACAATGTATGCTCCGAGCAAAAGGATGCCCAGGTAACGAATTTCAGCCAAGGACTCCTCAACAAATGTGACCACAAGGAACATGGTCAAGAGAAGCGCACCGATGATAGCGCAAATAATCAGGGGCGCTCGCAGGTCGGTTCTGGTTGCATAACTTTTCTTTTTTGCCATATAGTCACTCTCCTTTCAGGGTAAGAGGATCTGTATCGGTAGAAACGGAAAATCAGTTTTGATCCTTCTTGTTTTGATCTTTCAACTTTTGCATGATTTTTTTGTGCAGAGCTGCGGAGATGGTTACGTATGCTCCCCACAGTGCCAAAAAGTAAAGGCTGCTCAAGCCCATGCAGAACACAACAGCTACTACAAGCAGGATAGATGCCTTGCCCAACCATCCGCCGGTTCGGCGAGCGTTGTGCAAAATGACGTTGATGCCCACAAGAGCAAGCCCGGGAAGCAGGAGCAAGCACATATTGGTGACAGCCATCAGGAACACCGACTGCTTGCTGACAACCACTACGATCAGCATGCAAACAAAGTAGATAACACTTGCAGCCGGGCTGACAGTAAGCGTACATGCGGCAAGCGTCATATGTGAGCGCCATTCGGTGTTGTAGTATTTGCGCAAGAGCACTACGTTTGAAAGATAGGAAATGATGAGTGCAGGTACGCCGATCAGTGCAGGTGCAAGTCCCATCAGCGTATCTGCCATTATGCGCAGATTGCTCTCGGCAAATGCTTGCGCAAAGGTCTGGCGGAGTGTTTCCACAGCATCGGCGGGCAGTGCTGCCTCTGCCGCAGCCTCCTCAACAGCCACCAACAAAATCTTCCCTCCCTCGGCAGCAATGGTAACAAAAAGATCCTTGAGCTGATTGACAAAAGTCATCAACACATTATAATTGACGCTGCCGTAGTTTTTGAAAAGAAGAACACACAGAGCTGCCAATGCCGCAAAGATGAAGCCGAGGAATGCATGCAGCACGGTGCTTGTTCTGCCAAGGTCGCGCGCATGTGCCCATGCCATAAGAGCAGCGGCAGGCAAAAACGCGAGTGCCAACAAAGGGATGACGAAATCAGAGGTAACCAAGCACCCCAAGCCGTAGGACACCGCCAAAAGACCGATTGGCGCCCACTTGTATTTGGGGAGCGTCATAAACAGCCATGCAAGTGTTCCTGCACCGAGCATCAAGGCAAGCACTGCCGCACCGCAAACAGGCAGAAAGGTCAGAGCGGTTACAAGAACAGATGTCAGGAGCAGTTGGAGAACTGCGCCAATGTTGCGAATGGCAATGACTACATAAACAAACATCGCCGCGCTCGCCAGCCCAATATACGCTGCGGGAATGGCGCCCGAGAGAGTACAACCGCAAAGCAGAACGGCAACAAGCGACAAAATCAGATCTTTGATATTCACTTTGGGGCGCTCCAATTCCGTTTGGGTAAATTGGATATCTTCTTCGTGTTTTTCCTCGTTCACGGTCTTTCCTCCTCTCTCATTTCTTCTCGCGCGCGTATTCGCGCACGTCATCTACTTATATTATTATAGTATTATAACACATTTTTTATCATTTGTAAATACTCCCGCGCAATTTTTGCTCCTTTTTTTGCCAAATATTCACATCTCTCACAAATAAAAATACGTGTGTGCGCACATTTTTCATCTTTCCACCCTTTTTTTCTCTTTTTTGATAATGCGGTTTTTAAAACCACACAACATAGAATGTTTTACTATTATTCACAGAATTGTAATTGTAATTTGCGGTTTTGTGTGCTATACTATTATGGAAACAAGAAAGGAGCAAAATTTATGACAAGAACCAAACTTGCTGACAGAACACTGCCGGACTACACACGCGGCGAGGAAATATTCAATATGGTCTCCCACATTGTGGGGGGCGGACTTGGCATTATCGTCACCGTTTTGTGCGTGACCTTGGCTGCCATACGGCAAAACGTATGGGGGGTGGTAGGATGCGCGATCTATGGGGCATCCATGATCACACTTTACACCTGCTCCAGCGTCTATCACGGACTAAAGCACCCCACCGCTAAAAAGGTGATGCAAGTGCTTGACCATTGTACTATTTACTTTTTGATCTGCGGCACGTATACGCCTATTTTGCTTTCTGCCATTCGCAAGGTCTCCCCCACTTGGGCGTGGGTGATATTCGGACTTGTATGGGGACTTGCTGCTATGGCGACGACTCTGACTGCCATCGACCTCAAAAAATTTTCCAAGCTCTCAATGGCTTGCTACATTGGCATGGGATGGTGCATTGTATTGGCTTGGGACGTAACGGTGCGTGCCATCCCCACCCCGGGGCTATGGTTACTGATAAGCGGCGGCGTTGCTTACACCGTTGGCGCCATTCTCTACGGCATTGGTAAAAAGCATCGCTATATGCACTCGGTCTTTCACCTCTTTGTGGTGCTGGGGAGCATTTTGCAGTTTCTTTGCATCTTCCTTTACGTCATATAGAAAAAATAAAAAAGGATAGCAGTCGCTATCCTTTTTTTGCGTTTTTATTTGGTCTTATTTGAAGTAATATAAAAAGCTCCAGTCGGTAGCCTCGTATTCTTCCTCGGTGAGCCATAAGTCGTAGGAATCGCCAAACTTCTTCAATTCCTCGTCATAGTAAGCGACCGAGTAGAAATAGGGCGTTTGCTCACCGCCCGAATAATATTGCACTGCCGCATACATATCGGGAACAAGTGCTCCCTCACGCCAAAAGTACTTTGTGGTCTTGTCGATGCGCAGGTACTCATCACTGCCGCGCGCTTCGATATCCTGCTCAAAAGCAAAAATTGCGCCAAGCTCTGCATTTGCCTTTACATTATAGAGCTTTGAGAGCTCCTCATGCAGATCGTATTTCGGCTTTTCACCAACACGGATGTAACAATCGTAACGGATGCAATCTCCGTTTCTTTCGATGGCAATCAGAATATCATCGTAGCCGTCAAAATTGAGGTCCTGCACCGAAAGTCCGTAAGTGCCATCGATCTTTTCCATTTTGCGGTCGGTGTTCACACGCTTGGACCAAATGACCTTGCCCTTCTCTTTGATGACGATCTGTTTTACGCGGTCACCCTTGCCTCGCGCACAAAAGGTCAGCCCGTTTTGCTCGACCTCATACAAGAGATGAAAGCGCTCGCCACTGCAGGACGCCAAAATGGGGAGCAGCATCAGGATGCACAAAAGCAGACTGTATAGTTTGATCAGTTTCATTATATTTCTCCTTTTTGGGGGATAGATACAGTATAGCACAAATTTGACAGGATTTCATTGCTTTTTTGTAAATCCTTTGCCAAAGGACATTTGTTTTGAGCGCAAGCCCTCTGGCATGGGCATGCGAGACAGGACAAAGGAAAGAACCATTGCCGCCGTGGTGGCAATTCCCCCTTGCACAAGATTAAAAGGAATATTAACGAGCGCCGCAACAAAACCATAAAGAATGCCCTCGTAGAGAAAATAGCCTGCTACCATCACCAATTCGGCAATAGCGCCCGAGAGGAGCGCGCGCCACACGGTTGGCAGCTTGGGCATTCCACGCTTGATGAGAACGGCGACCAGCACCATGAGCGCCTTGATCACAAAGGTTGCGGGGGCATAGATCGCATATCCTGCGGCAAGGTCGGCAAAGCTTGCGCCAACAGCGGCGGCGAATATGCTCCAAGGCTCCAAGGGAAGCCACGCAGCAACGAGAAGAATGCAGTCCCCAAAATTAACGTTGCCACCAAGTGGAGTGGGAAACGATATCCACGTAGCCGCAAAGATCAGGGCTGCAAAAAGCGATGCAAACGCTAATTTTTGTGTTCTTTTTTGAGACACCTTCATCATCTCCAAACAATTCAAATTCAATATAGCGATATTATACTCCTATCCGAAAAGTTTGTCAACCTTTTTGGATATTTTTTCACGTTCTCGACGCGAAAACTTGACAAACTCCGCGCGCCGTGCTATAATGACAAAAAAGATGTTTGCCGGAAAGGAGCGCAAAAACATGGAAATGCAAAACAGAATGACACGCGCAGAAGAATTGCTCGGCCGCGCTCCCCTATTCCCTGCGGAAGAGATCCCCACCGCCACCTTTTGCGGTCGCCGTGTGCTCGTTACAGGCGGTGGCGGCTCGATTGGTCAGGAGCTTTGCCGAAGGATTTCCGAGTGCCGCCCCGAGGCACTGATCATCCTTGACATTTACGAAAATAACGCCTATGAGATCGAGCAGGAGTTGCGGCGCAAATACGGCACTTCCCTTTCCCTTACGGTGGTGATCGCTTCCATTCGCGATTCCGCTCGGATAGAAGAGGTCTTTCAAAAATATCGCCCCGAGATCATTCTGCACGCCGCGGCACACAAGCACGTCCCTTTGATGGAAAACAACCCCGCAGAGGCAATTAAAAACAACGTCTTTGGCACAAAGAACGTGTTTGATGCCGCCGAAAAATGCGGTGCTCAAAAGTGTATTCTCATCTCTACCGACAAAGCAGTCAACCCCACGAGTGTGATGGGGGCGACCAAGCGGATGTGCGAAATGATGGCAGGCTCGAGAACCGATAGCACCACCGTGTTTGCCTCGGTACGCTTTGGCAACGTTGCCGACTCCAACGGCTCGGTCATGCCTCTGTTCCGCCGTCAGATCACCGAGGGCGGACCTGTGACGGTGACTGACAAGAGCGCCACTCGCTACTTTATGAGCATTGCCGAGGCTTGCCACTTGGTTTTGCAGGCAACCGCTATGGCACAAGGCGGCGAGGTGTTCGTGTTGGATATGGGAAAGCCTGTGTGCATTTATGACCTTGCATGCGCTCTGATCCGCGAGACAGGTTTGACGCCCGAAAAAGACATCGAAATCAAGGAAATTGGCTTACGTATGGGCGAAAAGCTGACCGAGGAGCTACAAACTGACACCGAGGAATTGCTCCCCACCGCGCACGCGCGCATTTTTGTGGAGCACGCCCCCGCCATCTCACGCGCCAATGCGCAAACGCGGCTTGCCGCCCTTGCCATTGCCCTTGCCAAAGAGGAAAGAACCCACTTGATTTTGGAAGCGTTGCAGATTGCAGTGCCAACGTACAAGCCGAAAGAATAAACGCTTGCCAAAAACAATAAAAGAACCGAGACAGACGGTGGTCTGCCTCGGTTCTTTATGATTTCATGGTGTTGTTGTTCTTTCTGCAATCATGCGCAGGAGCGTTTCCTCGTCGATAACGGGAACGCCAAGCGTGCGCGCTTTGGTCAGCTTGGAGCCTGCCGCCTCGCCCGCTACCACAAAATGCGTTTTGGCAGAAACACTGCCCGACACCTTGCCGCCTGCTGCCTTGATCTTCTCCCCTGCCTCGTCGCGTGACATGGTGGGAAGCGTTCCGGTCAGGACAAAGGTCAAGCCCTTGAACAGGTCGTCCGCCGGCTTTGCGGTGGAAACGGTCAGGAGCCCTGCCGCACTCAGGCGCTGACAAAGCTCTATATTTTGCGGATGCGAGAAGAAGTTGGTCACACACTCTGCGGTGATCTGCCCAAAGTCCTCGATGCTGCAAAGCTCTTCGACAGTTGCTCCCTGCAGAGCTTCAAGGGTACCGTAATGCGCCGCCAGAGCCGCCGCCGCGACCTCGCCCACGTTGCGAATGCCAAGCGCATAAACAAGACGTTCAAGCCCTGCATTTTTTGATTTTTCGATAGCATCTATGAGGTTTTGCGCCGATTTTTCGCCCATACGTTCCATTTTGGCAACGTCCTCGGCAGTAAGCGAATACAGATCTGCCGCATCGGTGATCAGTCCGTTTTGCAGGAGCGCTTCTACGATCTGCGGGCCAAGTCCGTCAATGCTCATGGCATCCTTTGATGCAAAATGCTCGATGCTGCGCGAGAGCTGCGCGGGGCAACGGCTATTGGTACAGCGGGTTGCCGCACCCTCGTCGGCATCGTAAAAGACAGGCTCGCCGCAAGAGGGGCAAAATTCGGGCATAAAGAATTCTTTTACGTTGGGTGAGCGAAGCTCGGGGTGCGATTTTACCACCTCGGGGATGATGTCGCCCGCCTTTTGCACAGTGACGATATCGCCGATGCGAATGTCGCGCTCGCGGATGAGCTCCAGATTGTGAAGCGTTGCGCGCGATACGGTCGTGCCCGCCAAGCGTACGGGAGAAAGAATTGCGGTAGGTGTCAGAACGCCTGTTCTGCCAACAGCAACCACAACGTCCTCCAGCTTGGTCTGCTTTTGCTCGGGCGGGAATTTGTAAGCCACCGCCCACTTGGGAGTGTTGGTTCCCTCGCCAAGTCTTGTGCGTGTTGCAAGATCGTTGATCTTGATGACCACGCCGTCAATGTCGTATGCAAGTCCGTCACGCAATTCGCCAAGGCGTTGGATGTGCGCAATGATGCCCTCGGCATTATTGGAAACTGCGGTATTCTCCAAGGTCTTAAAACCCAATTCGGCAAGACGCGAGAGGGTTTCGATATGCGTTTGGGGTTCTTTGCCGTCCGGATAGAGGCTTCCTTCTTGGAAATTGAAAATAAAGATGTCCAGCTTGCGCTCTGCGGCAATTTTGGGGTCCAGCTGACGGAGCGATCCTGCCGCGGCGTTACGCGGATTGGCAAGGAGTGCTTGCCCTGCTCCCTCGCGTGCCAGATTGATGCGCTCAAACACTGCGCGCGGCATATAGACCTCACCGCGAACGGTCAGGTTCAAGGGTTCGGTCAGCTGCATCGGGATGGAAAAGATGGTGCGCAAATTTTGCGTGACATCCTCGCCCACAAAGCCGTCGCCGCGTGTTGCTCCCTGCACAAAAACACCGTTTTCGTAGCGCAAGGAGACGGAAAGACCGTCAATTTTGGGCTCTACCGAATACTCGGCGTTCGGCACAGTCTCGGCAACGCGGTCTAAAAACTCGCGCAGCTCCTCAAAGGAGAAAACGTCGGAAAGCGAGTTCATTTGCACCGTGTGCGTGACCTTTTCAAATTTATCCAGCGGTTTGCCGCCAACTCTTTGTGAGGGAGACGAGGGGTCGAAAAATTCGGGATGTGCCGCCTCTAATTTGAGCAGCTCGGCATACATCATATCGTATTCGTAGTCCGAAATTTCGGGATCGTCATCTACATAATAACGCTTTGCGTGATACAGGAGCTTTGCCCGCAGCGCGCGCAGCTTTTCTTCAACATTTGGCATTCGACTCTCCGCCCTCCTTCAAATGGTAAAAAATGAGCACCCACATAGCACCCATCTTTTTTATTATACCATTTTTTTGCCTTTTTGTCAATCTTTTTTTGCAAAAAAGCAAAAAACTTGTTTGCATTTTCGACAATTATTTTTTACAAATGTAAACATTTTTTGTACGTTATTTACAAACAAAGAAAAATGTGCTATACTATAAGTGTAACAGAGATATCTGTTGCAATACCGAAAGAAAGGCAAGGAAAGCAAGATGAAAATTAGCATAATTGGCAGACAAATGAACGTCTACGAGGATATGAAGCTCCTCATTGAGAAAAAGCTTGCTAAGTTTGAAAAATTCTTCCCCGGCGAGGGTGCGGCAACCGCCACGCTCAGCTGTAAAAATAATCGAAAATTCATCGAAATCACCATAGCCGCTGCGGGAACACTGTTCCGCAGCGAGGTAGGCGCCGAGAGCTTCCGCGATGCTCTTGACGATGCCATCACCAACATTGAGCGTCAAATTCGCAAGAACAAGACAAAACTTGCAAAGAGACTGCGCGAGAACGTATTTGTTCCCGCAGTTGAGGAGTATTTTGACGATGCCCCCGAGGCAGAGGAAGAAGAGATCATTCGTACCAAGACCTTCCCGGCAAAGCCCATGTCCCCCGACGAGGCAATTTTGCAGATGAACCTTCTCGGTCACCAATTCTTCGTCTTTATTGATGACCAAACCGAGGACACCTGCGTGGTTTACAAACGCAACGATGGCGGCTACGGTTTGCTCGTTCCCGAAAAAGGATAAAATAAAATAGAATAGAAAGCAAGGGCGGCAGATTTCTGCCGCCCTTTTAAGATGTTACTTTTTATAAACAACAGGAAAAGCCATTCCTTTTTTTCTATACTTATAAGGAATCTTTTTTCCTATTAAATTCTCATAAATCTCACCTTCTGCTTTATGACCTTCAAACCACCAACGTTCTCCTTCTTTTTTCCATCTTTCAACAATGTAGACCGCTCTTACATAGGTATTAACCACCGACAAAACAAAAGAATATCTTGCTATCCTGTCCCCTGCTTTCCATTTATAACGAGTTGCCTCATACAAATTGCCGCGTTCGATTATTTTGCTTTCTGTTGTTTTTATAATAACATAGTCGAAGTTAGGTTCTTCATATTCATCAATCGGCAAAGGCAGCAATGGATCATTGCCATTATCAATAATTTTGGGCGACTCAATGGTATGGGCTATATTTGCTGTTTTTAAAGTGATAACTATATCCTCCATAGCTTTATCTACCTCTGTAGCAGCATATGTGGTTAAAAAATGCGATTTCAGCAATGCAACAATATTCTCTTGAGTAATTTCGCTTTTGATTTTCTGCACATTGTTAGCAAAATTGTTTTTAGAATCAATAAAATTCTCTATTTTTTCTTCAGAAAAATTTCCCTTGCTAAATAATTCAACGAATGCTATGCCATCGGGATTATCTTCAACAAAGGATATCTCAACTCTTTTCAGTTTTGATTTTGAAAAATCATAAACGTACACATAAATTTTTTGGCACACTAAAACTCCAACTGAAACGTGCAACAGATCCATATAGCTTTTCAATTGTTGTTCCATTTCAATTGCAAACGGAAGCGAATACTGTTTTAATTCAATGTCAAACAGATCTTTATCATCATTTTTAATTATGATATCAGGAATTACACGTTTTCCCGAGCCCAAGTGAATTGTTCGATGGGCATCAATTTCCCCGAATAATCCCATATAACCTAAACTACCAGAAATAAGTGTATTTTCCCAGTCTTTTTGTAATTTTTCTTCTGGAGCATTATAATTTGTCTTATAATGCTTAACAATCAAATTCCAAATTTTTTCAAAACCCATAGTAACCTCAAAAGTTTAGTAGTGTGTACGTTTATTATATCATATTTTTCGACACTTGTAAAGCGTTTTTCAAAATTTTAGGCGGAGTCTTTCGACCCCGCCCTTTTGAGGTGCTTTCTTATTTGGTTTCAAGCTGCAAAAGCGGCATGAGCGAAGGATAGTTCTCGGGTTCTGTTCCCTCAATTTTGACGCCGAACATAGCGGCAATGGTCTTGGCAATCTGCACGTTTTCGATGGTTTTACCGTTAAAAATCTCGGCGCGTGCGCCATAGGCAAATACAGGGACGTTGGCGGACGTGTGCTCCTCGGAAACGAATTGGAATTCCCCGTTTTCGTCAAGGTGCAAGCCGCCCGTTTCGTGGTCGGCGGTAACGATGACCATGGTCTCGGGGTTATAGAACGCGTACTCCATAAAGAGCGCAATTGTCTGATTGAAGCGAACGGTTGCGAGGTAGGCTTTTTCTACATTCAATGCGCTGCAATGCTTATCGATGTAGGCTTCCTCGTACATCAAAAAGAAACCGTCTTCATCTTTGGAGAGCGTTTGCAAGGTATCGGTAATCGCATGGCGCAGATTTTGCATTTTTTCCTCGGTGTAAACGTCATAGCCGCAATTGATAATGGTGCCGTACTGCGCGGTCAGCTCCGCCTGCGCTTTGGAAATAGCCGTTGTGTTGCTGCGGTGGTAAGCGTGCGCCGAAAAGGCAGAGGGAGTGGCTCCCGTTTGCTTTTCGGTAGACATAACGGCGGTTGCCTTGCCCTGCTGTGCTGCAAGCTCGGTCAAAAGAGGCACATCATTTTGATCCTTGTCTCTGCCGATGGTACCGTTTTCGGTTTTGT
Organism: Oscillospiraceae bacterium; assembly: GCA_015063725.1. GTDB lineage: Bacteria > Bacillota > Clostridia > Oscillospirales > CAG-272 > UMGS1865. Next base: position 42,622 of record SVTP01000007.1, read on the forward strand.
AGCCAGAGGCGAGTGCTGTTCCTGCGGCGGCGCTGTCGGTTGTACCGGAGAGCGAGTCGGTTCTTACTTCACCGATATAGGGGAAAAGATATCCGTAGAAGAAGTCCTCACCGTCGCTGTAATCGGCAATCTGCTCTCCCTTGTAAGCATCAAAGAGCTTGGTTTGGTTGTGTCCCATACCGTCGCCAATGAGCAAAATAAAGTTTTTGGCTTCTTTTACAATCGGCGTAGCAACGCTGACGGTTTGGGGCACGTCGATATCAAAAACGGCTTCGGGGATATAAGTCTCTACAAAATAGTAAGCCGCGGCGGCAATAACGAAGTAGTCTCCCTCGATGGCAATGTGATCCTCGTTGGCAAGGATTGCAAATTCCAAGCCCTTGGTGTCGGCATTGAGCGTTTGAGAGATCGGTCGCGAGGTCTCCCCTACCACGATCTCGTGCGCGTTTGCATCAGATGTTGCGCCAATAGTGCTGACAGAGAGCGTGATGCCCGTGCGTGCCTTGATCTCTTTGGCGATGTATTCGGCGGCGCGTACTGTGTAATCGGACGCGCCCTCGGCGTAGACGATGACGTAGGAAGAAAGCGCATCACCGCACAAAACGGGGGAGGTCAAGCCTGTGGCATCCTTTCGTCCGCACACGGTGCAAACCTTGTTTTGATAGTTGTGCTTACCCGTTGCCAAAAGTGTTGTAACTTTCATAATACCGCAAGAGCAGGTAGCCGCTTTTTTGCCGTCCGCCACGCACGTGGGGGCTTTCTCTTCTGTTACGGTTTCAAAAGCGTGTACGTGTGTGCCGTCTCCCGGGTTGGGAGTATCTTCAGTCGGCTTTCTGCAGGATACTGCTGACAGCAAGACAAGCAATACCAAACAAAGTGCCAGTGCGGTCTTTAATATCTTTTTCATACGTGTGCTCCTTTTTCTAAAGAGAGATTATATTTAGTATAGCACATTTTGGGGGATTTGTAAAGCGTTTTTTTGAATTGTGGGTAGTACAAAAACTTGGCGGAGCCCTGCGGCTCCGCCTTTTGAAGTTCATTCAGTACGATCCCAACGATATTGGCTGTAATCCGAGGTCAAATACTGCATAGCAGTCTTTGAATTGGAAAGTTCGTCAGCCGCAAATTCGACATAGTAATATACATTACCGTTGACATTGGGCTCTCCAATTCTTCCCTCCCAACCATTCGGTTTTTCAAACGTTATACTCTTGAGTGCAGTACACTTAGAAAATGCATATCGAACAATGCGCTCAACGCTTGCAGGAATAACAATACTCGTCAAAGAAGTACATTCCGTAAATGCAAATTCACCAATTCCTACAACTCCTTCGGGAATGGTAATACTTGTCATGTTGTTACAAACTGCAAACGCTCTGGCAGCTATTACTTTTGTGTCGGGGTGAATTTGGTAGGTGCTGAGCTTTCTGTTGACTGCCCCGATGAGGATAGCATAGGGATTTTGTGCGTTCCCCACATACTTAACCGATTGGTATTCGGTGTAAATTGCATCATCACAACCGTAGAATGCAGACTCGTCTACACTCTTAATGCCGTCTCCAAAGGTTATACTCTCCAAAGAAGAGCAATAGGCAAACGCGGACTCGCCAATATGTATAACACTATCGGGAATCACAACGCTTGTTAAAGCCTTGCAATTATGAAACAAATGATCGGGAATATTCGTAACTCCTTCCGGAATAACAAGATCGGTTACCTCTTCGCCGTTCTCATCCAAAATATGCAACGTGCCGTACCAATTGGGGTGTGCATAATAAAGGTCGCCAAAAGAAATGTTTGCCCAAGCTTCAACGTCCTTGATATAAACATCCTTAATATTGGAGCAATCTCTAAAAGCGTCACTCTGTATCACTGTAACGCCCTTGCCAATTGTTACACTTGTTACCGACTCACAAAAAGCAAATGCTCGCCAGCCAATGCTCGTAACGCTGTCGGGAATTACGATACTTGTGAGAGAGGGGCAACGGTAAAATGCAGAATAACCAATGATTGTAACGCTATTGGGAATTTGGACATTACTCAAAGAGTCACATCCGGAAAATGCATTTTTACCAATGCTTGTAACGTGATTGCCTATGGTTACACTCGTTAAAGATTTACAGCCGGCAAATGCCATCTCACGGATGCTTGTAACACTCCCGGGAATGACAATTGTGGTCATTTCGTTTCCATTCTCATCTAAAAAGTGCAATTTGCCGTAACGGTTGGGATGATGAGTTCCATGAGCCTCTGACTCCCATAACTCATAACCATCGGGGAGAATAAAAGAGATATTTAACCAAGCTTCCAAATCGGTTACGTAAATATCATCAAGTGCATCGCATCTAAAGAAAACCTCTTGTCCAATGCTTGTAAGACCGCTGCCCAAGGTTATACTCTTTAGAGAAGAACATCTTACAAACGCTCCATCACCTATGCTTGTTACGCTATCGGGAATGGTGATATCAGTTAAAGTAGTACAACCCCAAAATGCTCGCTTGCCAATAGCAACAACTTCATAGCCATCGATATAGTTGTCTATACAAATAATGTCTCCGGGATAATTTCCTATACCCATTATGGTGCAGGTTTTGCCGTCCGCGTTCACTTTATAGAAGAACGCATTTTCGCCGTATGCAGGAAGCGTTTCTTGCGGCACAAGAACTTCGCCACAGGTGGAACAATGTTTGCCTGCTGTGAGACCGTCCTCAGTGGGCGTGGGCGCGACTGCACTGTCAACCACTACCGTATGCACATGCGCCTCGGGCGTTGTCTCCTCGGGTCCTGTTGTTGTCACATCCGGCTCAGGCGTACTTCCTTCGGGCTCTGGCGTTGTGGTGCACCCAATGATTACCAAATCTTGCGGGGTTGTTTCGCTATTCGAGGGGAGGTCGTTCAAAATGTCATTGCAGGATGCCAGGGAAAGTGTTACGATGGTCATCAGCACCATCAAAATTGTTATTTTGAGTGTTTGCTTCATCTTTTGATCTCCTTTCGATATCATATATTAGATTTTTCTCCAATTTCATTATATCATACCATGTTTTTCTTGTAAACCCTTTTCGAAAAAAAACACGAAAACCACACACTTTTATCTGTTTTTTTTGCGTTTTTTGGAAAACCGCTTGCTTTTGCTTCCCTTTTCTGTTATACTGTTTATAGGTCTGTGACCGCTTTTGAAATCATCATTCAGGAGGTTCCTTTATGAACAGACGTGCTAAATGGATCATGGCTCCCATTGACACCGAGCAGGCAGGCATTGCCTTTGTGCGCGCTTTTGGTGCAAAAAAGACAGTGAAAAAAGCCTCACTTTCGGTTTCTGCCATTGGACTTTATGCCGCTTACATCAATAATAAAAGAGTCGGGAACGCAGTTCTTGCGCCCGGCTGGACAATATACAACGAGCGTGTACAATACCAAACCTATGACGTGACCGCTCTGCTTGACACAAGCAACACCCTCTCGATTGAGGTTGGCGCCGGTTGGGCGGTTGGCAACATTGCCTGGGGCACCAAAATGTTTGCCGATCAAACCTCTCTCGTCGCGTCCCTGACCATCCTTTATACCGACGGCACACGCGAGGAGATTGGGACCGACACCGCCTGGGACGTTTACACCACGTCCATTCTGTACTCCGATATTTACCATGGCGAAACAGTGGACAAGACCGCCGAGATCAAGCATCTTGGCAAGGCGATCCGCTCGAATTACAAAACCAAGCTCGTAGCGCAAGTGGGTGAGTTCATCACCGAGCACGAGCGTGTGGCTCCCGTTGAGATCATCCGCACGCCCAAGGGCGAGACGGTGATCGATTTTGGTCAGGAAGTGACCGGCTACGTCGAGGTTCGCATCAAAGCCGAGCGTGGTGCGCGCATCCTTCTCCATCACGCCGAGGTGCTTGACAAAGAAGGCAATTTTTATACCGAAAATTTGCGCCACGCAAAGTGCGAGGATCTCTATATTTGTTCCGGTGGCGAGGACGTTTTCAAGCCGTCCTTCAGCTTCCAGGGCTTCCGCTACGTGCGCCTCTCCGAATTCCCCACCGAAGCCATTGATCTTGATGCTTTCTGTGCGATCGTTGTTCACTCGGACATGAAGCGCACGGGATATTTCCGTTGTGGTAACGAGAAGATCAATCAGCTGTATCACAATGTCATTTGGGGACAAAAGGGCAACTATCTTGACACCCCCACCGACTGTCCGCAACGCGACGAGCGTCTTGGCTGGACGGGTGATGCGCAGGTCTTTGCCCGCACCGCTGCTATCAACTTCAACGTTAAAAAGTTCTTTACCAAGTGGCTGGGAGAGATGGCGATCGAGCAACGTCCAAACGGCGGCATTCCCGAGTTCATTCCAAGATGCAAAAAGAACCGCGGTGAATACGTAGCCGTTGCTACCGGCTGGGCAGATGCCGCCTGCATCATCCCGTGGGAGATCTATCTCGCCTATGGCGACAAAAAGTTGCTTGCCGAGCATTACCCCATGATGCGCAAGTGGATCATGTATTTGCACTACACAGGTCCCGAGGAATTCCTTTGGCTTGGCGGCGATCACTACGGTGACTGGCTGGCAATGGACCACGGCGAGGATAGCTACAAGGGTGCTACCTCCACCGACCTTATTGCAAGTGCGTTTTATGCAAACTCCGTCGCGCTTTTGCTCAAGGCAGAAAAGGCGCTCGGTTACGATACCGCAAAGTTTGAGGAGCGCTACCGCAAGGTGGTCTCTGCTTTCCGCGAGCATTACCTCCCGAACGGCGAGCTTCGTCAATACCCTGACCTCAATCCCAACGGCATCTCCGATCCCCCCAACGAAACCCAGACCGCGTATGCGCTTGTCCTCAAGTTTGGTCTGTGCGAAGAAAAGGACCGCCAACGCTTTGCCGACCGTCTTGCCGAGATGATCCGCGAGAACGGCATGCGCATGACCACCGGATTTTTGGGCACGCCTTATCTTCTCCACGCACTCACCGAAAACGGACACACCGACGTAGCTTACGAGCTGCTCTTCCAGGAGCAGAACCCCTCATGGCTCTACTCTGTCAATCACGGTGCCACCACCATTTGGGAGCATTGGAATGGCATTAAAGAGGACGGCAGCTTTTGGAGCAAAGATATGAACTCCTTTAACCATTACGCCTACGGCGCGGTTTACGATTGGATCTTTGGCAAGGCAGTTGGCATTGAACCGATGGACGATGCCCCCGCCTACCGCGAGATCACCCTCGCTCCTCATCCTGACCGCCGCCTCGGCTTTGCCGACGGCTCGATCGACACCCAATTCGGCACCATTCGCTCGCATTGGTACTATAAAGACGACGTCGTCTATTACGAATTCACCATTCCCGCAGGCGTTACCGCCCACCTCACTCTCCCCTCGGGTAGAACCGAGACACTCGGAGAAGGAACGTATCATTTTGCGGAGTAGTTTAGGAGATTTGCAGGGGAACCTTTTTCGCGAAAAAGGTTCCCCTGCACCCCTCCAAAAAGCACTCACACAATAATAACCTAAATGGATTTGTTAGTCAATGAATACCCTCCCCTACCGTGATTCTTTTTCTTTTGTAGGGGAGGCGTTTCGCCTCCCGAGAATAAACAATTACCAAAAACAAAAACACGGGCGACCGATGGTCGCCCCTACAAGATATCTGGAAATTTTATTGTAGGGGCGATTCACTCTTCGCCCGTTTTTATTTTATATTTGTTTCAAATTCTCATCGAGTGCAAAGTTTTTGCAAGGATAGATATATGCAATTTCGGGGTTGCCTTGCAAAACAACATAATAAAATTCGTCGCCGCTGATGGAAATGTTTTCAAGTCCTTTGGAACTGATGTAATACTCCTTACTCCATTGATAGTGGCGAGCAATCGAAGGCTCTCTCCATTGAATACCCGACTCAAAATAGTAAAAGGTTACGGTTTTGGTGGTTTGAGCTCGTCTTCCGGTGTGGTGCGGCTCATAAATTTCCTCTTGACGAATACTACTGAGTTTTTCAACACCAATCGAAATCTCGCCGCGCTCAAGACCATCGTCAATCATCAGTCGAATGCTTCTGTTTTTCTTGTATGACAGAGCAAAATGATAAGTATGATAGCCTGCAACTGCCAAAAACGGCAGAGCCAACAACCATTTTTTGAATACAAAACAAAGAAGTGCGGCAAGTATTAACAAAGGAAAGGCATAGGCCTCCCGATGCGAAAAAGCATTATCCATGCTACGCCTAGCCACAAGTCTGAGATCGTGCGCAATATTGGAAAGTGTCAAAGTTTCTTTTCTCATTCTTTTTCTTTCTCCTTATACTCGTACAGCTTTAAAGGAAACACAAATTTGGTGTCTCTACTCCCCTTATAATGAACAATGTAAAATAGGTCGCCCGGGGTGGAGAGCTGATAGTGAGTTAAGTCAGCCCAAACCTCTTCAAAATCTTCAAAATGAAACACTTTTTTAAAATTATCGCTACCGCGAACCAATTTTTCCTCTTTGTAAAGGAGAGGACGAACAACAATTTCAAGATCTCCGTTTTTCAGGTGCTTACGCTCTATCAAAGCCTTAATCAGCATTGCCGAAATAGCCCAAACCGGAGCACCGACAATACCTATAAAGAAAATCCAAATGATAATATCCAACCAAGGAAAGCCTGTTGGAAGCAAGGAAAGAAAAATGGCACTCACAACGCCTAACGCGAGTGTTACCGCCGCTAGGCAAACCGCCGTATGCTTAATGCTTGCGGTGTTACTAAAAAGGAGATCTTTTTCGATTTGTTTGCACGTGATAATATTTTTGGTTTGCTTTTCCACAAGATCCACCGCCCTTTCTTTATTTTTTATTTTACCATAAATAAAAAGAGATGTCAATAAAATTCTTGACATCCGCCCTCTTTTGTGCTACAATAATTGCGTATAAAATTCAGACCCATAAGGAGGTCTATTATGAGCATTCGCATAGGAATTGTTGGATATGGAAATCTCGGTCGCGGTGTGGAATGTGCCATCGCACAAAATCCAGACACCGAGCTTATTGCCGTTTTTACGCGTCGTTCGCCCGAGACTGTAAAAATTCTCTCTCAAAATGCTACTGTTTATCACATTGATGATATTCAAAATATGATCGGTAAGGTGGACGTGATGATCCTTTGTGGCGGCAGTGCCACCGATCTTCCCCACCAAACGCCCGCAATCGCCAAGTTTTTCTCGGTTGTGGATAGCTTTGACACCCACGCAAAGATCCCCGAGCATTTTTCTGCCGTTGACGCGGCGGCGCGCGAGGGTGGCAATCTTGCCGTCATTTCTTGCGGCTGGGACCCCGGCATGTTCTCTATCAACCGTCTTTACGCCGAGTCGATTTTGCCCGATGGCAAAAGCTACACCTTTTGGGGCAAGGGCGTAAGCCAGGGGCACTCCGATGCCATTCGCCGCATCGCAGGCGTTGTCAATGCAAAGCAATACACCATTCCCGTACAGTCGGCGCTTGACGCTGTGAGAAGCGGCTCCAATCCCGACCTGACCACCCGAGAGAAGCACTTGCGTGAGTGCTTTGTGGTTGCCGAGGAGGGTGCAGATCTTGCTCGCATCGAGCGCGAGATCGTCACCATGCCCAACTATTTTGCAGATTATGACACCATCGTTCATTTTATTACCGCAGAGGAAATGGCACGCGACCACAGCGGCATTCCCCACGGTGGATTTGTCATTCACGCAGGCAAAACGGGCAAGGATGGCGAGCACACCAACATTATGGAATACAATCTCAAATTGGACTCCAACCCCGAGTTCACCGCAAGCGTTCTTGTTGCTTGCGCGCGTGCGGCATACCGCATGAAAGAAGAGGGTACCATTGGCTGCAAGACCATTTTGGACATTCCCCCCTCTTACCTCTCCCCTGCTTCGGGTGAGGAGCTGCGAAAGAGATTGCTCTGATTGCATAATAAATAAGGATGGAACTTTTGTTTCATCCTTTTCTTTTGTCTCTTGTCATATTTCATTCCTTACTTGCATAGGTTATAGCACAACCAAAATAGAGGAGGATTTACCCTATGAAAAACGAATCGACTGCCCTCACCGAGGTTCAGCAACCCAACAAATTTCAAATCATTTTAGAAAAGATCGGAAAACGCAACATCATTATCGCCTGCGCGGTTCTGCTCATTGGCGTTGCCGTACTGATGAACTTTATCCTGTTCTCGGGAAGCGGCAAGGATGATGGCTATGACGGTTACGATCAGCCCAGCGGAAGCGTCTCCGACGATGCCAACAAAAATGATGCCACCGACGTGAGCGCCTACTTCTCTGCAACACAGGTCAGCCGTCAACGCGCACGCGATGAGGCTCTTGAGGTTTTGCAAGCAGTGGTAGAAAACGTTGATGCCACCGAGGCAATGAAGAACGAGGCTCTTGCCGAGATCGCCGTTATCGCTGACGAGATTCAAAAGGAAGCCAACATCGAGTCTCTCATCACCGCCAAGGGCTTTGAAGCTTGCGTTGCCGTCATCAACGATGACACCGCCAGCATCGTCGTCAAAGCCGACGACCTGCAACCAGCTGAGATCGCACAGATCAACGCCATCGTCTACGAGCAAGCAGGCATTCTGCCCTCGGGTGTGACGATTATTAGAAAGTAAATTTGTTTGAAAAAGATTGTGGGGGAAACTTCTTGCAAGAAGTTTCCCCCACACCCCTTTCAAGAACTCTCTAACAAAAATTCCAAAAGGAAATTTCTAACACACATGTAGACGGTGAGCGCGAGCGCATCGCTCGCTTTTGCTATCGCCAGCGGCTGGGCACCACCAAGACCCCATCCGCTAAGAAAGTTGTTTTGACTTTGAATTTATTTAAGCATTTGGCATCTAACTTTGTAGGGGGCGACGTCCTCGACGCCCCGCCTCTAACGGGTTAGTACAAAATTAAGTCAAACACCTTGACAAAACAAAACGGATATAGTATAATATTCAATACGCGGGTATGTGCGGTAAAATTCCGCCATCCTCGCTCATTACATTCGCGGGTATGGCGGAATTGGCAGACGCGCAAGATTTAGGATCTTGTGTTCATTCGTGCAGGTTCAAGTCCTGTTACCCGTACCAAAATAGGCAGGCACCCTAAATGGGTGCCTGCCTATTTTGGTACGGACAATTGGTTATGAAGAATCGCACTGCAAATTCCTTTTGGAATTTGCCATAGCGCCGAAGTGGCTATGCCCTTTTTGCTGAATAGCAGAGGCGCTTGTGCAGAGTGAGAGTCCTGTTACTCGTTATGTGAAAAATATTCAGTGTATCTTTCCAGCATTTTTGAAATCTTTTCCTGAAACTGAGCAAGTTCAGCGGAGTTCAACATGTTTTGTAGCAGATTTTTACACAATTCCTCTGCTGAAGTCGAATTCGGCATTGTTGTAGCATACAAAAGCTTGGATTTGTTTTTTCTCTCAGCTTCTACCATATGCTTTTCCAAGACTTCAAAAATACAGTTGATGTATTTCTTCGCTACTTCTACGTTTCCAAGTTGAACGTAGATCGATGCAATATTGGCATAATCTGAGAGGAGTTGTGTATCATAAAGACCTGCATATTTGCTATCCAATACAACCTCATACAGTGCCGCCGCCTTTTGATAATAAAACAATTTTTCTTCCAAAGGCATATCGGGAGTTATAAGTTGACGCACACCACATTCCGCACGATCAATCTCATAAATGATATTTTGAAGTATTTGTGCGTGATATTCTTCCCTATCCATCACAAATTTAGCATATACCTCGCGACTATGGCGCAGAGATGGTAGTTTTTTGTAATAATATTTTCCTTTCTCTTTGATAGTGGGATCTTTGGATTCGGAACAGAGTTGAAGCATAATGCGAAAAATCTCGTTGCGGATATCATCGTTTGTACAATACTTTTCAGCGTGATCGGCAAGTGAGATCATTTTTTCGATATACTCTTTGCCAAATAACTTCTTGCGAAGCACATGGAGCATAACATCGGGATAGTTGACATAGCAATCAGGATTGAGTTCAATTTCACGCACCCAAGCTCGATAAACGCCTTCCCAATCTTTTTGGGCGTGCAAAGCGTGTATTTGAGCTTCAAATTCGCGGCGGTGTTCAGGGCCCCACGAAAGTTCCATATCAAACAGAGAATCGATGGAGCATTTGAATAGCAATGCAATTTTAGGCAAAAGCGAAATATCGGGAGATAGCAATCCGCGCTCCCATTTAGAAACAGTTTGCGAGGAAACACCAAGTTGCTCCGCCACTGCCTCTTGCGTCATATTGCGAGCGGTTCGCAGTTCTTTTAATTTATTTTTGAGTTCCATAGTAATTTACACCTTATTTTTCATCCAATGGTTGTACATTTTCTTGCGGTGTATCATTAAACAAACGATGTATGCGGCACAATCGAATATCGCGCTCACCAAATAGCCCACAAACGGGATATTGATCACCATATCGAATGAACAAAGAGGAAGAAAGAAAACAGTAATAATAGAAAGGTTTTCTTTCCAAATACCAAGCTGTCGAATGTATTAAGCACAAAACACACCAAAACAATACCTGCAATAGTGATAAGAATTTTTGCTTCGCGTTTGATAAGAAGTTTAAAATCATCAATTATTGAAGTGTACGTTCTATCTTTATAATCAGCCATAACTTCATCTTCGCCAATAGATTTTTTAATTTTAGTTCTGTACAACAAGAAAAAGCCAAACGCCACAGATATCACAAGCGCAAGGAAAAACACTCTAAAACCTGCATTTTGAACCTCGTTCAGAATAGCCCCCAAAACAAAAAACAACAAATAGTAGACAATCAAAGTAATCAGTGATGATAATGTGATATTCCAAAAAATTCGCTTCATAGTAACCTCCACATTCGAATTGTATTCATTATATCATAAACTTCAAAGATTGTAAATGGGCAATATGGCACACGCTTGTGTCCGTTTTATACCAATATAAAAAAATTATCCCTCCCCATCTTGCAATCCTCCATCAAATATGCTAAAATAGTAACATCATCAAAACTTCTTTTAGGAGGTTCATTATGAAAATTTTAAAGCAAGGACTTGTTTTTCGCGCAGCCGAGGGCCCGTTCCGCTATCAGGCGTGGCCGTCTATCTGTCAGGATGAGAACGGTGTGCTCTATGCCGCTTGGTCGGGGCTCCGCGCCCAGCACGTCTGCCCCTTTGGCAAGGATCTGATGTCTGTCAGTCGCGATGGCGGCGAGACGTGGTCTTGTCCTACCGTTATCAATGACACTTGGCTTGATGACCGCGATGCAGGTCTCACGTATCTTGGCAACGGCAAGATGATCCTTTCTTATTTTTGTCACCCTGCCGAGGTCTATCGCACCATTTGGCGCAACTGGATCGTTGGCGATGCCGAGCCGCAATTCAAGCCGTTGCTTGAGGGATTTTTGGAGTCGTATGCAAGCTACACGCCAGAACAAAACCGCTCGGGTAGCTTTATCAAGATTTCGGACGACTACGGCAAAAGCTGGGGAAATGCCATCAAGCTTCCCATCTCCGCGCCGCACGGTCCCGCAAAAACCATCAGTGGCAGGTTGCTCTATTTGGGAAAAGAATTCACCGGTCTTGCAAGTCGCTACGATGCATCCTTCCCCGAAGACGGTGACACCGTTCCCACCGAGGACCGTGACCGCATCTTCCTTTACGATAGCTTTGATGACGGCTTAACTTGGCAGATGCTCTCCAAGCTCCCCCTTGATAATACGGCAAGCTGTTTCAGCCTGCACGAGCCCCACGTTGTAGAACTCCCAAGCGGTGAGTTGATTGCGGCAATCCGCGCCGAGGATGAAGCATCGGTTGGCAGATTCAGTATTTATTTCATGTCCTCAACTGACGGCGGCAAGAGCTGGAGCAAGCCTTGGGCGTTTGACCGCATCGGCTCTCCCCCACATCTTTTGCTCCGCCGCGACGGTTCGGTGGTTGTGACCTACGGTCGCCGCGCCGCCCCCTTTGGCAATCGCGCATCCATCAGCTACGACGGTTGCCGCACCTTTGGAGAGGAATATATTCTCTCCGAGACGCATTGCGGAGACCTCGGCTACCCTGCCACCACCGAGCTTGCCGACGGAACGCTGGTAACCGTTTATTATCAGCCTTACGAAAACGACAACCGCACATCTATCTTCTTTACCAAATGGAGACCTTAATATGATTGAAAGGAAAGAAAACGGCGAGATCCTTTATACCAATCTCGACGAGCATTTTGAGCCGCGCGAGCATCTCTCTCCCTATGCCCTGATAGACAAGTGGCGTATCGTTCCCGTTGGAACGGCAGAGTATTCTACCAATATGCTAGCAAGCCTTGCCGGTCATCCCGAGGATATTACCCTCTCTCCAAAGCTTGAGGGCTGGTATAAGATCTATTTGCATACCCCCGGTCAGAGTGTTTTGCATCTCAAGCTTTCAAGCGATCCCTGTTTTGGTGCGGCAACGGCTTCTCTGCGTGATTTTTACACCATGGAAGAGTTTTTGTGGCGTTGTGCCGACATGACGGGAGAGTCCCTGACCTTGACGCGCCGTCTGGATGCCAACAACCGTCACTCTATGCTGGCGGCGGTCCGCTTTGTGCCCATGACCGAGGAAGAGGTTGCAGAATATCAAGCAGAAGATGCACGCACAGATACAAAACGTCTTTATGCAACCGACGATATGCACGCGCATCTCTATTTTGAGCATCCTCGCACGCTTAACGATTGGCGTTCGGTCGCCCTGAATTACGCACACTCTGACGTAGAATGGCTCTCAATTGAGCAAATACGCAACTTTGTTTGCAAGCGTCTGCCTACCAACGACACAAAGCAGTTCTGCTTCCCACGCGAGGGTGACCGCAACGTGCAGGAGCAATACTCCCTCTTTGATTATGACGAGGTACTGAAAACGGTGATAGAGCAAGGTCACAGTCAGGGATTGAAGATGAGCGTTTCTCTCCGCATGGGCGCGTGGGGACTGACCTACCCTTACGATCAATACTATTTCGACTGCGATTTTATGCAAGAAAATCCCCAGTGGCGCACCTATGACCGCAACGGTGACGAGATTGCGGCAATGTCCTACGCTTACCCTGAGGTGCGAAAGTTTATGGTGGACGAGCTCTTGCATATGGCACGCTCGGGCTGTGATGCCGTCACGCTCATTTGGCACAGAGGCATTCCTTACGTGCTTTACGAAAAGCCCGTTGCCGACCGCTTCTTTGAACTGTATGGAGAATATCCTTACGAGCTACCGCTTGACGATCCCCGCCTCAATGCTCTGCATTGCGAGATTATGACAGGGCTGATGCGCGAGATCCGCACCGCTCTGGATGCCGAGTTTGGAAAGGGCAAGATCGGCCTGCACGTGCGCACGCTCTACTCACCCTACGACACAAAATATGTTGGGTTGGATGTAGAACAGTGGGCAAAAGAGGGACTGATCGATGCCATCATCTCCTACCCCGTACGCTTTCACGAAATGCTCCCTGATGAGGTTTGGAAGGACGAGGCACACACACGCATCGACCTTGCAAAATACACCAAATTCGTACGTACAAAGGCAGGCGCCACCATTCACCCCGGTGATTGCGAGCTGTTGCCACCCATCCAAAATTCGCGCGGTGAGCTTTGCGGCCCCGAGGGCCAGGCGGAGCACGTTGCCGAGTGGATGGCACTCGAGAAGCAATACGGTGTAAAGGTCTATTTTGAAATTATGCCGCGACACCTTTCAAATGCCGAATTCAAGCGCCGTGCGCTCGATCTTTACGCCTCGGGTGCCGAGCGCATTGCTCTTTGGGATACCTACGGCCGCGAGCCCATGAAGGCAATGTGGAGCACGGCAGGCAGACTTGGTCACAAGGACGAGCTTGCCGATATGGATGTTGGCGAGGGTATGTACTACCGCCGCTTCCGTATCTACCGTATAGCAGGCGCAGACATTAGCAGATATGAGCCCTTCTGGGGTGGTTGATGAAACAAAGAAGGATGGGAACCCCCATCCTTCTTTTTCTTAACCTCTCAGGTATTCTTTCATTTCCTCAATGGTCTTTTCTTCATAGGCGCAAACGTCGCGCGCGAGCTTCATAGCACTCTCGGAAACGGGGGTATTCTCGCTCTCGCGAATTTGCTTGAGCATATCGTTAACGCCCATCGTGGCTCCCTCTACGATCATTTCGGCAATGTGCGTAGATGTGGAGTCGATCATGGTGTTCATCATGCTGCCCCACTTGGATGCCAATTTGGTAACGGTTCCCTCTTCCTCGGGCTTTGCTCCCTCGTCGGCAAGAAGCTTTGCCGCGCGGGATGCGTATGCTTCGTAAACACTGAGCTGAACGGTCAGGTCGTTTTTGAGCTTGGAGTCCTTGATCTTTGGCATCAGATTCAAAATTGAATCGCTTGCCATTTTTACATTTTTATAAATCGCTTGCAGAAGCGTTGCCGTCTGCTTGGTGCGAACTGCTTGTGACATACTGTGTCACTCCTTTCACAAAATACTGTGTAAATCAAAAAAGAGATACGACACTATTTTGCGTCGTATCTCTTTTTTTATGCAAATTTTGTTTTATGCGAGTGTTACGTCAACCTTGGTTTCGGTTGCGGCAACTGCGGTATCAAACTCTTGTACGGGCATGCCTGCTACCATCTTTTTAACAAGACCTGTCTTAACCAGCTCCTCGGTGCTCCAGTAAGGAACGGTGTAGTCAGCGGGCTCAAAGTTCTTAACTGCGGGCAGTGCAAGGTTATCGTTGCAGATGCGGTCGATCAGCTCAAGTGCATACTTCAGCTTGCGGGGGCCCTTGATCTTGATGAGCACGGGAACGTTCTCATACTTCTTCTTTGCGGACATATCCTCAAAGTTATATGCACCCTCTTCGAGAGTTGCGGGATCGAGTGCGAGGTAGAGATACAGAGTCTTGGACTTTGCATTTACCTTTGCGATGTAGTTTCTACCCTTGTTGAAGGACTCGTTGCCCCAGCTGATGCGGCCCTTAACGCCCTTGTAGGAGAGAAGCTTATTCTTGATTTCACCATAGTATGCCTGAACGTCACCTTGAGATTGAACAAGGCGAGACATAAAGCTGCGGCGGTAACGGGTAACGATCTGAATCAGACCTTCTTTTTCTTGGTTCTGCAGATCTGCGTATCTTTCGGGGTTCTCCATAGCATCGAAGAAATCCAAGCCTGCGGTGCTGAAGCCAAAGGATTCGTCCTCCTCTTCATCCTCACCTGCTGCCTCTTCGGCAACGGGAGCAACCGTCTCGATGGCGGGTTCTTCTGCGGGTACTTCGACCTCTTCTACAACCTCGGGGACAGTTTCCTCTACAACTTCCTCTACAACTTCCTCTGCAACTTCCTCTTCAACCTCTTCTACAGTTTCCTTTTGCTTCCATGCACGGTCGATTGCTTGTGCAAGAGTGGGAATAAAGTCACCTGCCAAGAGGATGCCGGAACAAATGCCCATGCCTACACCGGCACCGGCTTTTTTGACCTTTGCTAGATCAAGTCCGTTTGCTGCAGCCTTGGTTGCAAGTTTTTTGAAAAGCTTTGCGCCTGCTACAGATGTAACTACTGCGTCAGCTCCCAGAAGTGTGGATAACAAAATATCCTTTTTGTTGTCGTTTGTACTCATAACTATGCCCGTTCCTTCCTCACGTCAGTGAGACGTGAATAAAATTATCCAAATATATTATACATTCTTTTTTTCAATTTGTAAATAGTTTTTTGATTTTTTTATCGAATTTTTTTGCTTTTTTTCGCAAAAAAGTGCAATTTTCTTTATTTTGACTGCAATTTTTGCTTGCGAACGTCGGTTCCGTAAAACGGAATGACCTGAAATTCGCCTGTCAGTCGACTGGAAATGCGGTCACTGTAAAGCTTACGCAGCTCCCCCGGCGTCAGGTTTGTGCTGATGATGGTCGGCTTTTGCAAATTGAGTCGCGTGTTGATAACGTGGTAAAGGCAGGAAAGCGTAAACTGGTTGACTACCTCGGTGCCAAGATCATCGATGATGAGAAGATCGCACTCTGTATAGGCAGAAGTGTCATCTGTGGTGGTTGCTGCCACACCGTTGCCAAAGCGACGGCTTTCAAAGTCCGAAATCATCCCCACGGCACTGTTATAAAAAACGTCGTAGCCGCGCTCGGTCACCACGCGTGCAATGGCTGTGGAAAGATGCGTTTTGCCAAGTCCCGTACCACCCAAAAAGAGCAAGCTCTCGGGGATCTCTTTGCCTGCCTCAAGCACAAAGTTCTCGGCGTAGCGGCAAAGATAACGGTAATTATCCCCCATTACACGATATGCATCGGGCGAGGAACGATAGTACTCGCAGGAGAAATTTTCAAAGGTCTGTTTTTGCATCAACGCACCCAAGCCCGAGGAATACATGCCTGCCTCAACCAGACGCGCACGCATGCAAGAACACATTTTGATGCCAACGTAACCGGTGTCGCGGCAAGCGTTGCACTCATATTTTGGCTCACTGTAATCGATAGGATAACCGTGACTTGTAAGCAGTGCCGCACGAGCACGGGTAATACGCTCGTTTTCGGCACGCAATTCCGCAATCTTTTCCTCGGTATCCTCTTTTGCAAGAGCCGCTTTCATAATGCGCAAACCGAATCCCGCAAGGCGGCGATCCATTTCGTACAACTCGGGAATTTCCCTGTAAAGCTCATCGCGGCGAGCATCTGCTTCCTCTTGGGCGGCAAACGCCTTGGTTTCATATTCGGCGCGGATGCGCTTGAAATTTTCTTTATTGTAGCCCATATTTACTCCTCACTGCGACTGCGCTCGCGGAAACCGCGCTGCAATGCCGCCTCAAAGAAATCGTCGGTATCAAAGCTGTTGCCCAGCTCCTTTTTGTTGACAGTGCCCTCGCGTTTTTCACGCTCGGCAGTCATGCCTGCTTCAATTTCGGATGCAGTCTTCCATCCGTTGGCGTTCCATTTTTCAAGAATGGCATTGGCATACGCCACCGATGCTTCGCCCGTGGCGTTGACGGTGATCTCGTACGCCATGCGCACGATGTTGATGTCGTAACCGAAGGAAAGCCAGGATGCCAGCATTTTGCTCTCTTTGCTTGTCAAGGCACGGCTCTTCATACCAAACAGAGCGCGCACTTCCCCCTCAAAGGTGTGCATTGCTTCAACGCGGCAGATCTCTTCTTCCATAGTCTCGGCATCGTTGATACCCTTATCGACCATCGCATACGCATACTTCTCTATCGCTCGCAGATTGCTCTTGCCGATCTTTTTGCAATGCGCCAAAAGGAGCAGGATGCACTCCTCATTCATGCCGAGGTAATCAAGCATGCCAACCATGATGTTGACGTCATTGGGATTGAACATTTTGCCAAGGATCTGCTGTGCCTCGTCGATGAGAATACGCACGCCGGCACGCGCTTCCAGGAGCTCGGCAAGCTCGGTGGATGTATAATTGGGCAGCTCGTCGGCGCGCTGCAGTTTCTTTTTGACAGGTGCTTCTGCCACGGCAGTCGACATTGCGGGGACGGAAGCCTCACCGCTCTCCCCTACAAGTCCGCACGCGCACCAAAAATCAACGGCACCGCGTGCGCTTGCCACATCGCAGCCTGCCAATTTTGCAAGCTGCTTGTGCTTGGAGATCAGGGAAAGATCGGATGCCAACCAAAGCAGAACGCGAAGCTGCTCGGGCGTTGCCGCGTCCAGGTGGGAAAGAACGGATGCAGGCAAGACCAGAACCTCTTGTCCAAAATTCAATTTCATTGTCTTACTCCTTTATCCGCTTTTTTATCTTTTTCACTCTTGCGGCGGCAAAGCTCGTAGTTCAGGCTCATCAAAGAGTCGCCAAGATGTACGTTTTCTACAACGGCACTGCCGGGCAGATGCGAGAGCTCCTTGCCGGTAAAGTTCCAAAAGCCCTCAACGCCAAGAGAAAGCAGGCGTGCGGATTCTTCCTCGACCTTTTCCTTAGGCAGTGTCAGAACCGCCATATCGACCGCATGCTCGGCGCAAAAGCTTTCCAGTTCCTTCATGTCATAAACGCGAACACCGCCAAACTCTTTGCCGATCAGGTCGGGATCCACGTCAAAGAGCGCAATGATATCCAGTCCGCGCTTTTCAAACATGGTGGAGCGCACAAGCGCACGCCCAAGGTCTCCGGCACCAACAATAATGACTTGGAGTCCCATGCTGACACCGAGAAGATCGGAAATTTTGGAATACAAATAGCTGACATTGTAGCCATAGCCTTGCTGACCAAAGCCGCCAAAGCAGTTGAGGTCCTGACGGATCTGCGATGCAGTGACCTGCATGCGCGCCGAAAGCTCACCCGAGCTGATGCGTGTTTTTCCCTCACGCAAAAGCTCGCGCAAGTAGCGGAAGTAGCGCGGCAAGCGACGAATAACGGCAGGAGAAACAAACGGGCGGTCGATTCTCTCTTGCTTTTTTTCGGTATGCATATTCTTCTCAAAATCTGTCATAACCTGACTCCTTTTTTTATCCTCGTAAGTAATTGTCACGTGGCGTTTTTTGTTGATTTGTTCATTCTGACCAATATTTCCAGAGTTGTCATAAGGTGTCGAAGATGCTCGAAAAAAGTTTTCCACAATGGATTTTTTTACCAGTTTCCAACAACATCCACATACTTTTCCACAATTTCAGTCAAAAATTCTGCTTTTTGTCGATTTTGATATAACCTCTTAAAGCAAAATTCTAATTGCCAACACCTTCCCACAGCCTGTGGAAAACTTTTGTGGAAAAGTGGAAAACTCATCTTTTTTAAAATTTTCGTTCAAAGTGACGAATTTGATTTTCGGGGTTATTTTTTTCTTTTTATAAACCGTCGTCAGCCGCGGATGCGTTGAGCGAGGTATCGGCAAAAATGCCCTTTTTATAGGCGAAATATCCTGCCGCCGCAATCATTGCCGCGTTGTCTCCGCACAGGGCTCGCTCCGGCATGCAAAGCGTGATCCCACGCTTTTTGCACATTGCCTCAAGGGATGCGCGCAGGTGCGAATTGGCAGCAACACCGCCTGCAAGAACCAGCGTTTTCATACCGCTCGCTTTGAGCGCCATTTCGGCTTTTTGCGTGATCGCCTTTACGATCTTATCGGTGTAAGCCGCCGCAACGTTTGCTTCGTTGATGGGCTCTCCCTTTTGCGTCATACTGTTGAGATAATTGAGCGTTGCCGTTTTGATGCCGCTGAAGGAAAAATCCAACGTGTCCCCTGCCAGTGCAGGCGAGGGTAACACAATTGCCTTGGCATCCCCCTCGTAGGCGAGCTTATCCAACGCCGCGCCGCCGGGGTACGGCAGCCCGATGACACGTCCGATCTTGTCAAACGCCTCACCTGCGGCATCGTCGCGCGTGCCGCCGATCTCCTCAAGGGTGGTCTCCTCGTCCACGCGATAGAAGGCGGTATGTCCGCCCGAAACCACAAGCGCCAGATAAGGGGGCTTCAGCTCGGGATTGGAAAGATACGCCGCCGCTACGTGACCGTGGATGTGGTTGACGGCAATCAGCGGTATTTTATTGGCATACGCCAAGGATTTTGCAAAATTGACACCTACCAAAAGTGCGCCGATCAGCCCCGGGAAGGCGGTAACGGCAATAGCGTCGATATCGGCAAGCGTAACGCCTGCCTCCTCCAATGCCTGATAGGTGATGCCTGAGATGGCCTCGATGTGTGCGCGGCTTGCTATCTCCGGCACAACGCCCCCATAGATGCGATGCACCTCGATTTGCGATGCTATGATGTTGGAGCGAATGGCGCGTACGCCCTCCCCCATCTCTACCACAGATGCCGAGGTCTCGTCGCAGGAGCTTTCGATTCCCAAGATATACATAAAATTCGTCCTCTAATTATTTTTTGGTGTTGCACAGCTGCAAGCACATAACATAGGCATCCTCGGTGGGGTGCTTGTAAAATCCACGTCGAAGCCCCATCCTAAGAAAGCCGTAACGCTCGTAGAGCGCAATGGCGGGCAGGTTGGAGACACGCGCCTCCAGGGAGAGCTGCTCGCAGGCGCGTGACCTTGCCACATCGATCAAATGCTCCAGAACAACCGCTCCAAAGCCTTGACGGCGAGCAGCGGGATGTGTGGCAATGTTTGTGATCTGCCCCTCGTCGGGTGCCCACAAAACGCCACCGTAAGCCACAACGCGACCGTCTACCAAGCAAACAGCGCCGTATGCTCCATCACTTATGAGGAGCTCCAATGCCTTTTCGCTCCAAGGATCGGCAAAGCACGCCTTTTCCAATTCCGCCACCTCGCAAAGATGCGCGGCTGTCAGCTTTTCTACCCTCACTTTATTCACCTTCCGGGGTAACGTAAGGGAGCAAGGAGCTTTCGATTTTGTAGCAGTTACCCGTGGAAACGTCACACAAAATCTCTTTGCCGAAGTTGTATTTGACGACCTGATATTCTCTGCCGTCATAGATCTCCCATGAGATCTCATAAGAAATACCGGGGTAAAAGTCGATAAGGTTGCCGTTTGCATCCTTTTCCACAAGCTCGGTAATGATGATATCCTCGGAAAAAGTGCCGTATTTGAGCTGATAATAAATTCTATCGTCCGTTCCCTCTACCATAAAATGCAGGTCATACCAATTGATGTTGGAGTTCATATAGAGCCCTACGTTGTTCAGCGAGGTGTAGGTTCCGTTTTTGTGCAGCTCCTTGAGTGCTTGGATGTCTTCGGCATCGGTAATGTTGCCGTCATTTGAGGAGACCTGCGTATCGTAAATACCAATGCGAACGCAAGAAAGATCATACAATGCGGGGAGCTCAAAGCCCGCGGCGGTATAAACACTGTATCCGTTGCTGGTAAGATACTGCTCGGGATCAACTCCCTCAATTTCATAAAGCAGAATATCCTCGCCGCCGTTATCCACCTTAATTCTTGCATAAGGTTCCTCGCCAAGCGGTTTTGCGTAATAGTTGGTTGCGGCGGGATAATAGGAAACACCTGTTTTGGGATTGCGGAATCCGCCTCCCTCCTCCTGCTTGAGCGCCGGCTCACGGCAAGCGGTCAAAATGCAGGAAAGGAAAAGAACAGTACACATAAGTGCTACCAAGAATTTTCTTTTCATAAGAACCTCACTCAATATCCAAACGTGCCGCTGAGTGAATCGTCGTTTTCAATCCAATCATTGACGTCGATTACACGGAAGTTTTCTTTATCGTCGCGAATGACAACGGTGGCAATGCCCGCATTGATGACCTGGCGCTTGCACATCATGCAAGAGGATGTACCCGGCTCCAGCTCGTGCGTTTTGGCATTGACGCTGACCATATACAAGGTAGCCCCCAGCATCTGCTCGCGGGAAGCGGCAATGATGGCATTTGCCTCGGCGTGTACCGAGCGGCAAAGCTCGTATCTCTCACCGCGCGGAATATTCAATTTATCGCGCATACAGTTGCCAATGTCGGAGCAGTTTTTGCGTCCGCGAGGCGCACCGTTGTATCCTGTGGAAATGATGGAATCGTTTTTGACGATGATCGCGCCGTACATCTTGCGCAAGCAAGTGGAACGCTCTGCAACCGTTTGTGCAATATCCAAATAATAATTATGTTTGCTGACTCTGTTCATGCTCTTCTCCATTCCACCGCCGTATGGCGGCATAAAATGACGATAAAATTCCCGTGGCAGTTTCCGACAAGAAACACTATGCCACTATATATTCATAGTTATTATATAACATAAGGAAAGGAAAATCAAGACTATTGTGTTAACTTTTCGACGAAATACAAAATTTTCTGCTTGTAAAATTGGAAACATCCAAAAAGCTATTGACGAGACGCAAAATTTGTGTTATAATGGAAACATCAATAAAAGGAGGAAACTTTTATGTTTTTTTTGTTTGAATTGAAAAGACTTCGCCAATTGAGAAATGCCCTGCTCTGCCGCTATCAGCACGAAAAGGCACTGGCTGCTCTGCCCGCTCAATTGGAATCTCGCATTGCCGCTTGCGAGGAGCTCGCTGCCATTAAAGTAGCAGAAGAAAATTTGGAAAATGAAAAAAGATGGGATGCCCAAAACAGAAAAAAGAGACTGAAGAACACCACAGTTGTCGCAGTCATCATTTCCTTGGTTGCTACCCTTGCGGCTGCTTTCCTGCTCTCCCTTACCATTATTCCTGCCGCTATTACGGTTGTTTGCGGAACGCTTATTTTGACACTGCTGGTACATTTGATTGCAAAGTCCGCTATCAAGAACGGACGCGCCAAGAACCAAGCTAAAATTTTGGCTTGTGAGGAAGCAATCACTCTTGCAAAAGAGGATTTTGAAGCAGCAAAAGCAAGAATCGAAGCAGAAATTGAAGCGGAAATTGCTTACCATGACGACATTTTGAACAACCCCGTTACCGGCATTAACGTTATGATTCAAAACTCTAACGTTGTTCACGATGCCGATAAGAACTATAAGACGGTTTACCAGATCATCTGGTGCTTTGAGCACAAATACGCATTCTCGGTTAAAGAAGCAAAGCAATGGATCGAGCGTGCAAAGCACAGCAGATACGTGCGCCAAAGATTGAACCAACTCGACCTTGCCCCCTGTGATGAGCAACACATCGAAACAAACGCAAACGAGGGAAAGGATTTCTCGACAGAGATCCCCGAGGCTGAAGATTAAAAGGTCTTTCTCCTCAGTCTAAAATCAATAAAGGCATCGGTCTGTGACCGATGCCTTTATTGTTGGTGGAAACAGGGGGGCTCGAACCCTCGACCTCACGGATGTGAACCGTGCGCTCTGACCAACTGAGCTATGCTTCCCTATGTTTTTGTGTTCTTTATTATAGCACATCCTTTTTTAAATTGCAAGAGGATCGTGCAAAAAAACATCACTTTTTTACGACTTTTTGCACCAACGCTCGCGTTTTTTGCGCACGTATATGCGTTTTTAAAGAAAATCCCCGAAGATATGCTTCGGGGATTTTGATTATTTTCCAATAAATTGATTCAATTCGTCTATCATGACGGGATAAGGGTTGTAGTACAGTCGCCAGCCGGAATATTCGATGATATATGACTCGGTTGCAACCCGTAACAAGTTTCCGTTTGCATCGTACTCTTGAACAGTCTCATAGACCTCTCCGTCCTTTTCGTAAATCTTTTTGATGCAATTCCCTTTTTGATCGTACGTGTAGTTATAAACGTAATCGATGCTACCGTCCGACCGCTTGTGGGTTTCCTTGGTAATGTTTCCGCTTTCATCGTACTCCCGATAGTAGCAGGTGTAGGTATCATCCCATGCCGAGTGGTAAGTTGACTTGGTACAGTTGCCATGCTCGTCGTATTCGTACTCGTCACGGATATTGAGCCCATTGTCCTGCACCTTGTCTCTTACCAAAAGATTACCGTTTTCGTCATACGTGTAAGTGGTAACGGTTTGACCGGGGCAAAGATCCTGCATTGTTTTGATCAGCTCGCCACGGCTATTGTATTCACTGTAGACAATAAGCGTGATTTTCCCGTTGTTGCTGCAGGTCATTTTTGTGCGGTTGTTGTTGGCATCGTACTCATACTCCTCGGTCGTTCCGGTGTACTCACTGAAGCGCTTGATGACATTGCCCGCAGCGTCATATTCCACAGTTGAGCGCCCCTCGGGAGCAAAGTAGCGCCAGATAGGTCGGTTTTGTTCATCGTATCCGTAATACGTGGTCAGCTCGCCGTATTCGTCATTGGACGTATAGGTCACCAAATTTTGGTTATCGTCATAGCGATAGGAGAATCTGTCAACGGTTCCGTTGGAGGGATAGAAATAAAGCATCTCAAGTGGCTTTCCGTATTGATCGTAGGACGTGACCACGATGTCAACCACCCTTTGCTCGGGATAATTGGAATACAGAATTTTGGTTGTATACTGATAAGAAAACCGCGAGAGATATTCTTCCACATCTGCGTAGTCCTTGATGGTTAAAAAGATAGCGTGGGCTTCTTCGATCTTCTTCTCTTCCAAAAGCGCGATGGCGCGGTTGTATAGTTCCTCGTCTGTCTCGACGGGTGTATCCTTTGGCGGAGCTTCCTCGGGCGTGGTGGAGACAGGTGTGCTCTCGGGTGTGGTGGTGTTCTCGGGGGTTTGTTGTGTGCCTTGAAAAAGCTCTGCTATATGACAGCTTGTCAGCACCAAGGGCATGGCAAGCGCAATGCATAATAAAATCGCAATTACCTTCTTCATCGATATCTCCTTTCTATTTTTATCCCTTGCCAACCATCTCCCCGGGGAGCGGCTTTTGCGGGTTGGGATCATAATAAAGCTTGTAGCCCTTGTAGGTGCTCAATGACGTGAGATTTCCATTTTCATCTGTATCTCTTCGTTCCAGCTCGTTGCCGTAAGCATCATAGGTGGCATACATATAGCCCGTAATACCGGTCTCATCCTCGCGGCGATACGCGGTCATGTTGCCGTTTCCGTCATACGTATAAGTAAAAATAACATAATCATTTGCAGAATCGTAGATTGTGTATTTGATCTCGTTGCCTGCTTCGTCATATTCGTAGGCAGTATAAGAGCCATCCTCGTACACAACCTTGGTAAGATTTCCGTTTTCGTCATATTCTTTTTCTTTATTACCATAAGTGTGTACGACAGTATCGACGATGGTTTGAGAATCTCCCTCTGGAACAATGGTTTGTATGGTGTGTTTGATCACGTCGCCATACTCGTTGTATTCCCACGTGTATTTATCCCACCAGCTCGTGTCGGCGGGCTGGTAAATTTGCTCAATCAAATTGCCCTGTTCATCATACGCATACAAGGTGGTATCGTTTTGCGTCCGCCATGCACGAACCCTTTTTACAATTCGGTCTTGCTCATCATACTCCAAAGAGATCGTGCCACCTTCATCTTTTTGCAGGATCGGTCTGCCCTTTTCGTCATATTCGTAGGTGGTTACTTGGGTGCGTGTCTCGCCTACCATAAAGCCCGTTGCAATCAGGCGGCCGTGTTCGTCATATTCATTGAAATGTTCGGACCCCACTTTGGTTTCGCCGTCCATCATGTCAGTAAACAATACTCTGCCACATTCATCGTACTGATAACGGTAAATAGAGTGCGTTCCGTATTGGGGATCAAAAGTTTGATAAGTATGCTCCTCCGCCCTGAAAACAAAATAAGACAGATACGTGGGGACATCGTCATAATCTTGAATGGTTAAAAAGATGGCATAAGCATCCTCAAGCTTGCCCTCGTCAAGAAGGGCGAGCGCACGGTTGTAGAGTTCTTCGTCGGTCTCGACAGGAGTGCCTGTGGGCGGATTGTCGGACGGTGTGGTGCTGATCGGTGTACTTTCGGGCGTTGTGACGGCATCACCGTTTTTGTTGCCGTTGCACCCCAACAGTACCATTGGCAAAACAAGCAACACGCAAAGCCAAAACGCAATTTTTTTCTTCATTTTTTACTTCCCCCTTTGTAATTGTATTTTTATTTTAGCATAGCTCCACCCAAATTGCAAGGGAAAAAACGCAAAATTTATGGGCAGATAATAAATGTTGAAAAAGAGATAAAACGCTATCTTTCTCCCCCTCAAAAAAGCAAAAAAGAAAAGCGCGTTGCTTGTTTGCAATTCGCTTTTCTTTGCTTTTTGTTATGCATTTTTTAAGGCATGGTACTCGGATAATATTTCAAAAACAGTCTCCTCGCGCCCTACAAGTACGACCTTGTTTCCGCCCTTTTCCATATCAAAGGTCATCGCCAGCCCTTGGCGCTGATTGACCGCATTGCAAAAGAAGGACGCTACTTTCATCGCTTCATCCTCGCGCAAGCGCAAAACAATGCAAGCGGTATTTTCTTTGCAGGTATCCATTTTTAAATAGTCAAACAGAATTGCATTCCGCTTTGCTTTGACGGCAGGCTTTACATATTCATGATCCAAAAAAGCTTGTATGTCCTCCTCTGTAAACTGCCACGTACCCTGCTCCTTGTTCCCTTTCAATATACCGGTTGACAGATAGTTTCTCAAGGTTCTGTCCGTCAAGCCCGTAATCATTGATAGATCCTTCAAATTATACATTTCAACACCTCCATGCTTCTGTTGTAAATATAGTATATCACAAGCGGTGTGTTTTTTCAACTTGAAATCAAGCGTGTTTTTCATAGGCTCCTCGCATGGCGCCAAAGCCTATCGGTCACGCATTTTGAAAGCTGCCTTGGGTAAGCATTTTTCGGTACTTTGCAAACTCGCAATCATTCGGGACTGTTTGCAGCACAAAAGAGATGCGCCCCATAAGGGAAAGAAGGTATCCCCGTTTGTCCGACACGCCAAGTCTTGTCAGATGCTCGTCGATGCCGAATTTTTGAATGTAGTACATCTCCTGGCGGATCTTCTTTTTATATTCCTTTGTAAGATTGATCTTTTCATTGACGACAATGCCCGTTACCGTTTGGCGCTTGCTTGCGGGAACGACCACCGTTTTGCGATTTTTCAAAAACAGACCAAGCCGATAAAGCTCCCCTTTTACAAACGCGATGACTTCCCCCTCGTCAAAATCCCCCGAAAAGGTCATATCGTCGCAGTATCTCGTGTAGGAGATTCCCCGCTCGTTGCAAAATGCGCCAACGGTCTGGTCAAAATCGTACATAATAATATTGGTAATGGCAGGCGAGGTGGGCGCACCCTGTGGCAGCGACTCCTTGTAATAGCAAAGCATGGTTAAAAGGATGCGGATCGGCTCTGCAAACTTTTCCTTGCAAAAGACCTTTTCCTTGACCTGCGAATACAGAATGTGGTCAAAAAAGCCTTCAATGTCCAGCTTCAGGATCTTTTTCTTCCCCACGTGCGGTTGCGCGTTGTGTTGAACGCTGCCCCCTATCTTGTACGCTTTTGCGTAGTTGGAAACAGGAAATTGCACGAGGATATGATCTGCAATGGATCTTTGCACCCTTTTGAGGATCAGCTCGGGAACGGAGAGCTTTCGTTTACTGCCGTCACTTTTGGGAATGAGGACGTTGTGATAATGCTTTTCGAGATGATTGCTGAGTCCGTAAAGTGTCTTTGCAGAAAATCCCAAGTCACGCTCGATGGAAGCCAGCTCCTGGTAAACGATCATATCGCTCTCCTCCTTTCCCGATGATCAGAACAACACCAATTTGTATGGCGAAACGCGCAGACGTAGTACTACAAGGCATCGCCTTGTATCACTTCGTCGAGCATTTCGACTGAGCGGAACAAGACCGACGTCAAAAGTCCCGAGACGCTCGCGTGTCGGAAAGACTTTTGCAGGGCTTGTGCAGCGAATACGCTAACCGTAGGTGAAAAGATGACGACTCGCCATCCCTTTCGAAAATCGAAATACACTGTTGTTCTGCCTTTATTGTATCATATCTTCCCCACATTTACAAGTACAGATAAGAAAAAACTGATTTTCAGGTAAGAAAAAATGAAGCTGAGATAACAGGTGTGCTCGGGGGATTATTCGACTGCGTCTTTGTTTGTGGTTGCTTTGTAACAAATTTGAGGTTTTGTCTTGACTTTTTCTTCCATTTATGCTAATATGGTGTTGGAACCAAACTCGAAAGGAGTCAACACATGAAGATCTTTACATCCGTTCCATCCGAAAACCTTTACTTTCAGGAAACAACCGTTGAAGCAGGCAATGCGCGCGAAGGAACCGAAATGGGTATTATCAACGTCTTTGACGAGTTCGAATACCAAAGCATTTTGGGCTTTGGCGGCGCTTTTACCGAGTCGGCGGCTTACAACTATGCGCAGCTCACCGACGAGCAGAAAAAGCTCTTTTTGGAGCGCTATTTCTCTCGTGAAAACGGCATCGGCTACAACTTTGGCAGAACACACATCAACTCCTGTGACTTCTCGCTCGACGTTTACTCTTACGTTGAAAGCGGCGACAAGGAGCTGAAAACCTTTTCGATCGAGCGCGACAAGAAATATATCATCCCCTTTATCAAGGACGCTATGCAATACTGCAAGGACGAGCTTGTTCTGTTTGCATCCCCTTGGAGCCCCCCTGCGTTTATGAAAGACAACGAAAGCGTCTTTCGCGGCGGCTCCTTGAAGGAAGAATACAAGGAGTGCTGGGCAAGATACTATGCCAAGTACATCAAGGCGATGGCAAAAGAAGGCATCACCATTTCCGCTATCACGGTTCAAAATGAGCCTATCGCACGCCAGTCCTGGGAGAGCTGCTATTACTCCCCCGACGATGAGCGTGAATTCATTGAAAAATACCTCTCCCCCGTTCTTGACGACGAAGGCCTCTCACACATCAAGATCATCATCTGGGACCACAACAAAGAGCGCGTTTATGACCGTACCAAAAAGATCTTCTCTTCCAAAGCAGTCGAGGATCGCGTTTGGGCGGTTGGTCACCATTGGTATTCTGGCAACCACTTTGACGGTATGAGACTTGTGCACGAAAAGTTCGGCAAGGTTTTGCTCAGCACCGAGAACTGCGGATCGATTAACGAGGATCCCATCTCTCTTGCCGAAAGATACGGCAAGGAGCTTTGCGGCGACTTTAACAACTTTACCGCAGGTCTTTGCGACTGGAACTTGCTCCTGAGCGAAAAAGGCGGACCTTTCCACAACCGTTCCGCTGGCACCACCGCAGTTGCAGGCGTTGTTTTTGAGGACAAGGCGGCAGGCTGCCACGCCCCCATTCTTTACAACACCGAAACCAAGGATCTTGTTTTCACGCCCATCTACTATTACATTGGACATTTCTCCAAGTTCGTACAACGCGGCGCCGTACGCATCGCCACCACCAGATATTGCGAAAACATTTACACTGTCGCCTTTAAAAACCCCGACGGCAGCATTGTTCTCGTTCTGATGAGTACCTCTCACCGCGAGCTCCCCGCCGTTGTAAGACACAACGACGTTTGCACCAAGCTCACCATGCAACCTCACTCTATGATGACGGTGATTTTGTAAGATTGAAAGTCTAAATTGTTATTTTAGAAAATAAAGAAAGCCACGCTCCTTTTGTGAGCGTGGCTTTCTTTGTACCTGCAAAAATGTCAATTTGCTTTTTTAGTTGTAATATTGCCTTCAATCTTGTCACATTTCAAAGAATCGCAAACAATTTTTCCGTGACTGTTGATCTCGTGCGCGGTAATGGACCCCTGCGATGAAACGTCTCCATTTATTTCATGACAATCAATATATCCATGACAAACTACGTCACCGTTTATACTGCTATCTGAAAAGAGATTTCCAAAAACTTCAACTTTAAAATATTGTCTGGTCGTTTCATTGCAATTTCGTGGGAAAGCTACTTCAATGCAGGTATTCGTTTCTTGTGATTTTATAATTTTCTTGCCAACGGTTTGAAAAATTCTTATCGTGTTGTCATCTGCCCAAGGGAATTCCGCACAGTGGTCATAATGAATTTCAGTCTTTACCCCACGGGAAAACAATTCGTCTATATAGCATTCAAAAGCATCAGCAAGCACCGGCAAAAGCATTACATCGGGCATACTTGTTTCGGATTCCCACTTCGATACGGCTTGATTGGATACTCCGATTTTTTCACCAAGCTCTGCCTGCGTCCACCCTTTGGCTTTTCTAAAACTCGCAATATTTTTTCCAATAGACATAAAAAATCTCCTAAAAGTATTTTTCAAAATCGATTTTGTAACTATATTATACCACTTAAATATTGCAAAGTAAAGATAACATTTGGAGATTTTACGCCATAAAATTCTCCGGTTGGTTGGAAAAACCGGTGGGGTGCTTTCCCTCGGGGGCACAGGGTGGAGCGTTCGGGTGCAGGAGAGGGAGCCAATAAAAATCCCCCCGTAAAACGGGGGGTATTTCATTTTCGGGCATAGCCCTAATAATACTGGCTGCGCACAAGTGCGCTTGAGATTGGCCTGCCAGCCATGCAATTGTTACTTACTACCCATAAA
>SVTP01000033.1 GCA_015063725.1 Oscillospiraceae bacterium
CCAAATATGTTTTTTAGTTTTGACTGGCAGGTCTCTTCTATTATAACATATTTGGAGGATTTCCTCTCACCGGTTAACCTCTTTTGAACCCCGCCACTATGGCGGGGTTTTCGTTTTGCAAAAAAAGAAACAACCATTGGTTGTTTCTTCTTTATTTCACTATTCAATCTTAATAAAACAGTTCGATGTTGCGTTTGATGTAAGCCATGATGCGACCGCGGATGTACTTTTGGTTGCCCAGGATAAAGTTGCGGATCTTTGCGGGATCGCCACGGTAGTTTTCCATAATGAAAACAAAGGCTTTCACCATTTCGGTCTCCCCTGCCTGCTCGAGGGCACGTGCAATAGAAAGTACGGTTTCGGGTGTTGCAGTCAGGAGATACTCCCAATAAGAATCGATGTTTTTATCTGCCAGGTCATACAGCATTTTATAGGCGATGAGCGGGCGATAGACCTTGCGGTAGCCGAGCTTCAACTCGTTTTCGAGCACGTCATCGTGCCACAGTCCCTCAGCGGACTGGCTGACGGTGGTGAGCAAAAAGGTCAGGCGCTCGTTGGCAAATTTAAAGGTCAGGTCATCAATAGAGATATTGCGTTTTCTTTGGCGGTCAAAGAGGAAAAAGTTAGGTTCGGTATCGCGGTTGAGCCAAAGGTAGATGGCGATAAGAGCCGACAAAAGGAACATAAATACCGCAATAATAATGCCCAAAACTCGCTTATAAGGTACATCGGCGCGCGCTACGGGAATTGCTAAGATCAAAATGGCGCCGACAAAGGATACAACGGCGGCAACTGCCATAATTGTGGGAAGATATTTTTTGAGAATCGAGGTCATTTTTTCGTTATCCTTTCTTTTTACTCATAAGCATACTCTTTTATTATATTATAGCATACCCCAATTGCGTTTGCAAGAGATTTTTTCGCTTTTTTCGCGGATTTTAGATTTTTGTTTTCGACTTTTTCAGCATATCCAAAATATGCGCTTGCGCGTGTGGCGTTTGTCGCAGATCTCGTGCGGTCAGGTAGCAAAGTCTTGCTATGGGATAGCGCACCTTCCAGGATGTGAGAGCGGCAGAAAGCTCGTCTTCGGTCATTACGCTCTCATAGGAAAGTGCCGCCAGAATCTCATTTTTATGCGGTTTGGCGCAAAATGCCAGCAAGGGGGCGGTATCATACACGCGGCGCACACTCCAACAAAGGCGCGGCAGTTGCACATTCTCCTCGACGTACTTCAAAAGGTGCGCAAGCGCGGATGGATCTCCTGCACAGTCAAGGACCAGCATCAAGTCGTGTTCCTGTGCGGCGATGCAAATTTCACGCATGAGTTGGCAAATCAAAAGATTTGCGGCGTTACGATCCTTTTTGGTAAGAGAAAGCGCGCGGTCGACGTGATAGCGCGAGGGAGAAACAAAGTCAAAATCTTTATCAATGCAAAAAAGGATCTTTTGGCATCCCCTATCGGCAAAATGTCCAACGGTCGATGCGATCTCGGCACTCCAAGCAGCAGCCGACCTGACGTTTGTTTGAAGCAACAAACCGGCATCCAGAACGGGGGTGATCTGCTCGGGAATGCAATTTGGAACTGTCAAACCGTCGCAGAGCCACGAACCGCAAACGAGGTCTTTGGGAGCGATTGGATGTTGCATGAGAGAATCGCAAAGTGTCCTCCAAACGGAGGGAGCAGTCGCCTCGGTCGGTAATTCCGTCAGGTGGAAATGCTTATCAAGAACCGATGCGATCCATGCGCGCGTGGGGTGTTCTTCCAACAGAGGCAGAGCACGAAAAACAGAGAGAAAACGGTCATAATCCGAGGCGCGCTCCCCGATCATCTCCTCTTTTGCTCCGCAAAGGCGCAAAAGCGCGAGGAGTTCATTGCTCCAAAACAGCTCGGTTGGGTTGGTGATGGCGCTCCTTTCAAGATACGCGGACGGCAAAGTGCCAAAATCTGGTGCAAAGATATCAAAATTCAAGGCATTTGCCCTCCTTCTATTTTTAATCAAATTTATTATACAACATTTTCATCGCTTTTTCAATAGCATTTTTTTGATTTTTTTCGCCCATGGTATAGACGAACGGCAAAAAATATGGTATACTATATTTAGTTTTGGAAGAAAGGATCCCATCTGTATGGATTTTAATACCTTTAGCCTGATCTATCCGAATGAATCTCTGCGCAAAAAGCACGACAGTGGTGAATGTGTACCGGATATCGATCTGTTTACTCTGCAAGAGCTGGGACTTCTTGAAATGTTCAATCTCAAGAATCGCGATCTTTCGGAGTTCTTTACCATGGATGCCGATGTCATTCGCTACCGCATTGCCACCTTTGACGATATGCTTCGTTGCGAGGCACTGACCGATATGCTGAATAAGCTTGTGCCCGTGCTCAACGATATTATGGAGCTGCGCCGCTTGGAAGCGGATAGCGGAGATACGAACGATTATCTTTCCAGCATTACCGAAATTGAGCTTTACGTTTCAAGCGTTAAGGTTTTGCACGATTGCCTGACCGAGGTCAAGAGTGAGCTCAAGAGCCCTGCCTTTTTGGCTCTCTCCGAGCTTGTTACCACCCTTGCGGAAAGCACTTACTATCGCGAACTGAACGAAAAGCTGAACGAGCTGACACGCCGCGTGCGCGAGATCAAGAGCGTGACCGTTGGTGTCAATCTCGATGCACAGCTTCGCCCCGCATCGGCAGGCGTGCTTTCCATCAATGCAGAGTCCTTTAAATCGGGAGATGCTTTGGATAAGATCTTGCGCTTAGATTTTAAAAATGACAACTACACCTGCATTGCCAATCTTGTTCCCTTTGGCAAAAAGCAAAGCGAAAATCAGAAAATGGCACTCTCGTTGGCGTTCAACAGTGCCATCAATGACGTTTACCGCTCCTCTTTGCGCTCCTGGAAGAAGATCGTGCAGACCTACGTTCTTGAGAACACAGAATTCTTGCTCAATCTGATGCCCGAGTTCGAATTTTTGGTAAGGGGAACCAATATGCTGCGCGCCCTGAAAGAAAAAGGATGCGTGCTCTCCGTCCCCGACATTCGTCCCATCGAGGAGCGTGCTTTTGTAGCAACTGCTCTTTACAACCCCTGCGTAGCGCTCAAAATTGAGGATGAGATTGTGGCAAATGATATGGTCTTTGATGAAAACGCCACCATTTATGTCCTCTCGGGACCGAACCGCGGCGGTAAATCGGTTATCACCTGTGCCATCGGTCTTGCCCAGGTCATGATGCAGCTTGGCATGTACGTGCCTGCCGAGCACGCGGCGATCTCCCCCGTTGACGGCATCTATACGCACTTCCCGACCGGTGCGGATGACACCATCGACAAAGGACGCCTTGGCGAGGAATGTGCGCGACTGAGCGAAATTCTCGACTGCGTAACGGCAAACAGTCTTGTTCTTCTTGACGAGTCTCTTTCCTCTACGGGCAGTTATGAAGCCTCTTACATAGCGGCAGAGGTGCTTGGAGGCCTCGCTCACGTGGGATGCAGATGCCTCTTCTCTACCCACTTGCATGAGCTTGCGGCTGAAATCGACAACATCAATGCGCGCTCGCTGGCGTCCGGTGGCGTTGCTATCGACACACTTGTGGCAGGCATGAAGGGCGAAGGCAAACGCTCCTTTAAGATCACACGCGCAAAGCCCGACGGCAAGAGCTATGCTCGCGACATTGCCGAGAGCTATGGTCTTACCTATGAGACCATTCTCAAACGCTTTGAAAATCAATAAATATGAGGGCTGTTTTGGGAAAAACAGCCCTTTTTCTATTTTTTTTAGAAAAACCCATTGACAAATTGATTTTATTATTGTATAATGTAATCAAGAGATTGTATGTTTCTCTTGATATATTTTAAATGCGGTAGGAGGTTTGTTTATGATTTGGGATATCATTCGCTTGGATTATTGGATTAAAGAATACAAAAGCACTGCAGAAAAGCCCTTTGTATGCCCCAACTGCGGTGGTGAATTTCACAAAAAGTGGTATCATATGCTCTTTAGAAGATACACCACCATTAGAACTTTTGGAAAAGCAAACTTGAAATGCCCTCATTGTAAAACGCGAGATGCCTGCCGTTGGACGGGGATGGAACGAATCTGATAGGTTTTTTAATGTGATAAAAGGAAAACGGATGAGACAAATTGTCTCATCCGTTTTCCTTTGGGAAAGTCATTTTACATAAAATATCTAAAAAATATTTGCCTTAAACACGAACAGAATCTGCCCATTTCATAAAATCCGGCTTGTGTTGGGCAATTTCGTCTCTTTTACATATAAATTGAACTGTCCAAAATGCATCAGTTCCTTTATACATGCAAGTGTAATAATGATATTTAATGTGATCAATATAATCATAAAAAAGATATTCCATAATCATATGGTCCCCAACCTTTTTGGGAATTGTGGGCGAGTGTTGAAAATTGGAAACTTCCACACGCCTTGCATACTCGGAAAGTGGCCAATCCTTCATACCTTCTTCAAACCAAAAGGACTCCCTAAGTGCGATAACGGTTACAGACTCAGATTTGTAGCAGACTGTGTACCCGGGTAGGCTTATTTTTCGAAAATCTTCGGTAAGGGTTATCGTAAGACCGTTTGACGTAAAGGTTTTATTTTTTATGGGTTCAGCCTGATTATTCTCATCACTGGTTGTAGTAGTCGTATTTTCCGGAGGTTTATATGTTTTATTGTTGTTATTCTTACAGGAAACCGTTGTAATTAAGGTTGTAGCGAGAATAAGGATTGCTAAAAATCTTTTCATAATTGTTCCTCTGCTTTGTTAGACTGCTTTTTCATGAGCCAGTATATCACATTTTTGTGTATTTGTAAAGTGATTTTGAGAATTTTTCCTTTTTTTAAAAGTATTGTGATAAAATCAAACTATGCATTAAAAAATACCGCAAAATTGAGGATGAGCATATAAATAAGCCACAATTCGTGGAGCAAAAGGAGCATCCCTGCAAATTTGCTGATGCGATAGAAGCAGAGCGTGACACCTGTGCAAAGGATGAGAATAAGGATGCTTTCCAGCACGCTTAAAAAGAGCAATCCTGCGCCAAAAAAGGTGGGATACCAACAAAGCTCGAGGACCGCAAGAAGAACAAAGAGCATTCCGCCCTTGTATTTATCCACCTCGCATCCGCGTGCGCGATATCCAAAGGCAAAGCCTGCCGCGCAACCGACCACAAGGAATGACACCGTCCACAAAAGAGACATCAGCCACGCAGGCGGAACCATTTCGGCAACCCCAAGCGACATCAGGGTAACGTGCGGAGCACCCACAAAAAAGCGTACGAGTATTCCGCCAATCATCAATCCGCCGCCCATCAGCACCATCCATAAGGGATTGGTATGCTCCATTTCCATATTCAGCCACGCGCTAACGGTCATTCGTCCGTATTTTTTCTTATACAAAAAACAGCACCTCCCAAAAGATGCTGTTTTTTTGCGCATCTTTCCTTACAACCTATGAAAAAAAGATGCGTTTTATGCGCCGCGATGCCACTCCCACGGCATTGGAAAGAGATTTTCGTCCTCTTCAAATTCTTCTTCCAAATCTTCATTCTTTTTTGTGTGGACGGCACAAGAGCGGTTATATGGCTCCCCGCTTCCCGAAGTGCCGCAAAAATCGGGCAGATCGGCGGCAAAATAGGCTTCCCCGGAGTTAGGATTGTTAGGGATCTTGTCGGGATCTCCATGCCAGACGTATTCGGCATCCTTTACGCGCACTTGCTTTGGAAAATGCCGTTCAACTTGTATGAGCCCCACCTCTTCCCTCTCATCCTCTGGGCAGTATTCCTGGCAAACGCCGCCTGTGCGGCAAACCTCGGCAAGCACATGGCATTTACACAAGGCGTGCGGAAGTGTGGATGCGGTGAACCACCCCGACTGCACACGCCCCCCGCGAGGATCCTTTTGGCACGCGGCAGAGAGCAGCTCTCCAGAATCACGGCAGTAATTTGCTTGCAGAATAGTAGCAGGAACATCAAAATCCCGTTTTTCGCCGCGTTCGGTCACAATACGGCGCATAACAGTGTTCCAGATGTTGGTGCAGAGATTACGCCCGACAAGCGCTTCGGGGTACTCATAGCCGCACCACACGCCACAAACGAGCGAGGATGTGTAACCCACAAACCATCGATCATGGTCATTTTGCGTAGTTCCCGTCTTTCCTGCGCAGGCACAGAGATTTTGCAGCGTGACCGCCGAGGACGTTCCACTCTCAACAACCCCCTCAAGCAGCTTTGTCATAATGGCGGCAGTCTCGGGGGATAGGATGCGTTCGGCTTCATCGGCGCGAGAAAGCAAAATATTCCCCTCGCTATCACTCACGCGATAATAGGAGCGGTAAGGATGATAGACACCGCCATCAGAGAACGCAGTGTAGGCGGTCGTCAACTCACGCAAGGTCACCCCATAGTTGAGTTGTCCAAGACCGAGCGCCGCCCAGTCGCGGTCATTGGCACCAGACCGAGATACAAGATCAAGATGAAAGCGGTCACGCCCGTAGGTGTAAGACGTATCAAGCCCCAAGTCTGCCAACACACGCAAGGCAACGGTGTTGGTAGAGTGTGCCACTGCGTAAGCGACGTTGGTAAGTCCGCGATAGGTATTATCGGCATTCTTGGGCCAAAAGGTGCGCCCGTCGACGTCAAATTTGATGGGAACGTCATCATAAACGCTCGCCCAATTGATGATGCCTTCCTCAAGCGCGGGGGCGTAGACCGTCAGGGGCTTGATGGTAGATCCCGGGGCGCGGTGTGTCTGTGTGGCAAAATTTTGCAGGCGATTTCCCTTCTTCTCTCCCACAGCTCCCGCCACGCCAAGAATGTCCCCCGTTTTGCTATCGATGATAATGATCGCCGATTGCGCTGACTCCCCTTTGGCGTTTTGGGGCATTTGCACGGCGGTGCGATAGTGCTCCTCAACGATGTTTTGAATATCCTGATCCATTGCCATATCAATGTGGAGCCCACCCGTATGAAAGAGGTGTGAGGCGGCAGAGCGGCTCATGCCGTACTTGGCAACAAGATCGGTGATAACGTCCTCAGCAACCATATCGGCATACCAAGAGTTAGAGCTGCCACCGCTGCTTGGCGTTTTGACGTTGAGAAGTGTTGGCGCCTCAAGCGCTTGGGAATGTTCTTTTTGAGTAAGATATCCTTGCGCGTGCATTTGAGAAAGAATCAGGTCGCGCCGCGTGCGGTTGTTTTCGGGATGGCGGATGGGATTGTAGTAGCTCGGATTGTTTGTAATGGCTATGATTGCCGCACATTCCTCAACGGTGAGCTCCCCCACAGATTTGGAAAAATAATGCTCGGCGGCGGCGGCAATGCCGTCGCATTGGTCGGAAAAATGCACGATATTGAGGTAAAGCTCAAGGATCTCGGTTTTGTCAAGCTTGCGTTCCAGATCACGCGCCCAAAGGATCTCCTGTACCTTGCGCTGCCACGTGGGCGCATTCTCTCCTGTGAGGTTTTTGACGAGCTGCTGCGTGATGGTAGAGCCGCCAAAATGTCCCTCACCCCGCAACAGATAGTTGCCGACTGCCGCTGCGGTGCGGTACCAGTCCACGCCCTTGTGCTCAAAAAAGCGTTTGTCCTCTATGGAAACAACGGCATCGATCATTGCTTTTGGGATATCCTCATAGGGGACGTATGCCGTTTGCCGCCCCGCCCAAACGTCGGCGGTGACGCTTTGGCGCTCGCCAGTGCGATTGGTGCGGTCGGTAAAGTGATAGATATAAAATTGCGGTGTGCGCACCTGTGCGCCAAGCGTTGGCAAAAGCTCATCGGCAGAAACCGAAAAATTCCACACCAGATAAAACGCTACACAAACGCCTGCAACGAGCGACAACCATAAGATGGTGGACACGATTGCCCACAATATGCGTCGCAAAACGTTTTTGAATTCTCTTCCTTTTTGCATTTTTGTCTCCTTAACATTTTTGTTAGTATCTCACGCGGCGGTGTATATCAACCGCAAAAACGGGGATGCTATCATTACCGATATTACAAAAAAATGCGATGGGAGAGAAAAAATGGACGTAACCAAAATTTTTGCACTACTTTGCGGCTTTTTGCTCATCATTTGCCTCACGCTCTCTATCACCTGTCTTGTTGTAATGCGCAACGCCGTTGATGAAACATCCGCTTGGCAAGGGCGCGCAGAGGCTCTGGTAGATGAGCTTGGAGGATGCGTGGAGGCGATGAAGAATATAGAGGCAGAGGATTTACCAGTCATAGCCCCCGACGAGGATAATAACACCGATACCGATGCTAACGTGCGCTACTGCTTGCGCCTTGTTGGCGACAGTATTGGCGTTTATGATGCCGACGGATATCTGATCAAGGGAGGGAGCGTACACGCTTCTCTTCTCCCTGCCGCAGAGCGGGAACGCCTTACGGCAGGCATTTGGGTAAAAACTTGGAAAGAGATTGAGCAGCTCCTGCAAGATTTTGAATAAAGAAAACGGCGTGATGCAAAGTTATCACGCCGTTTTTTGTTATTCGTTATTCTCCCCAACTCCGCCACGCAACAGAATGTTATAGCAAGCATCATCGTCCAGAGAAAAGTTTACTCCCTCAATGTGCAAAAAGCGCGCTGTGGCAAAGTTGTAAGTAGAGATTGGTCTGTCAAGTGCATCGTTGGATTGCGCGCTGACCAAAAGCTCGTCTCTATCCATCCCCGTAATGATGACGGTGTGATACCAATCTCCGTCCCCGTTGGCATATTGCACTACGTCGCCAAGCTCTGCCCTCTCGCGCGGAACCTCTGTTGCAAAGGGACCAACGCCACCGTTTTGGTCGGCAAATTTTTGCGTTAGAAAATCGTAGAAGAACTCTACACTGCTCCACGCAGGGGCTCGGTCATCGGGTGAGATGTAGTACCATCCAACGTTTGGGGTATAGTTCATCGTGCAGCTCCCTGCCAGCAAGCATTGCGACACAAAGTTTGTGCAATTGCCACCAATGCCTGTAAAATCATAAAAAAGCGGGTTGCGTGAGAGTGCCCAGGTCTTTGCATACTCAACGGCTCGCGCGCGGTTATAGGGCTTTTGTATCAGCATATCTTAACGCCTCCTTACATAATCTACATATAGTATATGCAAGAAGGCGTTCATATGTTTTTATTCAGCTTATTTGACGTATGTATCTAAAATGTTTCTGATATCTTCCATTGTGACATATTGAGGCTGCGTTCCTCCGCCAACAACAAGTATATAATGGTCATCAGAATCAATATCCTTTACATACAGAACAAGACAGTGATTTCTTACACCGTCGTTTACCAAATACCCTGTTTTACCTGCTAACAATTTTGCCGTTTGCAATTTAAACGGGGTTTTGTAATACTCTTCATAAGCATACATACGGCTACTCTCATGTGTTCCAAACAGAGAGCTGTAAAAGGTGATTGGGAATGACGGTACAAACTCTCCGGTAGAGCTATACCCTGCTGCCGTTGATTGGTGAATTTCTTTGCTCAAAATAGAACGCACCATTTGATTTTTCATAGCGTATTCCATAATCTGAGACATATCCTCGGCAGTTGTATAGTTGTCTTGACTCTCATTGCCAACCGGATTGTCAAAATGTGTATTTTCGAGTCCCAGTTCCTCGACCTTTTCGTTCATCCAAGACACAAACCGTTCCTCGGTTCCCGCCAAATGCAAAACAACCGGCAACACGCAGTCAGAGGCAGACTTCAGTCCAATACCGTAAAGAAGATCTATAATTTTATATTCGTCATTGGGATCAATTCCATGATTTGTACTGCCTTCATAATTTCCCGTTCTGACATAATCATACATCTCATGGGTAAAAGTAATCGTTTTATTCAAATCCTCCTCACTCAGGCGCTCACACATAACAATAAGCGTCATGACTTTTGTCATAGAGGCAGGAGAAAATCGCACGCCGGAAGAACGTGATGCTACAATTTCTCCAGTCTTTCCATTTGTCAAAACGATATACTGAGAAGAAGTATCAAAGGAAACTGTTTGGGAGCGTTCGCTGAAATATGGCTTATTTGTCAGCGGCACCTTTGATGTATCGGCAGGAGTAGGCGTTGTTATCGCTGGCGGATGGGAGATTTGATCATTCGCGCAAGAGCGAAATGTTAATATGCTAACGGTAAATACTAAAAAAACGGTGAGAGCCAGCAAAAAAATCGCTATCAATGCTTCGCCGTCTATTCGCTTGGTTTTCTTGGGTTGGGGGGATGCGGATTTGTTCACTGATTGTGCTCCCTTCGTAATTTTTGTATCTATTAAAATTGTACCATAAAATGCACCTTCTTGCAATACGTTTTGAAAAAGTTTTTGAGAAAAAACGGCAAAATTTATTGACAACCTTAAAAAATTGTGATACAATTAACATAGAATATTTTATATTATTGTGGAGGTCTGTTATGGCATTGTTCAATAAGAAAAAAAACGAAGAAGTAAAAAAAGAAGCGGCTAAGGCTCCCGTTGTCGAAGAAAAGAAAGGACCGTCCATACATAACGTTAAGGTTCCTACCGCTAAGGTTGCCGACACCAAGCCCGTTGCTAAAGCTGCACCTGTTAAGGCTGCTCCCTCGGCTACCAAGGTTGCCGCAAAGCCCGCTGCTCCTGCAAAAACGGCTGCTCCCAAGTCTGCTCCTGCTGCAAAGGCAACTGCAAAGCCTGCTGCTACCGCTAAAAAAGTCGTTCCCGCATCTAAGGTTCCTGCAGGTGTTACCATTGTTCCCCGTCCCTTCTTTATGAAGACCGAGGAAGATGTGCGCTTGGCTTTTGATCAGGCAATTGCCGAAGCAGATGCAGAAATTGCAAAGAACGGCGCGAAAGCTGTTGGTAAGTATGAGTTCGAACTTGAGGTTGACGGTTTCCACTTCTACCTCATTGCAAACAACGGTCAGGTTCTGTTTGATAGCCCCAGTTTCACCACTCTGATTGGTGCTCTCAAGGGTATCGAGACCTTTAAAAAGACGGTTGCAGAGGGTGCGTTTGATATTCGTGCCGACAAATACGACCGTTACCGCTTTGTTTTGGCTCGCAAATACTACGGTGAAAACTATACCACCAAGGATCAATGCCAAAAGTGCGCTGAGTCTGTAAAGAATTTTGCAAACAACGCTCGCATCATTCGTTATACCCCCACCAAGGAAGCCCTCGCTGCTTTCGAGGCTGCAAAGGTTTCCAAGAGATCCCCTGACGATATTGACTGGAAGGCAGTTGAAGCAGCTGAAGCAAAGGCTGCAAAAATGGGTAAGTTTGAAATTTGCAAGGAAAGCGATCAATATGCTTTCTATCTGCTTGCAAACAACGGTCAGATCCTTTACTCCAGCCGTCTGTATGCTACCGAGGCAGCTTGCCGCAAGGGTGTTGAATCCTTTAAGCGCGCCGCATACGTTGGCAACTTCTTTGTTGACCGCGACAAGTTCGGTAACTTCCGTTATGTTCTCAAGAACATCGGCTCTGCCCCTGCTTTCATTGGTGAATCTTACGACAACAAGCCTCAGTGCGAAAAGATCATTGACTCTGTAAAGAAATTTATCGTTTCTGCTTCTGTGGAGCTTGAGGAAGTATAATTTTAATAAAAATCCCCCCGTAAAACGGGGGGTATTTCATTTTCGGGCATAGCCCTAATAATACTGGCTGCGCACAAGTGCGCTTGAGATTGGCCTGCCAGCCATGCAATTGTTACTTACTACCCATAAA
>SVTP01000008.1 GCA_015063725.1 Oscillospiraceae bacterium
TCCAAATATGTTTTTTAGTTTTGACTGGCAGGTCTCTTCTATTATAACATATTTGGAGGATTTCCTCTCACCGGTTAACCTCTTTTGAACCCCGCCACTATGGCGGGGTTTTCGTTTTGCAAAAAAAAGCCGCACCCAAGGGTGCGGCTGATGTAGCAGAATTATCCAAACAGTTTGGTCAAAAAGTTGGAAATAGCGGCAGGCATATTGCCAAATTCCTGCCACAGATAAAGAGCAGGACCTGCAAGAATAGCCAAAAGAATAAGAATAATCAGAATTCCCAAAAAGGTCTTCCATCTCTTTTGCTTCTTCAGCTTCTTTTTGTTAACCTTCTTTTCAGGCTTGAGACCTGCATTTGCGGCTACCTGCAACGACTTTGTTACCTTCATTACCTCAAGAGGAACTTGACGGCCGCATCTGGGACACATCAACACTTTTTGAGAGGTTGCAACGTTGCCGCCCAAAGTAATGGGAGTAAAATCAGAAAACATGCCAAAGCTGCTTCCGTCAGGTGTATTATAGCTGGTCATTTTTTTAATTCTGACCTTTTTCATTTTGAGGTTGCATCTAGGGCAATACTTCATTCTTTTCTTTTTCATTATAGTATCCTCCAAAAATAACTTTTCACCATAAGTATAACAGAATTGACGGTTTTTGTCAAGGCTTTATGAAAAAAACTGACCAAGATATTTCTTGTTTGAGCGTTTTTTTAACTTTTTGCAATATAATCGCACAGAATTTTGCGGAGCAGCTGCGGATCGCAGTTTCCTTTGAGTTCCTTCATGCATTTGCCAAAGAGAAACATCAAGGCTTTCTCCTTGCCACCTTTGTAGTCGGCAACCGACTTTGCATCGGCATCGACCACCGCTTTGACAACTCGCTCGATGTTTGCTGTATCGTTTGTGATGAGAAATCCGTTCTCTTCAGCATATGCGAAAAGGTCGAGATTGTCATTTTCAAATAGAGTGGACAGGATGATTTTTGCATTGGCTCTGCCTACTTTGCCGTCCATAACAAGCCTTATGAGTTCACCAAGCTTTTCACCACTGAGGGATAGCATATCACAAGTCATTTTTTGGGCGTTGAGCAGGCTCATGACCTCACCCGTCATCCAATTTGCGGCATCCTTTGGAGAATTGCAAACGGCGGTGGCAGCCTCAAAGCACTCACAAAAAGAAATACTCCTTGTCAGCTGCTCGGCATCGTACAGAGAGAGACCGTATGCCTGCATATAGCGTTGGCGCTTGATCTCGGGAAACTCGGGAAGCGTGGCTTGAACGCTCTCTATCCAATCCGCATCCAAAACCAGCGGCATCAGATCAGGATTGGGCGCATAGCGATAATCCCCTGCCGTCTCCTTGCTTCGCATGGGAACGGTCTTGCCGCCCACATCATCCCAGCGGCGCGTTTCTTGCAGAATCTTGCCGCCACACTCCAAAGCATCGATGTGACGTGCCGTCTCAAACTCAATGGCACGCTTGATAGCCTCAATGGAGTTCAT
Organism: Oscillospiraceae bacterium; assembly: GCA_015063725.1. Taxonomy (GTDB): domain Bacteria; phylum Bacillota; class Clostridia; order Oscillospirales; family CAG-272; genus UMGS1865. The sequence goes on from SVTP01000008.1 coordinate 1,502, forward strand.
ATTTTTCATCTCTGTCCGCACACCGAGTGTGTCACACCCCACGGGTCGCACCGAAAGGTTAACGTCGCAACGCATAGTCCCATGCGCCATTTCGCACTCGGCTACACGCGCATAACGCAAAAGTGTTTTGATGCGCTCGAGGTATGCTTCTACCTCGTCGGCGCTTGAAAGATCGGGGCAAGAGACGATCTCAAGGAGCGGTACACCTGCGCGATTAAAGTCGATGTGCGACAATCCCTCTTTGATGTCGTGCACCAGCTTTCCTGCATCCTCCTCCATGTGCATCTCGTGAATGCGGATGGACTTTTTGCCATTGGCGGTCTCGATTTCGACAGTGCCGCCTGTGGCGATAGGAGAGAAATATTGCGTGATCTGATAAGCATTTGGCAGGTCTGGATAAAAGTAGCTTTTGCGGTCAAAGGTTGAGGTGCGGTTGATATTGCATCCAAGCATCATCCCTGCACGGATGGCGTAATCGACCACCTTTTTATTCAGCACAGGGAGCGCGCCCGGCATGCCAAGGCAGACCGGACAGACGTGCGTATTGGGTTCGGCTCCAAAGGAGTGTGCCGAGCAAGCGCAAAAGATTTTGGTGTTGGTGGAAAGCTCGATGTGAACCTCAAGACCGATGACAGTTTCGTATTTCATATCATCTTTCCTCCCCTGCCAAAATCCTTGCAACATCAAGCAACGCATGCTCTGCGTTTGTCCTGCCAATCAGTTGTACGCCACCTGCGACCACCGCAGGGAGTCCTGCAAGCGTTGCGGGAGCGGTGTAGCGGTTTTCTTCAAAAGCGATGAATTTATCTTGTTTTAGGTCTCCTTCTGCATATATCATTTGGGAGCACGCGGGCAGAAGAACGGCATCAAAGTCATCAAACAGGTTTGCAAATTCTTCGGCTACAACACGACGCACGCGCAAGGCTTTTTGGTAGACGGTTTGGTAATTTTGCTCCGAGAGAACATCTGAGCCATAAAGGATCGCTGCCTTGACAAGATCACCAAAGCCTTCGGTGCGACTATTGGCGTAAAGTTCGTCGAGATTGGAAAAGCTCTCGGCGCGGTGACCGTAGCGGATACCATCGTAACGCGCAAGACTTTTGCAAAGCTCGGCGCACAAAATGACGTTCCAAGCAGATTTTGCCGCAGGAATGATGTCGTTTTCGATATACGTGGTGAAAATTCCGCTCTTTTTGAGGTTGGAAACAGCAATGTTGATGTTTCGTTTCACTTCAACATTCATGTCGGTGTCAAGCGAAGTCAAAAGCGCCACGCGGCGGATGGGAGTAGCATCTTTTAAAGCAGAATCAGTAACAGCATCGAAGAGATTGCGGCAATCATCTGTACTCCTTGCAAAAATATCGATCGTCTCGCCCGAAGGGGCAACAGAAATAACACCGTGGCGCGAAATTGCACCGTAGGTGGGTTTTAGGCAAACGAGTGCCGATTGCGCGGCAACTCGACGGGGATAGCCGTTGACATCGAGGCAAAGCGCCCCCATAACGTCACCTGACCAAAGCATTTGCGCAGAGAGATTTTTGAGTGTTTGGTTGTGAGGTCTACTATCATATGCACAGGTTTCGCCCAAAAGATCGATGCCAAACTCGCCAACAGGGGCTTTCATTGCAAGCGTATACCCTGCCGCTTCGGCACGCGTTATGGCGGCAGAAGTGATAAGGCTTTGATACCCATCAAGCATTTTGGAGCCTGCGGACGTAGTCATATCGGTTGTGAGGAACATATCGTCGACGAGAATGCTTTTCATTTTGGTTTCCTTCATTTTGTCCCTCCCATCAGTCCATTACGCGGGGCACACAAAAATATCCCGCATAGGTGCCGGGGGCTTGTGCCAGCAGTTCCTCGCGAGAGAACGGTTGCTCCGAAATATCCGCGCGCAAAGAAAGAACGGTGGGCATCACCTGCACCATCGGTTCGACATTGGAAGTGTCGATTTGGTCGAGAGAGGAAACGTCCACTTCCCTTTTTGCCAAAAACGAGAGCACGTCCTCCCTTTGCTCATCGGTCAGCTTTATTTGATTGAGTTGTTCAAGACGTGCGAGTGCAACCTTGTTCATAACCCCTCCAAAAAGAAAAATGCCTCGCGCCCCGCGATGGGACGGAAGCCTCTGGAGACAGTATAGCACAGATTGCAAAAAAAGTCAAGTATAGAAAGAATAAAAAACCGCCCTACTCCAATCAACAGGGGTGGGGCGGTGCCGTTATACTGCTTTCCATCGAAAGCCTGTCAACGGTCTTTCAATTTTTGAAAAAAATCAACACACAGTTGTTTTTTCATTCTTTGCACAGAGAAACATCAAAGTTCCTTGTGCAGACTATAAGGGCAATCCTTATTTCGTCTTGAGGGAGTTCTCATAGGACTCGATCATCTTCTTAACCATTTGACCGCCTACGGAACCGGCCTGCTTTGCAGTGATGTCGCCGTTGTAACCTTGCTTCAGGTTAACGCCAACTTCGTTTGCAGCTTCCATCTTGAATCTCTCCAGGGCTTCCTTAGCCTCAGGAACAAGAGTCTTGTTGCTTGCCATGTGTTTCTCCTCTTCTGAACGGTTGTGTTTTATGTACCGTTCATCGAAAGAATCACAATACACAAAACGTTTGCCGCTCGTTTATCTATATCATTGAGTCGCTCTGTCGCGGCTCTGTTACTATTGTTCACCGACAAAATCAATTTATGAATGGAAAAGTTTGCAGAAAATTTTGCGTTTTTCGAGCAAAAAACACGCTCGCAAAAACGACAAGGGCGACCGGTGGTCGCCCTTGATTGATTATGGAATTTGCGCCATGATTTTTTGATACAATTCTTTGGGTGTTGCCACAATGGCATCTGCACCGCTCGCCTCGAGCTCGTCTCGCTCCCGAAATCCCCAAAGAACACCAATGGTGTAAAGTCCTGCATTTTTGCCGGTCTTCATATCGGTATCGGTGTCGCCTACATAAACGCAATTTTGGACGCTGGCGTCAAGCTCTTTCATAACAGCAAAAACCTCTCCCGGATCGGGCTTGAGGGCGCTTCCCTCCTTTTGACCGACGATGCGGTCAAAATATCCCTCTCCGTAAAGCGCGTTTGCAACCGTTTTGGCGGCAAAGTCGGGCTTGTTGGAAACGATGGCGAAGCGGTATCCGTCGGCTTTGAGACTATCAAGAGTATCCTTTAAGCCATCAAAAATGACCGTTTTGCAGGTGACGTCGGCGTTATACAGCTCATTATAAACTTTGAACACCGAAGCGTGAAGCTCGTCACTGTAGCAGGAGCGGTACTCCAACATTCGTCGGATAAGATTTTTGGCACCGTCGCCTGCAAAGTATTGGTATTCCCTCTCGTCAATCGGCTCAATGCCGTGCGCCTGGAGGGCAAGGTTGCCATAGTGCGCAATGCTTGGTGCGGTATCAAGAACTGTGCCGTCAAGGTCGAAAATGCAGAGCCTTGTAACACCGTTTTTTCTTTTTGATGCCACTCGCTCCAGCTCTTTTTTCTTGTTCCAAAGAAAGCTGAAATGGATCTCTCCACCTTCTTTGATCCTTTTGATATTTTCCTTGTGCTTGTAAAGGATAACGGTTGCCACGAGCAGCAGAACAAGACTTCCCCACAGGCTTTTTGTCATAACGCCATAAATAATGGCGAACGCAAAAGATGCTGTGATTGGGACAATGCAAAGGTAGTCACAAATGAGAACGACTACCAACTCCACAGCCAAAAGGCTCAAAAAAACACGCCAATCATATGCTAAAACAATGCCGCCCAAGCAGGCAAGTCCTTTGCCACCCTTAAATTTCATGTAGAACGGGAAAATATGCCCGAGGATGCACGCCGCCGCCGCGAGAGGAAAGGCGAGCTCGAAATCAGGCATTAACTTTTGCGCTAACCAAACAACCAAAAATGCTTTGGCAATGTCAAGCAGAGCGCAAAGCACCCCCATTGTTTTTCCCAAAACCATAATGACATTGGATGCCCCTGCATTGTGTGAGCCTTTATCGCGGATGTCAAACCCTCGCATTTTGGACATAATGTATGAAGGGCTGATGGCACCTATAAAATATCCGATTAAAATACAATATAAAAAATTCATACAGACCTCAATTGTTTATAATGTTGCACTCTCATTATACAACAAATTCAAAAAAATGTCATCGGACAATTAAAAGAGTTTGCCCAAAAACATCTATAAAACAGCAACCGTTCCCCTCAGATATATCTGTGGGGAACGGCGTTATCACTTAAATCAATTCGATCTCAATTCCAACAACGCCATTAGCGGCTTGCTGTTCTTTGGAGTAGTAGAGATCCATATCCGCAGGATCAGCGGTGTTGATATCGTCCTCGGTGTAGCCGCATTTGAGGAGCGGCAGAGCGTTGTAAAGCTCCGTAAACGAGGGAAAGATATGCAACGCGACAACGCGACAACGCAAGGTGCGCGCGGACTCCTTGGAATGTGTAAACACGATTTCGTCCCCTACCGCAATGCGGCGACGCTTTTCGTCATACAGTCGCAGTTCAATTGTCTTAATGCCACGCGCAATCATATCAAACGGCGCGGCGTGAAGGTTCATTTGGTGTATCATAAAATTATTCCCACTCGATCGTACCCACCGGCTTCGGCGTCAAATCAAGAAGCACTCTGTTAATTCCCTCTACCTCGGTGGTGATGCGATTTGTGATATGGTGCAGAAGTGCGTACGGGATTTCCTTGATGGTGGCGCTCATGGCATCGGTGGTGTTGACCGCGCGGATAATGGCGGGCCAACCCTCGTATCTCTTGCCGTTCTTAACGCCAACGCTCTTGAAGTCGGGTACGGCGATAAAGTACTGCCAAACCTTGCCTGCAAGTCCGTTTTTGTCAAACTCCTCGCGCAAAATGGCATCTGCCTCGCGCAAAGCGTGCAGACGGTCACGCGTGATCGCGCCCAAGCAACGCACACCAAGTCCGGGACCCGGGAACGGCTGACGGTAGACCATTGCATGCGGAAGCCCCAGTGCCTCGCCTACTACGCGGACCTCGTCCTTGTAAAGCAGACGGACGGGCTCAACGAGCTCGAACTCCATATCCTCGGGCAGTCCGCCCACGTTGTGGTGCGCCTTGACGCCGTCGGACTCGAGAATGTCGGGATAGATGGTTCCCTGCGCCAAGAAGGAAATGCCCTCAAGCTTGGAAGCCTCTTCGTCAAACACCTTGATAAATTCGCCGCCAATGATCTTTCTCTTCTTTTCGGGCTCGGATACTCCTGCCAGAAGGTCAAGAAAACGGTCGCTTGCGTCAACGTAGACAAGGTTTGCGTCAAGCTCCTTGCCGAATACCTCAATGACCTGCTCACTCTCGCCCTTGCGCATCAGTCCGTGATTGACGTGCACGCAGGTAAGCTGCTTGCCGATTGCCTTGATGAGAAGCGCCGCTACAACCGACGAATCTACACCGCCCGAGAGTGCCAAAAGGACCTTTCCCTCACCCACCTGTGCGCGGATTTCGCGTACCTGCTCGGCGATAAAAGCATCCGCCAACGCTTTTGTTGTGATGCGCTCCATGTTTTCGGGGCGTTTGTTGAGCAAATTCATAACCGTTTTCCTCCGTATATTCAAAAATTGGGGCTTTTTGATAAAAAAATTATACCATATTTTTTCCCTTTTTGTCAATAGAAAATCATATGGCAAATTAACAGAAAATCCCTTTTAAGTGCGAGAGTTTTTTGGAAGGGGTGCGGGGGAACCTCTTTTTGCAAAAAAGGTTCCCCCGCATTTCTTCTATAAAATTATTTCAACTTTTCAAGTGCGTTTTTAACGCCCTCGAGGTTTTCTTGATATTTTGCGAGCTTGGCGCGCTCGGCATCTACAACGGCGGCAGGTGCTTTGGCAACGAAGCCTTCGTTGGAGAGTTTACCTACAAGACGTGCGATCTCGCCCTCGAGCTTTTTGGCTTCGCCTTCAAGGCGTGCGCGTTCCTTTTCGGTGTCGACAAGATCGGCAAGCGGCAGATAGATGGTTGCAGAGTCGGTGATGATCTGAACCGCGTTATCGGCGCTGACGGTGTCATCCCCAAAGGATGCGGCAACGGCTACGTCGGCGGCAGACGCCAGACGTGCAAAGAAGGGATAGGTTCCCTCGCCAAAGGACTCGGGATATGCGGTTGCAATATAAACCTTTGCCTTGCGGGAAGGAACAACGTTCATCTCATTGCGGCGGTTACGGATTGCCTTGATGGCGGCGATCACGCGAGAGAGCTGCAGGGACTCTGCGGGGAAATTGAGCGCATCATTTGCCTTGGGGTATGCGGAGATCATGATGCTCTCTGCATCGCCCTGGTGAGGCAGTGCACCGTAGATTTCCTCGGTGATAAAGGGCATGAAGGGATGCAGGAGCTTGAGCGTGCCTGTGAGAACGTAGCAAAGTACGTTTTGGGCTACGCGGTTGCCCTCGGTATCCTTTTCGGCAAGGCGGCTCTTGGTAAGCTCAATGTACCAGTCGCAGAAGATATCCCAAATGAAATCATAGATTGCGCTGAGCGCTACGCCGATCTCATAATGGTCAAGCGCACCTGTAACGGTTGCAACGGTCTTGTTGTACTCGGTCAGGATCCACTTGTCCTCTGCAGTGAGCAGAGACACGTCGGGAAGCTCTACTTTATCAATGGTTAGGTTCATACGAACGAAGCGAGATGCGTTCCACAGCTTGTTTGCAAAGTTGCGGGCAGCCTCCATCTTTTCATCCGAGAAGCGCATATCGTTTCCGGGCGAATTACCGGTGGAGAGAGCAAAGCGGAGTGCATCGGCACCGTATTTGTCGATGATCTCCAAGGGATCGATGCCGTTGCCGAGCGACTTGGACATCTTTCTGCCCTGCGCATCGCGAACAAGACCGTGAATGAATACGGTGTCAAACGGCTTTTCGCCCATGTGCTCCAGTCCCGAGAAGATCATACGGGATACCCAGAAGGTAATGATGTCGTATCCGGTAACGAGAACACTTGTGGGATAGTATTTTTTGAGATCCTCGGTCATCTCGGGCCAACCCATTGTGGAGAAGGGCCACAGAGCCGACGAGAACCACGTGTCAAGTACGTCTTCGTCCTGATGAACGGCAGCACCGCACTTGGGACAGGTGGTGATATCCTCGCGAGAAACGGTCATCTCGCCGCAATCGTCGCAATAGAATGCGGGAATGCGGTGTCCCCACCAAAGCTGACGGGAGATGCACCAATCAAGAATGTTGTTCATCCAGTTGAAGTAGTTTTTGGAGAAGCGCTCGGGAACAAAGCGGATGTCACCCTGCTCTACCGCTTCAATTGCGGGCTTTGCCAAGGGCTTCATCTTAACAAACCATTGGTCGGATGTCATCGGCTCAACAGTCGTACCGCAACGGTAGCAAACACCAACGTTGTGGTCGTGAGGAACGGTCTTAACAAGGTATCCTTCCTCTTCGAGCTGGGCAACGAGCGCCTTGCGGCATTCGTAGCGGTCCATGCCCTCGTACTTACCCGCACCTGCGTTCATGGTGGCATCATCGTTCATAACCTTGATTTGCTCGAGATTGTGGCGTTGACCAACGAGGAAGTCGTTGGGGTCGTGTGCGGGGGTGATCTTTACACAACCGGTACCAAAGCCGATCTCAACGTAATCGTCGGCAATGACGGGGATCTCTCTGCCAACGACGGGCAGAATGAGCGTCTTGCCGATGAGGTGCTTCATATCCTCGTCCTCGGGGTTGACTGCAACGGCGGTATCACCGAACATAGTCTCGGGACGGGTGGTGGCAACCTCAACGTAGCCGTCCTCACCCTTAATGGGATATTTGATGTGCCAGAAGTGGCCGGGTTGATCCTTATACTCTACCTCGGCATCAGAGAGAGCCGTAAGGCAGCGCGGGCACCAGTTGATGATACGGTATCCGCGATAGATAAGTCCTTTTTCGTAAAGGTTTACAAATACGTCGCGAACAGCGCGGGAGCAGCCCTCGTCAAAGGTGAAGCGTTGGCGCGTCCAGTCGCAGGATGCGCCCAGCTTTTTCAGCTGTCCCGTGATGCGAGCTTCGTATTTATCCTTCCAAGCCCAAACGCGCTCCAAAAACTTTTCGCGGCCGAGGTCGTAGCGGGAAAGTCCTTCTTCAACGCGCAGGCGTTCTTCAACCTTGATTTGTGTTGCAATACCTGCGTGGTCGGTGCCGGGGATCCAAAGGGTGTTAAAGCCTTGCATTCTCTTGTAACGAACAAGAATGTCCTGCAGAGTCTCGTCGAGCGCGTGGCCCATGTGCAGCTGTCCCGTTACGTTGGGGGGCGGAATAACTACGGAGAAATGCTCCGCATCGTTTTTGACGTCGGGCGTAAAGTAGCCCTTGTCGCACCAATTTTGATAAATTCTGTCCTCAAACTCCGACGGCGCGTAAGTTTTTGGCAGTTCGTTGTACTGATCCATTGTAATAGACCTCCTGAAAATATATGTGCAAATTATTTTTTGACAAAAGAAAAAGCCTCCCCGTCCAGCATCAGGACGTGGAAGCACGCGGTACCACCTGATTTTGCATCCATGCCAAAAAGGCGCGCGGATGCACACTCAACTCCCATAACGGCGGAACCCGTTGCCGACTACACAAGGAACGAAAATCGCTCCCCTTCCCCGACACCACTCCAAAGTGACTTCCGCATCCTTCGCTAAGGGCTTGCACCAACCGCCCTCTCTCTGCGCGCAAAAGGTTTGCGTACTCCTCTTTTTCATCGTGTTTCAAGTTATTGTATCACAAAAAATGGAGATTGTCAATATATTAGAAGATTTTTTGTGGGGGAACTTTTGAAAAAGTTCCCCCACGCCCCCTCAAAACTTTCACACAACAAATATCGAAATCAATTTGTTAGTTTTCGGACGGACAGTCGGCGCGAGCGCACCGCTCGCTTTGGCTATCGCTAACTCGCAGGCGCCGCCAAGACCCTGCTCGTTAAGAAAGTTGAGTGACAAAAAACGGGCGACCGATAGTCGCCCCTACGTTGAAGTTGAAAACATTTTGTAGGGGCGATTCACGAATCGCCCGAATGCAAAACTAACCTCCTAGCGAGCAGGGTCTCGGTGGCACCTGTGAGCTTGCGATAGCAAGAGCGAGGTTTATCCTCGCGCCGACTGTCTGTTAGTACATTGCGGATTTGTTTTTTAATCCCCTTTGTCAGCGAGTTCTTGAAGGGGTGTGGGGGAACTTCTCGAAAGAAGTTCCCCCACAAAAATCCCCCTATTTCATTCTCTTTGCAACGATCGCGCGCACCCCCTTAAGGAGTGCGGGCGCGTTGAGGGCGCAGATGGCAAGGATGCACAAAAGTGTCCACCAGATGCGGGCCTTGACGTCGAGTGTCATAATGGCTGCTGCCCCGAGGAGCAAAGCGGTACTGATGCAAAGGCGTGGCAAGCAAAGCTTGAACGGAATGATACGCGGTGCATCAATAAGGCGCAAAACAAGCACTAGAGCGTAGCTTGCAAGCGTTGCAATCGCTGCCCCAAGTGCGCCCATGATGGGAATGAGCCAAAGATTGAGCGCAATGTTCGCCAATGCTCCCGCAAGAGCGGTAACAAAGGAGTGGCTGCTCTTTTTGCGTACAAGGTAAACGCTCGCAAGGAAAGAAACAAGTGCTTCGAGCGCCGCCGCACACAAGAGTGTGGGCATATATCTCCATGCCTCAAAAAAGGCGACGTTGAGAAGCAGTTTGGAAAGAAATCGCGAGAGCAGGATCAGTCCTGCGCCGCCGATCATAATGACTGACAAAAAGCCTTCCCACACGCGAGAATAAAAATGCGAGCAAGCCGTCTCGTCTTTTTCTTCGCTTACGGCAGAAAACTGCCACGCCTGCAAAAAGATGCCTGCAACGAGGTTGACAATGGTGGGAATCTTATACGCCGCCGCGTAAACGCCGTTGACGCTCTCGCCCCAGAAGTAGGTGACCATGGCGCGGTCGGAGAGGTCGGTAATGAGCCAACAGAGCGTGGTGGGGATCATGGGGAGACTGAAGCGGAGCAGGTCCTTCATCAGTCGGCGGTCGATATTTTGAATGGAAAACACGCGCCACAGCTTTGCGCGCAGCACGATAAAGGCGGTGGTGAGCAGGTTGCCCACAATGACCGAGAGGACGTACCCCTCAACGCCCATCTCGAATACAAACAAAAACAGGACGTTGCAGGCAATGGTGAGGGCGGTGTTGAGAATCCCCTGCCCTGCAAAAAGCGTTGTGCGGTCAATGGCGCGCAGATACTGTGCGCATACGGCTTGCAGGTCGGCAAAGAACACGTAGAGGACAACAAGCCACACGTACGGTTTGCAATACGGGATCAATAAAAGGAGCGGTGAGAGAAGCAAAAAGCCGCCCAGTCCCAACCCCAAAAGGGCGACGGACGAGGAAAAGACGCGCTTTTGATCGGCTTCACGTTCTGCCGCAAAGCGGAAAATGCCTGTGCTGACACCGACGCAAGCGATGGGAATGAGAAAATTGGCAATGCCCGTGATCATCTCGGCGGCTCCGTATTCGGCGGTGGTCAACCACGCCGTGTAGAGCGGCATTAAGAGAAAAACGAGCAATTTTGAACCGAAGGTCCCAATGGCTAAAATGACGGTGTTAGAGGCTAACTTCTGATATCTGTTCATTTTTTTTCGCGGTATCTTGTGGCGGTATCGGCTTTGCCGTTGCCATTGGTATCTACGTAAACGGTGTCGATGGTTCCGTTACCGTCGGTGTCCACAAACACGCGCGCACCCGTGACGTTTTGGCTCTTTTTGACGAGTCGGTACATTGAAATCAAATAGACGATACTCAAGATGATAACGCCAATGCCTGCAACATCAAAAAGAACGTCAATGGTTTTGGCAGGACCAAGCACAAGAAGAACAATGCCCACGATCAGCTTGGGGGCTTCGGCTTTGAAGCGAGAAGACCGATCGGTGGCGTTTACAATTGCGATGAGGGGTTGCGCGATCATGACAACGCCCACAACGATGAGCAGGATGCTGCTATGCAGAATAAGCATCAAAAAGCCTGCAACCACCATCAAGGCGGTGCAAATCAGGCTTACTTTGCCAACGCCCGTATGGCGGAGCGGCAAAAGTGAGAAAAGCGTGGGCAGGTTGACCGCGATGGTCACAATACCCATAATAAAAAAGACAACGTCAAGTAAAAATCCGACGGGAAGAAGGATCAGAAGCAGTCCGACCAGAACACCGATTCCCGTAACGGTCAGGGACGTGCGCGAAAAGCCGCGGCGTATGTCTTTAAAATCCATATTACTTACCTCCGTTTTCAATAAAGCGTGCAAAGATCAGGTGCTCGGCGTTGGGGTGGACGATGTCCTCAAGTGTCTCCCCTGCCATAAGTCGGCGGCGAACCTCGGTGGAGCTGATATGCTCTACCGACTTTTTGGCGCGGATCATTTCGGTGCGGAAGCGCGGATTGTGTGAGGAGTTCCAATCTGCCATATGCAACTCGTAATCGTAGTCGCGTTGGTTTCTCCAGCCCTTGCAAACCGCATCGGCGCCAAGACGGTCAAAGAGGTCAATGAGCATGCCGTTCTCGGTGATCACGCGCACATTCGGGAGCTCCTTAACGGTCTCCTCGGCAATGGCAACGCGCGTATTCAGGTCAAACAGATATTTTTTGGAGCGGTTGACCATGATTGCCACCACGACCTCGTCGTAGCGTTTGGCAACCGTTTTGACAAGCTCCAAGTGTCCCAGTGTCATCGGGTCAAAGCTACCCGGTACAATTGCAAGACTCATTTTTCTTCTCCCCCTTTTTCTAATACGGTAACACACGCCGCGCCGTAACGCGCCACACGTCGAATGTTAAATTGATTTTTTAGCTCTTCATTGCCGCCAAAAACGTCACCCTCGTCGGCGCTTTCGCAAACGATGATGCCGCCCTCGGCAAGCAGATCCCACTCCAGCAGTTTTGCCAAAACCTTGGGTAAAAATCCGCCCGCGTAGGGGGGATCGAGGAAGGAGAGTTCAAATCTCTCGCGCCCCGCAAGGCGGCGCAAAGCTGCCTGCCAATCGGTACAAAGGACCTCGCACGCATCTGTAAAATGCGTTTTTTCGACGTTTGCGCGAATGATGGCGGTTGCCTCTCTTGATGAGTCGTTGAATACCGCGTATTCCGCGCCTCTGCTGAGCGCCTCAAGACCTAACTGCCCCGAGCCTGCAAACAAGTCCAGCACTCTTGTGCCTGCAATCTCGTTTTGCAGCATCGAAAAAACCGCTTCCTTCGTCCGCTCTGCCGTCGGTCTCGTTGCCTCCCCCGACAATGTATTCAGTTTTGTTCCTCTTGCTTTTCCTGTGATGATACGCATATTTTTTCCTTTTTCTTGGGGAAAACTTCTTGGAAGAAGTTTTCCCCAAACCCCTTTCAAGAACTTCCTGACAATTTTTTCTAAATGTATTCGTTAGTTTACGAATGGACGGTCGGCGCGAGCGAAATGCTCGCTTTGGCTGTCCGTCGGTGCTCTACCAAGTTACTTTTATAATCTTTTCGTGAGAGCGTTTTTTGAGGGGGTTCGGGGGAAACTTTTTTTCAAAAAAAGTTCCCCCGATAATCCCTCGTTCTCACTTCCTAAAATACGCCACAATGTTGTCCGCATCCTTTGCCGAGATGCCGGGAACGGCGGCGATTTGTTCGCACGTAGCCTTTTTGAGGGCGGCGAGACCGCCGAAGGCGGATAGGAGCTTTTTGGCTTTGGCATCGCCGATGCCGGGGATTTTGGTAAGAGACGAGGTACGCACCGTTTTGCGCTTGGCTTGCGTCATGCGCCCGATGGTGTAGCGGTGGACTTCCTCTTGGATGCGGTAAATGAGCGTGAAAACGTCCTGCACGCGAGCGATGGAGATTTCCTCATTCTCGGTGCAAAGGGCGCGCGTTTTGTGGAAATCATCCTTGACCATGCCAAACACGGGAATGTCCAATCCCCTCTCATTGAGCAGCTCGCGAATAGTGGAAACGTGTCCGCGTCCGCCGTCAAGCAGAATAAGGTCGGGCAGATTGGAAAACGAGCCGTCGGCATCTGCCAGGTGAGAGAGGCGGCGGTCAAGTGCCTCGCGCATCGAGGCGTAGTCATCGGTACCCTCCACACTGCCAATGCGGAAGGTGCGATAGTCGGATTTTTTGAATTTGCCCTCTTCGCAAACGATCATACCTGCGGTCAGGTGCTCCGCACCGATGTTGGAAATGTCGTATGCCTCGATGCGAGCGGGGTAACATTCAAGATTGAGAATTTCGGCAAGGCGCACGAGTGTGCCCTCGGTGCGATTGGTTTCTGCAACAAAGAGACGCGCCTGCTCGGCGGCGTTCTTTTGCGCCATGTCGCAAAGCGTGTGCAGCTCTCCCCTCTCGGGAATGCGCACCTGCACGCGATGACCGCAAATGTGGTGGAGATATTCGCTCAAGGTGGCGATTTCCTCATCGTCGGTTGCAAAGGACAACAGCACGCGCGGCGGAATATCCTCGCGCATGGCGTAATGGCGGCAGAGGAATGCGGTCAGCTCCTCGGGCTCGGGGAGCGCATCTGCACCAAACAAAAAGTCATTTTTATCCTGCAGAACACCTGCGCGGATGTAGAAAATCGAAATACAAGCACAAAGCTCGTCGGCATAAAAGGCGATAACGTCCTGCTCGGTGTCGGGAGATGCGACCACCTTTTGGCGCTCGCCAATGCGGTCAAGAGCGCTCAGGGTATCGCGGCAGCGTGCGGCTTGCTCGTAGCGTTCCGCTTCGGCGTGCGCGTACATCTCAGCCTCGATCTCACGCTTGACGTCCCTCACCTTACCGCCCAAAAGCTCGGCGGCAAATCGCATGGTCGCCTTGTGCTCCTCGGGGGTTACGTTGCCGGTGCAAAGCCCCGAGCAGCGCCCCATTTGGTAATAGATGCAGGGGCGTTCTTTGCCAATGTCGCGCGGAAAACGGCGCGAGCAGGTGGGCAGGCGCAGAGTGCGCGACAAAAGCTCGATGAGCGAATAGGCAGTTCCCGAGCCCGAATAAGGTCCAAAATAGCGCGCTTTGTCGCTCTCGCGGCGACGCGTAAAAACCAGACGTGGGTATTCCTCGTCGGTGATTTTGATATAGGGGTAGGACTTGGCATCCTTGAGGCGGATGTTATATTTGGGGGCATATTGCTTGATGAGCGTGTTCTCAAGCGAGAGCGCCTCAATTTCGGTATCGCAAATGTAGCAGTCAAAATCCTCGACCGATGCCACCATACGGGCAGTTTTGAGGTTCTTTTCACTGTTTTGAAAATACTGCGACACGCGGGACTTGAGCTTGCGCGACTTGCCCACGTATATGACCTTGCCGCGCACGTCGCGCATAATGTAAACGCCCGGGCAGAGCGGCAGATCGTTTGCCTTTTGGAGCAGGCGGCTCATTCTGTCGGTATCTCGGTTCATACGCGGCCTCCTTTCTTTTGCATTCCGCCAAAACTTTTTCTAATTTAGTTTCTGAAAGCGAAAACGCAGAACAATTTAAAGTCTCCCTTGCGCAAAGGGAGCCTTTTGGTTAGTGCGGCAATATCACTTATAAAATGTTTCTTTACACGCTATTTTGCTTTTGCGGAACAAAAACGGCGTGCGCACAAAGGGCTCTATGCCCTGACTGCCACACGCCGCCTATGCAAGTTATGGATCAATATTCCGCAAAACCGTTTTCGATCAGTTCTACCAAGCCTGCAACTGCGGCATTCTCGTCTTGACCGTCTGCAATCAGGGTAATGGTCATACCCTTTGCAACGCCCAGCGAAAGAACGCCCAAAAGGCTCTTGGCGCTAACCTTGCGATCCTCTTTTTCTACCCAAATGGAAGACTTGTAGGTGTTTGCCTTTTGGATGAAAAAGGTGGCAGGACGCGCGTGTAATCCACTGGAATTGGTAATGGTAACCTGACGTGAAATCATACGTTCCTCTCTCCTGTACTCTCGTAAATGAATAGTGATGCCCGATGTTTCGGGCACAGTTTGTTTATTATATTATTATTATAGCAAAAGTTTTTGAAAAAATCAATATGTCATTTTATCATTTTTTTAATGGATTATGCTATCTGTTTTCGTGCAAAATATCCACAAACAGGTCTTTTTTGTCTCTTCTCCCCCCACTTTGGCAGGAAAACGCCAACAGTGACCAAAATGGGACGAGCATTGTGGGTGAGTACCAAAGATGGTCGAAAAAGCCCATGACCAACACCCCTGCCACAGCAGTGAGGGCAACTGTGTTTTTTGCTTTGAGGGCGCGGCGAACTGCGACGGCAATCAAAAGCAAAAAGATGACAAGTCCTACGATGCCAAGCTCGATGGCGACCTGCAAAAAGACGTTGTGTGCGTGCATGACACGCGCGGTACCACTGACAGCATAATGCGGATAGATGATACGCCACGCCCACTCCCCTACACCAATGCCGACGGGGTGGTGTTCCAGCATGCGAAGAGCCCCCTGCCATGTTTGCAAGCGATAACGAATGGAGCTCTCTCCAAGGTCGCCGATGCTGAAAAGTCTTTCCCGAATGCTCACGGGCAGGATGGGGAGAGCCAGAATGGCAAGCGGCGGCAACCAAAGGGCGGCAATGCGGCTTTTGCGGTTGCAAAAAAGCAGAAAAAGCAGGCACTCCAAAAGGAAGCCCAGCCACGCACCGCGCGACCACGTCAAAAGAATACAGAGCGCACAAAACACCGACGTGGTGGCAAAAAAGAGGCGGGATCTCCCTTTGTTTTGCGGTGCAAAGGTTGCCCAAAGAGAGAGCGGAAAATACAGGAGCAAATAGACCGCCAAAATGTTGGGATTGGAGAAAAGCGAGGTAACACGCCCACCAATGTTGCCAAAGCGCACGGCGTCTATCCACCGCAATTCTGCCATGCCAAACAGATACTCCCCCACCCCGATTGCCGAGACTGCGACAAGAACGAGCGACGAGAAAAAAACGAGGGCATCCGCTCCCCTTTCCAAAAAGAAGCGACGTGCCGAGAACCATACAGAGGTCAAAAGTACCGCCACCAATGCATCTGCGGCTCTGCCGTATCCCGTAAGGGCGGTGGAAAGCTGCAAAAGCAGGATCAAAAGGACGAGAAAATCGGCAAAGTCGAGCTTGACCTCGCGCCGCCAAAGCAAGGCACGTCCCGACCACAAAAGAAGAAACACGCAGAATGGCAACAACCAGAGCGTGGAGTGCTCAAAGATTTGAAAAAGCGGAAACGCAGAAAACAAAACGAGAAAGGATAGGTCGGGCAGATCGTAACGCTCGATAAAAGCCGTCACCCTTCCCAAAATGCGCGTCTGCCGCAAAAAATGCAGTACAGGTGCCCAAAAAGACATAAAAAACTCCCCCTTGTGTGGTATGTAAGGGGGAGTGATTTTTATTGTTCTGTTTTCTCCAACAAATCGGGGCGCAATTTCTCGGTCAGCTCTTTGGCTTGCTCGTCGCGCCAGGCATCGATGTTTTTGTGGTGTCCCGAAATGAGTACGTCGGGCACTTTTACACCGTGAAATTCATAGGGGCGTGTGTATTGGGGATATTCGAGAAGTCCCGAAGAAATGCTCTCTTTTTCGTAGCACTCGGCATCGGACAGCACGCCGTCGCAAAGGCGGGCGACACAGTCGGTGAGAATGCAGGCAGGAATTTCGCCACCCGTCAATACAAAATCGCCGATGGAGATCTCTTCGTCCACGATCTCGTCTACGATGCGGCGGTCAACGCCCTCATAGTGTCCGCACAGGAGTATGAGGTTGTCATAGTCGCGCGCAAGCTCTGCGGCGCGGGCTTGGTTGAGCACCTTGCCTGTGGGAGAAAGATAGATGACGTGTCGCTTGGTGGGCACAAAGCCCTCCTCGGCTTGCATTTGCAAGATGGCGGTGTAGCAATTGTAGATGGGGGGCGCCATCATCAGCATTCCCTTGCCGCCACCGTAAGGCGTGTCGTCCACGCGGCGGTGCTTATCCTCGGAATAATCGCGGATGTTGTGCGTTTTTACGGTGATCGCGCCGCTTTTTTGTGCGCGTCCGATAATGCTTTCCCCAAGCACGGTATCCACAAGTCCCGGGAAAAGCGTCATAATGTCAAATCGCATATCAGTCCTCTCCTCCCTCGATCAGTCCGGGAATGGGGCGCACGTAAATGGCATCGTCGGGGTCGATATTTGTGATAAACTCGGGAACGGCAGGCACGTAAAACTCGCCCTTTTGGTTTTTGACAACGTAAAGGTCACGCGCGCCGCTTGTGTTGACGTCCGAGAGTTTGCCAAGGATGGCATTGGTGTCGGCGTGTTTAACGGGCAGTCCGATCAGGTCGGCGATAAAGAAGCTTCCCTCCTCAATGGGCAGGTCCTCACGCGCGGCAAAGACCTCGGTGCCGCGCAGTGCGTTTGCGGCTTCCTCGCTCTCAACACCCTCAAGATCCATCAGAACGAATTGCTTAAAGACCGATGCGTGCAAAACGCGACGGGGAGTGTATTCTTTGTTTTTGCAGAACCAAACGGTATCAAGAGATGCCAGAATTTGCGGAGCATCACACCAGCTTTCCAGCTTGACGGTTCCGCGAAAGCCGTGGGTATTTACAATTTTGCCCGCGGGCAGATATTCGAGTTTCATAAAGAAGAATACTTCCTTTCCTCATAATGCTTATAGTATATCACAACAACGGCAAAAATGCAAGTGGCGTGCGTGTTTTTCCTGCTTTTTTGTGGCAAAAAGGAAAAAAGTTGTGCCGTTCTCAAAATATTTACAAATTTACTCTTGCATACCGTCCCAAAAACGTTTATAATAATTGCGATCATTTTTTGAACGGAGGACCTATTATGCCGGATTTAGTAATGCTTTTTGTGTTGGGCGGTATGCTGGTGGTTATGTACTTTGTTATGATTCGCCCCCAAAGAAAGCAGGAAAAAGAGCAAAATGAAATGCGCAACAACCTGGCGGTTGGCGATGAGATCACTACCATTGGTGGCATCATCGGCAAGATCGTTAGCATTAAGGAAGAGACTTGCGTTATCGAGACCTCTCACGAGCGCACCAAGATTCGCATTCTCAAGAGTGCCGTCAGCCGCGTTGACGTAAAGGCTGATGACGCAGAATAATGCAAAATTGCTCATACCAATCATAAAAACACTCCGTGCGGAATACGTTGTAACAAACGGTTTTGTACGGAGGTTTTTATTTTATGAAGAAGATGCCCAAAAAATATAAAAAGAGAAAAGAGCGAAAGAGCGACTTCCCCGAGGGCTCTCTCTTTTTGAAGCGTATGCTTGGAACGCTTTTGCTGACCTTGGCAGTTGGCGGCGGTGTGCTTTTGCTGTCGGCGCTGATCCTTACGTTTGTTCCCGATCCCCTATCGCTCGCACTCCCCGTCGGTTTGCTTTGCGCAGCAATGACGGCACTTGCAGGGGGCTTTTTTGCCACCCGTGTGTATCATTTGTCTGCATTGGGAGCAGGTCTTATCAACGGCATCCTCATCACGGCACTCTCGCTTTTGTTTTCCCTTTTCTTTGCCAAAAACGCTAACTGTTATGCAACGGGATATTCGGCGACGGTTTCGGCACTTTTGCACGCGGGCGCGGTCGGGCTTTCGATTGGCGGGGCGTTCCTTGGGGCGCATGAGAAAACACCTGCCAAGCGGCGAAAAAGGATAAGAAGATAAAAAAAACGCTTATGCTTCGCGTTTTTGCGTTGCATAAGCGTTTTTTTGTTAAGATGTGATTACTTTTCAATATACTCCAAAAAAGACTTTAACCAATCTTTGCCCAGAGGGGTGATCTTGCAGGGCTCGCAATAAACTCCGTTTTGAACAGCGGCTCTCTTGGTGATTTTGCCTTCTGCCGCAAGCTTATCGATGGTTGCATAAAGTGTGGGACCATCAATAGAAACGGACGAGGGAACGTTTTTGAGGATTTGAGCGCCATACAGCTCTTCATCGTACATATCCTTAATATTCAAACCTGTTAAAATGTAGCACTCCAGAGCGGTGCCGGTTAATTTCGTGGTCATAGGTAACCCTCCTTTTCTTGATGACTATATTATACTATATTTTTCTTTCTTTGTCAATAGCATTCTTTGAAATAACGCACAAACGCCTGCACAATCCGTTTTGACTGCACGGGCGTTTGTATTTGGTTTATTCTACAATGGTGACGCGAATATCGCCGCTGGTGCTTTTTGCGCGGAACGTGCCGCCGTTGCCGTCCTTCGGGGTGTGCACATCACCGCTTGTGGCGTGGCAGTCAAAGGTTTTGGCGCTCAAAAGGCTTGCATGGATATCACCACTGGTAGTTGCAATGTTGAAGGATAATGCATCACAGCATTTTAAATTGACCGATCCACTGCCCTTCTCAATCATACACGCTTCACTGCATACAACGTCTACCATATCGATGTCACCGGAAGTATTTTGGATAGTTATACTTGTAGGAGTTACATTCTTGATTTCAATATCTCCGCTGGTACCGAAAATTTCTAACGCGCCGCCGATGCTACCACTAACCGCAATATCACCGCTGGTACAGGAAATTTCCAATGCACCGCCGATGCTACCACTAACCGCAATATCACCGCTTGTAACTTTGATATTCACCGCACCCGTTGCATCTGCCGCGAATGAAATGTCACCGCTTGTGCTTTTTAGGGTAACGTTGGAAAACGCAAATCCCAAAGGCACAGAAATGTCACCCGAAGTAACGCAAACATCCAACAGCCCATAAGCTCCCTCGGGCAGATATACAATCATACGCTGCGGGCGCAGGTTCGCAAAAAGACCGATACGCTCATACCACTGACGATCATCGATCTCTTGAATTGTCAAAACACCGTCGATCAGTTCAACCTTGTGATAAACTCTCTCTTTGTCCATACATTCCACGCGCCATTCGCTCTCTGTGGTGGTGCGAAATTCAACGCAGGAGTTGGTGGTTCTGATATTGATCTGAGTTGGCAACTCATCGGTACCAAAGGAATATACTTTATCCTGAAAAACGTTTTTGTCAATGGGATTTTTTTGCAAAAGCCCCCAACCGATGCCGAAAATAAGCGCACCCGCTATTAAACAAACCAATGCGATAATCAATGCCATTTTCATATTTTATCTCCTTCCAAAAAGCAATTTGAAAAATCCTTTGAACATAGCTCCAATGCCCTTGCCGCCAAGCCTTGAAAGGTGTAGTGCCGCCATGGTAGAAAGGATACAAAGAGCCGCAAGAATGAGCGCGGCACCAACGGTGAGTGCGAGCGCCGCAAGTCCCTCCCCAACCAAAACAGCGGGTGCTGCCGCAAAAAGAGCAATTGCCGATGCGCCGAAGGATACGACCAGCGACCACGGTGTAACCATGGCAAGCGTTAGCAAAGCAATGGCTGCCGTGAGCACCAAGCAGAATGCCGTAATGAGCAGGGGAAACCACAAGGGAAAACCGAGAATAACCAACCACAAAAGACCGTTTTTCTTGCGTTTTTGCACAACATATGCATCATAAGCCGGTGTTTGTTCCCCTGCAAGAACCTGCGCCGCAACGTTATCAACACCGCCCATTTTAGCCACTGCTTCTTCCGATGTGTAGCCGCTTTCGATGTAGTCGTCTATCATTTCGCTGTAATATTCCACTGTTTGCTCTATTTCACGCGGTGGTAAGATAGCGATCCTTTGGCGCAAGAGCGCTAAAAATTCGATTTTTTGCATTTTATCGTCCTCCTGTTACAAATTGGTAAATGTACATCATTTCTTTCCATTCCTCGGCAAACATATTCAGTCGTGCCACCCCAAGGGACGTAATGCGGTAGTATTTGCGCAATCTGCCGTTGTGCTCAACCGCACGCACGGTCAGCTGCCCTGCCTCCTCAAGGCGGCGAAGGATGGGATAGAGTGTCGATTCCGAAATGGCAATATAGGGTTGGATCTCTTTGACGATCTGGTATCCATAGGAGTCCTTGCGGCGGATAGCCGCCAGAACACAAACGTCCAGAAGTCCCCTTTTGAGTTGAATATCCATAAAAATCTCCATTCTGCCGCCGCGCGGCTGAACAAAATAATGGTGAAATTCCCGTGTCGCTTGCGACAAAAATGGGTTGGCTCCCATTTTTAGGGAGTTTTGTGCGTGAAAGAAGTGTGCTGGGGATTCTTGCTTGTAAAACTTTCACGTGATACTCCCTTTCACATAATACTATACCACGCATAGTATTTGTTGTCAAGGCATTTTATCAAGAAAACAGAAATATTCACAGAATATTCAAATTGCCGACATATGTTAGGCGTACAATATATAGGTTATAATTCTTATTGTCTATTTAAATCTTTAAAAGAAAGGATGTGCGCGCGTGAGGAAGCTCTTGAAATACCTGAAGCCCTACACCAAAGAGTGTATCATCAGCCCCTTGTTCAAGCTGCTTGAGGCGATTTTTGACCTTTTGGTGCCGCTGGTTGTCAAGACCATTATTGACGACGGTATTGCCGCCGGCGACAAGAGTGTGATCGGCGCTTGCTTTGGCATTCTCGTAGCCTTTGCCGCAGTGGGACTGACCTGCTCTCTCATCGCGCAATATTTTGCCGCGCGTGCGGCCGTTGGTGTGAGCACCGACTTGCGCCGCGACTTGTTTGCGCACATCGGAAAATTCTCCTACGCCCAAACCGATAGCGTAGGAACCTCTACGCTGATCACCCGACTGACGGGCGACGTCAATCAGGTACAGTCCGCCGTCAACTTTACGCTTCGTCTGCTTTTGCGCTCCCCCATCATTGTGTTGGGCGCCGCCGCTATGGCATTTTTTGTAGACGTCAAGGGTGCGTGGGTGTTTGCGGTTGTCATTCCCGTTTTGGCGGTCATCATTTTTTCGATCATGCTCAAAACCACGCCGCTCTACGCGAAGGTGCAAAAAAATCTTGACGGTGTAACAGGTGTGGTGCGCGAAAACCTTTTGGGTGTGCGCGTTCTGCGCGCTTTTCGCAAAGAAGAGGACGAGATCACCCGCTTTTCTGCCGCCAACGAGGAACACAATCGCGTGCAGAATTTTGCAGGTCGCATTTCTGCTTTGATGAATCCCCTCACGCTTGTGGTGGTCAATGCAGGTGTCATCGTTTTGTTGGCATCGGGAGCGAAGCTGGTTCAGATCGGCAATATGTCACAAGGCGACGTGGTTGCCCTGACAAACTATATGGCACAGATTTTGGTGGAGCTCGTTAAGTTTGCAATGACGGTGTTCACCGTAAACAAGGCGCTCGCCTCTGCCGACCGCGTACAAGCGATCTTTGATACCCCTGTTGGAATGGAAACGCTTGACGATGATAACACTTGCGGTAGCCCCGACGAGGCAGTGCGTTTTGAGAACGTTTCCCTGACCTACGCAGGGGATGCCGAAGAAACCCTTTCGGGTATCCATTTTGTCGCCCACCGCGGTGAGACGGTTGGTATTATCGGCTCGACCGGCTCGGGTAAGACCTCGCTTGTCAATCTCATTCCGCGCTTCTATGAGGCAACCAAGGGACGCGTGCTCGTAAACGGACGTGACGTCAGATCTCTTGACGTTGATGCTTTGCGCGAGAGCATTGCCATCGTTCCGCAAAAGGCGGTGCTTTTTTCGGGTACGGTGCGCTCCAATCTTCTTTGGGGAAAGGCAGATGCCACCGAGGAGGAAATGTGGAAGGCGCTCGAATGGGCGCAAGCCAAGGAATTTATTTTGCAAAAGAACGGTCTTGACGAGCCCGTCAGCGCAGGCGGCAAGAACTTTTCGGGCGGTCAGCGCCAACGCCTGACCATCGCACGCGCACTCATCCGCGGTGCCGAAATTTTGATCTTGGACGATAGCTCCTCGGCGCTCGACTATGCAACCGATGCCGCTCTGCGCGCCGCTTTGCATACTCTACCCAACTCCCCCACTGTGTTTATCATTTCACAGCGCACCTCTTCTATTCGCCACGCCGACCTGATCCTCGTTATGGAAGACGGCCGCTTGGTTGACCAAGGCAGACATGACGAGCTCCTTGCCCGTTGCGAGGTTTACCGTGAGATTCACGAATCGCAGTTCAAAAAAGGGGGTGAGCCGACATGAAAAAGCTGACCTTTGACCGTCACGCGCTCGCGCGTGTGTTTGCGGGACTCAAGCACTATCGTTTGGCTCTTGCCGCATCCCTTCTGCTTGCCGCCGCTGTGGTGGCGCTCACACTCATCATCCCACTCTTAACCGGACGTGCCATCGATAGCATCATCGGGCGCGACAACGTCCATTGGAGCGGTGTTTGGCAGGCATGCATTCTCATTGGCGTTTGCACTCTGCTCTCGGCTCTTTTCCAATGGCTGATGAACGTCATCAATAACCGCATCACCTACGGCATGGTGCGCCGACTGCGCCGTGAAGCATTTGAAAAGCTACAACGGCTTCCCCTTTCTTATATCGACTCTCACTCCACAGGTGACGTGCTCAGCCGTATGATCACCGACGTGGATCAATTCACCGATGGACTTTTGCTTGGCTTTGCACAGTTCTTTACGGGAATTCTGACCATTCTCGGCACACTCATCATTATGCTGACCTTGCGTTGGCAAATTGCGTTAGTGGTCATCTTTATCACACCGCTCTCGCTCTTTGTTGCCGCATTCATCGCCAAAAAGACCTATTCGATGTTCCGTTTGCAATCCCAGACTCGCGCCGAGCAAACAGCGCTGATCGACGAGTACGTTGGCAACCACAAGGTGGTGGTGGCTTACAGCCGCGAGGATGAATTGCAAGCCGAATTTGACGAGGTCAATACCCGTCTTGGCAAGTGCGCTCTGCGCGCTACCTTCTTCTCCTCTACCACAAATCCCTCCACCCGATTTGTCAACAACCTCGTTTATGCGGGTGTGGCTCTGGTGGGTGCGATGATCTGCATTGCCCCCGGCTCCACCCTCTCGGTAGGTACGCTTTCGGTATTTCTCAACTATGCAAACCAATATACCAAGCCCTTTAATGAGATTTCCGGCGTGTTGACCGAACTGCAAAACGCGCTCGCCTGTGCCGCACGCGTGTTCGAGATCCTTGACGAGCCCGAGCTCATCCCCGATGCCCCCGATGCACACGTCATCGAGGCGGCAGAGGGCAACGTTGCATTGCGTGATGTCGCTTTCTCCTATACCCCCGAGCAGGATCTGATCCGCGATCTCAATCTCACCGTCACCCCCGGTCAGCGCATTGCCATCGTGGGCCCTACGGGCTGCGGAAAGACTACCCTGATCAATCTTTTGATGCGCTTTTATGATGTCGATAGCGGTAGCATTGCGGTAGACGGCAAGGACATTCGCAACGTCACGCGCAAATCTCTGCGCGCATCCTGGGGTATGGTCCTGCAGGATACTTGGTTGCGTGCCGCTACTGTGCGCGAGAATATTTGCATGGGACGCCCCGATGCAAGCGAGGAAGAAATGATCGCTGCCGCCAAAGCTGCACACGCGCATTCCTTTATCAAACGTTTGCCAAAGGGCTATGACACAATTTTGGGGGAGAACGGCGGTTCTCTCTCGCAGGGGCAAAAGCAGTTGCTCTGCATCGCCCGCGTGATGCTGGTGCTTCCCCCGATGCTCATCCTTGATGAGGCGACCTCCTCGATCGACACCCGTATGGAGCTGAAAATTCAAGGCGCTTTTGCCGAAATGATGAAGGGGCGCACCTCCTTTATTGTGGCACACCGTCTTTCTACCATCGAGAGCGCCGACCGTATTCTGGTCATGAAAAACGGCAAGATCGTGGAGCAAGGCACCCACGAGGAGCTCCTTGCGACAGGTGGGTTCTATCACCACCTCTACAATAGTCAGTTTACTTTGGGAACGGCAGAAGATTGATGCAAGTTTTCCATTATTTTCATAAGAAAAAACACAAAAAACACGCAATTGTCCAATTATGTTCACAAAACGTATATAAACGGATGCTATAATAAAAATAATTATCAAGTTTAGGAGGCAATACCATTGCTGGAGCTGAAAAGAATCGTAAAGGATTATCACACAGGCGACACAAGTGTGCGCGCCTTGGCAGGGGTTAGTTTGCGCTTCCGCCCCAACGAATTTGTTTCGATTTTGGGACCTTCGGGTTGCGGAAAAACCACTCTGCTCAACATCATCGGCGGTCTTGACCAATACACAAGCGGTGACCTGATCATTGGCGGTGTTTCCACGAAGGAATACACCGACGCTGACTGGGATACCTACCGCAATCACTCTATCGGCTTTGTATTTCAAAGCTACAACCTCATCCCCCACCAAACAGTGCTTTCCAACGTTGAGTTGGCTCTCACGCTCTCGGGTATTTCCCCCGCCGAGCGCCGCACACGTGCTATCCGCGCCTTGCGCGACGTAGGACTTGCCAGCCAGATCAACAAAAAGCCCTCTCAGCTCTCGGGCGGTCAGATGCAACGTGTTGCCATTGCGCGCGCACTTGTAAATGATCCCGATATTATTCTTGCCGATGAGCCTACGGGTGCTTTGGATACGCACACGAG
This sequence comes from Oscillospiraceae bacterium, assembly GCA_015063725.1. Lineage (GTDB taxonomy): Bacteria > Bacillota > Clostridia > Oscillospirales > CAG-272 > UMGS1865. The sequence goes on from SVTP01000008.1 coordinate 26,940, forward strand.
CGTGCAGATCATGGAGATTTTGAAAAAGATCTCCCGTCGCAAGCTCATCATTATGGTAACGCACAACCCTGAGCTGGCCGAGACCTACTCCAACCGCATCATCTCCATGGTGGACGGTCGCATTACCAATGATACCAACCCCTGCTACACCTTTAGCTCCTTTGAAAGCTTTGAGCAAAAGCCCAAAAAGGAAGTGAAAAAACGTCGCAGCCTCTTCTCGATTGACGAAGAAGATGTGGCAAAATACAGATTGAGCGGCACGGGGCTTCGCACCACTCGCAAGGCAAAGCGCAAAAAGTCAATGTCTTTCCTGACGGCGCTTTCCCTCTCACTCAACAACCTCATGACCAAAAAGGCGCGTACCTTTATGGTATCCTTTGCAGGTTCCATCGGTATTATCGGCATCGCTCTCATCCTTTCTGTCTCAACGGGCGTTAACAACTATATCAACGCCGTGCAAAGAGACACGCTTGCAAGCTATCCCATTCAACTGTTGGCAGAGTCGACCGACCTCTCCTCTCTCATTACTTCGATGATGAAAACAAGCGAGGAAAAGGAAAACAACCGCCCCTTGGACAAGGTTTATGAAAGCACCATTGTGGTTGACTTGATGAACTCTTTGAATACGGCAGACACCAACAAGAATGACCTTAAGGCGTTCAAGAAGCATCTTGAATCGACCGAGGCGTTTAAGGAATACCTCACCGCTATTCAATACCAGTATGACTTTAACTGGAGCGTGCTGACCGAGGATGCCGACGGCAAGGTGATCAAATCCGACGCTATGGAGCTGATCAATGCCCTTTACGGCGGCAGCATGAACGACAGCGCCATGGGCTCGATGATGGGCATGGGCGGTATGGGTTCCTCGATGATGGCTGGCTTTAACGTATGGCAGGAAATGCTGCCCGGTGTTGAAGAAGACGAACCCATCAACTCCTTGATCAAGGACGAGTACGAGCTCATCTACGGTGAGTGGCCTACCGAATATAACGAGGTCGTTTTGGTAGTCAATAAGCAAAACGAGATCAGCGACTTGGCACTCTACGCGCTCGGTCTGCGCACCGAGAAAGAGATTATGGAAGCCCTGATGGCTGCCTCCAAGGGTGAAACACTGGACACCACGCAGGCAAAGTCCTGGAGCTATGAGGAGCTTTGCGATATGAGCTTCCGCCTCTTCTTGCAATCCGAATGCTATCAAAAGCAATTTGATGACACCTACACCAACATCAGCAACACCGATTCCGGTCTTGCTTTCCTCTTTAACAACAGCAATCTTGGCATCGACCTCAAAATTTCGGGTATCATTCGTCCCGGAGAAAATACTTCCTCGGCAATTTTGAGCGGCACGATCGCCTACACCGCAGAACTTACCAAGTATGCAATTGAAAAGACCGCAAACTCGGAGCTTTTGCAGGCACAGATCAATTCTCCCGAAACCGACGTGCTCACCGGCAAGCCCTTTAAGACCGAAAGCACGATCAATCTGACTCCTGCCGAAAAGAGAGCCGCCGTAGAGGCAGCCATGGCGCAAATGGACGTGCCCACAAAGCTTGCAATGTTCACAACCCTCATCTCCACCCCCACCGAGGAAATGGTAGAAGCAGAGTTTGAAAAACGCTTGAATGAAGCCGGCGGACTTCGCCCCTTTGCCATCTTTGCCCTGACGCAAATGCAAGGCATGACGCCCGAGCAGGCGCAAGAAGCGATTGCAAAGGTTGACGACGATATGCTACGTTACACCTTCTATCAAACCTTCAAAGAAGTTTACGTTAAGGAATACGCCGTTGGCGTGCAACAGATGCTGCAAGGCAAAACCCCTGAGGAACTGCTTATCATGATGGAGCAGACAATGGCAGCCTTGACCGACAAGGAATATGTCGCTCTTTATGACGAATATCTTGACAACTACTCCGACTCCACCTATGAAAAGAACCTTACCCTGCTTGGCAACGTGAGCATTGATTCGCCCAGCGCGATCAACCTCTACTGTGACACCTTTGAGGATAAGGACTTGATTGCTGAACTGATTTCCGACTACAACAAAACAGTTGAAGAAGAACAGCAGATCAATTACACCGACTACGTAGCCCTGTTGATGTCCTCTGTTACCACCATTGTAGATGCCATCACCTACGTGCTGATTGCCTTTGTTGCAATCTCCCTTGTGGTATCCTCTATTATGATCGGCATCATCACCTATATCTCGGTTCTGGAAAGAACCAAGGAGATCGGTATCCTGCGTGCTATCGGTGCATCGAAGAAGGATATTCGCCGCGTGTTCAACGCAGAGACACTCATCGTCGGCTTTGTTGCAGGCGCGCTTGGTATTGGCATTACCCTTGGTTTGAATGTGGTAATCAATATCATCCTGTTCAACTTGACCGGACTTGCCAACCTCAAGGCAGTTCTGCCCCCTGTAGCCGCACTCATCCTCGTAGGTATCAGTATGGCACTGACACTGATCGCTGGTCTCTTCCCCTCCGGCTTTGCTGCAAAACGCAATCCCGTTGAGGCACTTAGAACAGAATAAAAAAGAATTCTACGGGAAAACCTTTTTCGCGAAAAGGGTTTTCCCGTACCCTTTCCAAAAAGCGCTCTCAAAAAATTTCCCAAATGGAGTTGTTAGTATACAAATAGACAGTAGGCGCAAGCCAAAGGCTTGCTTTTGCTATCGCAAGAAATCAGGGACCACCAAGACCCTGATTTCTAAGAGAGTTGATTTGCATAAAAAGAAGCAGTCGTTTGATAACGACTGCTTTTTTGTTATGATTGATTTGTTTTCTCTTCTAAGTAAGGTTCAAAAAATTCTTCAATTTCTTTCACATAAGTATCCACATCAACGGGAAAACAAAGTCCGTGTCCGGCGCCCGGGGTGATGACGAGGTGCTTGGGAGCGGCACAGGCAGCAAAGTTTTCCTCGCTCATGCTCTGCGGGACAAATGCATCAGTGTCGCCATGGAAGAAGATAACGGGTACGCGGCAGTTTGGCATGGATACGATAGGTGAATTTTCATCGGGATCAAATCTGCCAAAGAGGCGGGCTCCCAAGCGCACGAAGGGATAGAGCAGGTCGGCAGGCAGGTGCATCTCGCGGATGACCTTTTTGATGATCTCCTTTGCCGATGTATAGCCACAGTCGGCGACGGTCCCCACAACGTTTTTGGGAAGCTCCATAGCCGATGCCATCATAACGGTTGCCGCGCCCATAGAAATGCCGCCAAGAAGAATTTTGGCATTGGGATCGATATTCTCCACTACGTATTGCACCCAAGCGAGTGCGTCTCGGCTCTCGTTGATACCAAAGGTGACAACATGTCCCTCGCTCTTGCCTGCACCGCGGTGGTCAACGATGAGCACGTTATGACCAAGCCGTTGGCAGCGGTAAACGCCGCCCGAGAGGTCCTGCTCTGCGCAGCCGTGGTAGCCGTGAAAGAGGACGTCGATGGGAGCTCCTTTTTGAAATTCATAATACGTTCCCACAAGTGTCAGCCCGTCATGCGATTTGATGCGAACCTCGGTGTGCGGCAACTCTCGCGCTTCCTTGATCCATTTGATCATCTGCTCGTGGTGCGGCTGATAGATCTCGCCCGCAGGCACGGGATATTCGGGCCACTTTTTGCGTGGACTGTAAAAAATTTTGAAAAAGCAAACGAGCGAGGTGGCAAGCACCACAAAAACGATTGCCAAAAGGATGTATAAAAGGATCATTTTCCATCTCTCCCTTTTCTCAATTTATCCTATATATTATAGCACAAAAAAGCCGCAATTGCAATCCGTATCTGTCAAAGGATTAGCTCATCTTGGTCATCTCGCGCTGTGCCATAACGAGGCCGTAGTAGATGCCCTCTTTTGCCATCAGCTCGTCGTGTGTGCCAACCTCGGCAACGCGTCCCTCGTCAAGCACTACCAAGCGCGTGGCGTTGCGGAGCGTGGAGAGTCGGTGCGCAATGGCGATGGTGGTTCTACCCGATGAGAGAGATGCAAGTGCATCCTGAATCAGCTTTTCGGTCTGCGTATCGAGTGCTGAGGTGGCTTCATCAAGGATGAGGATGCGCGGATCGTGAAGCAGTGCGCGTGCAATGGCAATGCGCTGCCGCTCACCGCCTGAGAGGGTGTGTCCCCGCTCGCCCACGTAGGTATTGTAGCCATCGGGCAAACGGACGATGAACTCGTGCGCGCCCGCCATCTTTGCCGCTTGAACAACCTCCTCGCGCGTGGCGTTCGGCTTGGCGTAGGTCAGGTTTTGCCAGATAGAGCCCGTAAAGAGGAAGGTCTCCTGCAGTACCACGCCCATTTGTCGGCGCAGGGACTCCTGCGAAATGTTGCGCACATCCACACCGTCGATGCAGATCGAACCTTCTTCCACGTCATACATACGCATAACAAGGTTGATCAGCGTGGACTTGCCCACGCCCGAACGCCCGACAAGTCCAATAAATTCACCGGGCTTTACGTGCAGATCAACGTCAGAGAGGACGTCCTCGCCCTCGGTGTAACCGAAGGAAATGTGGTTGATATCAATGTAACCGTCAATGCGTGCAAGGTCTTGCTCGTGCCCGTCGGCAACGTCGACGTTTTCGTCAATGATGTCATACACACGCGTGAGCGACACCATCATGTGCATAAACATACGCGGGAAGCGCATGAGTGCCATCAAGGGACCGAAGATCATGGACGTGTAGGACGAGAACTGCGACATTTCGCCCGCCGTCATTTGCCCTGCCAGCATTTGTGTGCCGACGTAGTAGAGCAGGACGAACTCGCCAAAGCCCATGAAAAATTGCAGAATGGGCATCAGGACTGCCCAAAAGCGCTCGATGCGCAACTGCAGATCCTTTTCCTGTGCGGCAATGCCCACAAAACGCGCTTCTTCCCTTTTTTCCATACCGTAGGATTTGACTACGCGAATACCCGAGAAGATATCGTGCAGCACTGCACTGCCCTGCGAATTGACATTCCAACGCTTGCGGAACATGGAGTGCATAAAGCGCCAGAAAAAGCGGAAGCAAAGCGCCACCAGCGGCATGGGGATCAGGATAAGCGCCGCCATCAGCGGATCATACCCAAACATCAAAACCGAGATACCCACAAGCAGGAGCACCTGCTCGATCATGTTGGGAACGTGGTCGACGAGAAAGCGCTTGATCTCCTGTGTGTCACCGTTAACGTGCTTCATCAGATCGCCCGACGTGCGAGCGGAAATTTTGGCGATGGAAAGCTCCTGAATTTTGCGGAACACCATATCGCGCAGGCGCAGAACGAGATTGTTGCCCGCAACTGCCAAAAGGTGTCCGCGCGCCATTGCGATCACGCGGCGCAAAATGTTGGCAAGTAAGAGCGACAGAATAACACCGAGAAAACCGAGCAGGAATGCCGTTGAGGCCTCGGCTTCGGTATTTTGAATATACAGGTCAACCATATCACGGTTGATCATGGGGATCAGGATGCTCACGCCCGTGCTTGCAAAAAAGAGCAGGACGGAGAGGGCGATGCGCCACCACTCGGCACTTGCCATGCCCAAAAGGCGACGAATGGCGCGCGATTTGGATGCGCAGTGGGGGCAAACGTGTGAGCCGCGCGGATACGGCTTTTGGCACTTGGGGCAGATCTTGCCCTCGGTGTCGCCGTCGCTCTCCTCTTGCGTGATCACACCTTGGCGCAAAAAGCGGTTGATGCGCTTGATATCCTTGCCAAGTCGGGGTTGTTGCGCGTTATCGGCACGTGTCAAAAGGACGGTCTCGCCGTCACTCTTACGGGTGTACTCCACCCAACAGCATCCCACACCGCGGCCAAGAGATACGCGTGCAAGGTTCTCCATCGGCTCACGCTTGGCTTCCCGACCGTCGCGCCAAGCGATCAACTCCTTGCTGGTGAAAAGAATGACGTTCTCGGTCTTTTTGAGAGGATCGGCAAGGTCGAGATAGGTCACAAAGCACGCCACCGCACTGTCGGCATCAAAGGCGGGATAGAGCTCTCGCACTCTTTCTTCGGGGGTTGGTTTTCTTGTTTTCTTCATACGCCAACACCTCAAAGGTAGAGCTCGATCTTTTTGTAGCTCTTGCGGTCAAGAGCTTGAACATCGGGGATCTCAAAGCGGTTGCCGTTGACGTCCAAGAGGACAACACGGTTATGAGAGGCGCGAATGATGCTACGGTAGGTATCGTGCAGAGTAAAATTGACGTTTCCCTCGGCGGTGTGCACACGCCAATAGGAAAAGCCGTAACGCTCCTTAACGCCAAGGATCTTATCGATCACAGGCGCATAGTAGCGGCGGCGCAGCTCGGTGCGAAGAAGCTCCTCGCCCGCCCCCTCGAAGAGCGAGACAGACTTGATAATGCCAACCTCTGCTTGCTCCTCGTTCATGACCGAAATGAACTCCCATTCAAGCTCAAACGGAAACTCTCGGCAGAGGTGTGCTCTGCCCTCGTAGGTCTCGGTTTTGATATGTAAAAAGTCATTTTTGATGTAGAATGTTGCGTTCTCGGGGGTGAGCCAAACGGTGACCGACAGCTCTGACAAGGTGCGTGCAGGGCCTCTGTCCGGTCCGCCGGGACCGCGGTGAGGTCCGCCTCTGCCTCTATCTCCCATTCCCATAGGTGGTCTCATATCGGTTCTCCTTTCTCACTCACTGATACCTGCACTCTTGAGGGCTTCCTCTTGCAGGGTAAACAGTTTTTTGTAAACGCCGTCCTCACGCCCCAAAAGTTCTTGGTGCGTGCCTCGCTCTGCCACCTTGCCGTGCTCGATGACAACAAGCTCGTCGGCATCGCGCAAAGTAGACAGACGGTGTGCGATCATAATTGTGGTCTTGCCCTTGATGAGCTCCCCAAGCGCCTCTTGAATTTTGCGCTCGGTTGCGGTATCCATTGCCGCGGTCGCCTCGTCAAGAATGAGGATCTTCGGATTTTTGAGGATGGCACGTGCAATTGATACACGTTGCCGCTCACCGCCCGAAAGATCCTGATATCCAAAGCCGATGCGCGTATGATACGCATCGGGAAGCTTCATAATAAAGTCGTGTGCGCCTGCACACTTTGCCGCCTCGACCACTTCTTCAAAGGTGGCATCGGGGCGTGCGTAGCGAATGTTCTCCAGTATCGTGCCCATAAAGAGGTAGGTCTCTTGCGAAACAATGGCAATGTGGCGGTAGAGCGTGGCAAGCTCCAGATCCTTGACGGGATAGCCGCCAATGCGGATCTCGCCCTCGTCCACATCATACATGCGCATCAAAAGATTGGCAAGCGTGCTCTTACCCGCACCCGTGTGACCGACAATGCCAAGCACGTGCCCGTCGGGAACGTTGAACGTGACACCGTCGATGATCTTTCTGCCCTTTTGATAGGAGAAGGAAACGTTTTCAAATTCCACGCTGCCGCCAAGGCTTTCAGGACACTCGGGGTTTTCTTTTTCAACCACGTCGGGCTCGGCATCCATAATTTCAAACAGACGCTGGAGCGCATTTGAGCAATCGGCAGTCATATCGAAGAAATGCACAAAAAATTCGAGCGGCGAGTAGATCATGTTCATATAGGCGATAAAGGTCAGGAGCGTGCCGTAGGTCATGCCACCCGCGCCCGAGATGATCATCCAGCCACCCACTGCCCAAGCAACGATGTTGCCAAGATAAAGGAGCTGATAAGCTACAGGCCAGCCGTAATTGGAAAAGAGCGCCAGCTGCTTTTCACTTTTTGCAAGGTTTTGATTGCGCGTGGTAAAGCGTGCGATCTCGACATCTTCTTTGGAAAATGCCTTGACAACGCGCATGCCCGAAAAGACATCGGCAAGAAAAGAATTCATCTGCTTGGAGCCTGCAAAGCGACGCGCGTGGTACATTCTCTGTCGGCGATACATCCACTTGATAAAGAGCAAAAATGCGGGCACAGTGATCAGCGACAAAAGTGCCAAAAGGGGTTGTATTGTAAAAAGCAAAATTGCAAGCACGATGACCTGCACGATGTTAATGAGCATATACGGAACGCCGTCACAGAAGAAGGAATAGATGGTATTGGCATCCTCGTTGATCTGCGTCATCAGTCCGCCCGTCTGCCGCCCTGTAAAAAAGCTGAGCGAGAGGCGTTCGATTGCCGAAAAGATGGTCTTTTTGAGATCGAATACCATTTTGGCGGCAATGCGCGAGGTGACGTAGTTGTTCACCATTGTCACCAAGGTTTTGAGTAGGCGTGTGGCAATGATGAGCCCCAGCACCAAAAGGATCTGCCCAGCAAACTCGCCCACACCGTAGATAACCTCATCGTAGAAGAAACCGCTGGAAAGATAGGGCGCGAGAATGCTCAACGCGGTCATCATTGCAAGAGAGACCATGGTGATGATAATGGATGCGCGATAACGAAGAAGGAACACCGAAAAACGGCGAAAGAGCTTTCCCTTTTCCATACAGTGTGGACAAATGCGGCGATTAAGATCGGGATAGCGCAAGCCGCACTTGGGACAAAGCTTACTTGCAGGATCGTCCTTTTCGTCAATGACAAGCTCCTCGCCCGCGGCTATTTTGTTGGCATACTTGGCAAAGAGGAACATCGACTCCTTGCAAAAATTGGTAAAGGCGGCAACAAGAATGGGGGTGTTCTCCTCTCCCCTTTTCGCCACAAGGCGTCCTGAGGAAAGCAGCTCCTCCACCGAGATGCCGCGCAGTTCTTTGATTGGATAGGAGGTCAGAACGGGGTTGCCGTCTGCCGTCTCCTTGTTATGTAGCACGATCAACTGCTCGGTTGTGGCAAACAGATATTCGTCGCCCACCGTATGCTCGCGTGTGCGGTCGGCGTGTGCCGCCAACAGTATTGAATTTGCATCAATCCCCCGGGCAAGTAAAATATCCAACACTTCCTCGGGTATACGGTCAACGGCAAACATAGCTCTCCCTCCCTTCTAAAAAGAGTACGAGCAAATTTATGTATCCCCCCATGGGGAGGATGCGCTTAGCGCTCGTTCTTTTTTTGCTCGTACTGATTGTTATTCTGTCTGTTTTGATTGTCGTTTTGCTTTTGGTTCTTGTTTTGGTTGTTGTTTTGATTGTACTGGTTGTTTTGATTTTTGTTTTGGTTGTTGTTTTGCATAATGAGCACTCCTTTTTTGTAATTTGGAAATTACGTACTCATTATGCCCCGCATCACTCGGATTTATGCGTGTTTCCCATACCTGATTGCCATGCAAGATGATCGAGCAAAGCATACAGGAAGGATGCAAACGCCACGGTGGATGCAATGACTGTGGGAACACTGACCCACCAAAGCCACGGATGCTCCAATTGGAAGATCGCCTCGAGGGCAATGGCAGCGGCTGACATAAAAAACAAAATTTTGCAAACGGTGATCTTTTTTGCAAAAGACTTATGTAAGCGCTCGGTGGCGCGTGCCGAGACGGCTTCGGTGTCTGTTCCCTCGTATTTTTCAAAAACGCGCTCCTTGACAAAGCCACCGAAAAGATCGAGAAGAAGCAAAAACATCCACGCTACCAAAAACGCCTCTACCACCTGTGTGGCGCGCAGTCCCAAAAAGAGGCGGTATGCTTCCACTTCCCATCCCGAGGATTCGTAGGAGAAATATTTTGTGTAGTAGCCGTTGAGCAAAAGCTCTGCAATACTGAAGATGCCAAGTGCTCCGCAGGTCACAAAAAACGGCTTGCGATGCTGCAGGTCGGTGCCAAAAATAAGCACACCGACGGCGGTAAAAATGGCGCACAACACGCTTGGCAAAAGGATCTTTTCCTCGATACAAACATTGAGGGTAAGTGCCGCGCCAATGATAAGAAAAACGATGCCAAAGCGCAAGCGGCGAATGCTGAGCATGTCGCTCTCGGGTAAAATGTCTCTTTCGTAACGCGCAATGATGGAATTCATCATCCTCTCGTCGCGTGTAAACAAAAGAATAAAACGAACAAGGCGAACGATCCACACCAAGAAGAGGACGGTGAGAACCATGACCGCGCTGACGCGGAAAAGCCAGATAAACTGGTACCAGTCAAACGGGAGCTTTTCATACTCGTATTCAAAGGTGGTGAGCACCGAAAACTCGGGGAGCACAGACAGTGCAGAAAAAAGCACCACAAACACACCCGAAGCGCGGCGCATACGCTCGCAAAGATTGCTGTTTCGCTTTCCATAGCGGAACACAGCTTCCCCCTCGTGCCGCTCGGCAAGCTGCCAAAAGCCCGAAAAGAGGTCGCGCCACGCAGGCACGGCAAAATACAACTGCGGAACTGCCATGACAAATGCACAGAGCAGGACCATCGTAGGGATCTCCTGCGGCTTGAGCCCGGGCTGCTTTGAGAGGACGTTGTAGATGAAGTATTGCATCAAAAGTCCGCCCATGCTGATCCATATCAAGGTGCGAAAACGCCTCAGCGCATCGGCGATTGAGGAGTTGAGGTCCGCCAAGCGGAACAAGGAGATGCACACCAGCAAATATCCGATGCAGTCAGGCAAAATATCGTAAAATGCGACCACCGGGTTTGCAAGCATCACCGCTCCCGGGATCAGCCAACCAAGACCGAGCTTCCCTTTTTTTGTTTGTTCCATAGCGTTCCTCCTTTCCTGTGTTGTGTAACGTTATTTCTTCTTTTTCTTTTTGTGTTGTTTTTTGGTTGTATTTTCTTGCGGTTTCTTTTCCATGTGCTTGTGCCAAAAGGCATCGCCGTCGGCACGGGAATTGCTTTTGAGCTTGTCCATCATTTGGCTATACGCTTCTCCCATGCGGTTAACCCACGCAAAGCGCGAGGGCTTGAGAGGCACATCCTCGTCTCCCTCGGCGCAAATGTTTTTGGTGCAGCGCACAAGAAGGACGATGGTGGAGATCAGGTAGGCGAAATTGAAGAGCGACATAGAAAAGCCGAGATACGGCAAAACGCGCTCGCCTACCGACGGCATATTGCAAAGAAGATACAATGCCGCCCAAATGCCAACTGCCAATGTGTTATACATTGCGTGCGAGGAAAGCTTGTTCAGCCCTACTTCCAACGCCAAAACGCGAACGGCATAGAGCATTGCGAAGTGGAAAAGCAGAGTGGCTGCAAAGCTCACCCATGTAATAACCGTTGTCATCACATCGGCAGCGTGCCCTCCCCAACCGAACCACGCACCTGCGGTGTCCTGCCACAGGCGGCAAAGCCCCAGGGCAAAAAGCGGGAGTGTGAGCCATTTTGCAGGCACAAAGGAGAGATTAAAGCGGCAAAGACCGCGCAATCCCCAAAACATCAGCAAAGAGCCGATAAGCAGTGCCAGCCAAGCAATGCCGATGGCGCCTGCGGTGATAGATAGGAAATAGGTAATCACGTACCCGAGCAACAAATAACCGAATCCCATAATGTCCTCGCTTATTCGCTCTTGGATGCTTGCGTGCGCAGGCAGCAATTCTTATACTTTTTGCCGCTGCCGCAGGGGCAAGGATCATTGCGCCCTACGCTATTGGCATCCTTGACAACAGTTTGCCCCGATGCCTTTTTAATAACGATCTTTTTTTGCTTTTGTCCGCCGCCAAGGCCTGCCATAATGGGATTGGCAACCTGTACACGTTGAATGGGCTTGGGTTGCGGTACAACCGACAAAATGGCACGGGCTGTTCCCTGACGGATGTCCTCAACCATTGCATCAAAAAGGTCGGCGCCCTGAATACGGTACTCGGTAATGGGATCGCGCTGTGCATAGGATTGCAGTCCTACGGTGCTCTTGAGGTCGTCCATCGTGTCGATGTGCTCCATCCAAGCCGTGTCGACGTTGCGCAACAGAATGGCACGCTCGACCTCGCGGAAGGTCTCGGAGCCAAACAGCTCTTCCTTTTCGGCATAGCGGTCAAGTGCTCGCTTGACAAGCTCATCTTCAATATCCTCGCGCTTGACGTGATTGCGTTGCTCCTCGTCAAAGCAGTAGTCCTCTTCGGTCGTCAGCATGCCAAGGTAGTGTGCACGCAAGCCGTCAAAGTCCCAATCCTCGCGTTCCTCACCGGGAAGGTAGGTTGCAACTGCGGCTTCGACAGAGCCTGTGAGCATTTTGGTAATCGTTTCGGAAATATCCTCACCGTTCAGCACGTCGCCGCGCTGCTTGTAGATGATGGTGCGCTGTTGATTCATAACGTCGTCATACGCCAAAACGTATTTGCGGCGTTTGAAGTTGCTATCTTCAATTCTCTTTTGTGCGCCCTCAATAGCACCCGAAAGGATCTTTGCATCAATGGGCATATCCTCGGGCATATTGAGTGCGGCTATGACCCCCTGAACGCGGTCGGTTCCGAACAGACGCATCAGATCATCCTGCATGGAGAGGAAGAAACGGGATTCGCCGGGATCACCCTGACGTCCCGAACGGCCGCGCAGCTGGTTGTCGATACGGCGGCTTTCATGTCTTTCTGTACCCAGAATGAACAAACCACCTGCGGCGCGTACGCGCTCGGCTTCGGGTTCGATCTCTTTTTTATATTTTTCCACCAGCTCGCGGTAGATGCGTCTGGCTTCCATGACTTCTTCGTCATCAACATCGGTAAAGCCCCCGCAAGCCGCAATGGCGTGCTCCGGAACTTCCATAGCGCGCAGATCTGCCTTTGCCATAAACTCGGGGTTACCGCCAAGCAAAATGTCGGTACCACGGCCTGCCATGTTGGTGGAAATGGTAACGGCGCCCTCTTTGCCCGCTTGCGCAACGATCTGTGCCTCGCGCTCATGATACTTTGCGTTGAGCACGGTGTGCGGAATGCCCGCGCGCTTGAGGCGCAGAGAAAGCTCCTCGGATTTATCGATAGAGACCGTACCGACAAGCACGGGTTGTCCCTTTTCGTGACAAGCGCGTACCTGATCGACAATGGCTTTGTATTTGCCCTCAACGGTGCGGAAAACGGCATCGTTGTGATCTATGCGGATCATAGGCATATTGGTGGGGATCTCCACAACGTCAAGAGAATAGATCTCGCGGAATTCGTTTTCTTCTGTCAGTGCCGTACCCGTCATGCCCGAAAGCTTGCGGTACATACGGAAATAGTTTTGGAAGGTGATGGTTGCAAGCGTTTTGTTCTCTTTTTCGATCTTGACGCCTTCTTTGGCTTCGATAGCTTGATGCAAACCGTCGGAATAGCGACGGCCGGGCATCAGACGTCCCGTAAAGGTATCAACAATCATGACGCCGTGCTCATTGACAACATAGTCAACGTCGCGGTGCATACATCCGTGCGCGCGGATCGCCTGTTGAACGTGGTGCGAAAGCGTTGCGTTTTCGGCATCGTTGAAGTTTTCAACGCCAAAGAATTCCTCTGCCTTTTTGGCTCCGCTGGCGGTGAGGACGGCATTGTTTGCCTTTTCGTGCACGATGTAGTCAGCATCAATATTATCTTGATCCTCTTTGGAGTCCATCTCTTTAACAATGTGCTTGCGCATGGTGCGAACCAGGCGATCGGCTCTCTCATAAAGATCGGTAGCCGTCTCGCCCATACCCGAAATGATGAGAGGCGTTCTTGCTTCGTCAACAAGGATAGAGTCCACCTCGTCCACAATGGCAAAATCGTGGCCGCGCTGAACCATTTGGTGCTTATAGATGACCATATTGTCACGCAGATAGTCAAAGCCGAACTCGTTGTTGGTGCCGTAGGTGATATCGGCCTCGTATGCCGCTTTCTTTTCCTCGTGGCTTTGATCGTGAACAACAAGTCCTGTGCTCATGCCCATAAATTCGTAAACGCGTCCCATTTCGTCGGCGCCGACACGCGCCAGGTAGTCATTGACCGTGACGATGTGAACGCCCTTGCCCAAAAGTGCGTTGAGATATGCGGGGAGCGTTGCAACAAGCGTTTTACCCTCACCCGTTTTCATTTCGGCAATGCGTCCCTGATGGAGCACGATACCGCCGAGCACCTGCACGCGGAAGGGGCGTTTGCCAAGCACGCGATCGTCTGCCTCGCGAATAGCGGCAAAAGCCTCGGGCAAAATATCGTCCAAGGTTTCGCCTGCGGCAAGGCGTTCTTTGAATTTGGGAGTCATTGCCTGCAGTTCGGCATTGCTCATTGCGCGATATTTGTCGGCAAGTGCATCTACTTGGTCGGCAATTGACTTGAGCTTTTTGAGTTGGCGTTGGCTGTAGGTGCCAAAAATTTTGGTTGCAAGTGACATAGTGAAGTGTCCTTTCCTGCCGCGCCTTATGCGCGCGACACGCGAGTGTAATAATACAGTTAGAATTATTATACTACATTTTTAGGGGGGAATATATTATGATATTGTAAATTTTGAAAAAATCGCTTGCAGATTGCAAAAAAATATGCTATGATGTAAAAAAAGAAACTCGCGAAAGGTTCTGTTATGGCAAAGATCAACATTGTACTCCACGAACCCGAAATTCCGCAAAACACGGGCAATATTGCGCGCACCTGCGCGGCTACGGGTGCGGCTTTGCACCTCATTCGCCCCTTGGGCTTTGCAATCGACGATCGCAAGCTCAAGCGCGCGGGACTGGATTATTGGCATCAGCTCGACATCACCTACTACGATGGTCTGGATGATTTTTATGCCAAAAATCCCGGGGCTGAGGTTTATTACTTCAGCACAAAAGCACCGCATCTGTATACGGAAATCGAATACCCCAACCCCGTTTTTATTATGTTTGGCAAAGAGACAAAGGGGCTGCCAGAGAATTTGCTCCACAGCAACCCCGACCGTTGCGTGCGCCTGCCGATGCGCGAGGGACTCCGCTCGCTCAACCTCTCCAACTCGGTTGCAATTGCTGTTTATGAAATTTTGCGCCAAGGAAACTTTGCCGACCTGAAGACCGCGGGCGAGTTGACACAGTTTAGCTGGGAGGATTGATATGAAGGACAATACCGTTCTTGTTGCCATGAGCGGCGGCGTGGATAGCAGCGTTTGCGCGCTCCTGTTGCGCGATGCGGGCTACGACTGCCGCGGCGTGATGATGCGACTCTTTTCCCCCACCGATATTCTTTCTAATGCTCCTTGTGCCGACAAAAATGCCGAGGCAGATGCCGCTCGTGTGGCAGAGGCGCTTGGATTCCCCTTCTCGGTTTATGATTTTTCGGGCGAATTTCGCCGCGAGGTGATCGATTATTTCATCCGCACCTATGAGAATGGCGGCACGCCAAACCCCTGTGTGCAGTGCAACAAGACCATGAAATTCGGCAAGCTTGCCGATCTTGCCCTTGCACAAAACTGCGACAAAATCGCTACGGGGCACTATGCGCGCATCGTCCGCGATGCCAATGGCAGAAGTCTTTTGAAGTGCGCCACCGACAGATCCAAGGACCAGACCTACGTGCTTTGGCAGCTCTCGCAAGAGCAGCTCTCGCGCACGCTCCTGCCGCTTGGAGAATTGACGAAAGCCGAGGGGAGGGAGATTGCCGAGGCGAACGGTCTTTGCAATGCACATCGCAAGGACAGTCAGGATATTTGCTTTATTCCCGATGGCGATTATGCCGCTTTTATTGAGCACGTCACGCAAAAAAAGCCCACCGCCGGCAACTTTATCGATCTTGACGGGCGCGTGCTCGGACGTCACCAAGGCGCTCTCCGCTACACAGTCGGGCAACGCAAGGGACTTGGCATCGCGCTCGGTGCTCCTGCTTACGTTTGCGCCAAGGATATGCAAAAGAACACCGTAACGCTTGGCAAAAACGAGGACCTCTTCCGCGATACGCTCATCGCTCACGAGATCAACCTCATTGCCACCGACCGCCTGACCGCTCCCATTCGTGCCGAGGCAAAGATCCGCTATTCCGCGCAACCTGCCCCTTGCACCGTGGAACAGACCGATACCGACACCCTCACCGTCCGCTTTGATGCGCCTCAACGCGCCATCACCGGGGGACAGTCCCTCGTCCTCTATGACGGCGACACCGTCATTGGCGGCGGGATTATTGAGGGGTAGGTTTTGCGGAAGATTTGTGGGGGAAACTTCTTGAAAGAAGTTTCCCCCACACCCCCTTCAAGAACTTTCGCACAAATATAACCAAACAGATTTTCAACTTCTTCTATGGACAGTCGGCGCGAGGTAAAACCTCGCTTTGGCTATCGCAAGCGGCTAGGGACCACTAACCCTATCCGCTAGGAAAGTTGTTTTGCTTTTGCAAAAAGATGATAAGAATGCAGAAAGACGCTCACAAATGTGAGCGTCTTTCTCGTTTTTTATTTCTGATTTTTCTTGGCGGAAACCTTTATAATTTTGATTTTTCTCTTTTTGCCAAGCAGCGTCCCTGCAACACTCGAAAGAACACCGCCGATGGGCCAAATGATCCAGGTAATATCCCAGCGATGTGTCAGGAAGCTGACGCCAAGGTAAAGTGCCAACACAATCATCCAATAAACGTCGGCAATCAGTTCAAAGCGCGCGGTATTTGTCTTATGTCGCTCGGTGTACTCTTCCAACTGCAAAAGTCTTTGATAGGCTCCGCGCAGATAGCAGGTACGCACGATGATGTAAACGCCAACGGCAGCAAAGAGGAACATAACGGGAAGGCAGATCAGCAAGGCAGGTTCGTTATCAACAAAGAGGCAGGTTGTGAAAACGACCGACAACCCCGCAAACACGCAACACAAAATGCCTGCTGTAATGCGTAAAAGCTCTTTTTTGTTGTTTGCTTCGTAGTCCTCGCGCAGCGTTTTTTCAAGCGATTCGGGAAGAACGATAGCGTTCTTTTCCAAATATTCGTATTTGGAGAGCGACATTCCCGTGGGAATGAAAATAGCGATAGCCGCACCTACAAACACAAACAGCATCAAAAATCCGCACGCGGCGGCAACGTTCTCGCCCATCAACATGCCCATGTCGGCAAATCCGCCAAGCAGGATCAGGGTAACGGGAGAGAGGATACACAAAAGCACGCCAAGGGCAATGCGAGGACCTGCTTTTTTGATGGCAGTAAGGTATTCGTCCGCCTCGGCAGCACTCACCTCTCGCGTGGGGAGCGGTTCTTCCTCAATAATCTCTTCAACTTCTTCCTCTTCCCTATCGGTATCGGCAAAGGGTTCTGCCGTCTCGGGCTCGGGATGGGAAGCATCCTTTAATAAATAGTCGGTAGAGACGCCAAAGAGCGTACTCATTGCCACGATCTTATCAAGCTCGGGGTTGGAGATACCCGACTCCCATTTGGAAACAGATTGGCGTGAGACGTCCAGTCGCTCGGCAAGCTCCTCTTGCGACCAGCCGCGGCTCTTGCGCAAATTGATGATTTTTTCTGATAACATTGTCAATCCTCCTTTGGTTTCTTGTACTGTCAGTATAGCAAATTTCCATCGGTTGCACAAGCAATTCGGCTTGGAAATTTGTCAACCTGCGGTTGCATTTTGTGTTTTTTGCTTATGTTTCGTTCAGTTTTTGCAATACGGTATCAAATTCGGCAAGATCCTTGATTTCAAACTCGGGGGTGATATTTCCCCTCTCGCGGTTGTGCGAATTGAACCAGCAGGTGTGCATTCCCGCATTGATGCCGCCTTGCATATCAGAAGTCAGACTGTCGCCAAGGATGATGGATTCCTCGGATGTGTAGCCCAGAATGCGACTTGTGGCACGCTCAAAAAACTCGATTTGCGGCTTGTCGGCGCCTAGCTCCTCGGAGAGGAAGATGCCATCAAAATATCGTGCAATGCCAGCACCGGCAATACGGGAGTTTTGCACCAAGGTAGTGCCGTTGGATGCAATATAGAGCGAATACTTGCGCGAAAGCATCATCAAAAGGCGCGGTGCTCCGTCAATAAAAAAGTGACTTTCACTCAGATTTTTTTCATAGAGAGATTGCGCCACGTTGGGAGAAACGTTTTTGCCAAGCTCAAGGAAAAGCTGGCGGAATCTGCCCGTGAGCACCTCGGCGCGTGTCAGCTCACGTCGCTCAAGCGCCTGCCAGTGCGCGCGGTTGATGGCACTGTAACGCGCCACGATCTCCTCGGTTGGATCAACGTTGAGCGAGCGCAGCGTTTTGGAGAGTGCCACCGCCTCGGATCGGTGAAAATCGAGGATGGTGTCATCAAGATCTAAAAAAATGAATTTGATCATAAGGTTCCTTATTTGAGTATGACGTTCTCACGCCCGAGGAGTGCATAGAGCTGCTCCAAAAGGTAGGGGGTGAGAGAGACGCCGACGGGAGTTGTCTCATAGCGTTTTTCATCGGCGTAGTAGAAAAAGGTGGGAAAATCCCCTTCCAGAATTTCAACGAGGTTGCGCGCCTTCAAAAAGAGCTCGCCTCTATCATCGGGAACGCGCAAAAAGAGTCTTTTTGCCTCGCCTATGTTTGGGACAGCAGTTGCTTTTTGCTCCTTTGGGGGCGTTTTTTGCGTATACGCGTTGGCTTTTGGCTCGTTTTTTTTCTCTTTTACAAGAGCGGGATCGAAACGGTTGTTCTCCACCAATTCCTCAACTGTTTGCACAAGGAGCTTGGCGTCCTCGTCCTCGCGCAGAGAGATCGTTCCCCTCACCAGCACGGCGCTATCACGCACAAGGAGCGGGGAGAGCTCCTCAAAAATGTTCGGGAAGACAATGCACTCCATCTCGGCTGTGCGGTCCTCAAGTGTGAAGAACGCCATGCGTTTGCCGTTTTTGGTGCCCTTGACGGTGACCGAGGTAATAACGCCAACGGTCTTCATCGCGGCACGGTCAACGGGGTCGGCATCCTCACCGACAGCCGTCGAGATCGGTTCAAACTGCAAGGTCTCCACGTGGCGGCTGTATTCATCAAGGAGACTGCCCGAGAAGTACATTCCCGCGGCTTCCTTTTCCAGCATCAGCTTTTCGCGCACGCTGAGCTCGGGAATGTCGGGATATTTAACGGCAGGCGCTTCGGTGCTCACCTGCCCGGGCATAGAGAACATATCCAGCTGCCCCTCAAGGTTATCCTTGCCCTTTTGCAGGGCACGCTCAATCATGGCATCGTGCACCGCGAGTAACTGACTGCGATATTTGCCAAGGCAATCAAAGGCTCCACCCTTGATGAGTGCCTCGACCATACGGCGGTTGAGCTCCCCTGCGGGCAAGCGATTGATAAAATCGTCAAAGGACGTAAACTTTCCGTGGCGGCGTTCTGCAAGGATGTGCTCCAGGAAATGCACACCCACATTTTTGAGCGCGAGAAGTCCGAAGCGAATATCCTTGCCCGAGGTCGAAAAGGTCATGCGGCTCTCGTTAATGTCGGGGGGCAGCACGCGAATACCGCGTGAGTTACACTCGGAAATATATTCGGCAACCTTGGTTTGGCTACCAAGCACGCTTGTAAGCAGCGCTGCCATATATTGCTGCGGATAGTGGCATTTGAGATATGCCGTGCGATAGGAAATGATGGCATACGCCGCGGCGTGCGACTTATTAAAGGCATAATTTGCAAAGCTTTCCATATCCGAGAAGAGCTGCTCGGCAACAGCGGCATCCACTCCCCTTTCCTTGGCGCCTGCCACAAAGCATTCGCGCTCGGAAAGGAGGACATCAGCCTTCTTTTTAGACATAGCGCGGCGCACAATGTCGGCGTGCCCAAAGGTGTAGCCGCCAATCTCGCGGAAGATGCTCATGACCTGCTCCTGATAGACTACGCAACCGTAGGTGGAGCGCAAAATGGGCTCGAGAGCAGGGGTAACGTATTTGACCTTTTGGGGATTGTGTCGGCACTCGATAAAGGTGGGAATGGAATCCATCGGTCCGGGGCGATAGAGTGCGATGGCGGCAATGACGTCATCCAGCGACTCGGGGCGCAAATTGGAGAGCATTTGTCGCATGCCGCCCGACTCAAGCTGGAAGATGCCGCTGGTTTTGCCAGACGAAATGAGCGCATAGGTCTCAGCATCGTCAAGCGGCAGCTTTTCAATATCAAAGTCTGGTTCACTCTCGCGGATCATCCCCTCTGCATCGTGCAGAATAGTGAGATAACGCAGAGCAAGGAAGTCGAATTTGAGAAGTCCCAAGGATGCAACGGTGTCCATATCAAACTGTGTGACGACTGTGCCGTTGCTCAGTGCAATGGGCAAATATTCGCTGATGGGCTGATCGGTAATGACAACACCTGCGGCGTGAACCGACACATTGCGCGGCATACCCTCAAGCGAGCGCGCGGTGTCGACCAGTCGGCGCACCTGCTCCGAGCCCTCGTAAAGCTTTTTGAGGTCAGGCAAGGAGAGGGCGTGGTCGATGGTCATATTCAGCTCTTGCGGAATGGCGCGCGCTACCACATCAACATCGGCATAGGACATTCCAAGGGCACGTCCAACGTCACGGATGGATGCTCTTGCCGCCATGGTACCAAAGGTGATGATCTGCGAGACGTGGTCGGCACCGTATTTGCGGGTGACGTATTCGATGACCTCGTCGCGGCGGTTGTAGCAAAAGTCAACGTCGATATCGGGCATGGTGACACGCTCGGGGTTGAGAAAACGCTCAAAGAGCAGGTCAAAGCGAATAGAATCCACGTCGGTGATGCCAAGCGCATAAGCGACAAGGCTACCGGCTCCCGAGCCACGCCCGGGGCCTACGGGAATATCCTTGCTCTTTGCATAGTTGACGTAGTCCTGCACGATCAGGAAGTAGTCGGCAAAGCCCATCTCCCCAATCACACCAAGTTCGTATTCCAAGCGTGCACGGTATTCTTCTTCGGTGTGCTCCGAGAAAACGATGTGTCCGCGCGCGATACGGTTCTCAAAGCCCTTTTCGGTCAGCTGGCGCAGATATTCCTCTGCCGTAAGCGAGTTGGGGCACGGGAATTTGGGCAGATACTGTGTATCAAAATCAAAATCTAGGGCGCACATGTCGGCGATTTTGACGGTGTTTTCAATAGCTTCGGGATAGGCACGGAAAAGGAGCGACATCTCGGTGCTATCCTTGACGTAAAAATCGTTGGTTGCAAATGCGGCGGGGCGACCTGCATCCACGGTGGTGTTGGTTTGCACGCACATCAGCACCGCTTGCGTGTCAGCATCCTGACGGCGCAGATAGTGGCAGTCGTTGGTGGCAACCAGCGGCAGATCACACTCCTGTGCCAATTTGACAAGGCGAGGAAGAACGGCTCTCTCCTCTGCGAGGCCATGGTCCTGAATTTCGATATAGTAGTGGTTCTTGCCAAAAATATTGGCATATTTCAAAGCATTCTCGCGTGCGCTGACAAAGTCCCCCTTGGAAAGGAGCTTGGGAATGCGTCCGCCAAGGCAGGCGGAAAGCGCGATGAGACCGCCCGAATATTGGCGCAAAAGCTCATCATCTACGCGCGGACGGTTGTAAAAGCCCTCGGTAAAGGAACGGGAAACGAGCTCGGTCAGGTTGCGGTATCCTTGCAGATTTTCGCAAAGAAGAACCAAGTGCTCGGCATACCCTTCCCCTGCATTGAGCTTGGTAAAGCGAGAGTCGGGGGCAACGTAGACCTCACAACCGATGATGGGCTTGATGCCAGCCTTTTTGCAGGCGCGGTAAAAATCGATCACACCGTACATCACGCCGTGGTCGGTGATGGCAACTGCATTTTGTCCACACTCCTTGATCCTCTCGGGCAGGTCGGCAATGCGACACGCGCCGTCAAGCAGACTGTATTCGGTATGCAGGTGCAAGTGCACAAAATCCTTCATGGTGTCTCCTTTCTCGCTTATTCTTCTGCCTCATCGAGTAGCTTTTGCAGTCGGTGAGAGAGCCCCGATTTGGATATGGGGGGGCGGTGCAAGTCCTTCAGCTCGTCCAATGTGGCGTCGGGATTGCGGTAGCGCAAAAGTGCGGTCTGGCGCAGGGGCTCGGGCAAGGAATCGAGCTTGCCGCTCTCCATCAGTCGCCCGATGGCTTCCATCTGCCGCGCGGCGGCGGCAACCGACTTTTGAATATTTCTTGCCACGCAGTTGGTGGCGCGGTTTTCGTTGTTGCGGATATCGCTTGCGATACGTGCGTTATAAAACTCAAAAATGATGCTGTGCGAGCCCATCAGGGTGATAAGATCGGCAACCGATGTGGCATCCTTGTAGTACAGTCCCACGCCCGTATTGCGCGCAATGCGACGGGGGGGATAGCCGATAGACGACAAATAATTGGTAACGGCATCAGCGCTCTCCTCGCTGGGGAGCACGAACTCCAAGTGATAGGATTTTTGCGGATCGTTGACTGTTCCCGAAACAAAGAACAGCCCGCGCAAGAAGGCTGCGCGACAGCTTTCACATTCCGAAAGGTGCAAAAGTTCATCAATATCCGCTCCGTCCTCGCGCAGTTGCGCCGTGAGCTTGGACGCGGCGGGTGATGGGAGAACGAGCTGCCACTGGCGGTGACCGTGAAAGCCGATGATGTTCATTTCTGCCGTTTTGGAGTAGGTCTTTTCAAACACCCCTTTGGCAAAGTCTGCCATCGCTTCGCGTCGACAGGGCAAAATAACACAGCTTGCCGACTGCCGCATGGCAGGCAGCAAAAGACCTGCACTCAATGCACGTCTGCAACAATTCTTTTTGATTGGGAGCTCCATCAGCTCTGCGCACACGCGCTCTGTAAAGGTCATTTTGTCACCTCTTTTCTTTTTTTCGTGGGGAAAACTTCTTGAAAGAAGTTTTCCCACACCCCTTTCAAGAACTTTCACACAAAAATTATCTAAATGGATTTGTTAGTTCACGAGTAGACAGTCGGCGCGAGGATAAACCTCGCTTTTGCTATCGCGAGCGGCTGGGCACCACCAAGACCCCATCCGCTAAGAAAGTTGTTTTTCATTGGTTGCCATCAATTATTACAAAAATTTGATCTCACACTCCAGCTCCACGCCCGTTTTTTGCAGTACGGTCGTTTTGATCCGCTCGATCAGGCGTTTGACGTCCTCGCAGGTAGCACCGCCTACGTTGACGATGAAGCCTGCGTGCTTTTCGGAGACCTGTGCGCCGCCAACGGTCAAGCCCTTCAGTCCGCAATCCTCAATCAGCTTGCCTGCAAAATGTCCCTCGGGGCGTTTGAACGTGCTCCCTGCGTTGGGCAAATCCAGGGGTTGCGAGCTGCGGCGTTTTTCCCAATAGGTGCGCATCGTCTCGGAAATCTGTCTACGGTCTCCCTTTTGCAGCTTTAGAGTTGCTCCCAGAATGATGCGTTCGGGATGGTGTTGATAAATGCTTTTGCGGTAGCCGAACGCTTGGGCATCCTCAAAAAGGCTTTTGACCTCTCCCGTTTGGATGTCATAATACGAGGAGTTGATGCAAACGTCACTCATACTGCCGCCGTAAGCACCTGCGTTCATATAGATCGCGCCGCCGAGTGTGCCGGGGATGCCGAATGCAAATTCTAAGCCCGAAAGTCCCTCGTCACGTGCGGAAGAGGAAAGCGCCGAGAGGGGTACGCCCGCATCGGCAAACAGAATATTGTCCTCGATTTTGATCTCGCGACATTTGCCCGTAAAGACGACTGCACCACGGTATCCCTCATCCGAGAACACGACGTTACTGCCGTTGCCAATAACGAGCGTGGGAATATCGCGCGCCCTCAAAAATGCCAACGCGCGGCAAAGCTCCTCTGTGGAGTGCGGAAAAAGGGCGATGTCTGCTCCACCGCCGATACGGAGAGTGGAATGCTTGGAGAGCGGACAATTCAGTTCCCACTCAATGCCATTCATCTGCAATTCTTTCATCATTTGCTCCATTCCAAGCATCTCCCTTCCCGTTATCTATCTATATTATACTCGAAACCTTTTCCAAATGCAATATCAAAGCGGCGAAAAAAGGCTGGAAAAGTTGAATTTTCCAACAAAAAATGCGCAATCCTATTGCAAAAGCGAAAAAATTGAGTTATAATAAGATGAATAGATGTGCACTCTTGCGGTGCTGTCAATGCATCTTCAAAAAACACGCTTTGAAAGGAAGGATTTGCACCATGGAACAAAACAAAAAGAAAACGCTTCGTATAGGCATGTTGGGCTTTGGCGCAATGGGCAGAACCCACACCTGGGCTGTGCAAAATCTCCCCTTCTTTTATGAGTATCTCCCCTTTGCGGCAGAGGTCGTTGGCGTTTGCACCACCTCACAGGAAAAGAGCGAGCGCGTTGCCACCGAGTTTGGCATGAAGATCGCTACCGCCAACGAGGACGACCTGATCAACTCCCCTGACGTTGACGTCATCGACATTTGCACCCCAAACATCTACCACTTTGAAACTCTCAAAAAAGCGATTGCCGCGGGCAAGCATGTGCTTTGCGAAAAGCCCTTGTGCATCAGCGCCGCAGAGGCGGAAGAAATTGCTACTCTCCCCATAGCTGATGGGCAAATTTGCGGCATGGTCTTTAACAACCGCTGGCTCGCACCCGTTATGCGTGCAAAGCAATTGATTGATGAAGGGCGCATCGGTCGCATCCTCAGCTTTGAGGGCAAGTATCTGCACAACAGTGCCGCCGACGTCAACCGTCCTGCCGGTTGGAAGCAGGATAGCACGATTTGCGGTGGCGGTGTGCTCTTTGACCTTGGCTCACACGTCATTGATCTGCTCGGCTTTTTGTGCGGACGGCTTTGCGAAGTGAGCGGCATGAGCCAGATCGCCTACCCCACCCGCAAAGGAAGAGACGGCAACGATTGGCAGACCAACGCCGATGAATCCTTTTATATGACGGGCAGAACCTTGAGTGGTGCTTGCGGCACCATTACCGTTGGCAAATTGCAGGTGGGAACCAATGACGATCTTTCGTTTGAGATCTACGGTGAGAAGGGTGCTTTGCGCTTCTCCCTGATGGAGCCCAACTGGCTTTACTACTATGACAACACTGCCACGAGTGCTCCCATGGGCGGTATTCGCGGCTTTACCCGAATTGAATGTGTTGGGCGTTACCCCAACCTGACCTTCCCCTCCCCCAAAGCACCTGCAGGCTGGCTTTACGGTCATTTGTCAAGCATGCACGCATTCCTTTCCTCTGTGGCAGAGGGTGAGCCGTTTGCTCCCTCTCTTAGCGACGGACGTTACGTTCAAGAGGTAATGGAGACGGCATACTCCTCTGACCAGATCGGCGGCTTGCGACTGGAGGTGCCGCCATGCTCGTGATCGGACTGACAGGTCCTACGGGTGCAGGCAAGGGCGAGGTGGCAAGCATTTTTGCGCAATACGGCATTCCCGTGATCAATGCCGACCGCGTCTATCACGCCTTGATCACTCCCCCGTCCTCTTGCTTGCAAGAGTTGGTTGAGGTCTTTGGCAAAAAGATCCTTCTCTCAGACGGCACTCTTGACCGCCGCGCCTTGGGCGGGATTGTATTCAACGATCCTGCGGCGCGTGAGCGTCTCAACGCCATCACCCATCGGTACGTGATGGAAGAGGTCAAGACGCAAATGGAGCATTTTCGCCGAGAGGGCGTGCCCGTTGCCGTATTTGATGCTCCCCAACTGTTTGAAGCAGGTGCACACCGCGCCTGCGGTGCTGTGGTTTCGGTGCTCGCCGACCGCAGACTTCGCCTTGAGCGCATTGTGGCGCGCGACGGCATTTCCCCCGAGGCAGCCATGCGCCGCATCCTTGCACAAAAAAGCGACGAGTTCTTTAAAGCGAACTCCGATTATATCGTTGAAAACAACGGCCCCGTTGAATTGCTTGCCCCTCGCGTTCATCGAATCCTGAAGGAATTGGGGGTAATTGCAAAATGAAATTCAACGCCAAAAGCCTTATCATCATTTGTGCCATTCTGTTGCTTTCCATTGGATTTGGCTTCGCCTTTGACGGTGTTGCCACCGCCATTGAAAAAAAGCAGTATCCCCTCTCGGAGCGTTACGCCGATGACATTCGCGCCGCCGCCGAAGAGTACGGCATTCCCGAAGCGATCCTTTGGGCGGTCGTGCGGACAGAGAGCGGCTTTGCAATCGACCTCGCAGGCGAAAACGGTGGTATCGGACTGATGCAGCTAACACCCGAGGAATTTGAAATGATCCAAACCGTCATTCTCGGAGAAGCCCCCGAAGAGGCGGGGCTGCTTTACGATCCCAAAAAGAATTTGGAGTGCGGTGCGGCGTATCTCTCATACCTCTATCAGCGCTACGGCGTTTGGGAGACAGTGTTTGCCGCCTTTGATGCGGGAACAGATGACGTGGATGCATGGCTTGCCAACCCCGCATACGTCAGCGAATTGGGAACGCTCAAAGATATTCCCAACACCCGGACCGCTCGCTTTGTGCGCGACGTTACAAAAGCGCATGACCTTTATACCAAACTGTATTTTTGACACGAATTACATAAACAAAGGAGAAAACCACTATGTCCGAAAACAAAAATCTTCGCTATGAAAAAAAGACCGTTTACGAGCTGGCAGGCGCCACTGTTGTAGACGAAGCGTATGAATATGCAAAGAATTACGTCAAGTTTCTGGATGCCGCAAAGACCGAGCGCGAGGCAGTTGTCGAGAGCGTTCGCATTGCCGAGGCTGCAGGCTATCGCGCATGGAACTTTGGCGATCCCATCAACGCAGGCGACAAGCTCTACTATAACAACCGCGGCAAGAACATCTTTTTGATGAGAATCGGTACCGAGAATATCAACAACGGTATCCGCATTACTGCCGCACACATCGACTCTCCCCGCCTTGACCTCAAGCCCGTTCCGCTTTATGAGGAGCACGGTATGTCCTTCTTCAAGACTCACTACTACGGCGGCGTTCGCAAGTATCAGTGGCTTGCAATGCCTCTGGCTCTTCACGGCGTTGTTGTAAAGCAGGATGGCACCGTTGTTGACGTTGTTGTTGGCGAGGACGAGACCGACCCCGTAATGTACATCACCGACCTGCTCCCTCACCTTGCACGTGCACAGGGCAGCAAATCGATCAACGAGGTTTTCCAGGCAGAAAAGCTCAACATCCTTGTTGGCAGCCGCCCCGTTGACGGTGAAGAAAAGGATGCTGTTAAAGCAGGCGTTCTCAACTATCTCTATGAAAAATACGGCATTGCCGAGGATGACTTCCTCTCGGCAGAGCTTTCAATCGTTCCTGCGGCAAAGGCACGCGACGTTGGCTTTGACCGCTCGATGATCTGCGCTTACGGTCACGATGACCGCGTTTGCGCTTACCCCTCTCTGACCGCTATGATCGACAGCACCGACACAAAGCACACCGCTATGTGTCTGCTTGTTGATAAGGAAGAGACCGGCAGCGACGGCGTTACCGGTATGCAAAGCAGCCTCATCGTTGATGTCATTGCCGAGATTGCAAAGGCTCTTGGCGGCAACGAGGCAGCAGTCCGCGCAAACTCCAAATGCCTCTCCAGCGACGTTACCGCTACCTTTGACCCCAATTATGCCGACGTTTACGAGCATCGCAACTCCTCTCTTATCGGCTGCGGCGTTTGCCTGTGCAAGTATACCGGCAGCGGCGGTAAGGGTGGCACATCCGACGCCAGTGCCGAGATGGTTGGCTGGACGCGCCGCTTCCTGAACGAAGCAGGCGTTGTATGGCAGATCAGCGAGCTTGGTAAGACCGATGTTGGCGGCGGTGGAACCGTTGCAAAGTATATGGCAAACCACAACATCGACACCATCGACATTGGTGTTGGCGTTCTCTCCATGCACGCTCCCTACGAACTGATTGCAAAGGTCGACCTCTACGAGGCTTACCGCGCATTCAAGGCGTTCTATCAATTCTAAATTCTGATTTTTCCATTTGTGAGAAAGGAGGTCTCCGATGTTAGAAAAATTACAACAAGCTGAAGAAAAATATCTGCATCTGGAGGCCTCGCTCTCCAATCCTGTGGTGGCAGGCGATCCTGCAAAATGTGCGCAAATTGCAAAGGAATACAAATCTCTGACTCCCATCATTGAAAAATACCGCGCATTCAAATCGGCACAGTCCCGCATTGACGATGCCCTGCTCCTTCTTGAAGAAGCAGACGACGAACTGCGCGCTTTGGCAAACGAGGAATTGCGCGAGGCAAAGGAGCTGGTCGAAGAGCTCAAGGGCGAGTTGACCGTTATGCTTTTGCCGCGTGATCCCAACGATGAAAAGAACGTGATGGTGGAGATCCGCGCAGGCGCGGGCGGCGAGGAAGCCGCTCTGTTTGCCGCCGTTCTTTACCGTATGTACACGATGTACGCCGCAACGGCAGGCTTTCGTTGCTCTCTGCTTTCCGAAAACCCCACCGAGCTTGGCGGCTATCGCCAGCTGACCTTTCAGGTCGAGGGGGACGGTGCGTATTCCCGTTTTAAGTACGAGAGCGGTGTTCATCGCGTGCAACGTGTGCCCGAGACCGAGTCGCAAGGGCGTATTCAAACCTCTACGGCAACCGTTGCCGTGCTCCCCGAGGCAGAGGAGGTTTCTATCGAAATCAATCCCGCCGATCTGATTTTTGAATCCTGCAAATCCAGCGGAGCGGGCGGTCAGCACATCAACAAGACCGAGTCCGCCGTAAGACTTACACACAAGCCCACGGGCATTGTGGTGGAATGTCAGGAGGAGCGCAGCCAGTTTAAAAACAAGGATAAGGCACTGCGTATGCTGCGCACCATCCTTTACGACCAAAAGCAACGCGAGCAGGCAGATGCCATTGCATCTGACCGCCGCCGTCAGGTTGGTACGGGAGACAGAAGTGAGCGCATTCGCACCTACAACTATCCGCAAGGTCGCATTACCGATCACCGCATCGGTCTGACCATTCACTCCATCGACCGTTTTCTGGACGGAGACATTGGCGCAATGATCGACGCCCTTGCTACCGCAGAAACGGCAGAAAAGCTGAAAAATCAAGACAGTTAACAAATTGGAGACACCCTTGAAAACCGAACACATCAAAATAACAGACATTGTTGCGCAGGAAAAGGACCTCTGCCGCGCTGCCGCCATTTTGCGGTCGGGTGGACTTGTGGTCTTCCCCACCGAGACGGTTTACGGTCTTGGCGGCAACGCCACGCGCGACGAGGCGGCAAAAAAGATCTATGCCGCAAAGGGGCGTCCCTCGGACAATCCCCTCATCATTCATATTGCAGATCCCACCGATGCCGAGCAGTACGCCGTGACGAACGCGCTTTACTACCGCTTGGCAAAGGCGTTTATGCCGGGGCCGCTGACAGTGATCCTGCCCCGCAAAAATACCATTCCCAAATCGACAACGGGTGGGCTTGACAGCGTGGCTGTCCGTTGCCCCTCGCACCCCGTAGCGCACAGGCTCATCGAGCTTTGCGGCGTCGCTATTGCCGCACCGTCTGCCAATCTTTCGGGCAAGCCCTCGCCCACATCCGCCGCGCACGTGGCACAAGATATGGACGGGCGTGTGGATATGATCCTTGACGG
Organism: Oscillospiraceae bacterium; assembly: GCA_015063725.1. Lineage (GTDB taxonomy): Bacteria > Bacillota > Clostridia > Oscillospirales > CAG-272 > UMGS1865. The sequence goes on from SVTP01000008.1 coordinate 56,090, forward strand.
CGGCGAAAGCGAGATCGGGCTGGAGTCCACCATCGTAAAAATCGAAGGGGACGGGCTCATTCTCCTGCGCCCCGGCGGCATCACACGCGATGCCCTCTCCCTTTTGTGCGACAAGGTAACCGTTGCCGACGCCGTGCTGCATCAGCTTGCCGAAAACGAGCGACCGCTCTCCCCCGGCATGAAATACAGACACTATGCCCCCACCGCTCCCCTCGTTCTGCTTTCGGGCAATGAGGCGGACGTGCTCCGCTACCTTCAAACAGAGGCGGCATCACGCAAGTGTGCCATCCTTTGCTATGACGAGGAGTGCGAGGCGCTTGCGAGTGGTATTCTCTTCCCCGTTGGAAAAAAGGATGACCTCGCAAAACAAGCACATCGGCTTTTTGCCGCCCTGCGTGAGGCAGACGGCACCGATGCCGAAATCATTTACGCGCACCTGCCCCCACAGGATGGGCTTGGTCTTGCGCTCTATAACCGACTGATCCGCGCCGCCGCACACACCGTAAAAGAGGTGTAAGGCGCGCACCCGCTTCCCCATACCGTTCCCAACCTAACAGAAAGGACTCCACAGAATGGCAAGAAAGCAAAAGAAAGAAAAGAAAGAAATCGTTTACGCTCCAATCGTTTATCAACCCATTACCGAAACGATTGAAAAGAACTATATGCCCTATGTTATGAGCGTTATCGTATCGCGCGCGATCCCCGAGATCGACGGACTGAAGCCCTCGCACCGCAAGCTCCTTTATACGATGTATGAAATGGGACTTCTCAAGGGCGGATTTACCAAGAGCGCGAAGATCGTGGGTGACACGATGAAGCTCAATCCGCACGGTGATGCATCTATTTATGAAACGATGGTGCGTCTCACTCGCGGAAACGAAACCCTATTACATCCTCTTATCGACTCCAAGGGTTCGTTTGGTAAGCAGTATTCCTCCAACACTGTTGCGTCAGCTGCACGTTATACCGAGGCAAGACTCGCTCCCATTTGCCACGAGCTGTTTGCCGGAATTGAAAAGAATGCTGTGGATATGGTGGACAACTATGACGCTACCATGAAGGAGCCGGTACTGCTGCCCACTACCTTCCCCAACATTCTGGTTATGCCTAACATGGGTATTGCGGTTGGTATGGCATCGAACATTTGTTCCTTTAACCTTGCAGAGGTTTGCGACGGCACCATTGCCATGCTGCGCAAGCCCAGACTCCCCCTTGATAAGTTGATGGAGCTCATCAAAGCCCCCGACTTCCCGGGTGGCGGTGCCATTCTTTATGACGAGGAAGAAATGAAGCGCATCTACACCACCGGCTCCGGCTCGGTCCGTATGCGTGCGCGTTACGTCTTTGATAAAGAAAACAGCTGCATCGAGGTCATCCAGATCCCCTACTCCACCACTATTGAGGCGATCATCGCCAAGCTGACGGTGCTTTATAAAGAGGGCAAGATCAAGGAGATCACCGACTTCCGCGATGAGATCGACCTCAACGGCTTTAAGCTCACGCTTGACGTGCGCCGCGGAACCGACCCCGACAAGCTGATGGCAAAGCTGTTTAAGCTCACCCCTCTTGAGGATAGCTTCCGTTGCAACTTCAATATTCTCATCGACTCCACCCCTCGCACCATGGGCGTGCAGGAAATTCTGCACGAGTGGATCAAATTCCGCCTCGGGTGCGTGCGCCGTGAGCTGAAATTCGACCTGAAGAAAAAGAAGGATAAACTCCATTTGTTGCTCGGTCTTGGCAAGATCTTGCTGGATATCGATAAAGCCATTCGCATCATCCGCAAGACCGAAAAAGAATCTCAGGTTGTTCCCAACTTGATGAAGGGCTTTGATATTGACGAAATTCAGGCAAACTTTATCGCTGAGATCAAATTGCGTTACCTCAACCGCGAGTACATCATCAACCGCTTGGCAGAGATTGAGGATCTGCAAAAAGAGATCGCCGATATGGAAGAGGTCCTGAAAGACGAGCTCAAGCAAAAGGCACTCATCATCCAGCAACTCACCGAGGTCAAAAAGAAGTACGGTCAGCCCCGCCGCTCGCAGATCGTGTCGGCAGGTGCGATTAAGGAATATAAGGAAGAAGAACACATTGAAAACTACCCTGCCCGCTTTGTTCTCAGCCGCGAGGGATATTTCAAAAAGATCACCTTCCGCTCTCTGCAGGGTAATGACGAGCAATCCTTTAAGGATGGCGACGAGCAGCTCCATTTGGTGGACGGTCAGAACACCGATAACTTTATCTTCCTGACCAACCAGCAGCAGCTCTACCGCGCAAAGGCAGAGGACTTTGACACCACCAAAGCATCGGCACTGGGCGACTATCTGCCTGTTAAGTTGAAGATGGATGCAGACGAAAAGCCGATTTTGATGAACATTCAAAACAAGTACCCCGCCAAGGAGAGCATCGTGCTCATCTTTGAAAACGGCAAGGGCGTGCGCATATCGGTTGCCAACTACGAAATTACGGGCAACCGCCGCAAGATCACCTCTGCTTACTCCAAAAACTCCCCCGTTGTGGCGGCGTTCTATGAAAAGAGCCCGATGGAGATCATGATCACATCATCCGACGGACGCGCGATCCTGATCAAATCCTCGCTCATTCCCATTATGGCAACCCGAACCTCGGGAGGCGTCACGCTGATGAGCATGAAGAAGGGCGTAAAGGTGGTTTCGGCTACCAATGATCCCAAAAAGATCCCCGAGGATGCAAAGGGACTCAAAAAAATAAAGATCCCCTCGACGGGCGTTCTTTTAGATAAGAAATAATTTTTTTGAAAGGATACATAAATCATGGCTAACAAAAAGAACACAAAATCAAGCATTCCTGCTTTCGTGCGCATTCTCGCAATGGCACTCGCCATTCTGGTAGCTTCTACTACATTGGCATTCTTGGTTCAATTCATCATCAACATTTTTACAAAATAAAAAGCAGAAGCGAACAAAACCCCCGCTCACCGTGTGCGATGAGCGGGGGTTTTGCTATCAGCAATAAAAAAACAGGCGATTCGTGAATCGCCCATACAAATAGGTTGAAAAATTTAACGGTAGGGGCGTGCATTGCACGTCCGCGAGGATTTGTTTGGTTATAGAGCGGACGACCTAATGGAAGGCGACAAGCCGCCACGAGATTGCAAGCAATCTCTTCGCCCCTACTTTTTGGACCGTTGAAGACGCCGCCCTCTATAAATATCATTTGCTGCAAAACGATTCTCTTAACGGGCAGGGTCTCGGTGGCGTCTGACCGATTGCGGTAGCAAAAGCAAGCGGACACTTGCGCCGACTGTCTATCCGTAGCTTTGGAGTTCCCTTTTGATATTTTTGTGCGAGAGTTTTTGGGAAGGGGGTGTGGGGGAACCCTTTTCTCAAAAAGGGTTCCCCCACATCGCGTCCTTCTTACTTATCAAACAAATAATCAACCTTGCCCGAGAGGAGAGCCACAACGCCGCGGTAGATGACGTCGGGGCGGTCACGGAAGGTCTTGCGCATTTGGTGTGCGCGGTATTCGGAATCGACGTTGATTTTGGTCTCGAAGATGGTTTTGTCCTTCTCTTTGAGGGTAAACACAACGTCAAAGGTGTTGTCGGCGCGGCGCTCGGTAAAGCAATCAACGCTGACACCGCGGCGCTGAAAATCGAGGTAGCGCAAGGCGTAGGTCATGCTTTGGTCAAGGACTGCGGGCAGAATGTCGGAGCGAAGCTGCTCGGCAACGATTGTACCCTTGCGGGTGACGGAATAAAGCGCTTCTCCGCGCTCGTCCTTGCCGTCCTCAACAATGAGTCCGCCGTCGAGCATTTCGTGAAAAGCCATGGCAAAATCGAGGTACATAACGTAGTCGTTTTGCATAACGATATCGTTGATGGTGACAAAGCTGAGCGGATAATTGATGTTTCGCATAAGATACAAAACAAAAATTTTCACGTTGCTCATGCCGCCAATGGGTGATGTAGGCATAAATTCTTCCCCCTTTCAGGGCTATTTTCAGTCAAAAACGTTCTTTCTTCAAAAGTATAGCACATTTTTTTATTTTTTTCAATAGTTTTGTTTGCATTTTGCAAGATTTTGTGTTATGATATAAGGTGATATATAATTTTTGTCGTCCACAGGGACGATCCCCCCGAAAGGAGCCTACCTATGTTACACATTGCACTCCTTGGCTTTGGTGTTGTTGGAAGCGGAACCGCAGAAGTCATCCTTCAAAACCAAAAGCAGGTTGCCGCCTACTGCGGCGACGAGGTCAACGTAAAATATATTCTCGACCTGCGTGACTTCCCCGAGCACCCCTTGGGGGATCGCGTGGTGCATGACATTCAGGTCATTCTTGACGATCCCGAGGTCGTTTTGGTTGCCGAAATGATGGGCGGTGCACATCCTGCGTATGAGTTCACCTCTGCGGCACTCAAGGCAGGAAAGCACGTTGTTACCTCAAACAAAGAGGTTGTTGCCACCTTTGGCGCCCAGCTTTTGGATCTGGCGCGAGAGCATCACGTTTCTTACCTGTTTGAAGCAAGCGTGGGCGGCGGTATTCCGATCATCCGCCCGATGCAGACCGATCTTGCCTCCAATGAGATCCTCTCTGTCAGCGGCATTCTCAACGGCACCACCAACTTTATTTTGACAAAAATGAAGAACGAGGGCGCGGCATTTGCCGACATGCTCAAGCTCGCCCAGCAAAAGGGATATGCCGAGGCTAACCCCACCGCCGACGTGGAAGGTCTTGATGCCGCCCGCAAGATCGTCATTCTTGCCGCTCTTGCCTTTGGCAAGCTGCTGGATCCCAACAAGATCTCGACAACAGGCATTACGGGCATTACCGAGGAGCATACCGCGCTTGCGGATAAGCTCGGCGGTGCCATCAAGCTGATCGCTCACACCGAAAAGATCGACGGTCGCGTGCTGGCGCTCGTGTCGCCCTTCCTCGTGCTCCCCACCAACCCCATCTGTCATGTGGATGACGTTTACAACGGTATTTTGGTGGGCACCAATATGCTCGGGCGCGCGCTCTTCTACGGAGCGGGCGCAGGCAAGCTCCCCACCGCAAGCGCGGTTGTGGCGGATATTCTCGACATCCTCTCAGGACGTTCCACAGACCGCCGTCTGCCCCATTGGCAGGTTGCAGGTGCGGATGATGTTGCAGATGTTGCATCTCTTTCTTGCCGTCGAGTTTACGTGTTTGAGGGCTGCCCCAGATGCGAGGCGAAAGCCAAGACCGCTCTTGCAAGCGAGGATAGCGTATGGCTCTGCGACGGTAAATTTGCAGTCATCAGTGCAAAAATGACTGCCACCGATGCCGATGCCGCCATCCAAACAACGGGACTTTGCCCCATCCTCTCTTTGCCTGTTTTGGATTGATTTTATGAATAGGATAGAAAAATCAGCGAGCCGCGGTGCGGCTCGCTTTTGGTTTATTTTTTTGTCACAAAAAATCGAAAAAAGGCTTTACAAATCGGCTCTTTTGTGGTATACTTGATGGCAGTAAGTTCATCGGAGGTATTTTCGGGTTTCCCACGCTTCAGTTTGCAAGTCCTGCCATAAGCGACCTTTCCTCGGTGGGCTCTTTTTTTGCGATTTGAACGGGAACCGAGTGCTGCGAGGCTTCAAATTTAAGGAGGAGAAAGAAAATGAAACTCATCTACAACGTCAACGACAAACCCAAGTTCACACAAGTGCTCATCTTTGCTTTCCAACAATTGCTGGCAATTATGGCGGCTACCATCGTGGTTCCGATCATCATCAACACCAATTCCGCAGAGAATGCGGCACTTGGCATTGGTACAGCCAGCCAAATGAGCACTACGGCGGCATTACTCGGCGCAGGTATCGGTACACTTGTTTACCTTCTTTTCACAAAATTTAAGAGCCCCGTATTCCTTGGTTCTTCTTTTGCTTTTATTGGTCCTATGACCGCTGCATTTGCAGGATCAGTTTCGATGGCAGCAGGCTACGTCGGCTTGATCCTTGGTGCCATTATGGCAGGTCTTGTTTACGTTGTGATCGCTCTCGTCATTAAATTTGTAGGCGTCCAATGGATCAACAAGCTGATGCCCCCCGTTGTTATTGGTCCCACCGTTGCCCTGATCGGTCTTTCGCTGGCAGGTGCTGCTGTAAATGACCTCAACAAAGCTCCCGCAGGCGGCTCTCATTACGTTGCTATCATTTGCGGTCTTGTAACCCTTGCAGTTGTTATGCTCTGCTCTGTATTTGGCAAAAAGACACTCAAGATGATCCCCTTCATCATCGGTATCCTTGCAGGCTACCTCACCGCTACCGTTTTCACCCTCATTGGTATGGCAAGCGGCAACGACGCTCTGCTCGTTATCGACTTCAGTGCTTTCGAAAATATGAAGTGGGTTCCCGACTTTACCTTTGTAACCGCTTTCAAGGGCTTTGGTGACATTGATGCTTCCTACATTGCAACCATTGCCGTTGCTTACATTCCCGTTGCATTCGTTGTTTTTGCAGAACACGTTGCCGACCACAAAAACCTCTCCTCTATTATTGAGTCCGACCTTCTCGAGGAACCCGGTCTGCACCGCACCCTGCTTGGTGACGGCGTAGGCTCGATGGCAGGCGCATTCTTTGGCGGATGCCCCAACACCACCTACGGTGAGTCGGTTGGTTGCGTTGCAATTTCGGGTAACGCTTCGATCATTACCATTCTCACAACTGCCATTATGGCAATCGTTATCTCCTTCTTTGCTCCCTTTGCCGCATTCCTTTCCACCATTCCCAACTGCGTAATGGGTGGCGTTTGCATCGCTCTCTACGGCTTTATTGCCGTTTCGGGCCTTAAGATGATCCAAAAGGTTGACCTGAACGACAACCGCAATTTGTTTGTTGTTTCCGCAATCCTCATCCCCGGCATTGGCGGTCTTTCCATCTCCTTTGGTAAGGTTACCATCACCACCATTGCTTGCGCTCTCATTCTTGGTATTCTCGCAAACACCATGCTTTCCAGAAAAAGCAAAAAGGATGCTGAATAATTAACAAAACATTTGAGCCGAACGCCACACGTGTTCGGCTCTTTTTTATCTGCAATTAAGGAAATTTTATAATCTCTTGACACCAAACCAAGATTGTGATATAATGAATGCATCAACAAAAGAGGAGATTTTAGTATGACCAGAAAAAATATATTCAGCGTCAATTTGGATGACGAGAGTGTAATTGACAACGAAGAATTTGTGTTGCGCCGCGAAAACGCCGCGCTTTCGGCAAAGCGAGAGCAGTTGAGCGAGGAGCTTACAAAAGCTTTGCACAAAACCGTGAAGAAGTCGCTTTTGCGTATGCTCCCCACCTTTATTGGGTGCGGTCTTGGCGTGCTTCTTGGCTCTATTGCATTTGAGATTTTTGAAAGCAAAGAAGTATTCCCCGCCTTTCTCGGCATTGCGGCAGGTATGTTGTTTGTGGCAGGCATCGTTTATGCCGTGATCAACCACAAAAAAGAAAAGGCGCGCGAGGATGAACCCGATGAGGGCATGGAAGAGCTGGACAAGGCATACGAGGCGTTCAACGCACAGGTCAAGCGCGAGCTGGACATTCCCGAGGATGCGCCCCAAGTGGACATTCTGACCTATATGTACTCCGCTGATGAAAAAACAAAGAAAACCGTTTACAGCAGCGATACCACCAACGTATTTATCGAGGATGGCAAGCTCTGCTTCTGGTATGGCGAGGCGGTTGTCGGCTTTGCGATGGACGAAATTGAAGCCTTGGTAAAGGTCAATGACCCCATCACCTTTGACTCCTGGATGGCAGACGATCCCCATGACAGTCTCAAATACGCGCAATACGGCATTGAAAAGAAAGAGATCGACTACGAAGAGCAATACACCATGACGGGCTACTACTCCCTGCGCTTTTCGCACGAGGGTGAACCCTTTGAGCTGATCTTCCCCCTCTTTGATGCGGAAAAACTTTTGACGCTTTTGGATCGCGAGATCGTGGAAGAATAAGAAAACAAAAAGAAAGTCCCGAGTAGGGACTTTCTTTTTTTATTCATCACGCAAAACAAAGTTGAGGGCATTTTGTATATGAAGATCCCACCACTTCCAGGAGTGGTTTCCCTCGCTTTCTTGGAACACGTGAGGGATGTCAAGACTTGTAAGATGTTGATCAAACAAACGGTTCATTTCAATCAAGAAATCCTCAAGTCCGCACCACAGATAGAGTTTTGGGAACGGTCTTCCCTCTTTTTTGTTCCGCTCGGCAAGCGCAAACAGATCGTGTTCACTCCCTGCAAGCTCCAATGCCTTGTCGATATCAAAACCGAATATGCTTCGCCATTCGTTCAAGTTGTAATCTCTCCCCACTCTGGTAACGTCAAACGCACCGGAGAGAGAGATGCAAGCACCGTACTGCTCGGGGCAAGAGAGTGCCAGCTTGACAGCACCGTAGCCGCCCATAGAAAGTCCGCCAACCATGTTGTCCTCGCGTTCGCCACTCATTCCCTTGAAGAGTCCGCGACAGACCTCGGGGAGCTCCTTTGCAACAAAATTGAAGTAGTTTGCATCGTAGGCGGTGTTGGTGTACCAGCTTCGATCTACGTTTGGCATAACAACGGCAATACCAAGCTCGTTGGCGTAGCGCTCGATAGAGCTGTATCGCATCCACGCCGAATGATCATCGGTCAGTCCATGCAAGAGCCAAAGCGTTTTGTAAGATTGGTTCGTATCCCTGACTTGCTCGGGAATAATGACGTTTGCCCGAACCTGTCTGCCCAGCTCTCGCGAGTGAAAATTCATTTCCAAAAACATTTTGAAGGTCTCCTTTCAACCGGTTAAATCTTTTCGGTTCTGCCAACCTTGGCATCGGGGGAAATTTCAACCGTTTCGCTATATTGAACCAAGTCAATGTTGCAGCCGCGCTCAATAGCAACGATGCGCCCTGTGACACGGGGACACGCAACGCCTTCCAATGCGATCTCGTCACCTTCGATCGAGGTGGCTACCGACACGCCTGCACTCGCACGTCTGGCAAGAGCAGAAAACAGAGGGAGCTTTGTAATCGGCTTAGCTGTGTTTTTGGGGAAAATAACGATCTTGCTGCCACCGATGCTGCCGATCTCCATGCCTCTCTCAAACTCGATTTCGATATCCTCTGCATTGAGAAGTCCACCGCAATTGAGGATGCCCCTTACCTTGACCTTTTCGCCTTCAACGTCGCCACCGACATTCAGTGCGCCCGCAATAGAGAGCAGGGTGCCCTTGACACTCCCCTTGCATTTCGCGCTTCCTGCGCAGGAAAGCTTATCAGTGGCAACAAGGTCTCCGCCACAGGAGAAGGAGCCGGAAACGCCAACATAGCTCGCTTTGACATCACCCGAAAACGAGGACGCACCCGACACCTTAAAAGTGTCTGTGCACTCAATGCTCTCGCCGTGACTTGCGCCCGAGGAAGAAAACGTCTCACAGCGCACCTTACCCACAAGGCGTCCGCTGCCGCTGACCGATACGTGCTTATATTCCCCTGCGGGAACGCTTCCGCTCCCCGAAATTCTCATATCCATATTGTTACTCATTGTTTGCCTCCCAAAATTTCGTTTGTAATATCTCTCTGTGTTCCCTCGCCGTCATCGATCACGATGGATTTGATGTCGCTCAAATAAAAGGTTTTGAACCCAAAAGCCGTATCCAACACAATGGTCGCGTTCTTTTGGGATTCGCTCGAAAACTGCTTTGAAAGCTCCTCAAGCGAAGTTTCGTCCTTTTGTTTTTGAATCAGCTCCATCCGCTCGCAGATCAGCTGATGCGGGAAGAAGGTCTCCTGCCCCGTTACCGTCGATTTTTTAATAAACCAATCCTCGGGGATAAGCCCTTTCCGCTTCCACCGATAGAGTGCACCGTAGGATATTTTGTAAAGCTCCAAAAGCTCTTTTTTAGAGATCAATTCTTGTTCCAAGCCATCCTCACTCCTTTCCGCGTAACATTGTTACGACGCTATTATAGCATAACATTGTTACGCTGTCAAGAGGTTTTCAAAATTTTTTCGAAAAACAGAAAAAAAAGAAGGCAATCGCAAATGCGATTGCCTTCTGGGACGCCACAGAAATCAATTGGAAAACTCCTTCTTCTCCCCTATGAGTGCAAGGATAGCTTCCACAGTGTACTTTTCTTTGTTTTCTTCCAGAGCTTCGGTCTTGGAAGCATATTCCTCCATCAGGGTTTCCAAATCACTGTCACTTACCTTTACAGAAACAGTAACACCGTTTACCTTTTTAACGTCTGTGGTCAAATCGTCAAAAACCTCTTCCTGAACAAAGAACATCGGAACTTCTATTTTAACTTTTTCGTATTTTTCGTTAACAGAGTCATAGTAATAAAAATACTGTGTTCTGAATTCGATATCAAATCTGCGAGATGCAGCTTTTAAGCCTCCGGACCAACCGTAGGTTTCTTGTGTCCATGCGGTACCGGAACCGTTGATATAAAACGAATCCTCTTCCTTATCGCTTTCACCGGGAACATACTTTATAGATTTGATTCCGTCTATGTCTTCCAAATCAAACCAAAGTGTATTGTAAGTGACAGAACCGCCAAGAACCTCCAGCTCTTCCTTGACCTCGTATGCAATCATTCTGCCGGTGATTGCAGAGTAAAGCTCGCAGATAGAACCGGTAAATCCAATCATTCCGTCTGCCTTGTTGCCTACCACGGTAACATATTCGTCCGTGATGTAAAAATCAGCAACACTTGCTATTTCTAATTTGTCGAGTGTCAGATATTCATAGATATGTCCTTCCAGCGTTTCGTCCTCATTTTGGAGCAATTCAAAATAAGCACGTCTTACACCGAGATATTTAACGGCAAAGGAATACTGATTTTGACCGACGGTATAACGCAGTGCATTCGCATCTCCGATTTGAACTCGTACGGCTTTGTCTTGTGTTGCAATGTCCATAGAGAGTGCGATTTGTACACTTTGCTCTCCCAAAACAGGAAGAGTTGCCGTATATTCCAAAACGTAATCAATTGTATCTTGCGTACAATGAATCGTTACGGAATACATTCCCTCCTCGAACTGATGGTGCGCGGTATCCGCAGGATTTTTGTCAAGATAGTTGTTAAATGCCGTTACAGATACAGTTGCGAGGTTATCCACCACAGAGAGAACCGTGAAGAAGATTTGCGACTCGGAAATGTTTTCGATCACCATATTCCACTGCTCTCCAATGCCGTTTTGCGGAATGTTGGAAATTGGAACAAAGGTTGCATAGTTATTGTTAATAGAATTGATGTCCACAAAGTTAGATGCGTTTTCGGGACTGAATTTTTCGGGAATAATCGACGCAGGATTCCATTTGTAGCCCTTCAACAATGTATCCAAGCATGCCAAAAAGTCGGTTTTTTCATTAGGCACATCGGTACCGGGAGTTTCCGCTTTTGTGGTTTCATCGGGCGTGGTCGCATCGGGAGTCTCGTCCTTGGTGGTCTCGTCGGGCGTGGTCGCATCGGGAGTCTCGTCCTTGGTGATCTCGCCCGGCGTGGTCGCATCGGGAGTCTCGTCCTTGGTGATCTCGTCGGGTGTTGTTGCAACATTCGGGGTGGTATTTACGGGGGTAGTGGATTGGTCATTGGATTTTTTTCCGCAGGAAACAATGGTAAAGAGTGTTGCAAGGATCAGTACAATAGCTAATGTTTTTTTCATGATGAATTCCTTTCTTGATGTCTGATTTTTAAAAATATGTATCTTCGGGACGTTTGTAATTTACAACAATGGCATACGGATATACAAAAACCGAGGCGATCGCTCCAAGCACCAATGCTAGACAAAACATAAAAACGCCAAGCAAAAAGCCCAATACGGCAATCAGGATTTTCATTGCGATAAACCACAGACAACCGTCAATGTCAAGCGTAAAAATCAGGCCGGGCGCCTTAATGCTCCAAGAGGCAACTCTTAAAAACAGTTCCCCAACAAAGTTGTTGTTTAAAACACAACATGACACAAAGGTAAACATGGCAAGCGAAAGCAAAATGCTTACCGTATGTGTTGTGGAATTTGCCAACGGGTGATTCCAAATGGCTATGGTAATAATGAAACCGACCACAGAAGCAAGAATTCCAAAAACAAAGGACCGGCTTCTTCTCTTCTTGGCATCAGCAATAATTGTTTCTTGCTTTTTACATTCTCTCTCTTTATGGCATTTTGTGCAAATGATCTTACCGTTTTCACGTACAATTTCATTCTTATTATATATGGGAGAGTTACAAGCCTCGCAAAGAGCCAACATATGTTTTGTAGGCTCTTGAGCTTTTATTTCCACCTTGGGATGCTCTTGAACCTTTATTTCTATTTTGGAAGGGGCCAATTCTTCTTTTGGTGTTGTTTTTTCAGTTCCGTTATCCACCGTGCCTTGCGCTTCTTCAACCTTTTGCGCGGTAGCATCCTGGGGATTGAGAATTTCGTCGGCGGTGACTCCAAAAATTTTTGCCAACTCTAAAATTGTACTGATGGAAGGTTCCACCTCATCATTTTCCCATCTCGAAACAGCTTGAGCAGAGACAAACAGCTTATCAGCTAAATTTTTTTGTGTTAATCCATGCTGCAGTCTCAACTTTTTAATATTAGGACCAATCATTATAAAAGTACTCCTTTGCTTGTTTTGATAATTTGCTAATCCGGATTTGACTTCATTATAAACGAAGCGTTGAATTTTGTCAATCAACAAACGAAGGAATTACTAAACGGTTTGTTGAATGACCCCCAAAAATCAAAAAAAGGTGCACCGAAACCGATGCACCGAAAAATGCATCTTCCGTAATGTTGCTACACAATTACATTCCATTTGGGAAACGGAAAAAGGAAAACGCACTTTTACCTAAGTGTTTTTTCCACAAATGAATCAAACTATGTAATTGTGTAGCACCTTTATTGTACCACTATTTTGCTGCTTTGTCAACAGTTTGTTGAATAATATCAAAACAACAAAAAGGAGAGCAATTGCTCTCCTTTTCTTTGTTAACTCTCAAACGTGCTTTTTAAAATTTCCAAAGACCTCGTTTACCTTTTCAAAGCTGGCAAAGGTATCGGGGTAACTTTTGATGATCTTCATCATCTCGCCGATCTGGCGCTTGTGAATGATGCAGACCAGCATATATCTGTCGGTATCCGAATACATTCCGTGAACCTGAACCTCGGTCACGCCGCGATGCAGGCGCGTCATCAGCTCATCGGCGATCTCTGTGGGGTGGGTGGTGATGATCTCAAATTTGTATCCGTTTTTAATGCCGCTGAGTCCATGGTCAACAATGACGTTGGCGATAAACAGATTGAGCAACGTGCAAATCACGGGGGTGATCCTCATTCCATACACGAAAAACGCGATCAGCACCACGCTTGTATCCATAATAAAGGAGACATACGCAATGTTCATCTCGGGCTTCATCTTTTTGATCAAGGCGGAGATGCCGTACGTACCGCCGCTGGCACCAAAACGCCTGAGCATTAAGGAAAATCCAAACCCCGAGATGACTCCCGTTGCAATGCAGGCAAACACAATGTTAAAATCCTCGCGGTTGTTTGCCAGGCTGTAAGGTAGCCACCCGATTGCCTCGTAAAGACGCGGAATAAAGGATTGCACGACCATATACAAGCTCAAAATGGCGCCGAGCTTTTTGTTGATAAAGGCGCTGACCAGAATAAAGATTGGCAAATTAAAAGCGATCATCAAAAGCGACCAGCTCACACGATTTTTAAGCAGGTGGTGCGTGATGGTTGCCAGTCCTCCAACGCCGCCAGGGGCAAACCCGTTGCTGTTTTGAAAGAAATGATATGCAGTGCCAACGATAACGCCTGCGGTAATGGCGCACAATACGTCGAATATATGATTTTTTAAATCAATTTTCGTCCTCATGGCTGCAACTCCTATGTGAATTTTGCATTTTTGATTTTTTACGCTAACATTATAATATGAATGTGCCCGTTTGTCAAGAGACGTATCGAAAAATGCCGAAAGAAAATGAGGAATGGTAGTTGGTGCGGGTAAGAGGACTTGAACAGCTCCACAAACGCCGCTCTAATGCAATTCGGCTCCAAAGCCACCTTTGCGGCGTGTCGAATTTGTTTTTGCAAGCAAAAACAAACGCGTGAAGGCTACCCGGCTTCATAGCCGTACCAAAAAACAAAACAGGCACCTTTTGGTGCCTGCCTTGTTTTTGGTGCGGGTAAGAGGACAGTTGAACAAATCTCGCTTCGCTCGATTGCGCCTTTGCTAACGCAAACGCGCCTCCACCACGCCTGTGGCGTGAGAAGGTTCTGCGACTCCAATTACTCACGCCAACAAAAAAACGAGATGCTATTGCATCTCGTTCTTTTGTTGTGTAAGGACTCATTCGTTGATACAATGAAGTGTCGAAAGTGAAAGTGGTGCATTTTTTTACGGTTATATCCGCAAAACTTTTTATAAAGGGACAATGGGGACATAAAAAACAAAGAGCAGCACGGAAAAATTTTCTGTGCTACCCTTATTAGCATTATTTATCCTTTGGGTGGATAGGGATCGTTTCCATAAGAGTTTTTCTCTCTTATGCGACCGTCTGTGCCATGTACAACCATTTCGGATTTGTTTTTAATAGCTAAGTCTCTTGCGATAGTCCTTGCTTCTGCTTGTGTTGTCGTTCGTACCGTAGCACGCTGGTTACCGGCACCTTTAACTTGCCATCCCCCGTTAGGATGAGGTGTCACATGCTGGTTCTTTCCCATTTTCACATTCCCTCCATCATCTTTTTGAAGTTCTTGCCCCAGTTGGCATCGTGAATAATACGAGTTCTATGAAGATTTTGCGATAGAATTTCGGCTTTCGAAAGCTTTGAAATCGTCTCCCAATCTCCGCCGAGAACATAAGTGGCGTTATTCGGAAATGCGCTTTCGAGAACATAGATGCCTTTTTGTTTGAAGCCAAATACCGCATAGCCCTTAAATCCTGAACGACCATACGCTACAAAATCAGGGTTGGCGCTATAGATTTCTTCACAGTTCCTGAGCATCATTACCGATTGCGTTTTGGTGTTGCGCTTTGTTATTTCCGTTAGCGTGTCTTTAACTTGTTCCCACGGATATTCACCAG